>NZ_CP035492.1:2340000-3040000 GCF_004135365.1 Paenibacillus protaetiae | reverse complement strand
AGCTAAGGTCCCCAAGTGTGTGTTAAGTGGGAAAGGATGTGGAGTTGCAAAGACAACCAGGATGTTGGCTTAGAAGCAGCCACCATTTAAAGAGTGCGTAATAGCTCACTGGTCGAGTGACTCTGCGCCGAAAATGTAACGGGGCTAAACACACCACCGAAGCTATGGCTTACACTTTTAAGAAGTGTTAGGGGTAGGGGAGCGTTGTATATAGGTTGAAGTCAGACCGTAAGGACTGGTGGACAGTATACAAGTGAGAATGCCGGTATGAGTAACGAAAAGACAAGTGAGAATCTTGTCCGCCGAAAGCCTAAGGTTTCCTGAGGAAGGCTCGTCCGCTCAGGGTAAGTCGGGACCTAACGCGAGGCCGAAAGGCGTAGTGGAAGGACAACAGGTTGAAATTCCTGTACCACCGTAAACCGTTATGAGCAATGGGGTGACGCAGAAGGGTAGTGACGCGGACTGATGGAATAGTCCGTCCAAGCAGTGAGGCTGATGTGTAGGCAAATCCGCACATCGAAAGGCTGGGCTGTGATGGGGAGGGAAATTTAGAGTACCGAAGGTCATGATCTCCGGCTGCCGAGAAAAGCCTCTAGCCAGGTGAAGGTGCCCGTACCGCAAACCGACACAGGTAGGCGAGCAGAGCATGCTAAGGCGCGCGGAGTAACTCTCGTTAAGGAACTCGGCAAAATGACCCCGTAACTTCGGGAGAAGGGGTGCCTCGGTAGGGTGAATAGCCCGAGGGGCCGCAGTGAAAAGGCCCAAGCGACTGTTTAGCAAAAACACAGGTCTGTGCGAAGCCGCAAGGCGAAGTATACGGGCTGACGCCTGCCCGGTGCTGGAAGGTTAAGGGGAGCGGTTAGGGAGTAGTCCCGAAGCTGTGAACCGAAGCCCCAGTAAACGGCGGCCGTAACTATAACGGTCCTAAGGTAGCGAAATTCCTTGTCAGGTAAATTCTGACCCGCACGAATGGCGTAACGACTTGGGCGCTGTCTCAACGAGAGATCCGGTGAAATTTTAATACCTGTGAAGATGCAGGTTACCCGCGACAAGACGGAAAGACCCCATGGAGCTTTACTGCAGCTTGATATTGGACTTTGGTACGATCTGTACAGGATAGGTGGGAGCCTGGGAAGCATGAGCGCCAGCTTGTGTGGAGGCGACGTTGGGATACCACCCTGATCGTATCGGAGTTCTAACCCGCTACCGTGAATCCGGTAGGGGGACCGTGTCAGGCGGGCAGTTTGACTGGGGCGGTCGCCTCCTAAAAAGTAACGGAGGCGCCCAAAGGTTCCCTCAGAATGGTTGGAAATCATTCGGAGAGTGCAAAGGCATAAGGGAGCTTGACTGCGAGACCAACAAGTCGAGCAGGGACGAAAGTCGGGCTTAGTGATCCGGTGGTACCGCATGGAAGGGCCATCGCTCAACGGATAAAAGCTACCCTGGGGATAACAGGCTTATCTCCCCCAAGAGTCCACATCGACGGGGAGGTTTGGCACCTCGATGTCGGCTCATCGCATCCTGGGGCTGAAGTAGGTCCCAAGGGTTGGGCTGTTCGCCCATTAAAGCGGTACGCGAGCTGGGTTCAGAACGTCGTGAGACAGTTCGGTCCCTATCTGTCGTGGGCGTAGGAAATTTGAGAGGAGCTGTCCTTAGTACGAGAGGACCGGGATGGACGTACCGCTGGTGTACCAGTTGTTCCGCCAGGAGCACCGCTGGGTAGCTATGTACGGACGGGATAAGCGCTGAAAGCATCTAAGCGTGAAGCCCCCTCAAGATGAGATTTCCCAGTATGTAAGACCCCTTGTAGACGACGAGGTGGATAGGTTCGGGGTGGAAGCGCAGCAATGCGTGCAGCTGACGAATACTAATCGGTCGAGGGCTTATCCTAAATCAAGCTAAAGTACATTGCATCACCTTTCGCATCCAGTTTTCAGGGTTGCAAATTTACTGTAGAACATACCAAGTGTATGACTAAGGTAAACTTGGAACTTGGCATTTGGCGATGCCATTTCCTGATTTATGATCCCCGAATTGGGGACAAGCGTGGCGGCATAGCTCAGCTGGCTAGAGCGTACGGTTCATACCCGTGAGGTCGGGGGTTCGATCCCCTCTGCCGCTACCATACATTCCCTGGAGGGTTAGCTCAGCTGGGAGAGCATCTGCCTTACAAGCAGAGGGTCGGGGGTTCGATCCCCTCACCCTCCACCATTACAATACGGAGCTGTGGTGTAGAGGCCTAACATGCCTGCCTGTCACGCAGGAGACCGCGGGTTCGAATCCCGTCAGCTCCGCCATTTTTTCTTTAATCGGGAAAAATGCGCAATTATAGTTCAAGAATGGCTCGGTAGCTCAGTCGGTAGAGCAGAGGACTGAAAATCCTCGTGTCGGCGGTTCGATTCCGTCCCGAGCCACCATTCATTTCTAAGCGTTAATGGCGCGTGAAATGCATATTGTGGAGGGCTAGTGAAGTGGCTAAACACGGCAGACTGTAAATCTGCTCTCTCTGAGTTCGGTGGTTCGAATCCATCGCCCTCCACCATTAATTTTATTGAGAGCCATTAGCTCAGTTGGTAGAGCACCTGACTTTTAATCAGGGTGTCGAAGGTTCGAGTCCTTCATGGCTCACCATTTTTACCAACATAATACGTAAACCAATCCGGTTGCTGTATAGCATCCGGTTTTTTTATTTTATTGCGATTTATTTATCGGCGATGATTTCATGAAAACAAATAAACGCCGGTCTGCCTAATCAATTACTTGTGGCAGGCCGGCGTTTATGTTTGATAATTGAATCAATAAATGCGGAAGTGCAGTTATTCCATTGCTTTGCTGTTTGAAGAGACAATAATGAATAGAAGCAGTCGTTAAAATCGTATTTATTTGCTGCGCAGCCGGAGTTCTTCTGCAATTTCGGCGGCTGTCGCATGAAGCCGGTCTTTTAATTCTTCCTGTACGTTAAACAGAAATTGCCCGTCATCCGAAGTCGTCCGTTCAATTTGTTTATCAATGGCATATACGCCGCTAGCGAATATTCGCGCTCCGAGTGCGGAAGCCACCGGTTTAAGCGAATAGTCCATCGACAGCAGATGGGCGCTGGAGCCGCCAATAAACAGCGGTGCAATAACCTTGCCAGCAAATCCTTTTTCCGGGATCAGATCGATAAATGTTTTAAGCACGCCTGTATATGAAGCTTTGTATACCGGACTTGCAATAATGACGGCATCTGCTTCAGCGACCAGCTGGTTGGCCGCAACAATGGCAGGACTGCTGAAATTTGTGTAGATCAGATCCTCCGGCGGCAATGAAGCTACTGTGATGAGTTCAACCGAAATATTGAAGTCGGACAACTGTTGCTCCACATACTGAATAAGTCCATTCAGGCGGGAGCTGGCATTTGGACTGCCGGAAATAATGACGGCTTTGGACATGGTTTGCACACTCCTATTTTTATACTAATCCGATGAAATAACTATGAATTGATCCTAACACAAATTTTGTCATTCCGTCAAATGATATTATTGCTTCTTTCTCTTGTATTTTAACGATAAAAGGGAACAATGTGAACATGAATTCAAAAGGGGCGAGTACATCATGATCTATTGGTTGGCGGCAATATGCAGCTTGGTATTATCCGTATTATTCGTGCCGTTATTTCGCTCGCTGGCGCTAAAGCTTGGCTTTGTAGACCAGCCCAATAAGCGCAAAATCCACCGCAAACCGATTCCGCTTATGGGCGGTACGGCCATTTATTTAAGCTGCTGTATCGCCATCGTCAGTTTTCTTGGCCTGGAGCCGCTTAGCATTACGATATTGATTGGCGGCGGCGTGCTCGTTATTATCGGTTTAATGGACGACGCATTCAAGTCCAAAGGACGCGATTTCCCCGTTTGGCCTCGAGTCATTTTTTATGCCGCGGTGGCGGCTTTCCCTTTAATTTACGATATTCAAATCATGGGTATACGCAACCCGGCTTCGGGCATATATATCAGCTTTCCGGAATGGGTTTCGGCGATAGCAACGTTCTTCTGGATATTTGCTCTCATCAATATGATCAACTTTATTGACGGTGTGGACGGACTTGCATCCGGCGTCTGTACATTAGCCGCTTTTACGCTGCTTATCGCCGCACTGGTGAAGGGGCAAAATGATACGGCGCTGGTAGCGGCAAGCCTTGGAGGAGCAAGCATCGGGTTTTTGGCATATAACTTTTATCCGGCGCGGATTTTTATGGGAGACGCTGGGGCGACTTTTTTAGGTTATACGCTAGCGGTTGTGGCGGTTGACGGCGCGTTTAAAAAGGCAACTTTCGTCACGGTGCTTGTTCCGCTGCTGGCGCTTGGCCTGCCGATTATGGATACGGCCATTGTGATGATCCGGCGCCTGATCGCCGGCAAAGGGCTGCATGTAGCGGATAAAATGCATACGCATCATACGTTAATGCGCTGGGGGCTTAATCAGGTGCAGACAGTATCGTTTCTTTATTTAATTGCGGCCTTGTTTTCACTGCTGTCGATTTTGCTGCTGCTTACAACAGGCTGAACTTCTCCCCGCTCTATGGTACAATGACGAAAAACGCTCGGTGGTTGAGAGCGGGAGATAGGAGCATGGTTATGACCAGCACGACAGAGTGGCTGCAGCCGCTGCAGAGCATTTTAAACCGTCCTATTCGTATTGTCACTTTTCCGCTGGCGGTATGGAACGACCTGTCTATTGAAGCGAGTGCGCAATACTCGGCTCCCGCGGAAGGACAACGGCTAGAACGGGATGAAACGATCCGGTTTGTCGTTCAAGTCCATCCGGATGTGATTGATGCACTGGAAGTGCAGCAAGCTGATTTGAACGAAACGGAAAAGGAATTGATCAGCTGGACGATCCGCTTGTACGCCAGCAAAGTGTCGAAAAAGAAATCCGTATCGGAGACGGAGTCCGCTGCGCTTAAAATCAGCGAATGGCTGCTTGCGCAGCTGCGTGCGGAAGAGCCGGTTTTTTCGCTTCCCGACCATTTGACCAACGGCGGAAGGCTCTTTGCGGAAATGATCCCATTCTTGCTTATAACCGAATATTCGAATACGAAACAAACCTCTTTTGCGGAATTGGAGAAGCTGCTCACTTCTTTCCTTGGCGAAGATATTTTGCTTATCCCGATGGATACGTGCGAATGGCTTATTTGGGGCCCTTCCTCGCTGCTCAAGGACGCCGACTCGGAGCTGAAGGAAGAAATGGAGGAGACGGTGGAGGATACGCTGGCTTCGATCTGCTCCGGTCTGCATGACATGCTGACCAGCGAATGGATCGGCGATTGCCACCTTGCTGTGTCTTATCCCGTTGTCCCGGCCAAAGGCATGGTTGAAACGGCCATTCTGCTCCGTGAAACGATTAACTTGGGCCGCAAATTTCAAGTCGGGTCTAATATCCACCTTCCGTGGATGCTGAATCTGGAGCGGATTTTAAACAGCATTCCGGAAAATATGCGCGTTCGTTTTTTGGAGCAGGCGCTAAAACGGACGGACTTGTTTCTGGAAGCTGAGATGCTGACGACGCTGGAAACTTTTTTTGCCCTCGACTGCAATGTGAGCGAGACAGCAAAAAAGCTGTATATTCACCGCAATACGCTGCTCTACCGGCTGGATAAGCTGAAAAACGAGACAGGCCTGGATGTAAGGCTGTTCCGGGATGCCGTACTTGTCAAAATTATATTACTATTGTACAAAGTGACGAAAAGCATATAATTTTTTTGTAAGGTTTGTGCATAGTCAAACGCTTACATGTGGGCTAATATAGGTACATAACGAAATAACTCGTATAGGGGGAGCATTCACATGGCAGGCGTACGCTTAGAACATATCTTCAAAAAATACCCAGGTTCCGACAAAGCTTCGGTAACTGACGTTAACCTTGATATCAAGGATAAGGAATTTCTCGTATTGGTTGGTCCATCCGGTTGCGGTAAATCGACCACGCTTCGTATGATTGCAGGTCTTGAAGAAATTTCGGAAGGTAAATTGTTTATCGGCGACCGTCTTGTGAACGACGTAGCTCCTAAAGACCGCGACATCGCGATGGTATTCCAATCCTACGCGTTGTATCCGCACATGAACGTATACCAAAACATGGCTTTTGGTCTTAAACTTCGCAAATTCAAAAAAGCGGACATCGACAAACGCGTTCGTGAAGCCGCTAAAATTCTTGATATCGAACATTTGCTGGACCGCAAACCGAAAGCTCTGTCCGGTGGTCAACGCCAACGCGTTGCCTTGGGCCGCGCTATCGTCCGTGAACCGCAAGTATTCTTGATGGACGAACCTCTTTCCAACTTGGATGCTAAACTTCGCGGTCAAATGCGCGCGGAAATCAGCAAACTGACAAAACGCCTTGAAACAACAACGATCTATGTAACACATGACCAGATCGAAGCTATGACGATGGGCGACCGTATCGTTGTTATGAAAGACGGCTTTATTCAACAAGTGGATACGCCGGAACAACTGTACAACCACCCAATCAACATTTTCGTAGCAGGCTTTATTGGCGCTCCTTCGATGAACTTCATCACTGGTTCGCTGACAGAGTCCGGCGGTACGCTCCGCTTTAAAGCATCCGGCATCGACGTCGTTGTACCTGAAGGCCGCGCAGCTACGCTTCGCTCCAAAGGTTACATCGGCAAAGAAGTTATTCTCGGCATTCGCCCGGAAGATCTTCATGAAGAGCCGGTATTCATGGAAGCATCGCCTAACACAATCGTGAACGCTCACGTAGAAGTAGCGGAAAACCTTGGTCATGAAATGTACCTGTACCTGAACGGTATCGGCACTGACACAGTTATCGCTCGTGTTGACGGCCGCTCGACGCTTCGTGACGGTGCAAACGTTAAGCTTGCACTGGACATGAACAAAGCACACATCTTCGACAAAGAATCCGAACAAAACGTATTCGAAGTTTAATCCACTTCGATTGCAAACCGCACTTGGCCATTTGATGGCTGAGTGCGGTTTTTTATTTTGCTTAACAGCAAAAACCGTTTTCGCGTTTCGTGCGTCTAATATTGTGAAAAGGCGGGAGGTGAAGCATGGAACGGGACCAATTGGCCGAAGCGGCTTTGCGCGGCGATGAGGATGCGCTGCTGAAACGGATACAAGTCGATAAACGCCAAATGTATGCGATTGCTTATTCGTATATGAGAAGCGAAAGCGATGCGCTGGAAGCGATACAGGAGACGGTATGCCGTGTATGGCTGAAACGCAAATCGCTGCGCGACCCGAAATTATTTTCAACATGGATGATGCGCATCCTGATCCGTGTATGTATAGATGAGAAACGCAAACGAAAACGTGAAATGATTGTCGAATGGCCGAATTCATTTTATGACAAGTCTGCTGAAGCGGAAGATAGGATGCAGCAGCATTCGACAGAACGGCTTGATATGACCATGATGCTGCAGCAATTGCCGCCGGAGCAAAGAATGGTCGTTACGCTGAAATATTACCGGGATATGACGCTGACTGAAATAGCCGCCTTAATGGGCAAGCCGGAAGGTTCCATTAAAACCTGGCTTCATAAAGCGTTAAAAAGAATGAGGAAACAAATGGCGGCAACGAATCCGGAGATGGTTGCGGAGGTGAACAGACTTGAAACATAACGGCCTAAACGGCGGGGAGCATAAGGACGAATATACGGTGCAGGGCGATGAGATAGATGAACAACAACTTATAGATAAACAGTGCATGGAGCTGGCAATCAACAGCTTGGATGACAATAAGCTGGATCATGCCATTGTTGCAGGGATGAAACAAGGCCAGAGCATGAATCGTTCCATTCATCGGAGTAAAGCATTGCTGCCGATTGCCGCGGCCATATGCGCTTTTGTCCTGTTTGCAACAGCTGTTCACGTATCTCCGGCATTTGCAGCGGCGCTTCGTGAAATTCCCGGGTTAAAAAGCTTTGTCCAGCTGTTGGCCAGTGATAACTCGCTGAAGCAGGCTATTGACGAGGACTTTGTCCAGTCGGTTAATGTCAGCGACCATAAAGGCGGATACACCCTGACTGTTCACGGTGTGATTGCGGACAATCAGCGGTTTGTACTTTTATATTCTGTGGCAGGAGTGACATCTGATAAGCTTCCATCCGTAGAGGACTTTCAGCTGCTGGATGGTGATAACGAGGAGATTCAGGGTATGATAGCATCGGATGTTTATGGTGATACGACTGGTTCAACAGAACTTACTCAATATAAAACAATAGACGTGATGATGGAAACGGGGAAGCCGGTTCCCGATCAAATCCGGTTTCGTGTTAAAGTGATGGGTCAATGGCTGGAGGCGGATTTTCCAATTGACCATGAGCGGTTTGACCATTTGGAGGAAACCGTTATGCTTCATCGGTTTTTTGAAATAGCCGGCCAGCGGTTCGAGATTGAAAAAGCGGTTATTACACCGCTGCGCACGACGCTTGTATTTCATAATGATCCGGCAAACAGCAAGCAGCCGAATTCCTTTATTGATGCCCGTATAGTTGACGAAAAAGGCCGCATGATGCCATTTACAAACGGCTTTGGCACAGCCGGCGATGAACAGTTTTCAATGCAGTTCCAAAGCAGCTTTTTTACGAAAGCGAAGCATCTGACCTTTGAGACAGACGGGCTACTATTATCCGATAAAAATCAAAAGTTAACCGTGAATACGGATACACTTGAAACGCTGGCGGCACCTGACAAGCGGATGAGGCTGGAATTGGCTGTGCCAACGAACGAAGGGATCGAGCTCACCTTTCTGATCAGCGATCTAATGGGGCCTGAGCTTCATTACGGATTTACGATGTTTCAGGATCAAGTGCCATTTTATGACGGAGCGGGTCGCAGATATTCGATGATACAGCCTAAAGGGGTTCATTCCGTATGGAGGCAGAGTGCCGGCAGTGGGGAAACCCGCGTATATTACACGATTCCCAAGGAGGACTATAAGCAGCCGCTTACGTTTGATGTTTATCAGTACCCGGGTTATGTGCTGCAAAATGTGGAGCTTCCGATAAAATAAACAGGAAAGAGACGCCCGCAATGGCAGAAACGTTGCGTTTGGCGTCTTTTTCATTTACGATGAAAGCATTGGAAAAAATGAATGCTCGCACGCTCGGCTTAGCAAGCATACAGCGTAAAGGAGGTCTGGGTGTGGCTAAAAAAGTAAAGGTATCCGAGCTTGTCCACCAATTCCAGCTGGAAATCTTGTCCGGTGAAGACGGCTTGAAACGTGCTATATCTGTAGATGATTTGTACCGTCCCGGACTTGAAATGGCTGGCTACTTCGATTATCACCCGATTGAACGCGTTCAGCTGCTGGGAAAAACTGAAATTTCTTTTATTTCCACTTTAACAAGTGAGGAGCGCAAGTTCCGTCTGGAGCGGCTATGCCATGACGAGACGCCTTGCATTATTATTACGAGAGGCTTGGAGCCTCCTGCGGAGTTAATCGAATACTCCAGCCAGCGGCAAATTCCGGTATTGCGCAGCCAAGCGGCAACGACGATTTTGCAAAGCCGGCTGACAGATTTCCTGGAGAAAAAGCTGGCTCCAACGGCTACTATTCATGGCGTGCTGGTCGATGTATACGGCTCCGGCATCCTGATTACGGGAGGCAGCGGCATCGGTAAAAGCGAAACAGCACTTGAGCTGGTCAAACGCGGCCATCGCCTTGTGGCGGACGATGCGGTCGAAATCCGCCAAACGTCCGACGGCCAGCTGTACGGCAGCGCTCCCGAGCTTATCCGCCACCTGCTGGAAATCCGCGGTCTCGGCATCATTAATGCGATGACTTTGTTCGGTGCAGGGGCGATTCGCAACCAGAAACGGATTACTCTTGTCGTGAAGCTGGAAAACTGGCAGCAAGACAAGCAATACGACCGCCTCGGGCTGGATGAAGAAACGACGCGCATTATCGATACCGATATTCCGCTGCTTACCGTACCGGTTCGTCCCGGACGAAACCTTGCGGTTATCATTGAGGTTGGCGCGATGAATTTCCGTCTGAAGCGAATGGGCTACAATGCCGCATTGCAGTTCACGAATAAGCTGACGGAAACGATCGCGGACGATATTGACGATTACGATTGATAAATAAAGGAGAATGCAGAACATGAATTTGCCACTTCTCATTAATCCGGTAGCCTTCTCGTTAGGTTCCCTGGAAGTACGGTGGTACGGCATTATTTTAGGAACGGCCGCCCTGGTCGGCCTGCTGCTTGCGGTACAAGAGGGCAAACGGTTCAAAATCAATCCGGATTTCTTTATGGATTTGCTGCTGCTTGGAGTCCCTTCCGCGATTATTGGCGCACGGCTGTATTATGTAGGTTTTATGTGGAATGACTATAAAGACCGTCCGCTTGATATTTTTAAAATATGGGAAGGCGGTATCGCCATCTACGGCGCTTTAATCGGCGCTTTCATATGCGGCTTCTTCTATTTCCGTTACAAAGGGTATCGCTTTTGGCGGATAGCCGATATTTGCGCTCCGTCCCTCATTGCCGGCCAGCTTATTGGCCGCTGGGGCAATTTTATGAACCAGGAAGCCTACGGCGGCGAGGTGTCCGAACACTTCCTGCGCCATACGCTCCATTTGCCTGATTTTATCGTTAATCAAATGAATGTGGAAGGCGTTTACCATCATCCGACGTTTCTGTATGAATCGCTTTGGAATTTGGTAGGGCTTATTATTTTACTCGTGCTGCGCCGTCAGCGGTTTTTGCGTGCCGGCGAGCTTGTAGCCAGCTATTTTATCTGGTATTCGATCGGCCGTTTCTTTATCGAAGCGCTCCGCACGGACAGCCTGGCTTATCAAGGGCCGGACTGGCTGGCATCGCTGATGGATGCATTGTGGTCGCCGATGACGATTGTATTCGAACAAGGTTATCTGGATCCGGTGTACGGCAACATCCGGATTTCGCAGCTGCTTGCGCTGCTGCTAGTTATTGCGGCTATCGTTTTTATCGTTATCCGCCGCGTAAACGGCTGGGCGTCGGAGCGTTATTTGGACCCGATTGTTTCAACCCGCCAAAACGTAAATGACGCTAACGGAGGCAATCCGGCAAATACTTCTGCTGATGTTCCAGCAAAGACGGAGTAAATGATAGCGGAGTATTGGAAGGAGATGGGCATCTATGACTAACATCCGTACAATATTGTTTGATTTGGACGGTACGATATTGGATACGAACGAGCTGATTATCCGTACCTTTCTCGAAGCGCTGAAAGATGTAGCGCCGGAAGGCTTCTCGCGAGAGCATATTATTCCAAGCATGGGGAGCCGCTTGAACATCAGCTTCGTTATTTTTCCGGGCTGGAGGAAGTATCGCATCTCGTGGCTTCTTACCGGGAAATAAATTTGCGGCTGCATGATGAGCTGGTACAGCCGTTCCCGCATGTAGAGGAAGTGCTGCGGCGGCTGCACGATAACGGCATTCAGATTGGCGTGGTCACGACCAAGATCAGACTGACGACCGAAAAAGGGCTTCGCTTTATCGGAGTGAGCGATGTAGTGGATGCAATTGTTACGATAGATGATGTTACGAATCCGAAGCCGCATCCGGAACCGGTGCTTGCAGCGATTAAGCTGCTAGGAGCCGATCCGGCTACCACGATGATGGTAGGTGACAGCAAAGTAGATATTGCGTCTGCGGCTGCTGCCGGAACGATTCCGGTTGGCGTTGCCTGGTCTTTGAAGGGAGAGCAGCTGCTGCGAGATAGCGGGGCGCAGCATATTATTCACGATATGCGCGATCTGTACGCATTCGTTGGATTGGAGCGGTAGACAAACGTGCGCAATGTTGAACGCTATCCGGTAGAGGGCACGAATTCGCTGCGGCAAATTTACCGCACGGTCAGCCCCTGGAAAGGAATCCGCAATTTCATTCTGATTCAGCTCGCCAGATACTGCCCGATTTTACCGCTGAAAAACATGCTGTACCGTTCAGTCGGCATGAAGATCGGCAAAGATACTGCATTTGCGCTTATGGTCATGCCCGATGTTTTTTTTCCGGAACGGATTCGCGTCGGGCACAATACGATTATCGGGTATAACACGACGATATTGGCTCATGAGTATTTAATTCAGGAATACCGGCTGGGTGATGTCATTATCGGCTCCAATGTCATGATTGGAGCCAATTCAACCATATTGCCCGGCGTTACCATTGGCGATTACGCTGTTGTTGCAGCAGGGTCGGTTGTTCATCGGAGTGTTCCGGCGCATGCTTTTGTAGGGGGCAATCCGCTTCGCGACATTCGGAAACAGAGCGCGGAAGGAAGGCGGCCGGCTGGGGAAGAAGTCCAGCCGCCATTGCAAGAGTCGTTCAGCAAACCCGGTTCTTTATGAAGGACCGGGTTTTTGTTTTGTTTATATACCCGGAACAGAGGTTCGTTTAAAAATATTGGAAAAATGCCGATGAGAGTAACTGTACCGCTTGACGATGTTTTATCTGCGTGCTAACATTCATATTAAATCTTTATTTTGTTAGCATGGTAACATGGTATCGCTTTAATATACTAAAGTGAAACGAAAGGTGAACATAAATGGCTAAGCCCAAAGTGTTTGAAAAACCAACCGGATTAAAAGACTACCTCCCGGATGCCGTAGCGAAGCTGCGCCAGATCGAACGGGATGTGCTCAGCTGCATGAGCGGTTGGGGATATGAGCAAATGATTACTCCTACGCTGGAGTATTACGATACAGTAGGTGTGGCCAGCTCCACATCGGACGCGAAACTGTTTAAACTGCTGAATCACCGCGGGCAAACGCTGGTGCTCCGTTCAGATATGACGGCGCCGATTGCGCGCGTTGTTTCGTCTTTATTGAAAGCAACGGATTTTCCGCTGCGATTGTCTTATCATGCGAATATTTTCCGCGCGTTTGAAGAGGAAGCGGGAAGAGACGCCGAGTTTTTCCAAACAGGCGTAGAGCTTGTTGGCGACCCGTCGCCGGAAGCGGATGCGGAGATCGTGGCACTCGCCGTCGCTTCGCTTAAAGCGGCCGGGGTAAGCCGGTTCAAAATCGCGATCGGGCATGTCGGCTTCCTGAAAGGGCTGCTCGACGAAACGCTGCCGGACCAAGAAGAAGAGCAAAGCCAGCTTAAAGCGTGCCTGCTTGGCCGTGACTATGTTGGTTACCGTGAGCAGCTGCGCCAGCTGTCGCTGGAGGAGCATGTACGGCAGGAGCTGGAGTACATTTTGCGTTTGCGCGGCGGTCAGGAAATTTGCGAGCAGGCCATGAAGCTGAGCAGCAATGAATCGGCACAAGCATCGATCCGCCATTTGTGCGAAGTATGGGATGCGCTTGTCGAATACGGCGTCAGCGAACATGTGCTGATTGACCTGACGATGATCGGCGATTTTTCGTATTATACAGGCATGACGTTTGAAGGATACGCATCCGATCACGGTTTCCCGGTTGCAAGCGGCGGCCGGTATGATAATTTGCTGTCGCAGTTCGGCCGGCCAGCGCCGGCAACCGGCTTCGCTATGAAGACGAACCGGATTCTGGAGCTGTTGTCGTATGGAGAGGACACGGGGGGAGAGCGGGTTCTTATCGCCTATGACCGGGCGGGCCGTGCGGAGGCGCTGGCCGAAGCGCAGCGGCTGCGCGCGGAAGGCGTAACGGTCGTGACGGAGCGGATGGGCATCGGCTTCACGCCGCCGGTTCAAGCAAACGGATGTTATAAGTATGGAGGTACCGTCTACAGCGATTTCCATAGGTTTGACGGGCAGAAAAGAAAGGAAGCGGCGAGCAATGAGTAGCGCAAAGCCTGATTTATTAAAAGTAGCGATGCCCAAGGGGCGTATCTATAAGCAAGCCTCCAAGCTGTTTCGGGCGGCGGGGCTGCCGATTCCGGCCGATTTCGACGATACGCGCAAGCTCGTCATCGAGCTGCCGGAGGTTGGCATGGAATTTATTATGGCGAAGCCGGTTGATGTGCCAACTTATGTGGAATACGGCGTAGCCGATATTGGTGTTGTTGGCAAAGACGTGCTGATGGAGGAAGACAAAGACGTCTACGAGCTGCTGGACCTTGGCATTGCCAAATGCCGGATGTCCGTTATCGGACTGCCGGATTGGAAGCCAACGATCCATCCCCGCGTGGCGACGAAATACCCGAATGTCGCTTCGCAATATTTTCGCGAGCAGGGGCAGCAGGTTGAAGTGATCAAGCTGAACGGCTCCATCGAGCTTGCGCCGCTGATCGGCTTGGCCGACCGCATCGTCGATATGGTGGAAACGGGCCAAACGCTCCGCGAGAACGGATTGGTTGAGATGAAAGAGATATTTGGCATTACAAGCCGTTTAATTGCAAACCGGGTCAGCTACCGGATGAAAAATGAAGCGATACAAGGCCTATGCGACCGGCTGCAGTCGGCTATCGCTGCGAAAGTATAAGGAACGGAAGGCTGGCGCGGCATTAGCCGGAACGCTGGCCGCCGCTTAAGCATTGGAAAGGCGGGGTAAACAATGAAAATCATACGCGCGGAGCAGTTTGGTTTAAAACGGGAAGTCGAGTACGGCTCCCCTGAGCAAAATGAAACGGTAAAGCAAATTGTTGAAGCTATCCGCGAAGAAGGCGATGCTGCGCTGCTTCGTTATACGGAGAAGTTCGACCGGGTGAAGCTGGAAGCAGAGGCGCTGCGGGTAACGGATGAGGACATTCAGGCAGCATACAACAAGGTGGATGCGGCGTTCCTGGAAGCGATCCGGGAAGCGGCGGCCAATATTCGCAAATTCCATGAGAAGCAAATGCGCAACTCATGGATCGATCTGCAGCCGGACGGCACGCAGCTTGGCCAAATCCTTCGTCCGCTGAAGCGGGTTGGCGTTTATGTGCCCGGGGCAAGGCGGCTTACCCGTCTTCCGTGCTGATGAACGTCATTCCGGCGCAAGTAGCGGGCGTGCCGGAAATCGTGATGGTAACGCCTCCGGCAACCGGCGGCAAAGCCGGTATTGACCCTTACATTCTGGTCGCGGCCGCAGAAGCGGGCGTGAAGGAAATGTACCAGGTTGGCGGAGCGCAGGCGATTGCAGCGCTCGCTTACGGAACGGAGTCGATCAAGCCGGTCGATAAAATTTGCGGACCGGGCAATATTTACGTAGCACTGGCGAAGCGGGCCGTATTTGGCGCTGTCGATATTGACAGCATCGCCGGACCAAGCGAAATTGTAGTGCTGGCGGACGAGACGGCCAATCCGGTTTATGTGGCGGCCGATCTGCTGTCGCAGGCGGAGCATGATGAGATGGCGTCGGCCATTCTTATTACGCCGTCGCAGCCGCTTGCGGAAGCGGTGGCGGCGGAAGTGGAGCGCCAGTTGTCCGTTTTGCCGCGTGAAGCGATTGCGCGCAGCTCGATTGACAACTACGGCGCGGTGCTGCTAGTTGATTCTATCGAAGCAGGAGCGGATGTGGTCAACGGGCTGGCGCCGGAGCATTTGGAATTGATGACGGCGGATCCAACAAGCCTGCTTGGCTTGATCGAAAACGCCGGCGCGATTTTCCTCGGCGCGTACAGCTCGGAGCCGGTTGGCGATTATTTTGCCGGACCCAACCATATTATTCCGACTAACGGGACGGCACGGTTTTCCTCGCCGGTTAATGTGGACGATTTTCTGAAAAAATCGAGCTTGATCTATTACAGCAAAGCGGCGCTTCTGGCAAACGGCGAAAAAATTATGACGCTGGCGCGCCATGAAGGGCTTGAAGGCCATGCCCGCGCCATCGAGGTGCGGCTGGAGCAGGAAGGCCATCAATAATGAATCGAGCAGAGCCGGAAGCGGCCGGCTCTGCGGCTTGCGGCATAGCTGCGACCGGACTGCCTGACTGCCTGGCTGGCCTGCTCAAGTATTACAGCAAGCCGAACTTTATGAATGGCTGCATATATAAGGTAAATACAGAAAGGACAAGGTGTGGAGTATGGCGGACAATCGAGCACGCGAGGCATCGGTAGCGCGCAAAACAAATGAAACGGACATTAAGCTGGCTTTTGCAGTAGACGGAACGGGCGAGGTGAAAATCGACACGGACGTGCCTTTCCTCAATCATATGCTGGACCTGTTTGCGAAGCACGGCCACTTCAATCTGGAAGTGGAAGCGCGGGGCGACGTCGACATCGACGATCACCATACGGTAGAGGATATCGGCATTTGCCTCGGCCAAACGCTGCGAGAAGCGCTTGGCGACAAAAAAGGCATTAAACGTTACGCAAGCGTATTTGTTCCGATGGACGAAGCGCTGGCGCAAGTCGTTATCGACGTGAGCAACCGGCCGCATTTTGAATACCGGGCGGAATATCCGTCGGCGCAGGTCGGCAGCTTCCAAGTCGAGCTGGTGCATGAATTCCTGTGGAAGCTGGCGCTGGAAGCACGCGTTACGCTGCATGTCATCGTGCACTATGGGCGCAATACGCATCACATGATCGAGGCGGTGTTCAAAGCGCTTGGCCGTGCGCTGGACGAAGCGACTTCGATTGATCCTCGCGTGCAAGGAGTGCCTTCGACGAAAGGGGTGCTGTAGATGATTGCGATCATCGATTACGGCATGGGCAACCTGCACAGCGTCAGCAAGGCGGTGGAGCGCCTTGGCTATGAGGCGGTTGTAACCGCCGATCCGGCGGTTATTAGGAATGCCGACGGCGCGATTTTGCCGGGCGTAGGCGCTTATGGCGACGCGATGGACAATTTGCGGGCAACCGGCCTCGATGAAGTGACGAAAGCATACGCTGCATCCGGCAAGCCGCTGCTAGGCATTTGCCTCGGGATGCAGCTGCTTTTTGACGAAAGCGACGAATACGGCAAACACGAAGGGCTGTCGCTGCTGCCGGGCAAGGTCGTTCGCTTCGAAGGGGGCTACAAGGTGCCGCATATGGGCTGGAACCGTCTTGCTTTTAACCAGGACAGCCCGCTGTTCCGCGATTTGGCCGAAGGCCATGTTTATTTTGTCCATTCGTATCATGTGAAGCCGGAGCTCGCTTCCGATCTGCTGGCGGTCACCAATTATTACCAGCCGGTAACGGCTATCGTTGGCAGAGGCAATGTGTACGGGATGCAGTTCCACCCGGAAAAAAGCGGGGAAGTCGGCATGCGGCTATTAAGCAATTTTGCTGCATTGACGGGAGAACCGACGTCGAAGTTATAACAGGAGGATGAATCATGTCTACTTTTACCATATATCCGGCCATCGACATTCGCGGCGGCAAAGCGGTACGCCTGATTCAAGGCGATTACAATCAGGAGACGGTGTATAACGACAGCCCTGTTGCAGCGGCTAAAGACTGGCAGGCAGCTGGCGCGGCTTGGATTCATCTCGTCGACCTGGATGGCGCAAAGGAGGGGCGTCCGGCCAATGCCGAGCTGATCGGGCAGATTGCGAAGTCGGTTAACGTTCCGGTGCAGGTGGGCGGCGGACTGCGCACGATGGAGGATGTCGAGAAGCTGATTGAGCTGGGCGTCTCCCGTGTCATTTTGGGTACGGCTGCGATTGAGGACCGTGAATTCGTGAAAAAGGTGCTGGCGCGCTACGGCGACAAGGTGGCGATTGGCATTGATGCGCGAAACGGCTATGTGGCAACACGCGGCTGGCTGGAAACTTCCGAGGTGAAGGCGGAGCAGCTTGCCGTTGAGCTTGCGGCGCAAGGCGCTTCGACGTTTATTTTCACCGACATTTCGCGGGACGGCATGATGAAAGGCCCGAACACGGAAGCGATCGTGGAGCTGGCGCGCGTCTCGCGCAGCAACGTCATTGCATCGGGCGGCGTATCGGTGATGGACGATCTCGTGAAGCTGGCGCAGCACCGCGCGGACGGCGTAGCCGGCGCGATTGTCGGCAAAGCGCTGTACACGGGCAGCATCAACCTGGCGGACGCGATCCAGCGTCTGGCGTAGAGGAGGAGGGTGCCTTATGCTGGCAAAACGTATTATTCCTTGCCTCGACGTAAAGGACGGCAGAGTCGTCAAAGGGGTTAACTTCGTTAACCTCCGGGATGCCGGGGATCCGGTTGAGCTTGCTGCAACTTACGACCGGGAAGGCGCCGACGAGCTTGTCTTTTTGGACATTTCGGCTTCGCATGAAGGGCGTTCCACGATGGTGGAGGTCGTGAAGCGTACGGCAGGCGAGATTACGATTCCGTTTACGGTAGGCGGAGGCATCTCGCATGTAGATGATATGAAGCGGCTGCTGCGGGCGGGCGCGGACAAAATCGCGATCAATACATCCGCGGTCAAAAATCCGGGCCTGATTCAAGAGGGAGCGCGCAAATTTGGCTCGCAATGCATTGTGGTTGCGGTTGACGCCAAATGGAACGAAGAGTGGCAGGAGTGGGAAGTGTACACGCACGGCGGCCGCCAGACGACGGGCATGAAGGTTCTGGAGTGGGTACGCGAAGCGGAGCGCCTGGGCGCGGGCGAAATTTTGCTGACGAGCATGGATGCGGACGGCACGAAGGACGGCTTTGACGTGAAGCTGACACGTGCCGTTTCGGATTCGGTTGGCATACCGGTTATCGCATCGGGCGGAGCGGGGCAGATTTCTCATTTCTACGACGTGTTTGAGGAAGCGCATGCGGATGCGGCGCTTGCGGCAACTATATTCCATTACAAGGAAATGACCATTGCCGAAGTGAAGGATGATTTGCGCAGCAAAGGAGTGGAAATTCGATGACAGCGGATCAAATTAAATGGGACGAAGCGGGGCTTGTACCGGCTATCGTGCAGGACGATCTAACCAAAGAAGTGCTGATGATGGCCTATATGAACAAGGAATCGCTGGCAAAATCGGTTGAGACAGGCGAGACCTGGTTCTGGAGCCGTTCGCGCGGCGAATTGTGGAATAAAGGAGCGACCAGCGGCCATAAGCAGCGCATCCGCTCCATGGCGTATGATTGCGACGGCGATACGCTGCTTGTCCGCGTAGAACAGCAAGGGCCGGCTTGTCATACCGGCAGCTACAGCTGCTTTTTTAACCCGATCGAAACGGCGGGTTCATCGTCCGAAGCGGCGGCAGAGGCAGCTGCAGGCGACCGCTTTGGCGCGCTGGGACGCCTGGAGTCGATTATCGCGAAGCGTTATGCGGAGCGCCCGGAAGGCTCGTACACGACGTATCTGTTCGAGAAGGGCGTCGATAAAATTTTGAAAAAAGTCGGCGAGGAATCGGCGGAAGTCATTATCGCAGCGAAAAATAAGGACAACAACGAGCTTCGTATGGAAGCAAGCGACCTTATTTTTCACTTGATGGTGCTGCTGCGCGAGCGCGGCTTGTCCATCGACGAGCTGCTGCGCGAGCTGGATGAGCGCCACGGCAAGCCGACGACCAACAAAATGAGATAGCAAGCTCCCGGCTCCGGCCCAATGCCATTAAGTTAAAGCTTATCTTAATGGCATCGGCTTCCGCCGGGCTTTTTTATGGCTTGCCTGCAAGCAGGCTGACGAAGCCGCTGGAGAAGCGCTGGCGCGCTTCTTCAGCGGCGGCGCTGCGCAGATGCGCGGGATTGGTCTTGATGCGCCGTGATCGAGGCGCTGCCATGCGAGGCGGCGCTTCACGCTTTTCGTCCCGGCGAAACGGGGAGCTATTGAACGGCAAAGGGACGGAATTTGGCGCAATCGGTCTGCCACGCAAGCGCTTGTCGAAAGAAAGCGCCGCATTTGTCGAAAAATAGTACGTATTCGTTTTTTGTGTTATATCAAATAAGATGTATAATAAGAATGAAAACAAGCTCCGGAAGGCTTGACACCACGGTTTTCTTGCAGGCTTGTATAGGATAAACGTCTAAATTATTGGTTTAATTCGCTCAGGAGGGTATCATGTTAAGCGACAATTTGCGTATTTTTTCGGGTTCGTCCAACCCGGTACTGGCACAGGACATCTGTAGAGAGTTGGGCGTTTCGCTCGGTTCCATCAAAATGTCCCGTTTTAAAAGCGGGGAAATCTATGTCCATTACGAAGAATCGATTCGTAACTGCGACGTCTTCCTGGTTCAGTCGTTCTCACATCCGATCAACGAACATTTCGTTGAGCTTCTGGTTATGATTGACGCAGCAAAACGGGCATCGGCCAAGACGATTAACGTCATCATGCCTTACTACGGTTATGCGCGCCAGGAACGCAAAGCAGCGCCGCGGGAGCCAATTTCCGCGAAGATGGTCGCAGACGTGCTGACAACGGTTGGCGCTACGCGGATTATTACGATCGACCTCCATGCTCCGGCTATTCAAGGTTTCTTTAATATCCCTGTAGATCATCTTACCGGCCTTGATTTGATCAGTGACTACCTGAAGAGCAAAAACATTCAAAATCCGGTTGTCGTATCGCCGGATGCCGGACGTGCTTCGACGGCCGAGAAACTTGCGAACTACTTGGACTCTCCGTTTGCGATCATGATCAAGAAGCGTCCTGCCCATAATGAATCGGTTATTACACACGTGATCGGCGATGTGGAAGGGCAGACCGCGATCATTATCGAGGACCTGATCGATACAGGCACCACAATTGTCAATGTCGTCGAAAGCTTGCGCGAGCGCGGCGCGAAGGAAGTATATGTATGCGCGACTCACCCGCTTTTCTCCGGCAATGCTCTTGAGCGCTTAGACCATCCGGGTATAAATGAAGTTATCGTTACGGACTCCATCGCTTTGCCTGATAACCGTTCCGGCCGCTTTAAAGTGCTGTCGGTAGCTCCGCTGCTCGCAGAGTCTACACGCATCATTATCGAAGGCGGATCGATCAGCACGCTGTTCAAGAACCACGGCGTATAAGCAAGCTGCAATTCAATAAGCAACAACAGGGAAAATCGCGGACTGGTAAATGCCACCCGCGATTTTCCCACATATTCTTGGGTGTTTGGACAAGTTGTGTATGGTATAATCGTAGAAAAATCGGAAGTCCGGGAGGTGCCTTGTGACAATGACAGGGAAAAAACGTGCTGCCGCAGAGTCACATTCCAACATCATACCTATACACTGGGACGCAACGTTCTTTTTCGAGAGAGCAGTCCGGTCGCTTGATCGCTATCATTATGACAAGGCATTGAAGTATTTCCGGCGCGCCGTTGAATACGAGCCTGATAATCCGGTCAACCATTGCAATATGGCCGGCATTTTGTCTGAGATGGGCGATTATGAAGAGTCGAACCGGATATTGAAGTGGATTGTGGATGAACTCGACCCAACTATGACGGAATGTCATTTTTATATGGCGAACAACTTTGCCAATATGGAAAATTATGAAGCGGCTGAAGGCGCTTTGGTGCAATATTTAGAAGAAGACGCGGACGGCCAGTTTCTGGATGAAGCAGAAGAGATGATGGAGCTGTTCCATTATGAGCTGGAACGGCCGACACGGGTAGCAAGCATCAAATCGCGCGAGGGTATCGCGGAACATGATAAAGCCCGTTCGATGCTGGAGGAAGGCAAGTTTACCGAAGCGGTGCGGATGCTGGAGCAGATCATTGCTGCTCATCCGGATTTTATGGCGGCCCGCAACAATTTGGCGCTTGCCTTTTATTATATGGGCATGTTCGACAAAGCGATGGAAACGATCCGCGAGGCGTTGGATAACGAGCCGGGCAATCTGCATGCGCTTTGCAACCTGGCGATTTTTTACCAGCATGCCGGGGATAAGGAAAACTTGGCGGCATTAACGGCTTTGCTGAAAAAAACCGAGCCGTTCCATGAAGAACATGTGTTTAAACTGGCCACGACAATGGGCATCTTAGGAGAACATGCTGCAGCATACCGGCAGTTCCACCGGCTGTTAAGGGAAGCGCAGCTGGAGCAGGATCCCAGCCTATTCCATTACGCAGCGGTCGCGGCGTGCAATTCGGGCCGGTATTACGAAGCAGAACGGCTGTGGCGGCAAGCGCTGAAGATTGATTCGGCATCAGGCATCCCCCGTTATTACTTGGAGCAGCTGCAGCGTGTGCGCAGCGGTGAGTCCATTGCGCCGATCAGTTATCATTATCATTTGCCGTTTGAAGAGCAGTTTAAGCTTTGGGAGCAGGTTGAAGGCGGAATTCCCGATCATCTGAAACGAGACCCGCTGGTGCGCTCCTCCTTTTTTTGGGCGCTTCGCCATGGCGACCGCCATACGAAGCTGCAAGTGATTCAGGCGCTTGGCATGATTGCCGACAATGAGGTGAAAGAAGTGCTGAGCGCCTTTTTGCTGGAGCCGGAAGAGGACGATTACCTGAAACGGATCGCGATATTCGTGCTGCGCATTATCGGTGTGCAGGAGCCGCTTGAAGCGGTCTTGGAGGGGCGGCCGGTTATGATCGAACCGAACCGCGTGCCTTCCAAGCTGCCGGTATGGGATGCGAAATGGCAGGAGATTGCCGACATCGCGTTAGCCTCCATGAATAAGCATTACGACTTGGTGCAGCAGCATGATCTCATGACGCTTTGGGTCGAATTTCTGTCCCGTCTGCACCCGGATATTCCACGGTTTGCGAAACCGGAGAGCTGGGCGGCGGCGCTTGAATATTTGACCGCCAAAATGCACCGCAGAGCGATTTCGTACCATGAAGTGGCGGAAAAATACGGCGTATCCATTACTACGGTCAGCAAAAATGTGAAACGGATCGACGAGATTTGCGGTATTAGAGAGAAGATGCGTACTACTAACGCCGTGTTCGCTAACGCGGAAACGGTCGAAACGGAATAAGTTTTGACGGTTTCCCGCTATTGGCGGATGTCGAAATAAATGACAAGCATTGTACACCCGTATTTCGCGACAGGAGGTTGCACCATGTACAAATCCATTATTATCGGAACCGGCCCATCCGGCCTTACGGCAGCTATTTATTTGGCGCGCGCCAATATGAATCCGCTGGTGATAGAAGGTCCGGAGCCTGGCGGCCAGCTGACGACCACAACGGAAGTGGAGAATTTCCCGGGATTCCCGGAAGGCATTATGGGTCCCGAGCTGATGGCGAATATGCGCAAGCAGGCGGAACGTTTCGGCGCGAAGTTTATTACCGGCTGGGTGAACAGTGTTGATTTGAGCGAGCGTCCGTTCAAGCTGCAGGTGGAAGGCCAAGGCGAAATTGTAGGCGAATCGCTCATCATTTCGACGGGCGCTTCGGCGAAATATTTGGGCATTCCGGGGGAAAAAGATAACGTTGGCCGCGGCGTAAGCACTTGTGCGACCTGTGACGGCTTTTTCTTCCGCAACAAAAAAATTATCGTCATCGGCGGCGGCGACTCCGCGATGGAAGAAGCGAACTTCCTGACCCGGTTTGCCACTGAGGTGGAGCTGGTCAACCGCCGCGATGAGCTGCGCGCTTCCAAGATTATGCAGGATCGCGCCAAAAGCAATGACAAAATCGTATGGTCCCTGAACCGGACGCCGCTTGAAGTGGTAGCGAATGGAATGGGTGTAACGGGCCTCAAAGTCCGCAATAATGCAACCGGCGAAGAAGAGCTGATCGAAACGAGCGGCGTGTTTATCGCGATTGGCCATACGCCAAATACCGGTTTCCTGAACGGGCAGATCGACACGGACGAGCACGGCTATATTCGAACGAAACCCGGCTCCAGCGAGACGAACATCCCCGGCGTGTTTGCCTGCGGCGATGTGCAGGACAACAAGTACCGCCAGGCGATTACCGCAGCGGGCAGCGGCTGTATGGCAGCCCTCGACTGCGAGAAGTTCCTGGAAGGCAGCATTACCCAGGATTGGGGCGAAAGCCTGCCGCAATAACGGTACTGTGCAAAGGCTTGTGATATTGGCAGCATGACTGAAAGCCCCTCTACTGCGAGGGGCTTTCACGCTGACCAAGCACCGTTGAAAGCCCGGCTTCATTCTTCTATAGCGCTTGGCTCCGCTTATCGAAATGCCGGCTGCGATGCATAATGACGGCATTTTGGCGCAGGGGAGTTGTCTTGACCGAAGAAGGGGCCTTCAATTATAGTGAAAACAGTGAACATTACAGTTAAGAGGTGGACAATTGATGTCTCAGAACATTTATGTTGGAGTCGATGTTGGCGGAACCACAATTAAAGTGGGGATATGCAATGCTGACGGGGATCTCCTCCAAACGTACGAAGGACCAACCGAAACAAGCAAGGGCACGGACACGATTCTTCATAATATTGCACAATATGCAAGGGACATCGTAACAGAGTCTCCGTATGAGTGGGAACAAGTTGCCGGGGTAGGCGTAGGCGTAGCCGGCTTCCTTGATATTCCGAACGGGATTGTGAAATTTGCTCCAAACTTGAAAATCCAAAACGTAAACTTGAAGAGCTATCTGGAAGACAAGCTTCAAGTTAAAGTGCTTGTCAACAACGATGCCAACGTAGCTGCGCTTGGTGAAGCATGGGCGGGAGCCGGCAAAGGCATCGACAACTGCGTATGCTACACGCTGGGCACCGGTGTTGGCGGCGGCGTCATTATAAACGGCAAAATCGTCGAAGGTTTTGCAGGCATGGCCGGCGAGCTTGGCCATATCGCAATCGTTCCGGATCTGGAAGCGATCCAATGCGGCTGCGGCAAAATGGGATGCCTCGAGACCGTGTCTTCGGCAACCGGCATTATCAAAATGGCGAAAGACGCTGTCGCTCGCGGCGACCGTACAACGCTTGTTTCCGTTGAAAATATTATGGCAAAAGACGTGATTGACGCAGCTAAAGAAGGCGACGAGGTTGCGGCGCGTATCGTTAGCCGCGCTGCTTATTATTTGGGCCGCTCGATGGCGCTTCTGTCCGTCGTGCTGAACCCGGAATGCTTTATTATCGGCGGCGGCGTATCGAAAGCCGGCGAATTCCTGTTTGCGCAAATTCGCGAGGTCTATGAGAAGTATACCCAAAACGAAGCAAAAGAAAATGTGAAGATTGTAGCCGCTACGCTTGGCAACGACGCTGGTGTAGTTGGTGCTGCAGGCTTGATTTTGAGAGCTTAGGGCATCTCCATGCATCATTTGACGAGCGGAGAAGCGGAGAAGGAGGAGCACATGGATACGACAGGAGCAACGGCAAAGCTGGTCATTATTACGGGCATGTCGGGTGCGGGCAAAACGATTGCCGTGCAAAGCCTTGAAGATTTAGGCTTCTTCTGCGTGGATAATTTACCGCCGGTGCTAATTCCCAAATTCGCGGAACTAATTGAGCAGTCGAACGGCAAAATTGGCAAGATCGCCCTCGTAATCGACTTGCGCGGCCGCGAATTTTTTACCGCTTTATCGGAATCGTTACATTTTATCCAAAATCATTCTACGATCAGCTGCGAAATCGTCTTTCTGGATGCGCGCGACGATGTGCTTGTGCAGCGGTACAAGGAGAGCAGGAGGCGGCATCCGCTTGCTCCGGACGGCATGCCGCTGGAAGGCATAGAGCTGGAGCGCCGCATGCTCCAGGATCTGAAAGGCTCCGCTTCCCTGGTCATTGATACAAGCACGCTGAAGCCGGCGCATTTGAAAGAGCAAATTATATCGCGTTTTGTCAATGTAGAGCAGAATGCCATGTCGGTGAATGTCATCTCCTTTGGCTTTAAGTATGGCATACCGATTGACGCCGATCTGATTTATGATGTGCGGTTTTTGCCGAACCCGCATTATATCGACCAGCTGAGGCCTCATACCGGCCAAAATCCCGATGTATACGATTATGTGATGAAATGGCCGGAAACCCAGCAGTTTCTTACCAAACTGCTCGATATGCTGCAATTTCTCATTCCGTTATACCACAAGGAAGGCAAGAGCCAAGTTGTAATCGGCATAGGCTGTACGGGGGGCAAACACCGTTCCGTCGCCATTTCGGAATATTTGGGCCGTATGCTTGGCAGCAGCGACACCGAACGCGTCAGGGTGACTCATCGAGATGCCGACCGCGACAAGCATTAACGGGGTGAGAAAATGGACAATAGGCAAAAAATGAAGGATCGTCCGAAAATCGTCGTCATTGGCGGAGGAACGGGGTTGTCCGTTATGCTGCGGGGTCTCAAGGAGAAACCGCTGGATATAACGGCCATTGTAACGGTAGCCGATGACGGCGGCAGCTCGGGCATTCTTCGCAATGAGCTGCAAATGCCGCCGCCGGGCGATATCCGCAACGTGCTGATGGCGCTTGCAGATGTGGAGCCGCTGCTGACCGGCCTCTTGCAGTACCGGTTCAATAATGGCTCCGGCCTTGCCGGGCACAGTCTGGGCAACCTGATGCTTGCCGCGATGACCGACATCGCCGGCGATTTTGTCACGGGCATCAAAGAGCTTAGCAAAGTGCTTGCAGTGCGGGGAAGAGTGCTGCCTGCGGCAGGAGAAGCCATCGTATTGAAAGCGGAGATGGAGGATGGCTCCATCGTTGTTGGTGAGTCTTTAATCCCAAAAGCGGGCAAATCGATCCGCAGAGTGTTTATTGACCCGGCTCATGTAGAGCCGCTTCCGGAAGCGGTGGAGGCGATCCGGCAGGCTGATGCGATACTGATTGGACCGGGAAGCTTGTACACCAGCATTATTCCGAATTTGCTTGTGCCGAAGCTTGCCGAGGCGATTATTGAATCGGCCGCGGTGAAGCTGTTTGTATGCAATGTGATGACGCAGCCAGGCGAAACGGATGATTATTCGGTCAGCGACCATATGGATGCCATTGAACGGCATATCGGGCATCAGCTGTTTGACTATGTCATCGTGAACGACGGCGAAATACCGCCGGAGGTTAAAAGCAAATACGGTGAAAAAGGCGCGCATGAAGTAACGCTGGACTTTGAAGAAATTAATAAACGGGGATGCCATGTCATCGCCGACAAGCTGGTTTTGTTCCGGACGTATCTCCGGCATGATGCCGAACGGTTAAGCCATCATATTTATAAATTAGTAGAGAATTGGATGTTGCGAAAGAGGGGATGAACCATGTCGTTTGCGGCGCAAACTAAAAAAGAACTGACGCTCATCGAAGCGGATGCTTGCTGCGAAAAAGCCGAATTGTCCGCCCTTATTCGTATGAACGGTTCTGTCAGCTTATCCAGCCGCAAGGTCGTATTGGATATATCCACTGAAAACGCAGCGATCGCCAGACGCATTTATTCGCTGGTGAAACGGATATTTAACGTTCATACCGAATTGCTGGTCCGTAAAAAAATGCGTCTGAAAAAAAATAATGTTTACATTGTCCGTATTCCTACCAAGGTACAGGAAATTTTAAGCGACTTGAGGATCGTATCGGAAGGTTTTATTTTTCAAGACGGTATTGATAAAGAAATTATCCGTAAGCCATGCTGTAAACGGTCGTATCTCCGCGGCGCTTTTTTGGCGGGCGGCTCGGTGAACAATCCGGAAGGCTCCTCTTACCATCTCGAAATTTCGTCGATGTATGAGGAACATTGCGGCGCGCTGGTGGAACTGGCCAATAAGTTTGATCTGAATGCGCGCTGCATCGAGCGTAAAAAAGGTTTCGTTTTCTACATCAAGGAAGGCGAAAAAATTATCGAACTGTTGAATATCATTGGCGCTCACCAGGCTTTATTCAAATTCGAGGATGTTCGGATTATGCGCGACATGCGGAACTCGGTCAACCGGATCGTGAACTGTGAAACCGCGAATTTGAATAAAACGATAGGTGCTGCCGTGCGCCAAATCGAAAATATAAAGCTGCTTGAACGCGAGGTCGGACTGGACAATTTGCCTGAGAAGCTGAAGGAAGTCGCCCAAATCCGGCTGCAGCATCCCGACATGAATTTAAAAGAGGTTGGGGAAATGCTAAAAATGAAAGTGAGCAAATCCGGTGTGAATCACCGATTGCGAAAAATTGATGAACTTGCGGAAAAATTAAGGAACGGATAGACTTTTTTGGCTAGTGCATCCGATTGTATAATGATATAATAATGTGGGGAATCGACTTCTTTGCAATATGCGTTTTTGTGGAGCTGTACAGCTTTGCCTACGGAACGATCGGAGGCGCATCGAAGGTCGAGAGTCGTACCGGTCCAGCACCAATACATGAAGCAGGTTGATTATGATATAGGGGGTAATTCCATGGCAAGACTACCGGTTGTCGTTCGGTTGAAAACAGGTCTTCACGCAAGACCAGCTGCGCTATTCGTTCAAGAAGCGAATAAATTTTCCTCAGAAGTTTTTGTGGAGAAAGACGATAAAAAAGTAAACGCTAAATCGATCATGGGCATTATGAGCCTGGCGATTAGCTCCGGAACTGAAGTATATATAAGTGCGGAAGGTTCGGACGCGGAACAGGCTGTAAACGCTTTAGTTGCACTTGTCAGCAAAGAAGAGCTCGAGAACCAATAACTCGTTTTTCTTTGCGTCACCATAAAGCACGTTGACCAAAAGCTCCGTTGTGGAGCTTTTTTTGGTGGGGCTCTTAACGTTACCCGATAAGAGCCTTGGCGTTTGGCGCAGCCAAGGGGAACCCTAGCCAAGCCGATGTTTCGTCTAAACCAAAAACCGGCCCCATTATTGCAGCAGCTGCAATAATGGGGCCGGTTTTTGGTTTATTGGACTTTGTCGATCACTTTATCGATCAGGCCGTATTCAACCGCTTCATGAGCGCTCATGAAATAATCGCGGTCCGTATCCCGTTCGATCCGGTCAAGCGGCTGTCCCGAACGTTCAGCTAGAATGCCGTTTAACTTGTCGCGCATTTTCAGAATGCGGCGCGCCCGGATTTCGATGTCGCTTGCTTGGCCTTCGGCTCCGCCCAGCGGCTGGTGAATCATCACTTCGCTGTTCGGCAATGCGTAACGTTTGCCTTTGGCGCCTGCCGTCAGCAGGAACGCGCCCATCGAAGCGGCCATGCCTACGCAAATCGTCGACACATCCGGTTTAATGTATTGCATTGTATCGTAGATGGCCATTCCCGCCGTGATGGAACCGCCGGGGCTGTTAATGTAAAGGGAGATGTCCTTCTCCGGATCGTCAGCCGCCAGGAACAGCATTTGTGCGATAATCGAGTTCGCAACAACGTCATTCACGCCGGTGCCGAGGAAAATAATCCGGTCCTTCAACAGACGGGAGTAGATGTCATAGGCACGTTCGCCTCGATTGTTTTGCTCAATAACCATGGGGACAAAGTTCATATCCATTACAATTCCCTCCTCATTCGGAAACGGTTAATTTTATTGCTAATGTACCCATTCTAACGAATTGGACAACAAAAGTCAAAGAAAGTCAAACAAAAGAAAATGAGTGCCGCACTTCCGATTTTTTAGAGGTATTATGGTCATTATGTGCAAAAGTTAAATTTAAGGAGTGAAGCCTCGGAGAAGCGCTGGGTTACACTGTCCAGTTCGAGGCGGACAAGGCTCAGGTGGCCTTAAAGCAGAGCATATCAGCGTAACGCTGACGATAGGCAGCAAAGAGCAGGAGCCGTCCTTTTCCATAGTAGTGCAAGGGTGCGAACGCCCGGCTGCTGCGGCTGGACATCCGCAGCAGCCGGACCGCAGCGGGAAACAGGCATGAAAAAAGCCTCTGCGCAGAAGCAGAGGCTGTCAGTTCATATCAAATGGCGCGCCCGCTAGGAATCGAACCTAGATCTCAGGCTCCGGAGGCCTACGTCATATCCATTGGACCACGGGCGCATAAAAAACAAAAGCAAGATTTATTATATATCTCGGTGTGCCGAATTGCAAGCGGCGATTCAAAAAAATATTTTTGTATGAAAAATGTCGGCAAGCGTTTTCAATAGGTTGCACAACAGGTTCATTTTGGTTAAGATAATTGTGGGACTTAAAATGTTACCGCGGGACGTAAAACGTCCTATACAATTGGGGTTCAGTCCAACTGGAGTGAATGAAAAAAAGATGCATCAGATCATTGAACTGCAGCAGCAGCTTCTGCCCGATCTGTTGGATGTCATGTCGAAACGCTACTCCATTTTGCATCAGGTTATGCTCTCCGATCTGATTGGCCGCCGCGCGCTTGCCTCAACACTCGGAATGACCGAAAGGGTATTGCGTGCAGAGACGGACCTGCTGAAGTCGCAGGGCTTGCTAGAGATTTACCCAAACGGCATGCGGATCAGCGAAGCAGGCAAGGAATTGCTGGAGAAGCTGGAGCCATTTTATAAGTCGCTTATCGGCCTTAACCAGCTGGAAGAAAAAATCCGCGCGCATTTTAAGCTGAAGCAAGTGATCGTTGTAGCGGGAGATTCCGACATTTCACCGCAAACGAAACGCGAGCTTGGCAAGGCGGGAAGCCAGGTGCTGGGCAAGATGCTCAGGCCAAACGACGTAGTCGCCATTACCGGCGGTTCGACGCTTGCGCAAGTCGCGAATCAGTTGACCGCGCCGGCGCCGCTGAAAACCAATCTGTTCGTACCGGCCCGAGGAGGGCTAGGCGAAAGCTTGGATTATCAGGCGAATACGCTTGCTTCCACCATGGCGAAACGGACGGGGGCGCATTACCGGCTGCTTCATGTGCCGGACCATTTAGGCGAAGAAGCTTTTGCTTCGATTATGCAGGAGCCGACCATCCGCGAAATGGTAAAGGTCATCCGCAGCGCCCGGATCGTGGTGCACGGGATTGGCGAAGCTGCCGTCATGGCAAGACGCCGGAAGCTGGATGAGAAGGAAATTGAGGAAATGGCGCAGGAAGGCGCGCTCGCTGAAGCGTTTGGCTTTTATTTTGATAAAAACGGTTCGGTTGTCCACAAAAATCAGACGGTAGGATTACACCTGGAGGATATTGTGAACACTGAGGTTGTTATCGGTGTAGCCGGCGGCAAAAGCAAAGCGGAAGCTATTACCGCCATCATGCGGTTTGGCCACGATGATGTGCTGGTGACGGATGAAGCCGCCGCGCATGATATTATCGCCTTTATCGAAGAGGAAGAGCAGCACAAGCTATCTTGACGGGGCACGCCGGGTCTGCACACCTGTCAGCCGTGTCCTGTCTTGAAATATATTTTTCATCATAAAAGACATTTAGGAGGCAACTCACAATGGTTAAAGTTGGTATCAATGGTTTTGGACGTATCGGCCGCAACGTATTCCGCGCTGCTCTGAACAACCCTGAAGTAGAAGTTGTTGCAGTCAACGACTTGACGGACACAAACACGCTGGCTCACCTGCTCAAATACGACACAACGCACGGCAGACTGGACGCTACAGTAGAAGCAAAAGAAGGCGCGCTCGTTGTGAACGGCCGCGAAATCAAAGTGTTTGCAGAACGCAACCCTGAGAACCTTCCTTGGGCGCAATACGGCGTTGAAATCGTTGTAGAATCGACAGGTATTTTCACAGCGAAAGAAAAAGCCGAGCTTCACCTGAAAGGCGGCGCGAAAAAAGTTATCATTTCCGCTCCTGCTACTAACGAAGACATCACGATCGTTATGGGCGTTAACGAAGACAAATACGATGCAGCAAGCCACACGGTTATTTCGAACGCTTCCTGCACCACGAACTGTCTCGCTCCTTTCGCGAAAGTGCTGAACGACAAGTTCGGTATCGTAAAAGGCATGATGACGACGGTTCACTCGTACACGAACGACCAGCAAGTGCTTGACCTGCCTCACAAAGATCTGCGCCGCGCCCGCGCTGCTGCAGAAAACATCATCCCTTCGACAACTGGCGCTGCAAAAGCGGTAGGCCTTGTACTGCCTGAGCTGAAAGGCAAGCTGAACGGTATGTCGATGCGTGTTCCTACGAAAAACGTTTCCGTAACGGACCTCGTTGCCGAACTGAAAGTAAACGTAACGGTTGACGAAGTGAACGCAGCGCTGAAAGCCGCTTCCGAAGGCCCGCTGAAAGGCATCTTGAACTTCTCCGAAGAGCCGCTTGTATCGAGCGACTACAACGGCGACCCAGCTTCCTCGACAATCGACTCCTTGTCGACGATGGTTGTTGAAGGCAACATGGTGAAAGTCGTTTCCTGGTACGACAACGAGTGGGGCTACTCGAATCGCGTTGTTGACCTTGCCGCTTATATCGCAAGCAAAGGTCTGTAAGACCGGCTGAAAGCAGCTTGGCACTTGGAACGTAATAAGCGAGCTTTCGCGGGGTTGTGACCGGTTGCGTGTAACGCGAAAGCCGTTTAATGCCTTTTTACGCAAAAGGGCGTTCCTCCACAGGAACGCCCTTTTGCACGCGCTTGATGCGACTGATGACCATAACCGATTAGGGGGATTCACGATGAATAAAAAAAGCGTCCGTGACGTAGAAGTATCCGGCAAACGGGTATTTGTCCGCGTCGATTTTAATGTACCGCTCGAAAATGGTAAAATTACGGATGATACGCGTATTCGCGAAACGCTTCCGACAATCAAATATTTGACGGAAAAAGGCGCAAAAGTGATTCTTGCCAGCCATCTTGGCCGTCCAAAAGGTGCGGTTGTAGAAGAGCTTCGCCTGACGCCTGCTGCAGAGCGTTTGTCCGAACTGCTCGGCCAGCCGGTTGCGAAAGCAAACGAAGCGATTGGCGATGCGGTGAAAGCGCAAGTAGCCGCATTGCAAAACGGCGACGTCCTGCTGCTTGAGAACGTGCGCTTCTATGCGGGCGAAGAGAAAAACGATCCGGAGCTGGCGAAAGCTTTTGCCGAGCTGGCCGACCTGTACGTCAACGACGCGTTTGGCGCCGCTCACCGTGCGCATGCGTCGACGGAAGGCATCGCGCATTACTTGCCGGCTGTGTCCGGCCTTCTGATGGAGAAAGAGCTGGATGTGCTCGGCAAAGCGCTGAACAATCCGGAACGCCCTTTCACCGCTATCGTAGGCGGTTCGAAAGTAAAAGACAAAATCGACGTTATCAACAAAATGATCGAGATTGCCGACAACATCATCATCGGCGGCGGCTTGTCCTATACGTTCTTCAAAGCGCAAGGATATGAAATCGGCAAATCGCTGGTCGACAACGAGAAGCTTGACCTGGCTCTCAGCTTTATTCAGAAAGCGAAAGATCTCGGCAAAAACTTCCTTATTCCGGTCGACATTATCGTAGCCGACGACTTCAGCAAAGATGCAAATACGAAAGCAGTCGACGTAGACGGCATTCCAGCTGAATGGGAAGGCATCGACATCGGTCCGAAAACGCGCGAGCTGTACGCGGACGTAATCCGAAAATCCAAACTGGTCGTCTGGAACGGGCCAATGGGCGTATTCGAAATCGAGCCGTTCTCGCACGGCACGCAAGCTGTAGCGCGCGCATGCGCCGAGACAGCAGGCTACACCGTCATCGGCGGCGGCGACTCCGCGGCGGCGGCTGAGAAATTTGGCCTGGCCGACAAAATGGACCATATTTCCACAGGCGGCGGCGCTTCGCTTGAATTTATGGAAGGCAAGGCGCTTCCAGGCGTTGTTGCGCTCAACGACAAATAAGCACCAACAGACAAAAAAATAGAAAAATAAAGCTTTGGATGGCGATGGAGAAACTTAGGACCGATCTTTTGGAGGGATTGCTTTGAGAAAACCAATCATTGCGGGAAACTGGAAAATGTTTAAAACCGTTTCCGAAGCGGAATCGTTCTTCACCGAAGTAAAAGGCAAAGCGGAAGTGGAAGGCGTGGAGAGCGTCATTTGCGCTCCGTTTACGGCCCTTCCGGCACTTGTGCAAGCGGCGAAAGGCACCTCTATCGCCATCGGAGCTCAAAATTTGCATTACGAGGACAATGGCGCGTACACAGGCGAAATCAGCGGCGTTATGCTGAAGGAACTGGGCGTGAAATATGTCATTATCGGGCATTCCGAACGCCGCGCTTATTTTGCGGAATCGGACGCCATCGTGAACAAAAAAATTCACGCTGCGTTTAAGCATGGCCTTACCCCTATCGTTTGCGTCGGCGAAAAGCTGGAGGAACGGGAGGCGGGCCAAACGAAGGACGTCTGCAAAGGGCAGACGGAAGCTGCGTTTGAAGGCTTAAGCGCCGCGCAGGCTGCCGAAGTGGTCATTGCATACGAGCCGATCTGGGCGATCGGCACGGGCAAATCGTCGACGGCGGCTGACGCTCAGGACGTGATCGGCTACATCCGCGGAATTGTAGCGGGCCTTTATGGCGAAGCTACGGCTGAAGCGGTTCGTATCCAATACGGCGGGAGCGTAAAACCAAACAATGTAGCGGAATATATGGGAGAAGCGGACATCGACGGTGCGCTTGTAGGCGGAGCGAGCCTGGAGCCGGCATCCTATATTGCGCTTGTTGAGGGAGCGAAATAGTATATGGCACCAAAACCAGTAGCATTAATTATTTTGGACGGATTTGGCCTTCGTAATGATGTAACCGGCAATGCGGTTGCACAAGCGAAAAAGCCGAATTACGACCGTTACATGGCCACCTACCCGAACTCGACGCTGACGGCTTCCGGTGAAGCGGTAGGCTTGCCGGAGGGCCAAATGGGCAACTCCGAGGTCGGCCACTTGAACATCGGCGCAGGACGCATTGTTTATCAGGATTTGACCCGCATCAGCAAGTCGATCCGCGATGAAGAGTTTTTCGGCAACGAAACGCTGCTTGGCGCTGTGAACCATGTGAAGGCCAACAACAAGAAGCTGCACCTGTACGGCCTGCTGTCCGACGGCGGCGTGCACAGCCATATTGACCATCTGTTCGCGCTGTTGGAGCTGGCAAAGCGGGAAGGGCTGACAGATGTATATATCCATGCCTTCCTGGACGGCCGCGACGTGGCGCCGGACAGCGCAAAAGGCTACCTGGAGCAGCTGCAGGCGAAAATTGAGGAGGTTGGCGTCGGCCAAATCGCAACGGTTCAAGGCCGTTATTATGCGATGGACCGCGACAAACGGTGGGAACGTACGGAAAAATCGTACCGCGCCATGGTTTACGGCGAAGGCCCGCAATATACCGATCCGATCAAGGCGGTAGTTGAATCCTACGAGAAATCCGTTTATGATGAATTCGTTATGCCAACCGTTATTACAGGCGAAGACGGCAAGCCGGTTGGCCTTGTGGAGTCGGAGGATGCTGTTATTTTCTTCAACTTCCGTCCGGACCGCGCGATTCAGCTTGGCCAAGTGTTCACAAACGAAGATTTCCGCGGTTTCGACCGCGGCGATAAAGCGCCAAAACATTTGTATTTTGTCTGCTTGACGCTGTTCAGCGAAACGGTTGGCGGATATGTAGCGTATTCTCCTAAAAACTTGGACAATACGCTCGGCGAAGTGCTGGTGCAAAACGGCAAAAAGCAGCTGCGCATCGCGGAAACGGAAAAATATCCGCATGTCACGTTTTTCTTCAGCGGCGGCCGCGACGTAGAGCTTCCGGGCGAAACCCGTATTCTGATCAACTCGCCGAAGGTCGCGACTTATGACCTGCAGCCGGAGATGAGCGCCTACGAGGTAGCGGCGGCGGCTGTAGCCGAAATCGAAGCAGACCGGCAAGATGCGATTATCCTGAACTTTGCGAACCCGGATATGGTTGGCCACTCCGGCATGCTGGAGCCAACGATCAAAGCGGTTGAAGCAACGGACGAGTGTCTGGGCAAAGTGGTAGAAGCGGTGCTCGCCAAAGGCGGCGTCTGCATTATTACCGCTGACCATGGCAACGCCGATATGGTGATCGACGAGCAAGGCCGTCCGTTTACGGCGCATACGACGAACCCGGTTCCGGTTATCGTAACGAAACAAGGCGTCACGCTGCGTGAAGGCGGCATACTGGCTGACCTGGCGCCAACGGTCCTCGACCTGATGGAGCTGGCTAAGCCGGCTGAAATGACAGGTACTTCTTTGATCAAATAAGAAGCTGTCCCACTATTACATCACATATAAAAAAGGAGTGTTTCCTAACATGTCTATTATCGTTGACGTATACGCACGCGAAGTGCTTGATTCCCGCGGCAACCCGACTGTAGAAGTAGAAGTAACCACTGAATCCGGCGGCAAAGGCCGTGCCATCGTGCCATCCGGCGCTTCCACCGGCGCATACGAAGCTGTTGAGCTTCGCGACGGCGACAAAGGCCGTTACCTCGGCAAAGGCGTTGAGAAAGCGGTAGATAACGTAAACTCCATTATCGCTCCTGAAGTCATTGGCCTGGACGCACTTGATCAAGTTGCGATCGACCGCAAAATGATCGAGCTGGACGGCACGCCTAACAAAGGCAAACTGGGCGCTAACGCCATTCTGGCTGTATCGATGGCGGTTGCTCGCGCAGCTGCTGACGTGCTGGACGTACCTTTGTACACATACCTGGGCGGATTCAACGCTAAGACGCTTCCGGTTCCGATGATGAACATCGTGAACGGCGGCGCTCATGCCGACAACAACGTTGACGTGCAAGAGTTCATGGTGCTGCCGGTTGGCGCGCCTACGTTCAAAGAAGCGCTTCGTATCGGCGCTGAAATTTTCCACAACCTGAAATCCGTCCTGAAAGAAAAAGGCTTGAACACGGCTGTTGGCGACGAAGGCGGCTTTGCGCCTAACCTGGCTTCCAACGAAGAAGCGATCACAACGATTATCGCTGCGATCGAACGTGCGGGCTACAAACCGGGCGAAGACGTATTCCTCGGTATGGACGTAGCTTCGACTGAGTTCTACAAAGACGGCAAATACCACCTCGAAGGCGAAGGCAAATCGTTCACATCCGAAGAGTTCGTGGACCTGCTCGCTTCGTGGGTTGATAAATACCCGATCATTACAATCGAAGACGGCTGCTCCGAAGACGACTGGGCTGGCTGGAAGCTGCTTACGGAAAAATTGGGCGGCAAAGTTCAGCTCGTTGGCGACGACCTGTTCGTAACGAACACGGAACGTCTCTCCGACGGTATCGACAAAGGCGTAGGCAACTCGATTCTCGTTAAAGTGAACCAAATTGGTTCCCTGACGGAAACATTCGACGCGATCGAAATGGCCAAACGCGCTGGCTACACGGCTGTTATCTCGCACCGTTCCGGCGAAAGCGAAGACAGCACAATCGCTGACATCGCTGTCGCAACGAACGCTGGCCAAATCAAAACCGGCGCTCCTTCCCGTACGGACCGCGTAGCGAAATACAACCAATTGCTCCGCATTGAGGACCAACTGGGTTCGACAGCGCAATACGCTGGCAAATCGGCTTTCTACAACCTGAAAAAATTCAAATAATATTTGAATGAGGCAAGCGGCCCCTTCGCGCGAAGGGGCCGCGCTTTTTTATAGCTTTTGCATGGTGCGAGGCTCCGAATACAACCGGCTGCAGCCGTACTTATCCGCCTCAGGCATTCCTTATCTGATCGTCAAGAAAGGGTAATTTCAAATCCTTGCGGAACAAAGCGCCAAGAAAAGTTTGTCTTTTCTTCAAAGAGCAGGGTATGTATAGGGCAGGAGTATTGTATTAGGCTTGGGCATATGATACACTGAATCTATCTGTTTTTAACGGAACTCCTGCTGTGTTGGAGGTGGAATGTGTGGAAGTCGCTCTGAAAATTGTATTGGTTATTTTTGCACTTGGTCTTATTGCAGTCGTGTTGCTGCAAAAGGGCAAAAGCGCCGGTTTGTCCGGTGCGATTAGCGGCGGCGCTGAGCATCTGTTCGGTAAAACGAAAGCGCGCGGGCTCGATTTGCTCCTTCAGCGTTTGACAATCGGACTGGCAGTCGGATTTTTTGTATTGTCTCTGGTTGTGGCCTATGTGGTAAAAGTGTAATAAACAAGTTTTAAGAAAAGCGGGATGATTCCCGCTTTTTTTTGTTGCCTTATGTCATTCCTGTTAGCATAAAATGGTACAATGATACGGATATACGTGAACAGTTTCGTGTATACTGAATGGTATGTGAATATTTACTAACCGGTTGCAAGGAATGCAAGTGCAGAGCATTCGCTCGCGTGGTCGGACGATAGGGTGGCGAAAAGATAGATGATTAGCGGGCAGGATCTGCTTGATTTTATGCGGGAAACCGCTTATAAACCGATGACATATAACGAACTGGAGCAGCATTTCGGCATTGATGATCCGGACGATTTCAAATCGTTTCTGAAACTGCTGAACGAGCTGGAGGAAGCGGGACAAATTTTGCGTACGCGCAATGACCGCTATGGCGTGCCGGAGCGCATGAACTTGCTGAGAGGGCGCTTGCAGGCGCACGCCAAAGGATTTGCTTTTCTAATTCCGGACGAAAAGGATCATCCGGATGTGTATATCCATGCCAATGATTTGAAAAGCGCAATGAACGGAGACATTGTGCTTGTCCGGATTATATCCAAAAGCGAAAGCGGAGGCCGGATGGAGGGCGAGGTTGCCCGCATCGTGCAGCGTGCGGTAACGCAGGTCGTCGGCACGTTTCAGAATCATGAGGCATACGGCTTTGTCATTCCGGACGATAAACGGATTAACCGGGATATTTTTATTCCGAAAGGCGGTTTCCAAGGGGCGGTAACCGGGCAAAAGGTCGTAGTCCGCATTGTATCTTACCCGGAAGGCCGTTCGGCGGCGGAAGGCGAGATTATTGAAACGCTTGGCCATAAAGATGATCCCGGCGTCGATATTTTGTCGATTATCCGCAAGCATATGCTGCCGGAAGGATTCCCGGACGATGTGATGGCAGAAGCGGAATCCGCTCCCGATTCCATTACGGAAGAGGAGATCGTGCAGCAGGGGCGGCGGGATTTGCGCGGAGAAACGATTGTAACCATTGACGGCGAAGATGCCAAGGATCTGGATGATGCCGTACATGTGAAGCGGCTCGACAACGGCAACTATCTGCTGGGCGTCCATATTGCGGATGTCGGCTATTATGTGCGGGAGAAATCGGCGCTGGACCAGGAGGCTTACCGCCGCGGCTGCAGCGTCTACTTGGTGGACCGCGTTATTCCGATGCTGCCGCACCGGCTGTCGAACGGCATCTGCTCGCTGAATCCGCAGGTGGACCGGCTGACGATGTCCTGCGAAATGGAGTTTGATCCCAAGACGCTGAAACGCGTACGGCATGATATTTTTACAAGCGTCATTAAGACAACGGAGCGGATGACCTATACGAACGTCCGCCGCTTGCTGACGGCTACGGAAGAAGAGCCGGAGACGGAACTGAAAGAACGTTACGCCGGGCTGCTTGATATGTTTACGCTTATGGAAGAGCTGGCGATGAAGCTGCGCCGGAAACGGATGAAACGCGGAGCAATTGATTTTGACTTTCAGGAATCGAAAGTTATTGTCGACGAGAATGGCAAAGCCGTCGACATTGTGAAACGCGAGCGTTCGGTCGCCGAGCAAATTATCGAGGAATTTATGCTGGCGGCCAATGAGACGGTTGCGGAGCATTTTCACTGGCTGCGCGTGCCGTTCTTGTACCGGATCCATGAAGATCCGGATTCCGAGAAGCTGCTGACGTTTATGCAGTTCGCGACGAACTTCGGGTATGTGGTCAAAGGCAAAGGCAACTCCGTCCATCCCCGCGCGCTGCAGACGCTGCTGGAGGAAATTCAGGGGACAAAAGAAGAGACGGTTATTTCAACGATGATGCTCCGTTCCATGAAGCAGGCCAAATACGATGCCGAAAGCTTGGGGCATTTTGGCCTCGCTGCGGAGTTCTATACGCATTTCACATCGCCGATCCGCCGTTACCCGGACCTTGTTATTCACCGCGTCATGCGGGAAGTCATCGAGAACGGCGGCGCGCTGACCGATGCGCGCCAGGAGGCGCTGGCGGCGCGTATGCCGGAGATTGCGCAGCAATCGTCCGAACGCGAGCGTGTGGCGGTGGACGCGGAGCGGGATACGGAACGGCTCAAAAAATGCGAATATATGCTGGACAAAGTCGGCGAGGAATTCGACGGCATCATTAGCAGCGTAACCAGCTTCGGCATGTTTGTGGAGCTGGACAATACGGTGGAAGGGCTTATCCGGCTGAGCGAACTGAGCGACGATTACTACCACTTCCACGAAGTGCATATGGTGCTCATCGGCGAGCGTACCTCCAAAGTGTACCGCATCGGCGACGAGGTCAATATCCGTGTGGCGCGTGTCAATATGGACGACCATACGATTGACTTCGAGATGGTCGATATGAAGTCGCGCAGCAGCTTCCGGGGCGTGGCCGACGCGGGCTACGGCGGCCGCAAGAAGCGGCGCGAAGGATTCCGCGCCGATCGTCCCGGCGCAGCCGGTGCAGGCCGCGCCGGACGCGGCGCCGGCGGGCGCGGCAGCGCTGCAGGCGGCGGTGCGGGACGCACTGGCGCAGCCGAGGGACGCGGCAAGGGCGGCGCTGGCGCTGGGCGAAGCAGCGCCAGCGGGCGCGGAGCAGGCTTTGGCGGCGCAGCAGGGCCGCGCAGCGGCGGCGGTTTTGGCCGCGGCGGCGGAGCTGCGGCAGCGGGCCGCACGGGCGGCGCAGCGGCAGGCACGGGGAACCCGTGGCTGGAGCCGGGCGAGACGCTGGAAGCGGCGAATGAGCGCAGCAGCCGCGGCAAGGGCGGCGTCCGCACGGATATGTGGGGGCTGCCAATCCGCCGCAGCGGCGGGTCCGCAAACCGGTACGACGACGGCCATGAAGCAGGCGGTTCGTCAGAGCGCCGTGATGGCCGCGGCGGCCGCGGGAGCGGCGGGCCTGGACGCTCGAGCGGAGGCCGTGAAGGCGGCTTTCCGGAACGCGGATCGTCGGGACGCAGCGAAGGCCGTGGAGACCGGGGAGGCCGCCAGCAGGAGCGTTCTGGCAGCGACGGACGTTCATACGGCGGCGGGCGCAAACGGCGGCGGGATGATACGTCTGCCAGCGGTATTTTTGTAGGGGACGGAGGCGAAGGACGCCCTTCTTCTTCAGAGCCGGATTCCGGCAATGGAGGCGGCGGACAAAACCGTGCCAAACAAAGCGGAGACAGCCGTAAAAAAGGTAAAAAAGGCGGCGCGATGAGCGCATTTGTACGTAAGAAAAGAAAGTAGCAGTGGAATTGGCAGGGGGCTGTTAGCATAGGAGAGCAGCCCTCCTCATGTCAACATTTAGGCGAAAGTTGCTGCTTGCTTTTTAAGGTCTGGTATAGTACACTCAAATAAAATTACACTTATCGCACTGGCCTGAATTCACTTGTTGAAAAGGGTATCATGCACAATCATGGGATCTTTCTCAATGTGTGAATTTCTTGTTTAATAAGAACGTAGAAGCGCATATTAATATATTTTTTTTGGAGGTAACACACATGCAACAAGGTACAGTTAAATGGTTCAACGCTGAGAAAGGCTACGGCTTCATCGCAGTTGAAGGCGGTAACGACGTATTCGTACACTTCTCCGCTATCCAAGGCGACGGTTTCAAAACGCTTGACGAAGGCCAACGCGTAGAATTCAACGTGGTTGACGGAAGCCGCGGACCACAAGCAGAAAACGTTGTTAAGCTGTAATAAGCGATAACACAGCGTTTCGGAGAGCCGCTTCGACCTATCGGTCGGGCGGCTCTTTTTTGCGCAGCCGTCCAGGGAGGTCTCGGGTTATTGCTTTTAGCTTCTATAATTGCTAAAATAAATTACTACGCTTATTCCCTATTTCGCTACCCTGTTGGCGTCGGATGGAGCGGCAAAAGTTGAGAAATACTATGAGCTAGGGGTGATTGGCATGGGTAAAAAAGCTGACGGGAAACAGCTCGCCCAGAACAAAAAAGCTTCCCATGACTATTTCATCGAGGAAACATACGAAGCGGGCATGGTGCTGACCGGGACGGAGATCAAATCTTTGCGTAATGGGCGGGCAAACATTAGCGATGCGTTTGCGACCATTCGTAACGGCGAGATTCATATCCACAACATGCACATCAGCCCGTTCGAGCAGGGCAACCGGCATAACCCGTCGGACCCGACACGGGCCCGCAAGCTGTTGCTGCACAAGGCGCAGATTCATAAGCTGCTGGGACAGTCCAAGCAGGAAGGCTACTCAATTGTGCCGCTCAAAATTTATGTGCGCAACGGATACGCGAAGCTGCTTATTGGCCTTGGCAAAGGCAAAAAGCAATACGACAAGCGAGACACTGCAGCCAAACGTGACGCACAACGCGACATTCAGCGTGCGCTGCGTGAGAAGCAGAAGGCTGCCCGTTAACGTCGGCGGCGCCGCCTGGCAGAAATATCATTGGAACAGGCTCCACCTGTGGCCACTCTTCCCAATAAGAAGCGCGAGCTAATTGGTGCCGGACATGGTATACTAAACAAGCAGCAATGAAAGATGTTTTTCAAGTTTTTACGATTCATGCTCATTTGCCGCTGCAGTGATGCAGGGCAATATCCAAGTGATCTTTTACGCTAAACGGATGTGCGGCAGCGATAAGCTTTTGCTTAACAGCAAATAGCCGGATGCTTGCCTGCAGGAGCCGTTTATGCCAATTCGGGGGCGTTTTTGGATTCGACGGGGATAGTTCGAGCATGGGTTGCGGGTAGTGGGGACGCGTCCGCTTCATCAACGCTAAAGCCAATTAACTGGCAAACAACAACAATCTTACGCTTTCGCAGCTTAATAACCTGTGAGCGTGCTTCTACCTAGCATCGCCCATGTGACTGGGATAGGGGCTAACAAGTAGTGGGATACGCCGATCGGTCTCCGCCTGGGGTCGACGGAAGAAGATAATCAGGCTGACCCAACGCGTAGTCGGTTACGGGACGACGCTCGGGTGACATCAATACCGTGACTACACCCGTAGAAGCCTGTGTGGCGTTATCTTCGGACAGGGGTTCGACTCCCCTCGCCTCCACCAATACTATCAGAAAAGCGACCTCACGAGGTTGAGAGTTAAACCAAAGCTTTGCCGCCGCGGCAAGCATATGCTTTAATAAACTCGCGGCAAACATTTGCTTTAATATTTAATTTCTTTAGCTCGGGGCCGTTTATGGATTCGACGGGGATAGTTCGAGCATGAGTAGCGAGTAGTGGGGACGCGTCCACTTCATCAACGCTAAAGCCTATTAAACGGCAAACAACAACAACCTTACGCTTTAGCAGCTTAATAACCTGTTAGCGTGCTCCTCCTCAGCATCGCCCATGTGACTGGGATAGGGGCTCAACTATAGTGGGATACGCCGTTCGGTCTCCGCCTGGGGTCGACGGAAGAAGATAATCAGGCTGACCCAACGCTGAGCCGGTTACGGGGCGCTGCTCGGGTAACATTAAAACTGTGGCTACACTCGTAGAAGCTTATGTGGCGTTATCTTCGGACAGGGGTTCAAATCCCCTCGGCTCCATACTTAAAAGTCTAATGCATATTTTTGTCCGAAATCGGACGGAAGTATGCTTTTGTTTTATACATTAAATCTCCAGTTAGGGTGGAGCAAATAAATGAATGATTTTACTTCAGTTGGAGAAAGAATAAAATTAATAAGAAGGCAAAATAAGCTGACCCAAATTGAATTTGCTCAAAGCCTAGAAATATCACAAGGTACGCTTAGTGAGATAGAATCTGGAAAGGCTAAGCCTTCTTTCGATGTCTTAGCTATTTTAGCAGTGAAGTATATGGTTAATATGAACTGGTTGATAATAAACCAAAAAGCAGAACTACATATTGGATTACAAAACGATGAGCTCAAATTGTTGGAAAACTACAGAAATCTCGAAGATATCGCAAAAGAAGAGTTACTGGATTATTCAAATTTAAAATTACTTCGTTATCAAAGAAGAGATGATTCTTTAAAGTGAATTTGGAATTTTTAGAGCCTCTTTCCTTATGGTCTTGGCTGAATTAGCAGACGTGCCAGCAATGAAATGGAGGTGCGAAGTCCTCTCTCGACTACATCCATACTTAACAGCGAAATCCTTCGATTAATTCAAAGGTATTTTATTTCACTGAATTTGATTGCCTAAAAAGAAACTTGATAGAAGGTACTTGCATTTTTTTGTCAATTTCTTTTGATTAATCGGGTAATACATCCTACATAGCACAAGTCACAATAAAGACAGAAAGAATCATATAAAATTGTTCTGACCAGTCCATCGAAATACCTACATTAAATTTCCTCTATATACTCTTTGAATATCGAAAGCATATAATCTGCTTCTTTCGGCGTGTATCCGGGGGATTTACAGAATACAGCAAGGTCATATGGCAAAGCACTCGTAAATTCATCCTCTTTAATTAAAGAGTAGGGGATTTCAGGATCGACTAATAGCGGTTTAATTTCTAAAAGTCGATGCATTTGCATTACAATATCGATATCTTTGTTATACGCTTTAAATTGAAATGAACCGCTGCTGTCGGAAAAGTCCTTTAGATGAAGATATAAAAAATCGTTGTCCCACTCAGGATGAAGTACGAACTCAACTTTAGTTACCCACCCTAGTGCCAATGTAAATGCTAAATAATTAGCATAGTTCACTTTTTTTATATTAAGTTTACGTAAGCGTGTGTTCATAGGATGATGCAGTAATTCTTTCATTATGTACACATAGTTAGCATCCCCCAGTCCAGTGTCTGAATGTGCATCAATATGAGTAAGAACGAACGGTGTTTGTAAATCACCTCGATGAATAAGTTCTTTCCAAAAATGGAATGCTTCATCATGATGTTCTATAACCCTTCCCTTAATTGGATTATCCTTATTTAGTCGACACCGCTCCTCTAGAAATACTCGGAATCTCTCTTCATCCCAAGGTACATACTGTTCACTGTCTAGCCGCTCACTATTATCAACCCAGTGGGCGATGTCGCTTAAGAAAAAGTCCATATCAATATCAAGAATCCTTGTTACCAAGCTTCGTACCTCCCTCATTAAGGTTTTGTTTTATTTCTATGATATCTGTTTGTTATCAACAATTACTTCTAATGCAAACTTACAAAATGCTCCTGAAATAACAAAAGGAAAAGATAGGTAAAGACTAATGTAATTGAACGCATCTCTTGTCTGAAATCCGAGCTCCGGAAGCTTTCTAAAGTCAATATAAGGAGCAATGAAGTTGAAATCTGAATTCATGTACGCGAATAAAGCTGCTACACCCGTTGCCGTTAAAGAGAGAGCATTTAATAACTCCAAAGATTTCTTAGCACGATTTAAGAACTCGTTGTTTTTTCGTTTAAGAAAGACAATTAACAGTGAGAATACTGGAATAACACTGAGCAAGACTAGTGAGGCAATTGAGTTATTTATCGGTACATTCAGTGTATAAAGGAATGAAATTGCAAATAATATCCAGCAGGCTGCAGCTGTCGGGTAGAGGCTGAAATAACAGAGAAAAATAGTGAACACATTGCGACTACTAATTCGCCATCCAACGAGCGGGAATAACATGATACAGCAAAGAATACCGGCAAGAATCGATAATCGAAAAGCCGTGAGGGTCATTGTTAACCAAAAGGCACTAGTAGATATAAACAAATAACTTGCGATGAATTGGTGCTTGGTTATTAATGATCTTCGTTTGAATTTTTCTTTCCTACTTGTGGTAATATGCAAAGTTCGTCACCATCAATTTACTGTTTTACTTGAGTGTTGCGAAAATATTGCTGTCGACAAAGGCCGTATAAAGACGTGATTTCAGAAGCTTCGTCGGACGGATAGAAACAAGGAGGACATCGCCTTTGGATGGAGAAATTGTCGGTTACCACACCACAATTTCCAAGAAAAAGGAGATGTCCCACTCTCATGGTATCCCTCTACTTGCCTATCGTCAAGTTCATTTTAGCACTGAAACTGGAATTTTCTAAACCACAGCTTGGCCATTTGTTTACCCTCGTCCACGGTATCATTCTTTGTGCCGGACGTAAGAATATCACGCAAATCCGGCATGCCGCCCGTGGGGAGCGTCACCTTAGTAATGTGACGAACTTTTTGAATCACTCTCCTTGGTGCGTCAATCGCATGCAACGTAGAAGAACGCAATTCGTCATGGAGAAAATCCGGGCAAAACGCATGAAGAACGGGGATAAACGGTGCCTTGTGTTCTTCATTGTCGACGACACTTGCTGTAAGAAAGAACCTTCAACCAAGAAAATGGAAGCCCTCAGTTTTCAATATTCACACGAAGCTGGGAAATCGGTCTGGTGCCACTGCGTGGTCACGGCCCACGTCGTAAGCGAAGGCTGCTCCTACGCTTGGGATTTCCGTCCCTACTATCGTGAAGAATATTGCACGAGTCACGGCTTTTCATTCAAAAGCAAAAACGATCTCGCTATCGAAATGATCGAAGCGTTTCCGGCTACGCAGGATGAGCAGGTTTACGTGCTCATGGATAACTGGTACACCAGCGAGAAAATCATCAACGCCTGTAACCGCAAGGGATTCCATGTCATCGCTGCTGTAAAGACGAACCGGCTGATCTGCGTGAGCGGCGTCACGATCTCCATAGCTGATTTCGCTGCCCAGTACATCCGCAAGTCTGACCTCCGCTCCGTTACGGTGGAAAGTCAGGGAAGGTACTGGATTTATGAATATGAAGGTCCCGTAAGCGAGATGGAAAACGTCAAAGCGTTGCTGTCTTGGAAAGACGAATATACCGCTTCGAGCAAACCTCAGGTTTGTCTCCTGTGCACGGATATCCGCTTGGATCTCGTCACCATCCAACGCTACTATCACGTGAGGTGGAACATCGAAACGGGTTATCGCTATTTCAAGGAACTGCTGGGCTTTGACCAATATCAGTTGCTTTCTTTTGAAGGCATTCAGCGGTTTTGGGCGATTCAGTTTCTGACGCAGAACTTTCTGGAGTCTCAGCGCCACGACTGGATGAAGAACGACAAGTATCTCACGCTCGGAGATGTGGTGTATCGCATTCGGCAAGCCTATTTCGGGCAGATCATCGTCTATGTTTATCAGCAAGCCTTAGAGAAGAGGCCGTTATTCGACATCCTTAAGCATCTCAAGATCCCCGCCTAAACTGCTGTACTCTGCTTCTCGCTACAGGTCTGCCCATTTGAGGCATTTTTCTCGGAAATCGCAATACTCAAGTGTTTTATTATTAATACGCTAATACTTAAAGCTAGTTTCTTCATGTGAGTCTCAAATGGTGATACACGGTTCTTTAAAGTCACAGCGGAGAACCAGCAGGATTTTCGAGGATATTCAGAGAAATTGTAAGATGATGTAATCATATATACATAACTTCCACTGTGGAGGGGCAACGATGAGCCTAGAACAAAAAGATCCTATATTTCAGATAGAACAAATTAATCATCTTATTAATGTACTGGGAACAGAACAATGGGTCACGGTTTATAAAAACAGTTATAACGACTCGAATAAAATCACTTATTGGAGTGCGTTAATACCAAAAAATAAGGTGAACGATGTTCTTAACAACGACTCTTGGGACTTATTAATTGGTCGTGGGATGCCAGGATGTTCTGAACAGTACAATGGCAATTCAACGATAGTGAAATATCTACGGTTTGGCAATGAAAGTGGGATAGAACCATTGGTATATGTAAGAGATTTTCATGGTAGAAAGCCCTCTTATGTTGAAGTTTCGGAGGAGTTTCGATTATTCCACAATTTTTATTATGATTCTAAAACGAGTAATTACCTGCACTTTGATGATAATGGTGACGAAGATACTGCTATCATTGCAAGTGATAACGAAGTGCGTATTAAGCTTAAATATATAAAACAGTTTTTGGCGATAAAGGACTTGCGATTAGCGCTTTATGTCGAAGCTGATGTCTATTCTAAAAAAACATTAGCTGAACTGTCAATTGGTAAAAAAATTAGTCAAGAGTACAAGTCAGGAGATATTCGATATCATTTCCACATCAATGAATGTTTTTGGATGTCAGATAAGTCTTTGAAAACGTTCTCTAGAATAATCGGGAAAAAGCTGATAGCAGGAATGTCCAAAGAATCGAGCGGAATTTGGCCTTATGAGGCCAAAAGGCAATATCAGAACTTTATTATAGAAATAGATGAAAACGGGACAGATGTTAGCTATAATTGCAATCCTGATTATTTAGCCAATTATTTCGGCGGAAACCCAGATGCGCCACATTATTTAACACCCGTATTTTTCAGGAGAGAAGTCCTGAATAAATATTATTCTCAACCTGAGAACTACACAGTTAAGGATGGCTCTATAGAATGTAACGGTTTTTGGTCTCTCAGAATAGACAATAATCACCCCTCTTTTGTTATCGTTTATTTGGGAGATTTGGGGCGGGATTTGCCTGATAAGGAGCAAACATACTGGAAAAGTTTCAATATCCCTCCCGACGGTCAAATGAGTTCTGTAAAGTTCAAGAGGGACTTCTTGGCGGAATGGACTAGCCCAGAAAGCTCGGATTTGATATTTAAGCTGACCTTTGAAACTTTTCAAAAACTGTGGCTGGAGCATTATCGTTGGAATTTCTTTAAGCCACTGGAAAGCAAAGATGAGCATCATTACAAAAGCTTACGTATTCCACTCACAAACGACCAGTCTGAATTTGATCAGCAGGTTCTATCACTTGTAAAAATTATTATTGACTCTTTGAATGAAAAAGAGATTGAGAGACTCATTGTTGTTGATGATCCTAAAATCAAAGGCTTGTCTAAACTAGAATTGTTGATGAAGCAACGGAACATAGCTGGGTTTGAAGTCCATATCAAATTTTTAAGAAATTTATATGAATTACGTTCATCTGGAGTAGGTCATCGAAAAGGAAAGAACTACGAGAAGATTTGTAAAGTATTTGCTATAGGTGAAAAAGACTTACGTGGAGTATTCAATGAAATTCTTAATTCAGCCGTGCAATTGATTTTGTTTTTGCAAACATGCGTAAGCAGGGGAGAAATTGAATGAGGGAAATTAACTTTAAACAAATTCGGACTTTTCAAAACGGCGCTAGGGATTCTTTCGAGGAGTTATGTTGTCAAATATTTCGTCGTACTTTTGCTAGTGAGTTACCACAAGGTAGCAGATTTTTTCGTTTTCGTGGTTCTGGTGGAGACGGAGGAGTCGAAGCAATCTGGCAACTACCAGATGGGGAGAAATGGGGGATTCAAGCCAAGTACTTCGACGGACTAGAACAAACCCAATTTATCCAAATGGAAGACTCCATAAGTGCTGCATTTATGAACCATCCAACGTTATCTCGATTTATTTTTTGCATTCCATTTGATCCTACCGGACCGCGAGCCAATGGACGCCGGGGGAGAAGCCAGGTTCAGAAGCTTGAAGAATGGGTGCAGCAAAGGCTAGCAATTTTAGCCGAGCAAGGTGCTCATCCTAGAATAGAATTCTGGACCGAAAGCGTCTTAAGAGATCGACTTATTGAAGTGGATAATGGTGGAGGGATGCGGCGCTACTGGTTTGATCGTGAAATACTAACTCCTCAGTGGTTTCAGCAGAGACTACAAGAAGCAGAAGCACAGGCTGGACATCGATACTCTCCTGCTCTCTCAATAGATGTACCTGCATTTGATATTCTAGAGGCATTTTCCTGTTCAGATAAGTGGCTTCATCAGGCAAAAGAAATACAAAAATATGTAGTAATAGAAATCAAGCACTGGGAAAGAGACGTAAGTCGGGAGCAAAATCTCTCCGGTCATCTGGTTGAATTTGTCCGCATAATTACTGACGAGTTAAGTCAGTTAAGAGGGGAGCTAAACAATTTAACATGTATTGATTCACAGTTTAATTATACTTTATGTGCAACCCTGACAAATCGTTTGCTTGGAAGTATAGAGGAGATCGAAGAGCAATTTTTACAAGAGTTCCTCTTAGAGCATGGCGAAAATGCGGATACACCTAGTTTTCGTCAATTTCAAGCAGAGTACATGTGCGAATTTCCTGCTGCGAAGATTGACTCGGCGCGTGATCTAATCAAATGTTTGTATAAACTTCAAGAGTGGTTGCAAGGACCAGAAACGAGTCTTCCAAGAAGTTCTACGATGCTTCTTAGAGGACCTGCTGGCGTTGGCAAGACTCACGCCATTATCGATCATGCAAAATATAAAAATCTTCAAGGTCAAGTTAGTGTGGTTTTGTTTGGTGAGGATTTTACAGGGGCTGAGCCTTGGGAAGTCATTGCAAGCAAGCTAGGATTTTCGGGTAATATCAGCCGTGATGAATTATGGGGTATGCTGAATACTGTGGCAGAGGCATCAGGTAAATATGCAATTATTTATGTTGATGCTCTAAATGAGTCCCAAGAGAGAGAGCGCTGGAAACATGCGTGGTTGCCGGGTTTGCGACAACAGCTAGCTCATTTTCCTTGGTTAAAGCTTTGTATATCTTGCCGCGACACCTATTTAAATGATGTTATCGACGAAAGAGGTATGTGGCCGGAATATATCCATAATGGATTTATAGGGAGAGAATTTGATGCTATTCAAAAATTCTTTGAATTTTACGGCATACAATCACCGACGACACCTCTATTGCAAAAGGAGTTTGTAAATCCGTTATTTTTGCATTTGGTATGTAAAGGGTTAAAAGGTGCTGGTATGAACGAAATCCCTCTAGGGTACATCGGCTTTTCGGACGTAGTAGGTCTGATACTAGAAGGCATAAACCATAGGGCGTCAAAGGTTTATGGGTTTGATGAACGTGATAACTTGATACATACGACTATTAATGCTTTGGCAAACAAAATGGCAGAATTAGGAGCTCGATTGATTCCAAGAGAAGTTGCCAAAAGTGTTATAGAACAAATATTCTTTACAAATGACCATTCACGTTCTTTACTGCTGCTCCTTGAAAAAGAAGGGGTTATATCATTTGTAGAACACAGATCGCGTCTTCTTGGCCCCAAAGAGTGGTTTTGTAGGTTTACCTTTGAACGAGTTGCGGATTTTATGATTGCAGCCTCGATCATTGAAGGTATAACGCACGAGGTCTCTCAAATTTCGGAAAGGCTACATTTTGCTTTGAAGTCTGACAAAGATGCAGAGGCAAATCGTGGTTTGCTGGAAGCCATGTCTATTATTTTGCCTGAAACATTCGGAATCGAATTAGTTGACCTGTCAAATCAAATTTCGCGATACGAGACGATGTTGCCTATACTGTATGATGGGTTTCAATGGCGGGCTATTGAGAGTTTTACGGAGCATACCGAGGAACTGGTGCAAGAAGGATTGTCGTATCATAATTCGAGTATTGCAGCTATGCAAGCAATCATGAATGCAGCTGTGGTTCCTAATCATCCTTTTAATGCAAATTTTCTAGACCGTTTGCTTAGAAAAACACGTATGACGACCAGAGATACGTTTTGGTGCTATATTTTGCATGAAGATTACCAGACGCGTGGCGCAGGTTGGCGTCTATTGAATTGGGCTTTGAAAGCTGAACTTTCGTTTTTTGGCAAAGAAACGGCCACTAACTGGGCTTTCACTCTAGCATGGTTTTGTGCTTCTTCTGATCGGCGTGTGAGAGACCGAGCCACAAAAGGATTAACGAGAATATTTGTTTCATCCCCTGAGATTATGAGGTATGTGGTAATCTATTTTTTAAATGTAGATGATGACTACGTTGTAGAGAGAGTCTGTTTAGCAGCCTATAGTGCTGTGATGTTACTTGAAAACGATGATGTATTAGGAGAACTCAGCAAGTCAATTTACAATAAAGTATTTAAGGATGGTAAGGTTCCTGTAAATGCACTTATTCGCGACTGGTTGAGATTAATCTTGGAATATGCGTATCATCGCGGAGTTCTGAGTGAAGTACAACCGAATCAATTTCGTCCACCATATAACAGTTTGTGGCCCATTCACTGGCCGACTGAGGAAGATATTGTGGAATTAACGCAGCAAACTGCTTTTCAACGCGACATGGCTCTTGGTCAAGGTATAGGAACCGACTTTGCGCGATATAAATTAAAGCCTCGATTACTCAATGAATACGATTTAAAGGCAGCCGGGATCACGGAGGAACAGGTACATCGTTGGTTTATTTTAAGTGTATCTAATCTAGGATATCCAGGTCTAGATGAGAGATGTTATAAGTATGATCGGTATATGATAAGCAAATTTGGAGGAGGTCGGGGAAAGCCGATTTGGGCAGAACGGCTTGGAAAGAAATATTATTGGATATTGCTTCATCGCTTGGGCGCTATTTTTGCTGATCATATTCCAAAGAAGGTTGATCGATGGAATTCCGGTAGGAATACTAAGGCAGCAGCGATACAGGGAATAAATTTTCGTGATATCGATCCAACTGATCTTAGGGCTTACAGTACTCAGGAGAAAAGTAGTGATAAACGTTGGTGGAAGCCGGTAGAATATGATTTTGATCAAGTAAGTCAAGTCTCCCATGAGGAGTGGATTCATCAGGATGATTTCCCGGACATAACGAATTCACTTCGAGTAACTGATGGAAATGGAAAAGAATGGATTCATTTGTCGCTCTATTATCCTATTAAGGGAATTGTTAAGGATACAACGGAGGACGGATACCCATATCGTTATTTTACAACAATGATAACATCCGTTTTTGTGCCCAATCGAAATATGACTAAAATGAAACAAGCAATACTGCTAGAAGAATGGTATCCTGATCATTCAGAATATACGCCAGATAATTATCGTATTTTACTTGGGGAATATCCCGATTCACTTACTTTGAATCAGACAGTAGAAACGGGAGACTTGTTTCTGGAAAATAATATACCCGGAACGAAAGCACAAATTACGACAATTGATTTACTTCGAGGCAAGAATTTTGAGTATGACTGTAGCGAAGAAGGAGAGGGAGATAACCTAATAGTTCCTTCACCAAATCTAATTGCTTATGGTGGATTGAAATGGGACGGACATTCGTCTTGGATCAATGAATCTCGTGAGAAGGAAATTATCTGTATAAACGGTGACACAAATGGCCTTCTAATCAGCCACGACCTAATTTGTAGCTATATGCAACAATATTCTGTAACGTTGGTTTGTATGGGATTTCAAGAAAAGATTGTGGTTACTAACATGACTGATGACGTCCCTGGTTTTCATGAGATTAGATCTGTATGCAAATTTAATGGAAGAAAAGTTGACCTTATTCATAAATTTAAGAGCAAGTGAGAATGAGCAAGGATGAAAAACAACTTATTTCTATAAAACCGTTATGATTGGAGGGGGACGCATTGCCGGAAGTGGGGAAACTGGGGAGTTCACGGCGCAAAGGTGACGATTTTCAGGATTTGGCCGCTTTGCAATTCGCATTGGAATACTACATTGCAAACAAGCCTTTTCAAATGTATTTGGAGTATGAACGTTCGGGAAACTTGGATGATATCGTCATCTTCGATGATGATCAAATGATCGGTAACCAGGTAAAATATGCAGTCCATGCATTTGACGTATATGAAGCCTCTCACTTTCTAGACCCGAAGAGTCCGGTATTTCTCAAGAAATTTGCCGACAGTTGGAAAATGTTAAGTGAGCGATTCCCGGAGCAACCCATCAAGGTTCGACTTTGCTCTAATCGCGCATTGGATGCAAGTTTAGTCAATTGTATAGAGGAAGATGGAACCTTTAGGCAGGTGTTTATAGAAGATCGGATTAGAGGAGACTTGAAGCGGCTGCGCTTGGAGATGAGAGAGGCGTCCGGATTATTGGAAGATGATTTCCGGCAACTGCTCTGTAGCTTTCAATTTCTCCTTCGTCTGCCACAAATCAAGGAGTTGTCCGATTACATTCGAATTGTCCAGTTGGATCGAGAGCTTGGATTATCAGGCGACGCCGTTTTCTATGATTTTCTACAGGCTATCAAAACCTACGCGATCGAGTCGAGAGAGCCGATCACTCTTAAGGTCATCGAGGAGATTATTCTCCGTACACAGAATACGTTATTGCTTCCGCAAGTATTTCCCGTACAACAGGATCACTATATGGAACCGGAAACTTTGGGAAGGCGCCTCGACAATGCTTTATCGAAGGTTGCCGATGGTTATGTCATTGTTACCGGTCCACCTGGAAGCGGCAAGTCTACTTCCCTGACTGAATACATCAGAAATCTGAGTGACGAAAAATTTGAAGTGATCTCTTACTATTGCTTTGTGGGCGTTCATGACAATGCACAGCGTAGTAGAGTGAAAGCCGAGAGTTTGCGTTCAAATTTATTGCATGAATTGCAGCGTCGCTACCGCGGGATTCTGCGTCGGCGGTACGATTATAGTGAAGGCAACTTTAATGAGTGTGTACAAGCTATAGCGAAGCATGTATCTAGCCGTGGCCGAAGATTTTTGTTGTTTTTAGACGGACTGGATCATGCGGAACGACTGGAATCGGAAATCAGGGATACGGTAATCTCGGCATTGCCAGCCGAGGTGCCTGCCGGTATGATCATTTTGATTGGGAGTCAGGAACTTCACAAATGGCCTTATTTCTTGAGACTTATTCGAAACCATGCGGATCGCCATGTAGCAATGCCATTGTTTACGCCGCGGGAAACAGAAAGCTATTTAGTTGAAAGAAGAGGCATAAATTGGCTTACTCACCCCCAGATTGTAGAAATTCAATCGCAGAGTCAAGGTCTGCCTCTTTATTTGTCTTATGTCGCAGAAAGGATTCTCGCCGGAGAATCGACGTCGGACATTGTTGCCTCGTTATATCCGGCAGTCGAGGGTAACATTGTTCGGTATTATCATTTTATTTGGGAAGAATTCGAACGGGTTGGCATGGGTAACGCTAGACACCTTTGTGCTGTTATGGCATGTTTGCGCTTCTACATTCATCGTGAAGAATTGATGGCCATATCCGGTCTGCAGAGAGCGGATTTTGAAGATGCCTTCAAAACGATGAGTCATTTGCTGCGCAATTCGGACGACAGACTTTCCGTGTTTCATAACAGTTTCAAAGAATTTATTATCGAGCAATTACCGGAAGACTGGACAACCGAAGTTAGAAAATCCATCTTTTCATACCTTAAGGAAAAGATAAATACACCACGATGGTTTGGACATGTCTTTGCGTACGCCCAGGAGGTCGGTCAGTGGCATTATATTATAGAGGAAGTGAATGCCGATTTCATAGAACGATCACTGCAGCATTGTCGTCCTTCAAGAGAAATTGATGAGACGTTAAACACTGCAATCGAATCAGCTTACCAGCTTCAAGATATAGTCGCGTTAAGCCGGTTGGGAGCTTTAAAGTTTAGAACAAGCGAACGGCTCCAGGAAAATTTAAATCGTACTTTACTCGCAGAAACGTTGCTGGCACAAGGCCGCGAGCAAGATCTCATGTCTTTTGCATACTCATCTGAGGCAGACAGATGGTTGGTAAATCGCGAAACCGCTCTAAAGGTCATGTATTATATGGCTGAGACAAATCGAATTGAACGGGGAAAACAGTTATTTGAAGTGTTTACTTCCGAATTTGACGGCAGTTTTTCTGACGGTAGACAAAAGAAGCATCAGGTGATCGAGATTGCCAAATGTCTAGCGCTATATACATCAAATCATGGGCGGGCCGTATCTTGGCTGTCACAGTTTGATTTCACTCCGGATGTTCTCGAACGAAAGGATTTGTTTTCACCAGGTTATGCTCCTCACCTGGAGGCGTACATCGACTCTCTGGTGAAGTTTGATCAACGAAATCGGCTGTTCTCTATCCTGCGTGTCAAAATGCTCTTCCCCAATGCATTGGTTTGTTATTATGTAATGAGGGTAGCTGCGTTTTATAACCGGTTGGACTTTCTGAAAATTGCGTTAGCACAATACTTGGAGCATAATTCTGAAAACAGCAATGTTGAACTTGCTAGCTTTGCCGCGATAGCAGGTTACCCTCCAGCAGAAGTCACTAAGTTGGCAGGAACGATTGATGCACCGGAGTTATCTCAAATTGATCGTATTTCCAGTGGAGACCCTGTCCTGTATAAATATTTTTACTCCGCTGTAGTTGTGGCTTACGAGGGTAATTATAAGCAAATTGCAAAAGGATATTTAATAAATAAAGAGCAAAATGATACTTTCTGGGGAGCGATTGTCAGTCATGTTCACCAAGCCGGTTACGCTGTGGGACTGCTGCTAAGAGATAAGGAGAGCGAGTGGTTCCAAGTCGCAAAAGAATGTCTTGTTTCGCTGATTGGTGCAAAGCGCGGTGTTACTGAACGGACAATCGAAGCGATTGACCTGATAAGGGAAATTCTTCCCCTCACAATTGGTATTTTGACGGAGAAAGTCACTGGGAACATGCCGCGGCGGATGGTCGAGTGGACAGAACTATTGCAAGAACTGCGCAACTCCTATACCTGGACGACGCATTATGGAATCAACGAGTCTATTCGCAATTATTCATTTGAATTGTTAGTATGGGAAAGGTTATCTCAAATCAAAGGGTTTGCTCATGCACTTATACCTATTGTCAGGGCGTGCGCACTGACGTATGAACAAACGCCCCTTTTGAAAGGGGAGAGCCGGGCCGAACATTTCCTCCGCTTATCAGCAATCATGGGCAGGGTTGGGCTCAAAGATGAATCCTCGCAGTGGATGCAGTACGGGATTCGCTCCTCGTTGATCTACGGATACCATAAAGACGTTACGCTATATCATCTTATCGATATGGTATCGTTGGTCGGACTTACGAATCGTGATAAGGCCATGCAATTTATGGCGGTGCTGTTGCCCTTGGTTGACTTGATGCCTTATCTCACAACAGGAAAAGAGACCAGTGGTCTACATACTAAAGCATTTGAAGCGGTTCTTCTTCTTGATCGTTCAGCGGCGTTCAACCTGCTACTGCACTATGCAAGGTCGGTAGGCAAGTGGAAAGTACAAGAATGCCTTGAGGCCTATATTACGTCATCCCTTGATGAGGACCCTTACCTCTTGTGGGGGCTTACGGAAACTGTAGCCAATCATTCCAGTGATTATACTGGTCAAATGTTAAAAACGCGTAGTCATATACTCGAAATGACTGAAGTAATCAATGATAAGACGAAACATGCAGCTTTTACGGAGCGGTATCGCCGATTTGTTATGACCGAAATCTCTCCTCGATTTTGGCCTGTTGATTTAAAGGAAGCATCAGGGTATGACATCAACATGGACGAGGAGCCTGACAGCATTTACCGGGGTTCCGAACAATATCTACTTGACGGACAAAAATACACTGTTCAAGAACTGCTGGAGTTATGTACCGGCTCCTTTGATGTGTTTTGCTCGGTGGTAGAGAGATTGAATCAGGAAAACAGTTATTTTTACGCCCCCAAATTAATGAATCAATTTCTTAGACAGTATATAGCTAGAGCCTCAACTTCCACAGAGTTAGTGCGCACCTTGGAGTTTATAAAGTCACAGAGAAATTCACCGGAACCCACAATTATGAAAGAGTTGGGTCAGTGTTTCGTGGCATTGGGGGATTATAACAATGCCATATCAAGTTTTGTATTGGCATATCACGAATTCCTGAGGATCTCTCATTGGCCAGCAACAAACAGGTATTTGGCTGATATCGCGGCAATCGATCAACAGAGGGCAGCACATGTGCTATTGGAAGCCTGTTACCGATCGACAATTGGATCGCAAGGTGGTTTCACAACTCCGGCCATTGCAGCAGCGGGTTTGTTTGACTTACTGAAGGAGAACGAGCTAGAGAATGTCGTTAAGGAGTTCCTGACTCATTGCGCGAGTATGTTTGCCCAATTGCCCAAAAGATATGATTACTCTTGGTTGTATCAATCCAATACGTGTACGGATTCAGAGGACCAATCGACTTGTTTTGAGGCAAAGGCGATTGAGTTTGTTTTTCAGGAACTCGATAATTCCGAGGTTGATCTTGGTGAAAAACTTGTACGGTCGCTTGTCATTTTGGCTATCCAGCGGCCAGAAATTACTCTTCTTCCTCTGCTTGGACGATTGCCGGAGGCATCTGGAAGGTTACTACGTAGACTGTTAACGATCATCTACTGCGTTGTTGAAGAAGAGTCGGGTATCATGGAACCTCATGTCGAATTGCTCGCCGACCTGCTCGAACGTGATCATTTTCTTTGCCGAATTATCGCTATGCGTATGCTTGAGGGATTGAACAAGAAGCACCCATTAGATGATAAGGTGACTGAAAAACTTATTCGAATAGAGCAGATGTATACTTCCGGTACAAAATACTCCTCTCTTGTAGAGGCAGAGCTCAACGCTGATTATTTTGAGTTTTTCGATCAATGTGTTCCGGATTTTTTTATGCGACAGGTTGCTGTTGCAGAACAGATACTTGAGGTCGAACCTGGTTTTCTGATGGCTGCAGTTCAGTACAAGCTAATGGAACAAGAGTGGTCAATAGAGCCGGAAAAGGAACAACTGGAGCAAGACTATGGTGGCCATGTTCATCCTCAAGGCTGGCCCATTGTCATGTTTACGACTACATTCTTTGAACGGTTTATGGATCTGTTGTGGGAGTGCGTCGATGAGGTGACTCGAATGCTCTGGCTTAGCAGCAATCAAGTAGACGCGTTGTGGCATTTATTTCAACTTGCCGATCCCTCAACTGCAAAGATCGGGAAGATGCTAAGGCCGGGCGATATTAAGCCTTTGATTGTGACGGATAAAGAAGAATGGCTCAAAGAGTTGGATATGGTTCCAGCCTTTCAAACGGATGAACCAGTCGGCGACTGGATAACAGTCTGCGAATGGAGGCATTTAGCGCAGGATGAGTTCAACAATGTACCCTATAAACAACATGTGATAGTACAGGCTTATCTTGTGCCGCAATTGGTATACGGAAATGCTTCGGCAATTGAAGAAGTGGATCACTTTACTGAAAAGATCGGATGGCATACGGAAGTATCTGTAACCGAAACTCAAACCGCGGAGATATTACAAACACGGGGACAGAGTAGAAGATTGCTGAATCGGGAGTCTCTCCCACTACTCTCCGTTCAACACAACTCACCTTTTTTTGCCGGTCATAGCATAGTATGCAGTTTGGCTTCGTTTATTGTACAAGACTTCAAGCTTGTTTTCGATGGATTAAATTTGTTGCAAGAGGACAAATTGGTGGCTCAATACGAGGAATGGCAGGAGGGCTATCAAGATGAGTCGTATTCTAGGGAAAAGTTATCGTACGGAACAAGGCTAAAAGTACATCGGGACTTGTTAACCGCGATTTGCCAGAGGTATCGGAAGTTGCTTTGCGTCCATATAGATCAGGAACGAGAGTTTTACTGTTCGATTCACAAGCGAACCCCAGATGAAGCAAGTCGCTCAAGTCAATACATTTTGTATCATATATAGAGGCGATAATCCACATTTGAGCAGCACAAGCATAATCATATAGTTGTACTGAATAAAGGTAATTCATTACATGAACAAGCCTGACAGAAAAGGAAGTGTTAAAATTTCCAATTTTTCAACTAAATGAGACGCTAGTTCAGCAATCCAGGAAGCAGTTTGCCGCCGAGGCAACTGCTCCCTCTACCGTTAAGCTGAAGGGCAGAATTCTTCAAAACGTAATACCGTTTATATGGTAATTTGGGGAATCAGTGGGTAGATAAGTAGATGGATCGTAGTAGGGAGTTACATGAGCAAGTTTAAAGAATTGTACCAAAAGTATAGTGCTGCTATGGCTTATATTGAAGTTCAAAATAATGATTAAACAAAAGATTTGAGAGTGCATTTCATATGGGGGAGGGTATGTTTGTAACTGCCCACCATATGATTTTTAATAAAAAATCTTAAAGATAAAATTAAATAAAATAGTTGATTATGAGAAGAATAGCTTAACAATCATAGGTTAACCTTTGGATCATCTCAATAAAGAAATCGATGTTGCAATCATTAAAACGGATATAATTAATGACCTTTTAAAAATTGGAATTGGAGGTCATTTAGAAGATTGGATAGATGATGAAGAATTTGTCCTTTCTAAGGTGCTCTTTATATTTCTTTCGAGATAACCCTTCTATTGAAGGGTTATCTCTTCAGAGAGTCCTTACGGGATAGCTGAAGGCTTAAGTCCCAAACCAATCATTATATCCTTGGATGCTTTTTTTAGTTTTGGGGTAGCGACAATTAGAAGTTGCTTGGGTCGTGTACAAGCAACGTATGCAAATCGATTATATTCGTTCTCGGGGTTCTCTAACCAGTGTTCAAAATGTCCGCCTTTAGATTGCTTATTTGGAGCCGAAACTAGGAGCGTTGCTTCATAAGTATCTCCTTTGATTCCATGTATCGTCTCCAACTTTATCCCTTGGATATGTTTATTCTTAAAATCACCATCAAAAACCAATTCTTTCGCAGTTCCTGCCGCAGCTTTTATTCTGTTTTTTGCTTCGTCGTATGAATGAACATGGTTTTTAAACTTAGGCCAAAATGCTTGTAATTTCGGTTTGAGATAACGATTAATCCATTCTGACCAAGTAGCAGGCTGAGAGTTATGCAGGAAGAATGCAATATCCTTAAATTCATTTAACATTTCCACCACCAGGCGTCTCCAATCAGCTGATGAATAACCATTAGGGACTCGAAAGTGATTGTATCTACCGTCATAGGCTAAATCTTCGATTGCCTTACCGCATAATTCGATTGCCTGGCGCATATCAGAGCCTGATTTATTTAGAACTGTCCAATTAAATAAGGCTGTTGCAATGTCGTATGCAATTGTTTTTTTTCCTGTAAAACTGGTTCCCTTTATTAATTTTAGAATCGTGTGACCACGAGCAACAATGACTGCGTTCTTGGGCTCAATTCCGTACTTAACTAGTGTTTTGTGAAACGATGATTGAATATCTGAAAGATGAGCATGTTCATATTCCCATAATAAACAACTCTCGTCGCTTCCTGGATGATTTGCTTTCATTGGCGAGCGTCCTTTGAGTTTGGCGGCGAAATCACAGATGGTTTGAGCGCATCTAAAACTTTTAGTTAACTGGAGTCGATTAAGTTTCCAATGGTTAATACACTTTTCAACTAATGTCGGATCAACTTTTCTAAATTCATAAATCGCTTGATCTTTATCGCCAATTAGATGAACCGCAGCTCCTTCTTTAATTAATTCATTTAAGATAGCCAATTGCATTTTGGATAAATCCTGACACTCGTCAATTAGAATATACGGGAATCTTTGGACCAGTAATTTACGTATTTCTTTTCTTGTTCGCAGCAATCTTAAAGTCCAGTATTCTATATCGGCGTACGTAACAAATCCTTTTTTTGCAAAAGCTTCTTTATTGGATTTTAATTTCCAAAGTTCATCTGATGGAAATGTCTTTTCTCCTTGTCCAACCCAAATAGGTTCGTTTTTCGTACCTAAAGAAAAGCCCAAGATATCTACGGTTGTCGTAGATTGTTCCATAGTCAGAACAGTAATGTATTGATTGAGAAAAGGTGCTCTAGAGTCATTTTGGATTAGTCGATGTGAATAGTCGCCGTCGATTCCTTCAAACCCAGTTACGGAGTGACCAAATGGGTTAAAAAGAAAATTGTGAATCCAACTATCGATTGTTCCAACGAAATGTGGTGTAGAAATACCTTTGTCCTTAGAGAACAGACTAGCGCGCTCTTTAATTTCATTTGCTGCGATTTTTGTAAAAGACAATACGGCAATTCCCTTGGAGAGATTAAGCCATTGCGCCGCATGAAAAGCGAGTTTTACACCTACACACTGCGTTTTTCCGCTTCCCGGACATGCGCTTAAGAAAGAGCCCTGATCTAATGGTTGAAGTATAAAAAGCAATTGCTCATTTGTTAGATCGTTTAATACTTTTTGGTCTCCGAGTATTGTCTTAATTTTGCTTAATTTTAGCTCATAGCTATTTTTAGCGTTCATGTTCAAATCCTCCGAAATAAATGACAAAATATTCAAATACTGCATGCCCAAAGAACGGCCCGCTTGATGTAGTCTGGAACTGAAAAAGTTGTTTTTGGATCGGCTAGACGTAATGCAAGTTTTTGTGCAAATATCCCTTTTCCGACTCCGTCAATTCTTTTCAATAATGTTGCTGCATCCTCGGCCTTTTCTCTCGCTGTTTTCATATCCGGATCATTCATAATCGCTGTGATCTCATCTCGAATTGGTCCGTCTGTTGTTAATATTTCAAGAAAAATCCCACACATCAATTTCAAATTGTGGTTGCTTTCCATGGCAAGGTCGTATTCGAAGGTTTTCGTATTATAAAATAATTGGCAATACTTATTTTCTTGTAAATCTACAATAAGGCCCAATGCATGATTTTTACATTCGCAATTATTGCCTTCGTAGGGAGCTTCATCTGCTTTAGGATCACAATCTGTTATGCCGGCGCACCTTACCGGGATTCCAGCTGTAGCTGGATCATTATCCGACGCGCCGCGGAATAATTGAAAAAAGGACTCGAAATAAATACCACCCAAGTTTATTACTGAGACAGCAAATTCTTCAAGCGAGTAACACTTTTTTGTTGATTTTGGGTCTTTCGAGTTAAAATGTTCTGACAATACTCGTTTCGCTAGTTCCGGGACTACCAAAGCTTCAGCAATGCCTTCTACAAAAATTATTCCTCGCGCAAAGAGAAGAGTTGATTTTGTTACGTCCAGCCATCGCTCCAAGAAAAACTTTTGATGTGGTTCTAATCCGCATTTGGATAACGGTATTACTTTTGGGCAAGCGTCGATATCCGGTCGGGTCACCACCACTAAACTATCCAAACTAACTGCGGCCGCTATGGTAGGAGAATGAGTAGTAACAATTATTTGAATATTGGCCTTATTCGCTTGTGTTTGAATATATTGCATGACTCTTGTTTGAAGTTGAGGATGAAGGTGTGCTTCGGGTTCTTCAATTAATAAAATACGTAGAGAATCATCCTCTTCTTCTGACTCTTCAAGCTCTGCCAACACAGTTGCAAGGTAAATTAAATTGTTATAACCCAAACTATTTTCTGATAATTCCCTAAAAAGATCAGTTGGGGTAGTAGTTCCTTGGCTCGGATATCTTGGAAAGAATAATATTCTCAAATTTTCTAGTATTTTTTCAAATCGGCTTTCTGTAAATAGAATTAGCACATCTTGTCCAAGGACATCTCCTAAAGCATCTAACAATCGTTGGCGTATTCTTTCATTTGCTAACTGGATTAGAGGGTCCTTTAGTAATTCATCGTTCTGATCCTTTACTTTCTTTTCAAGTGTAATCTTATTGCCTTCTTGATCATGTTCCCGTGACACCTTCGGTTCGAGCTTTGTTAGAAGACGAGATAGGCGCGAACCGCGAATCGCCCTTAACCTTTCTTCAGCATCTCTAAGAGGAGGCAGGTAGTTGCATTCGATCGTATTATAGGTATCCCACTCAAATATGCTTGCTCTTGAATCGCCTGCCCAAATGTCTCGCTTTAATCTTTTTCGAGCAGAGTTGCTATTTGTCACTTCTAGATGAAGGCTAGCCTTGGTTGGGGTGTGAGCATTCAGCCAAGGCAGATAAGTAATCTGCTCAATTTGGCTTAGTCCGGAGAATTCGCAGTCGACTGAGAACTTATCAGTCGCAACGATATCTTTGCCTTTTGTACTGGGTCTCCAAAAGTCACTCTTAGATAAGGCATTTAAGCGGCCGTATTCATCTTCTTGAAGCAATAATCGGATGGAATCAATAATCGCCGATTTTCCGCTTCCATTTTCTCCGATCAAAACTGTTAAGCCTTTATTGAGTGGGATTTCACAGCGTTCTCCGAAACTGCGGAAACCCTTTATTATTAGGCTGGATATGTACATTTCTGACTCCTTTTGATAACGTAATGACTCTCTATTATTCAACTATTCGACGTTCAGTCAAAATTCCCTATTAAAATGAGGTAGATTCATAGCAACATTTGGGAGCAAATTTGAAAAAACTCGTCGAATTTTGTTGATAAAATTTTTTACAATGTAAATAGATAGTGCTTCCTTTTCACTGCACAGTTGATGAGTGAATAGGAAAAAAATCAGTTTGACAGTAGTATGTGACAGTGATAAAATTCGCTTGTTGAAACATGTAGATAGACTAGTTTGACCGGTCGAGTTGCTCAATATATATGGACAAGACAAATCATTTAAAGGTGCTTTAATGAAAAGATGGCTAAATAAGTTTGAAAATCCAATCATAAAAGTTGTAATAGTTGTGTTATTTGGATTTGGAGTTGGGTTTCTAATAAATCACGATTGGATAAACGCTGTCGAGTCAATAAGTATTGGAACTTTAATGCTATTAATTTACCTGTTAGGTAAGAAAATGGACGTTTCTACAAGGGATGAGGAAGATCAATAACCGCTGATTGCTTTTGAAGGCGGGGTGTTTTTTAGGAGGGGCCAAAAATTGATATTCGAAATTACTGAAATAATGGACGAAAAGATCAGGAATTGGGACACATGTAAAGCAGTAGACGTGACAGGGGGAAAGTTTGCTTACACATTCATTCCAACAAGCATTGGGCAGGTTATCAAGGTTCGATGCGATATCTGCAACAGAGAATTGGATCTTACCGAGGACTGGGGATAGGATGGAAAGAAAAGGGGGCGATGATGCCTCGCGTGTCCCTTGTAGTCCATCAGAACAACTTTGTTTTTCTATTCGATTTTGCTCTTGAAGTTTAAAGGGTCAATATATATTAAACCTTTTGTTTGTGCTGCTCTTATTTTTGCATCCAGCATTTCGAAAAATGGTATGGTTCCGGAGAATACCATTGAAAGGTCACCGCCATCAATCAAGATTGTCTTGATTGATTTTCCGGCAATTAAAGCTTTAACGGCATCCCGTGAGTAGCCGTTTATAGAAATGAATAAACCTCGTCCGTACATTTTCCCTTCAACCTTATATGCAAAATGATAAAGTGCATCGCTAGCAGTCAAACTATCATGCCATTTTGCTTCTACTAAGTAATTTTCCCCATCCAATTTTAGTGAACCATCTAACTGTTCCCCGTTAAGCTTAAAAGGCTCTGAAAAAGACAAATTTGAGAAATCAGACAGCTTCTTTAGAAGGGTTTCTAGCTGGTAACCCCTATTTTGATTTGAAGAATATCCTCGGTATAGATTAATAAATTCTGTCTCTAGATCGACTAATGAGATTTTGGGAGCTGCTGCGGCTCTCCTTTCATCAGCTTGCTTCCTTAATTCTTTAGTTTTTGCATCACGTATCTCTTGAACTTGTTTCAAGTGATTTATGCAACGTTTTGCCTCTGCCTCATCTAAACGCTTTAGCTGTTTAAAATAGTATGGATCAAAATGATCCCAGTTAATAATGGAAGCTAACATTGCTCTAAACTGCCCAATTCCTTTATCGTCACGTGCATTTAATTGTCCGAAAACTTCATCAATAATGGCAGCTCGATTCTTATTTTCTAGCCCCTGGCTTAAAACGGTTTTTAAGTCACGATTCGTACAACCATTATTTTTAAGAAAATCGACGATCTGCTCTTTTGGCCAAAAAATAGCCAATATGCAAGTACGCATCGCATCAGTAATATCTTTAGGAAAGGTCTGCATTGTAATCACTCTTTTTCAGTAAATTCATTACATTCCCTTTCAATATTATCACAAAGACATGCCTCGTTGAAGTAGAATTGATGTGATGAAATGCACTGTACTGCGAAGCATAGGTCCTTTGTTGAAATCGGGAGGGAAAAAGAGGATATCTCTTAAGCCCCGAAATTGGATTTGAGTCTAGGCTACTTAACGTAGTAAGCTAGATGAAGAATCAGTGGAGGGGATTTTTTATGCAACGTAGACGGTTTACGATCGAGTTCAAACAGCAAGTGATTCAAGAAGCTAAAGAGGTCGGGAATGCTGCGCAAGTAGCGCGCCGCCATAACATAAATCCGAAGATGTTATACCGATGGATGGAGCAAGCTGAACATACGGATTGGAAAACAACAGATTCTGCATCCAAAGCGATTGCGGCTTATACACCTTCACCGCAAGAGTTTCGTTCACTTGAAGGCGAAAATAAACAACTGAAGGAACTCCTTGGCGAGAAGGATCTGGAGATTGCCGTTCTTCGTGATTTGCTAAAAAAGCAGAACCCAGCTTATCGGACAAAATTGAAATAGCCGACAAGTGGATTAAGCTGGGACATGTGGTCAGCCGCATTTTGCGGATTGTCGGTGTGAGCGAACAGATTTATTATTACCGCAAGAAGCAGCCTAGTAGTCAGGTTCCTTCTACTGGTAAAGGTGGTCGCCCGGTGCCTGGTTTCTCCATGACGAAAGCCGGCGTACCGATTAGTGATGGTCAGATCCAGGAATGGCTTTGTGAGCTGCTGAATGGCGAAACTGACGTCTATGGCTACCGTAAACTGACGATCTGCTTGCAGCGTGAGTACAACCTGGTGATCAACAAGAAGAAGGTTTATCGCCTGCTTGATGAGATGGAAATGCTCCAGCCTCAGCGGAAAAAGCGGATCAAACATCCACGTAGATTGGCAAATAACCGTGAGATTGCGGCTTCCAACGAACTGTGGGAAATGGACATCAAATACGGCTACATTGCAGGAGAACAGCGCTTTTTTTACCTACTATGCGTTTTGGATGTGTTAGACCGTGAGATCATCGATTTCCACATGGGACTGTCCTGTGAAGGCAAGCATGCAGCAGGATTAATTCAGCGTACCCTGTGGCAACGACAGCTTTTCGAGACGAAGCAACGGCCCGTGATTCGCACCGACAATGGCCCGCAGTTTATTTCTCACGTCTTTGAAGAAGCATGTGAGGCGTATGAGGTCGTGCACGAGAGAATCCCGCCAAAGACACCAAACAAGAATGCGCATATTGAGTCGTTTCACAGTTTACTGGAAACGGAATGTTTACAGCGCTATGAATTTGGTACCTACCAGGAAGCCTACGAGGTCGTGACGAACTATATCTGTTTTTACAACGAACGACGTATGCACGGGAGTCTCTTTGATTTAGCACCAAAGCTGTTCCGCCAAGCTGTAGCGATGCAACAAGTGAAGGCCAAGAAAATTAAAGTATGAGGAAAAAGAAAGAGAAACTATGATAGTAGCTGATTAAGTGACGTAGACTCAAAAATTCGGGTGTTTAACCGATATATGTCGAAAGAGAGTAATTTAACCAGGTTTTGCTCCCAATCAAACAGTATAGAATGGGGGCTGATATGCTGTAAATAATGGAAGGAAAACAAGAAATGAGGTGTTTGGGATGCTTCCGTGCAGATCACCAGAGGTTAGAGAGAAGCTAGTTCAGGAATATGATATAAAACCCATTGCTCATGTTCGTTTGTTAAACGGGCAAGAACGTAGAAGTTGTACTAAAGACTTACTTACTGACAGCTATTATTGCTTTTCTTATCGAGCGAAAAATGGTGATGTTACCGGAACTTTTTTATGCGGTACCTATGCAGCAAATCATTTTCTTGAATTGATTCATCATCCTAAATTAACACTTTTTGACCCATTAGCATCTGAAACCGTTGGAACGGGGACAAGCAGCGCAAATGGAAATGCAGTTCTCGATGAAACATGGCATCCGACTGGAAAGCAACTGTTTAATGCAATTAACCTGTTAATCATATGTTGGGGAATTGCTCCTGGAAGTGCACTGCAAGAAATCAAGAATGACCTTGAGAAATATAAGAGTCGCGAACCACTCTCCAGACAAATTAAAGCGATTAATACGATTATTTCAAGGGATAGGGGTGGCCGAACGCTTCAACAAATGCTTGATGAGTTGCGGAATAAAAATAACACAATTCGAAAGTTTCGCTTTGATTTATTGAATGAGGCTCTAATCAAGTATAAAATTGAAAAATCTTTTTTTGGATAAGCGCCGTGAACTCATTGGTCGGAGTGTTTGATTGATTGTACTGATCTAAGCTGGCTCAGTGACAAAAAACGTCAGGTTCGTTGAAATGGGTTTAGACTGGCACGAATATAAAAACAGCGGCAGCCTAGGACCGGAAAATAGTCATAGACTGTCGCTGTTTTTCTAATCGACGATACTTTAAATTCGGGTAGGGAAATGGTTCGTGAAGTGCTTTTTCGTTTCACGAGCCATTTAACTTTTGAACGCTTTTTCAAGACATTCTTTAATTAATTGACTGCTTCTCCGTCGATTCGCCTGCGGCTCAAGTATAACTTGCGCCGCGCTTTCTTAGAAGGTGCAAATAACAACGCATCTTTGGGTTGCGTGCCTACTGCTTCCGTAACAACTCCGTTCAAGGATACATATACCATTGTCTCCATGATCCGCCCTCTTATCAGCATTAAAGCATAATCGAAACGTCGTGGGAATTACACCATTCCAGAATAAATCATAACTTATAACGTCCGCCGTCTTAATTCATGGATCTGGCGTTTCTTTGCGTTGAAGAAATAAATGGCGTAGCGACCAAAAACCTACTAGTTATATCTGTATTTCAATAATTTATTATAAACTTATCGAAATATAAATATTAATGATGGTGGGTGGGAATAATGTATAAATCGGAAAAAGCAACAATAACCCCAAATGGTATTGTATTTAACACACGAACGTATACATGTAGGCGAGCAATAAAGGAACAATGGTTTGGATGCTCAACACATTATGAAAGAACTATACCGGTATTGTATCGTCTTGATGATATCTCAACAGTGATTATAGGGAATATCGAGGATGGAGATGTCTGTAGACAAGTTATGATTACTCCTTTCGAGGGAAAACGATTGACAGAATATCATGAGGCACTTGACTGTTTAAAAATCGCAAGAAAGAGATTTGGAAAATCTGGATCTAAATACCGTCGGAAGGTACCTCGGTGATGAAAGCAGTACATCATTTTAAGACCTGGCACGATACGGATACCTCTCTTGATTGGAAGAGAACAACTAGGCTATTTCAGCTATCACCTCAAGGATTGGGCACTTCGATGGTTGAAAGTCTCGCTGGTTATATTGCGAGATTGGCTAATGAACATTGTATTAAAACCGGTCGATTGTTTATCGATGTGCTCACTCCGTACCTCAACAAATTTTATTTAAATGAAATATCGAAGAGGGGTGGGAACGGATTTTATGATTCATCACACATGATTAATGGAAACTCAGTCGCTGCCGAACAGTTTTCGACTATGTTGAATGATCTAACGGGGAATACAAATCTGCAACAACTCACTTTGCTGAGATTTGCAAAAGCTATACCCCAAAGAGGATTACTGAGAAATGTGAGAGCATGGTGTCCTGAGTGTTATGAAGAAATGAAACAGTCAATTTCGGCCATTGTTTATGAACCCTTAATATGGTCGCTAAGAGCAGTCTCTGTATGCAGAAAACATCATCGGTTTCTAACAGATCTCTGCCCGAGCTGTACAAGAACAAATTTATTAATTGATCGACGTAGTTCTTCAGGATTCTGTTCGCACTGTAATGCTTGGCTTGGGAGAGCAAATACAGAAAAAACGGATAGATGCGATTATGAACAATATAGTAAAGCAAAAATGGTAGAGCGTTTGTTAGAGAGTATGCAAATTCCGAATAAAGATGGGATAGTAGTTTCGTTAAATCGCATTGTAGCTCAAGAAAACTCAAATATTACTGGTGCGGCAAGGAAATTATCTGTACCGAAGACGACTTTTTGGACATGGTACAAGGGAAGAAACCTTCCTCAATTAGAGGATGTACTTCGAATTTGCAATAAGTATGGAATCGATATTGTTGATTTCTATTTAGGCCATTTTAATGATGATTACTCCCCAGTTATATTTGCGAAAAGAAAAAAGAAAATAAATATCAAGTTGACAACTCGTCCTCTTATCGAAGTAAGGTCGATAGCTAAGAACTTGGTGATGAATTCAGCAAATGGTTATATGCACGTACAGGCTATGGCAGATGAAATCGGGTGTAATAAAAAGACACTATACAATCACTTCCCTGCCCTTTGTAAAGCCCAGGCAATGAAATGGAAGCAATATTTGAAGAAACGGAAACGTAATCGATTAGAAAATATTAGACGAGAAGTAGACACTGCACTTATGTGGAGTTCCGAACGAGGGGAACATCCAACTGTACCAAAACTGGAACAGTATATGAAAAAACCAGCTATTTTCCGGGAAGCTGAAGTTAAGAACCATCTAAAAAAACGATTACTGGAGGCAAATTATGAACGAAATAATTTTGGAGGTTGAAGACATAATCAGGACACAGATAAGCAAAGGGAATAAATAAGTATTCAGAAAACTGAAGATTTTTTCCAATGCAGAAATTTGTTATACTATCGGCAATTGATTTTGAGGATAGGAGAAGGATTCATGCTTCCTGCTAATTTGGTGAACTTATTTACTAGGAAAGGGATAAGTCCAGAGACTCGTAGAATAATTGAAACTATTCGCTCCTCGGAGCCGTCCCGTCGGGTAAATAGTGGGCGGGGAATACTCCTGGGAACTACCCCAGTAAAAAAATGGGGGTAACAATACAATTTGAAAGCCATAGGGTTGAGTTTGCCGGGATTTACGAAAAAGAGCATGATCTAAACGTGTATGAATTTTATGATCAACCTCCTCCATTTACAATTAGGTACCAAGTAAATGGGAAAAATAGCGGACGTATGTATCATCCTGATTTCTTTGAAATCGGCGAAGACTTTATTGGTTGGGAAGAATGGAAAACTGAAGAGGAACTCATTAAGCTTTCGCAGGAGAAACCTTATCTTTATGTACGAGCAGATGATGGAACTTGGTATATGCCTCCAGCTGAAGAATATGCTGAGAAGCTTGGTTTATCGTTTAGAGTTCGTTCGTCAAAGGATATTAATTGGGTTTATTTAAATAACATTAGATTTCTGGAGGATTATCTACTTTCGGATTCTTTAGTTGTAGATGAAAATGCCAAGAAGATTTTACTCGATAGTGTGATGGAGCAGCCTGGAATTTCTTTAAAGGAGCTTCTAGATGATCAGAATGGTTTTGTCTCAGATGATATTTATAAACTTATTGTTTCTGATGTTTTATACTTTGATCTAAATAGAGTGCGTATCACACAAATTGATAGGGCCAGAATATTCCCTGATAAAGAAATGGCACAAGCTTACTCTTTTTTAGATGAGGACGTGGGTGCGGGATCAATTCCAATTACAAAAGTGGAGGTTTGTCCGGGGAATACCATCCAGTGGGATGGAAGAGCCCATATTATTCTTAATGATGGAGAAACGAGTATTTCCTTACTGGCACAGGAAGGTCAACAACAAATAGATCTGCCGCGTGAAAGTTTTATGACATTAGTTCAGAAGGGGAAAATTAAAGGCCTTTCAATTTCTCAAACGAAAAAAAAGCAGGAGGTTATCGAAAAATTAAAGAGTGCATCAAAAGAGGATCTGGCAGCTGCCAACTACAGATATCAAAAAATAAAGCCAATACTGGATGGTTACCGAATTTCGTATGGGGATGTCCCGGATCGAACTCTTCGGTATTGGGTTTCCAAATATAAAAATGCAGAGCATTTATTTGGCTACGGATATGTGGGTCTATTAAGAGATGGGAAGCCAGGTAATTATGTTAGAAGATTCTCGAAGGAATTAATTGAGTTAATGAATACTTTTATTGAGGACAAGTATGAAACTGTTGTAAACCGAAACGCAAGCACAGTCTGGAAGATGCTTGTTACGGAATGCGAAGAAAGAGGTTACCATGCACCTAGCCTTACAAGCTTTCTGAAGGAAATAAAGAAGCGGCTGCAATACGATATTACTTTAAAAAGGGAAGGTAGGAAGGTCGCCTATGCACTTGAGCCAAATTATTTGGAGCTATTCTTAACCACCCCTCGTCATGGCGATTACCCTTTTGAAATATGTCACTTGGACCATACTCAGCTAGATATAGAGCTAAAGTGCTCGAAAACACAAAAAAATTTAGGGAAGCCTTGGGTTACTTTTTTAGTTGACGCCTTTACTCGAAGGATTCTAGCTATATATTTAACATTTGATGAGCCCGGATACCGTTCGAACATGATGGTGCTAAGGGAATGTGTACGAAGGCATTCAAGATTACCTAAGCACATAGTAGTCGACGGTGGTAAGGAATTTGGCAGTACTTATTTTGAAACGCTTCTCGCCCTCTATAATGTAGGTAAGTCACTGCGTAAGGGTAAACCAAAGCATGGCTCTGTAATTGAGAGATTATTTGGCACTAATAATACAATGTTTATTGATAATTTGCTTGGGAATACACAACTGATGAAGAACGTTCGGCAAGTAACAGCAGCAGTTAATCCTAAAAATAACGCAGTTTGGACATTTGGAAGATTTCTTGATAGGCTGAAGGAATTTGCTTATGAAGTTTATGATACTATTGAACATCCGACCTTGGGGAGAACGCCTAGAAATGAATTTTTAAATGGCATAGCCATTTCGGGAGAAAGGACATCTACTTATGTGGCGTATGACGAAGTGTTTTATATGCTCACTCTCCCAACGACTAAAAAAGGAACAGCTAAGCTAGATCCCAGTAAAGGGATTAAAATCAATCACATATATTACTGGTCAGAGAGCTTGCTTGATCCCGAGTTTGCTGGAAGACAAGTTCCAGTTAGGTATGACCCCTTTAACATGGGTGTAGCGTACGCTTATATTCGTAATACATGGATATACATGAATTCTGAGTATTACAGCGTATTTGTAGATCGGACAGAGAAGGAAGTTCAACAGGCACTAGAAGAGCTTAAACGTAGAATGAGGCTTCGCGGCGAGGAAGTATATATTTCTGCCTCTAAGTTGGCTAATTTTTTGAAATCTGTTGAAGCAGAGGAAGCCTTGCTACTTCAACGCCTTCGAGATAGTGAAGTGAGAAGTACGTTTACAGTGATTGAAGGTGGTAAAGCGAGCGAAAGTATCAATAATCATGCAGCAATTAAAAACAAAGAATTGAAGACTAAACCGTTAGCAGTTGTTTCTGACAAGAAGGATGGTTCGAAGGATTCAGATTCAGCTTCTTTTAATGCAACGCTGCGGGATCAAGGATCTAAGTATAAAATTTTTGGGGAGTTTTAAAATGAATGAAGTTACTGGATGTGAAGTAGAACAGGAAGAATCATTTGGGTTTCCAAAGCATTTGCTCGATAAATCAACTAAAGAGAAAATAAATTATTTTAAAAAATATACAGTTGCTCATCCGTTATTAACTGAAGCCTACAATAAATTTATTGACAACATTTTTAATCCTTCTAATAGAAGTATTCAGTTTTTGTATGGTCCAAGTGGAGTGGGGAAAACAACCATTTATAAAAAGGTGCAAAGTACGATCATTGAAAGAATGATGCCTGTGCTTGAGATGGATAAAGGAGTAATTCCATATGCTGCTTTAGAAGCTGTTGCCTCAGATACTGGTATTTTTGACTGGAAGGACTTTTACATTCGATTACTTGAAGAATTTAGAGAAATAGCAATAAACAATAAAATCGATTACGATGCGTTACGTGAAAGAGATGGATTACCAAAAACAAAAGCGCAGGACCCGAATCGCAAATTCAGAATTGCGGTAGAATCAACATTAAAAAACCGTCGCCCAATTGTTTTGCTGATAGATGAAGCTCAACATATGATGAAAATGGCTAACGGGAGGAGATTAAGAAGCCAGATGGATACCATAAAATCAATGGCCTCTCTTTCAAATACACCGATTGTTTTAATAGGAACGTATGAACTGCTGCAATTTACGAATTTAAGTGGGCAGTTATCGCGGCGAAGCGACGATGTTCATTTTCAACGGTATCGTATGGATAATCCGGAGCATATGGATTGGTTTGAGAGTTCGCTATATATGTTTCAAAAGAACATGCCGTTAAAGAGTGAACCCGACCTTGTTGGGAACACCGATTTTTTCTACGAAAGATGTATCGGTTGTATTGGTACCTTGAAAGATTGGTTGACTAAAACATTGGAAATGGGATTGCTAAAGGGGAATGAGTCATTAACAATGGATGATTTCCGAGAATATGCGCTTTCCCTAGATCAGTGTATAAAGATGGCTCGAGAGGCGACCGAAGGCGAGGCTAAGTTATTAGATAGTAATGAAAAAAGAACTAGGTTATATAACTTATTAATGGCAAATACATTGCCAGTAGAGGAAAACGAGGAGGGAGAGAAGTCTTCCACGGCGCAGGGAAAGAAAGATAAGAAGACCAACGGTAAGGGTAAATCAAAAAATCCAAAACCGGGGAATAGAAAACCGACAAGAGATGCTACCGGATGGAGCACCGGAGAAACTAAAGCAGAATCAGATGCGGATGCTGTGTAATTTCTCTGGAATTAATAATGGAGGATAATTTGTTGTTTGATGTTCTTAGCATAGACGAGGATAAAGTTAAGCATATTATGGATACTAGGAGTCGTCTTTATCCGCTGCAGCCAAGAGGATTGGGAACGGCAATGAAAGAAGGCTTAGTTAGTTATATAACCCGGCTGTCAGAGGCTCATTGCACTGACGTCGGGTCTTTGGTTTCTTTTGAATGTTCCCCGAATTTTGAGAATCCCAGAATTTATCCTTATCATTCGAATAAAGTGACCAGCACTTTTTATAAAGACGCTTTTTCAATTAACTGCTTTGGGACCATATGCACGGATATGGAGAATGCCCTAACAAAATTAACCCAGAGATCAGATATTTCCGAAATGAATCTAAAGAAATGGGTGTTTATCCCTAGAAATAAGGCAATTGTTAAGAAGCAAAAACATTGGTGCATACAATGTTATTCTAAGTGGGAAAAAGAGGGGGAGGCACTTTATGACCCTTTAATATGGTCGATTGAGTTAATAAAAATATGTCCAGTACATAAGACATTACTTCAGACAAGTTGCCCTGGTTGCAATATGGAGATACCAATTATTAATAACCGCTCATTGCCATCTCACTGTATTTATTGTTTTAAGTCTTTGGCTTCCGTTAATGAAGTCCGACTAGTTGAATCGGAAGATGAACTTTTATTCCAAGTGTGGTTATGTGATAGTATCGGAAATTTATTGATGTATCCAAAAGAATTTGTTGACACATCCTCAATATGTAATGCACTTCAGTCTTTCCGAAAAAATTACTGTGATAATAATGACAGAGTATTATCCAGGCTTTTTTTGTTGGAAAATAAGAGAAGACAAATAAATGCTTATTGCAGGGGCGCAGCTAACCCCCATTTTAATTTATTATTATGGTTTTGTTACGTTCTAGGGATAGAATTAGTCAGCGTGTGCACTGGAGGGGAGTTTACTCAAATTAAAAGAAAGCCTAATGAATTACTACAAGACTCAAAAAAGTATTTCATGCTCGAGAGTAAATGGTCAAAAATTGATAAGGAAATAGTACGGAATAAACTAACAGATTTTCTAAGTGATGACCCTCCTCTTTCATTCAATAATATTGCAAAGGAACTAAACATACAAGAATCATACCTTCGGAAAAGCTTCCCCGAAGAAGCAAAAATGCTGGCAACAAAATATACCAACCATAGGACAAATAAGAAAAATGAGAAGATACAAATGGAAAAAAATAAAATGGAAATTGTCATTAAAGATTATTATCACGCGAATGGATCAGTGCCGACAACATCAATGTTAAAAAAGCTCATGGGCTATACACATATAACATTCAAACAAGAATTGATGAATTATTATTATGAGAAGATTAAAGAATTTGTGGAAAAGAAAACTTGATTCAAGTACTTTCGGCAAACGATTGCTTTTATAATGAACCTTCGGCAATCATATGGTTTAATCTTGATTGGTTTTACTGTGAAAAAGCTGACCATTCAGTTGTCTTTTCGGCAATTTTATGATTGAATAAACGGCAAACTTTTGATTTAAATGATAGAGGTCGCTTTTCTGATAGTATTGGTGGTGGCTTGTATGTTTTTGAAGGCGAGTGGCCGAAGACAAGAAGGAGCAATGGGGTTTATAACCATTGCTCCTTCTTTATTTTTCTGTAAGTGAAGTTGACGCAAGCCGGTGAGTGCTGCGAAAGCGAATAAGGAGCTGATGCACGCCGGTGAGTGCTGTGAAAGTCAGTGAGGGGCTAACGCAAGCCGGTGAGTACTGCGAAAGAAAATTCATTCCTATTGTTACCGAGCACTTGCTGCTTTTCCGAACGGACTACCGACCAGGAGGGGATTTGTGGATTCTGGCGCCGGCGCAATACAAAAAAATGGACGCAGATGCTTTTGTGACCTGGAAAACAGCAGTGAAAAACGTAATGGTTAGGCTGCAGGAGATTACGCCGGCAACGGTGTTCGAAAGCATCAAAAAGAATTTCCCGACAAAGCTACAAAAGACGAATACACTGGAGGCGACGATTCGGCGTACGCTGCAGGAACTGGAGGCAGAGGGGTTCATTTCAAGGAAGATGAGAGGACAATACGTCGTAGCATAGGAAAACAGCCGGGGAGCCGGCTGTTTTGTTACATTGAAAGCGAAGCTCTGCAATCGGTCTGCACTCATCCGGAGGCCGTCCACTTCCTCGGCCCTACGAATGGCGCGGCCCGGAAAACGATGGGAATGGTTCGTTCCCGGATTGGCAAGGAAACGTCTGATTTTAACGTAAATCAAAACTGATATTACAGACCTTTATTAGAGAACCCCGCCTTAATTTCTTATTTTTGCCGGCGGTTTTTCTTTTTACTTTTTTTCAATTGTCCGGTTTCACGTGCGTAGTCCAGAACTTCTTTGCCAAACTGTGTTTTCTCTTCGGCCGTCCATTGTAAAAAAGGTTTTTTAACGAGTAACATGTTTTTTCCTCCTCAAAAAAATATCCCATATTACTAGATAGTTTGGACAAGTTTCTAGCATATTAACCCCCTCTTGTCTCATAGAATTATGGTAGGAACTGCGGAACACGGTTCCACGAATAATGAGCTGAATGGAGGCGTTTGTTTTGGGGAAGGGGAGGGCAGAAGAGCAAGGTGGAAAGACAAGAAAGACAAGATCGGATAAGAAAGTGCATACAGCACCTTACATAAAAGATGAGCATCGAGTTTACATTTATCGGATTGCGCGTCATTTGAATTGTCCCGAAGGCGATGTCGGCACACGGCTTTTGGAAGCCGCTTTGTATGACGAAACGGCGATTGAGTTTTTCCGAACGTACTTTAAACGCCCGTATGTTGTGAACGACCGGGGCCATACGATGTATCCAGGATTTGAAACAGCAGACGCAAATTCGCTCATTGATTTTGGCAAAGAGGGGGCAGGCCGGTTTAAAATCAAACTGTCGCAGCCGGTAGTGGAGCAACTGACGGAGCTGCAGATCGCGCTCGGGCTTTCGTTTTTTGCACATGCGGCCAAGCTTCTGATCGAATATGCGCTACGGAATTTAACCATCATTCAAAAAGTAGCACCTGGCATGGAGTGGGTGAAAATCACAAGGATTGAAGAGCCGGCGGAAAAACTGGTTGCTGTTACGAATCAGAAAGGGATTCCAAACGTTTGGAGCATTTTCAAGTAAGAGAGGGGTGAAGGGATGGGGATTTTTAGTGAATTTATTGATCCGTATTTAAAGTATCGATCGCTTGTCATTGGTTTGAAGAGGGCAGAGTATCAGAAATTGCAGAAGATCGCAGATGCTTTAAATGACCATATGGATGAGGATTTATTCACGCCGGAAAACATTGCATCAAGGGTAGTGAAGACATTTATTGATGAAGCCTATGCAGACAGCACGAAGCGGATAGTTCAGGCGATTGTGCCGGAGATCACGAGGATCCAGCCGGTTAAAACAAAAAGGACCGGTTCTCAAACGTGCGGTCGGCATTTACAGCAAGTAACGCTAACTCATTTTTAGCCTATAAAAATATAAACCGCAATTAACTTTGCCTTTGGGATTCTTCATATTCCACTCTTTCTAGTGTTAAACTTAAAGTAGATTGGGGACTTGCGTTACCTAAAACAGGTTTGACTTTCGGTTTGGAATATACTAAGGGTGAAAGTGTTGCCGCAAATACTCTTAAAGTGTTCGATAATAGTGGAAGTGAGAAAACAAGAAGAGTTAAAATAACTGTTCCTAAAACAAAAGAGTTCTCTCTTATGACGCATAGTCTTGATACAGTTATTACAGTTGGACATTATGATACTCCAGGACAAAAGAGTTTAAAACTTAAATTTTCTTATTTTATGTGGAATGGGAATGATATTTATAACTCTGGAATAGGAGCGCAAACACATAATATGTCCTTCTCCTATTATTCATGTATTATTAAAACAGAGCACAATTGTGCTCTGTTTAATTCATTTAGAGGAGGGCAACTCTTTGAGTGCTTTAATTAGTTTTTTCATCGTTGCTATCATAGTTTTGTGTTTGATTATTATTTTTGGAAACTTGTTGAGAAGTGAGCATATACTAAAGAACTTTTTGTTGACCATAACATTTTTGTTTTTACTTCTGACTATTTATTTAATTCCAGGTTTCATTGTATTAGTTGCAGAAGGAGCCGATACCTTCAGGTATTTATTAATAAATGTAAATGTTGTGCAAATGGAAAGACTGCTTAAGATATGTGCTTTATTAACGCTAATTAGCTTTACGGCTTATATAGCTGTAAAAATAAAGGAAGAAGAGTGAGAAAAGTCACGAAGGCATGTAAATAGCTTCAAAAATGGATAAAGTGGAAAGCATGAGGTTCAGACGGAGAATGGTTTGAAGTAAAGGACATAGAAGGGTTTGAATAAGAAAACACCGCAGAAAGCTTCCCCAAAACGGTGTAAACTCAAAATATAACAGATCCCGAAAACGTATATGTAAAATTCTCAAATCGTAACATTGGCCAGCACCCCTTTTGGATGCTGGCCTTTTAAGTTATCATCCCCATGGCTCGAAGTTTCTGAAGGATTTCTTGTTGCTTTGGCGTCTTTTCGGTACTGAACGAATCTATTGCTCTTTTTTCGTATTTCTGTGCAAGATCCTTAACGATCCCGGTGGTTTTAACTGTTCATTTTTGTTGATTAAGGCTGTATTCAGCTTTTCTGGGTGTAGAGAAGCCCGTCTAAGAAGTTCTATTAAGTGCTGTAAACTGACTGCACCTAAGTTTCGAATTCGAAGTAATTCATCCCAGGAACAATATAATGCAAAAGATTACCGAACAAGATGTTGTAATATATTATACTTCTCTTGTCACTCAGGAATGTAAAGCAGCATATAAAGGGTTGGAATTAGAGGATCGAATTGCAGAAGGTACATTCGCAATCATTCATGCTATCCGTACATACAGGACACATCATGGAAGTTTTAAAGAGTACATGTTATCTCAGGTTAAATTAATTTTGAAACAAAAGAACAAAGAAGCATGGGCGATGAGAAAACCGGAATCTATCATCTCACTTGATGCACCTTTAACTCCTCATAGTGTCTCAGCAACATTAAATGATGTTTTAAGGGCAGATCCATATGATGATACTCTTTTTGATGTAAACTGCTTTACAGATCAATTGTCTCGAATGGAAAAGCAAGTGATTTCACTGATGCTGGAAGATCGTAATATTAATAAGGTGGCTACCAGACTAGGCATTCCAATATTACAAGTTCAAGATGTATTAGAAAGTATTCAATCTAAATACAGGGCTTATTTATAAGAATAAATAAAAGAGGATCCATTATTAGACAGTATGGATCGTCTGATTATGGGTATGCTTAAGATCGCACTAACGCTGAAGTTAGAATTGAGGTTGTGTACTCTAAACCCGTCGGCGAATTGTGGATTTTGTTTTTTCATCGACATGTAGGTTTAGGATAAGCTCTACATGTTCCTTATAGACGATCACCTTCTCTACATAGCTACCGATGAACTTCTTGATTTCGGGAAGGTTCCGTTTTCAAGCCGCCTCACTAAGCATCCGCATCAACACGTAGCGGCGAATTGTGGTTTTGCACAGCCGCGGTTCGCCCCCACCAATACTATCAAAAAGACCACCTCATGAGGTGGTCTTTTTGTATCTAATAGTCCCGTTGCAGGAGGGTGCGTTGTGATTAGGAAGGACTTGCTGGAGCTGTTGATTTAGCCAGTAGAGAGCCACTGATTCAAGGGGATGTACGGGAGCAATGTTTCTAGTGGTAACCTCGTTTTAGGCGAATTATGCATAAAGATCATCAAATAAGATGTTTTGTAAATTATGGTAATTGTACAACTGTTTACAAGCATAACGTATACCATTCTTGGAGACCAGGATGGTGATGAGGCTGGATAAGAACATACTATTTTATGGGGATAACTTAGATATACTATGCAGATATATTAAAGAATACTCAGTAGATCTTGTTTATTTGGACCCGCCGTTTAACAGTAATCAAAATTTTAATGTATTGTTTGAAGAAAAAGATGGTACATCTTCTAAAGCACAGATTAAAGCATTCGAAGACACGTGGCATTGGGATGATGAAGCTGCAAGGGCTTATGAGCAGGCCGTACTGAATCCTAATGGGAAAGTATCCCGATTTATGCAAGCAATAAGAGCTTTTTTAGGTGAAAGTGATATGCTGGCGTATATCTCGATGATGGCACCCCGATTAGTTGAACTACACAGAGTCCTAAAGCAAACTGGTTCAATATATTTACATTGTGATCCAACGGCTAGTCATTATTTGAAATTACTTATGGATTCAATTTTCGGACAGGAACAATTTCGGAGTGAGATTATCTGGAGAAGAACAGGCTCTCATAATAAGATGAAACGTTTTGCTCCGATACATGATACTATTTTGTTTTATACTAAAACAAATAATTTTAATTGGAACTACCCTAAGAAGCCATATATGAAAGGTCATGTAAAGCAGTATTTTATTCTTGATGAGAAGGGTTATCGAACTAATTATTATGGAAATGTGTTAACTGGCTCAGGTGTCAGAGGCGGTGAATCTGGAAAACCTTGGCGCGGTATAGATCCTTCTGCAAAAGGGAGGCATTGGGCAATTCCTGGTGCGCTGATTGAAGACTTGGATGAAGATATTTCCAAGCTATCACAGCATCAGAAGTTAGATCGATTATTAGAATTAGGATATATAACAATTGAGGATGGGCAAGCGTGGCCAATTTATGAGAGGTACATAAGAGAGACTGATGGGCAGCCTTTGCCGGATGTTTGGGCATTTCAACCTTATACAAGTGGTACAGTATTTGGAACTAATTTAGGTATTGATGAAGATGTGCGTTGGCTCACGCCGCAAGATCAAGAAAGACTTGGATATCCTACACAGAAACCTGAGGGCTTATTGGAGAGAATAATTAAAGCCAGCAGCAATGAAGGTGATACAATTCTGGATCCCTTCTGCGGGTGTGGAACCTCTATTGCTACTGCTCAAAAGCTTCGAAGAAATTGGGTGGGCATTGATGTAACACATCTCGCAATAGCTCTTATTAGACACCGTCTTCAAAAAGGGTTTGGAGAACAAATAAAATATCAGGTTAAAGGTGAGCCAACATCACTTCCAGACGCTGAAGAATTAGCACGACAAGATCCTTATCAGTTTCAGTGGTGGGCACTTGGTTTGGTGGGGGCTAGACCAAATGAACAGAAAAAAGGGGCTGATAAAGGCATTGATGGTCGTTTATATTTTCACGATAGTGATAAGAAAAAGACAAAGCAGATAATTTTTTCTGTTAAAGCCGGAAATGTCAGTGTTGCACATGTGAGAGAACTATGGGGAGTGATAGAAAGAGAGAAAGCAGATATGGGGGTTATGATTACATTACAGAAGCCTACTCAACCAATGAGGAAGGAATCTGCATCAGCAGGATTTTTCTACGCATTAAATGGACAGTTCCCGCGTATTCAGATAATTACTATTCGAGAATTGCTTGAAGGTAGAAAAATAAACTATCCTGGTATACTATCTTTATTCAACTTCTAAGTCTTTTGCACGATCAGGGCTGCTATATTGATATATTGTCCATAGCTCTCGAACCACCCTCGTAACTACGAGGGTGGTTCTTTTCTTCTGTATCTGCAGGATCCCGCAATCACCGTACAAACGTACTTTTTTTTCTTGTCCACACTTATACCTGACCAAAACGATTCAGTTGCATTTACTGAACTATATGAATAACAAGGAGGTTTTGAGAATGGGAAATAGACCTGGGGGTTATGACCCCGTTCAAATTGTCAACTCTACTTCGTTTAATGCGGTTGGGACAGTTGAATATGCGTCCATCTTTTGCAGTAACGACAATTTTGTTGTGGAGCGCGACGAAACTTGGAGAGCTTCTAGCCGCGGAGTTTGCTTGTTGACGAGAATTAGCGCAACGGTTAGAACGCCAAGCGGAAATATTCAAGCGGAACCATACGTTTCTTCCGGCACTTCTTTCAGCCAGTTTGCCATTATACAAGTAGGGGCAAACCAGTTCCGAGTGACGCGCGTGGTAAGTGGCAAAGGCCGCAGGTAAACCTGGAGCATGCAGGTGAAATCTGAAGCGGGGGCATGACTCCGCGTAGGCGCCAAGCTAAAAGACGACAGGCCGTGGATAAAAGGCTGGTCGTTTTTTTTCGCTTTAATGGTGCTTATACCATACGATTTTGCGAAGCATCGAAGGGTCTTTCAAAAGCCGGAACGGACGCAAATCCGGTTGGTAATTGCCTTCGATGATCCAGATCCGTTGGTTCCGGTCGATGCCAATATCGAACCCGACTTGCCTAAGCGTGGGGTAACGCTCCCCCAGCCGCTTGGCAGCCTGCAATGCGATCCGTTCTGCTCTGGCCAGCAGGCTCCGGTTTCCGATTTGGGCTAATTTGAGCGCTTGGGGCACTGGAATGGTGCGGCTCGCCACATTCGTGACCAGGTATCCTTGTTTAGCTACTTTCGCGTATGAACCGGTCACGCTCCAACGGGAGGAAACGCCTTTTTTTCGCTGGGCTATGATCCGAATGTCGAACGGCTTGTGTCCAATTTGCGCGAGCTGCAGCCGCCTTTGGACTATATATCCGCGACTTTTGTTTTTTTTACGGAGCAGTTGGAGCACTTTACCGGTGTCCCTCATGGTGACTGCTCTTTGTTCGTAATGAATACGATAGGCGTTTGCGCTGTTCCGTTTAATGAACAGGATGCCTCTTCCATAGCGCCCGTCGCGAGGTTTCAGTACGACGCTTTGATAGTGAAGAAGCATTTTCGATAAGGCGTTTTTTTGAAGCAGCTGTGTGTCTGGCAACCGTCCGGCGAGAGAAGGATTACTGCGAAGAATGCGATATTGCAGCCATTTGTCTCTTTGGATTAACATGGTTATCCCAGCCTTTTCCGTATTCTACGGTCATTCTACGTGAAATTAACGGTCCGCATAAGTAACCATTCGTCTATATTTCGCCGTATCCGTCCAATAGTTGGGCTATACGCACGCTTGGTCCGCCTAAGCGCGGGGTTGGCAGGAACGTCTTCTTGTACAATAATGGAAAGGAGACTTTGTAGCAGAGGATGAGGAATAATGAACTTTGCACCGTTATCCCGGTTTATTGATCATATCGCTGCCTGGCGCATTCCGTGGGCAGAAGTAGTTGTTATGCACCGCAATGAGACAGTTTTCCGCTACCGGGCCGGGTACGCCGATCTGGAAGCGAACACCCCGATTGACGAGGACAAAATAATTTATCTCTATTCGCTTACGAAAATCATGACATGCACGGCTGCGCTCCAGCTGGTTGAAAAAGGGGAGATTCTGCTCGGCGATCCTCTCTCCGACTATTTGCCGGAGTTCGCCGAAACGGCGGTGCGAAAGCAGCAGAAGGACGATGGAAGCAGAACCGGGCTGCCGGAACGTCCGATCACGGTCCGCGACCTGTTTACGATGACGGCGGGTTTCTCCTATGACCTTGATTCGCCCTCCATACGGGAAGCTGCGGAACGCACGGAAGGAAGACTGCCAACCCGCGAATTTGCGAGAGCACTCGCTAAGGAGCCTCTGCTGTTCGAGCCGGGGACCCGGTGGAACTATAGTCTGTGCCATGACGTTCTTGCGGCTCTCGTTGAGGTGGTGGACGGAAGGCGGTTCAGCACCTACGTGCGCGAAGAGATTACAGAACCGCTGGGCATGCCCGACACCGGCTTCTTCTTGTCAGAAGCGCAGCACAGCCGCCTTGTGCCGCAATATGAATTTAATGATGAGCTGGGCAAGGCTGTTCGTATGGACGGGGACTGGTACCGCATCGGAACGGAATTCGAGAGCGGCGGAGCGGGTCTCTTATCCACTGTACGCGATTATGCGCTTTTCCTGAATACGCTGACCAATCGCGGCACAAGCCCGGAAGGCGTGCGTATTTTGTCAGCTGCCAGCGTCGATCTGATGAGGACGGACCACCTGAACGGGCATACAAGGGGTGACTATAACTGGGCGCATCATGCCGGTTACGGTTATGGGCTTGGCGTCAGAACCCATATCTCTAAAGCAGACAGCGGCTCTTTATCCCCGCTCGGCGAATTTGGCTGGAGCGGCGCGGCCGGCAGCTACGCCATCATGGATCCCGAATCGCAGTTGACCGTCATGTATGCGCAGCATCTCGTGAATAATCAGGAGCCTTATGTACATCCGCGATTAAGAAACATGGTGTACAGCTGTCTTTCCTAGCAGCCGGACAGAAAACCGCGGTTCAGCATTTGAAAATGGGGAACGGAGCGCCGGTGCCCAACTATGTAAATTTCTTGCAACGCAAGTCAATGAGCCGCAGTTCGCCAACTGCGGCTTCTTTCCGTTGCATAATCAATCATCGCGAGAACCGGCAGCGCCATACCGATGGACAAGGCTGCCGTTCAGCCGCCTGAAGCGTATGCCCATGTTCCCAAGCGAAGCCCAGAGCGCCACAGCCGAAGAAAATCGCCATAAACAAGCCGTTAAGGCGGCTGCGAAATTCCGCTCCCAAAGAGAAGATGACGCGCTGCCCGAGAACATGGTTTGCCGATACGCTCATGTCCATTTCAATGGCCGCAGCAACCAAGGTTATATTTCAGGACCTTGATGCTGTGATTGAGATTCAGCAGCAGCCAGCGCTCTCGCGTCTTTCGAGGCATCGAGCCCGCCGGTCTGCTGTCCTTTCTGCAATAATTCGCAAAAGCTTTAGTTGAAAAGTTTACCATTGCGGATTCGTCACCTTCCAATGCTGCCGATAAATAAAAATGTCCAATTAAGGCACTCTAGTTAGGAATAAAAGCAATGACAATCTTGTACGAAGGGATGGATTGAGCTGTATTACTACAAAGAAGAATTAATCAATATCATTAAGCCGGACAAACCGGACCCGGCGGCGGCGAAGGTACTGCAGGAGGCGCTGGGCGGGCAGTTTGGCGAAATGCGCACGATGATGCAATATTTTTTTCAAAGCTCGAATTTCAGGGGAAGGACAAGCAGTACCGCGATTTGCTGCGCGGCGTGTTTCTGGAGGAGATTGCGCATGTAGAACTGGTGCAATCCACCATTAATCAGCTGCTCAATGATTCGGGGCTTTCGTTGCCGGGCAATGCGGGTACGGATGCAGCGCCAATTGATGAGGCGGTGAAGCTGGGCAATCCGCATCACTATATTATGGGAGCCAAAAGCTCGCTGCCAATAGACGCCGGAGGCAACCCGTGGAGCGGCTCGTGGGTGTATGCGCATGGCAACCTGATTGCCGATATGCTGAACAATGTCGTACTCGAATCGACAGGCGTCCTGCAGAAGTCAAGAATTTACGAAATGAGCTCGAACCAGACATTCCGGGAAACGATTGGTTTTCTAATTGTGCGCGATAACGCCCATCAGAACGCATTTGCCAAAGCGCTGGAGACGTTAGGCGTCGATTGGGGCAAATGTTTTCCCGTTCCGAATTATGATATTAATAAATACCCGGAATGCCGGAAGTTTATTGATAAGGGCTACCATAATGCCCAGTTCAATTTCCGGCTGGATCACACCCGAATCGCCGAAATTTATTCCGGGGAAAGCCCAAGCCGGAACGGCGGGCAGCTAACCGTCATTGATCCGCCACAAGGCTTTCCGGTGCCGGAATGGCCGGATATGCCTAATCAGCACAGCCCCGGCTTATCTGATATGAACCGGTAGAGATGCCGCTATAGCGCCAAGCCCTGCTGTCCATGTGCGGCTGCAAGCAACGGAGCGGCGTTGTCCTTCAGGATACGCCAAAACATCGCTGACTATCGCTTTATTATTTAAAATAAACCCAGAGTCCTTCATACAAAGGAAGCTGGGTTTATTTTTTGTTCCTAACCGGAAGGAGCATAAATATAATGACCTCTAAAATACCGGATGCTGCCCATACGGCGGTGAAAGCATTCGTATTGCCGGGAGGACTGCCAAGCAGGATTGTTGCGTTACAGGTGCGAATAATCCCCGGCTTGTACGGACAAGGAAAAACGTGACGCCAAACGATAGAAGTTGGATAACGGGCTTGTGGTTATACAAGCACGCTATAATAAGCTAAACTGAATAATAGTTGAAATATATCAATTTAAATGATAGAGGAGCTGAATAGGATGAGATACGAACGAAATTGGGCAGGCAATTATAGATACGGCGCTGTGGAATGCCATGTGCCGGAACGGCTGGAAGACGTTCAGCAGCTGGTTGCTGAAAGCGATTCCATTAAAGTGCTGGGGTCTCGCCATTCTTTTAACGGGATTGCGGATACGAGTGCTGCACATATATCGCTGGAGCGGATGAATCGCGTTATTGCTTTGGACCGCGAGAATCACCGGGTGACTGTTGAAGGCGGCATTCGGTACGGAGAGCTGTGCATGTATTTGAATAGCTATGGGTATGCGCTTCACAATCTGGCTTCGCTGCCGCATATTACGGTGGCGGGCGCATGCGCGACGGCTACGCATGGTTCGGGAGACGAGAACGGCAATCTGGCTGCGGCGGTGTACAGCATAGAGATTGTAAAGGCGGACGGAGAGACCGTAACGTTTACCCGCGGCGACAAGGACGGCAAGTTCGCAGGCGCTGTTGTTGGATTAGGCGCGCTTGGCGTTGTGACCAAGCTGACGCTGGACGTGGTTCCTGCTTTCCAAATGACCCAGCATATTTATGAAGGTCTGCCTCTGCATCGGCTGCAGGACAACTTTGATGCGATTGTATCGGCAGGCTACAGCGTCAGCTTGTTCACGGACTGGAAGGATTCCGTGTTCAATCAGGTTTGGCTGAAACGCATCGCGCCGGCTGGCGCCGGAGCCACGGTAATCGCGGATTCGGATTATTATGGCGCGGCGCTCTCCGGTGTTAATCTTCATCCGGTGCCTGGCTGCGCCGCAGACAATTGCAGCGAGCAGCGCGGCATTGTAGGGCCATGGCATGAACGGCTTCCGCATTTCCGGATGGACTTTACCCCTAGCGCGGGGGAGGAGCTGCAGAGCGAATATTTTGTGGCCCGCGAAGATGCTTATGCTGCCTTGACAGCGCTGGACAGCATCCGCGAGGCTATATCGCCGTTATTGTTTACTTCAGAGGTTCGGACGATCGCGGCCGACGATTTGTGGCTGAGTCCATGCCGCGGGCAGCGTTCCGTTGCCTTTCATTTCACATGGAAGCCGGAATGGGAGGCGGTTCGCAAAGTACTGCCGCTGATGGAGAAACAGCTGGAGCCGTTTGGCGCCCGCCCGCATTGGGGGAAGCTGTTTACGATGGAACCGGCAAAGCTGCAGCCGATGTACGCCAAGCTCCCGGATTTCAGAGCGCTGGCTAAGGAGTGCGACCCGGACGGCAAGTTCCGGAACCGCTTTTTGGACACGTATATATTTTAAGCAGGCCAGCGGCAGTGTTGAAGCTATTATATCCCTTTATTTACCGTATAATAGAAATAATTGAAATGATCATTTCATGCATGTTGACTCGAACGGAGGTTGAGCATGGGGCTGTTCTCATTCATTAAAGGCCAGTTTATCGAGGTTATTGAGTGGAACGAAAATACGGATTCGCTCGTGTACCATTTTCCCGCATACGATCATGCGATCAAAATGGGGGCGCAGCTGACGGTTCGCGAAGGGCAGGCTGCAGTTTTTTTGAATGAAGGCGTAGTGGCGGACGTGTTTGGACCGGGCAGGTATGAACTGCATACGCAAAACTTGCCGGTGCTGACGGCGCTCAAGTCGTGGAAATACGATTTCAATTCGCCGTTCAAAGCGGATGTTTACTTCATGAATACAACGATCCAGACGGATCAAAAATGGGGCACAACCAATCCCGTCATGATGCGGGATAAAGAATTTGGCGTCGTGCGCGCGCGCGGGTTCGGCAACTATTCTTTTAAAATCAAGGACCCGGCTTTGTTTATGCGTGAAATATTAGGCGCGCAGCAGTCGTTTCATCCGGAGCAGCTTGGCGGTTTTTTCAAAACGATGATCGTGTCGGGCATCAGCGATTTGCTTGCCGAATCGGCGATTCCTGTTATTGATCTTGCCATGCATTACGATGAATTGAGCGCCCGGGCGGCCGCGAAGATTGGCCCGAACTTTGAAGCCATGGGGCTGGCGCTGGCCGGATTCGTGATCGAAAATATTTCCTTGCCGGAAGAAGTCGAACGGATGATCGACCGCAAATCGTCGATGCAAATTGCAGGCAATCTCGACCAGTATATGAAATACCAGACGGCCGAGTCGATCCGCGAAGCTGCGAATAATCCGGGAGGCGGGCTGGCGGGGGCCGGAGCGGGGCTTGGAGCCGGAATGGCGATGGGGCAGATGATTCAAGGGATGATGAATAATCCGGGCCAGCCGTCTCAGCCAAGCGGCGATGCAGGCGAGACGGCGACGAAGAAGGAGCCGGCGGGGGATGTTTCCTGTTCGCAGTGCGGCCATCTGCTGAAGCCGGAGGATAAATTTTGCGGGGAATGCGGAGCTGCACGCCCGCAGCGCCGCTTTTGCCAGGAATGCGGAGATCAGCTGGCTGCGGAGGCCAAATTTTGCTCCAGCTGCGGTACGAAGGTGTAGAGGATGATGCGAGATGGGAGATAAGGAGCATCCGGATCCGCATGGTCATGCGGCTGGTTTTCCGTGCCCGGGCTGCGGCGGGCAAATGGCGTTCGATACCGCAAGCCAAATGCTGAAATGCCGCTACTGCGGCAGTGAACGGCCAATCGCGGAGGGGCCGCGTGAACAACCTGCGGAGCATGAGCTCAATTGGGCTGACGAGGACAATGCAGCTTTGATGGATTGGGGAACGGAGCAGCAGGCGGTCAAATGCAGCAATTGCGGCGGCGAAATGCTGCTCCCGGCCCGCCAGACGGCGGCGGTATGCGGCTTTTGCGGTTCGCCCAAGGTGCTCCCGCAGGGCAGCCCGGGCAGCATACGCCCGGAATCGGTCATTCCGTTCCATGTGTCGAAGGAGCAGGCAGCGCAGGCATTTCAAGCTTGGCGCAGCAAAAAGTGGTTTGTGCCTAGCGAATTTAAAAAGCGGTCGGTAGATTCCCGGTTGAACGGGATTTATGTGCCGTTCTGGACATTTGATTCCAATACGGATTCGTCGTACCGAGCGGAGGTCGGCGTTTACCACTACCGGCAAGAGGTTCGCACCCGCGTCGTGAACGGCAAAACCGAAACGTATACGGAAAATGTCCGTTATACGGTATGGCATTGGACCAGCGGTACATACGAGCATTATTTCGACGATGTGCTTATTCCGGCTTCCGGGCAGTACGACAGCAAGCTGCTTTACAAGCTCCACGACTATCGGCTGGATCAATTGGCGGCTTACAAGCCGGAATATTTAAGCGGATTTATCGCGGAGCGTTATTCCGTTTCGCTGAAGGAAGGCTGGGAGCGGGCCGAATCCCGTATACAGGAAGAGCTGGCTGGCCAAATCAGAGGGCTGATCGCCGGAGATGAAGTGCGCAACTTGAGCATCAGCACCCGTTATTCTGACCAGACGTATAAGCACATATTGCTGCCGGTATGGAATGCGAGCTACAAGTACAAGGACAAAACGTACCGTTATATGGTGAACGGGGAGACAGGGAGCGTAACCGGCCATGTGCCGAGAAGCCCTTGGAAAATTACATTGTTTACGCTGCTTTGTATTCTGATCGTTGGCGTCGTTATTGCCGTGTTGGCCCGGCAGCTTTAGGCGGACGGGGTACAGTAAAGGACAATGGAACAAGCGGGAAACCGGGCGGATCAATCCGCCCGGTTTTTTCTGCGAGACTACATATACCGCGTCCGATTAATATGGTAGTATTCAGTTGATATATTCGGTTGATATGCCAAAGTCGGAGGGATGGCATGATGAAACTCCAGAAAAATAAAAAACCGCTGCTGTATATGCAGACGGCTGAAAAGGTGAAAGAGGAGATTCGGCGCAGAAAGCTGCGGTCGCATGATCCGGTGCCTTCTGAAGGAGAACTGGCCGAGCTTTATTCTGTGAGCCGGATGACCGCAAAGCTGGCATTGGAGATTTTGGCGAAGGAAGGCATTGTTTACCGTCTGCCGCGAAGAGGGACGTTTATGGCGGAAACACAAGGGGATGCCGCGGTTCAGGCAACGGTGGCGGAGAGGTCTTCCAAGAAGAGAATCGCGATGATTTTTCCCAATCTGGACGATTATACTTCAAGCATTATTGCAGCGGCGGAACGCGAAGCGAGAAACTCGGACTGCTATCTGATCGTACGCATCTCTACGGATCGGGAAGATGAAAGCGAATGCCTCCAGGAGCTGTACGACGACCGGGTGGACGGCATTATTTTGTATCCGCGCGGAAGAACAAAATGCAGCGAGAAGGTATTGTCGCTTAATCTTTTGAACTATCCTCTTGTTATTATTGACCGGATATTCCGGGAGGTCAGCATCGACTGCGTGTATCATGATCATTATCAAGGGATGTATAACATGACGGAATACTTGATTGATAAGGGCCATAAGGAGATCGGGTACATTTCAATGGCGTTTGACGGGGTAACGAGCCGGGAAGACCGGTATAAGGGGTATGTGCAGGCGATGCTGGATCACGGCTTGCCGATTAACAGCCATAATATTTTGCTGCAATGCACAGAGGATTATATGAAAAACTTGAGTGCCCCGAATCCGCAGCTTGCAAAGTTTATCGGCGACAACCCTTCGCTAACCGCAGTAGTGTGCACCGACGATTATTTGGCGACTTCCTGCCAATATACAGCCGCTTATATGAACAGATCCGTTCCCGATCAGCTTTCAATTGTCGGGTTTAGCGATATTCAACTGGCCAGCCTGCTTCCCGTTCCGTTAACAACAGCAAGGCAAACGACCGAACAACTGGGACAATCCTCCGTAAAGCTGCTGCTTAAGAGAATTGAAAACTCGCGAGAAGGAGCCATTACGATAAAATTAAACACCTCAATCATCGAACGCAGCTCCGTTCGCATGATGCAGGCGGAATAAATCATATTGTAGCATTCGGAAGAAAGCCGCCTCCACGGGATAGGGATATCCTATGGAGGCGGCTTTTTGCGCTGCCGTATAAGCCGTGTATTCCATTATCTAGTAAAATATGGCGGCAGACGAAGTCCATCGGCTTAACGCAAATCGTGAGAACATTTAACAAAATTAACAGAAGGACAAGAAGCATTAAATATCAGTGACATGGTGTTTTGTGAGGGGATTACGCGCAAGTAACGCCATACTCCCGTATGATCGAACCGCTATTTTGCAGTTTAGCTAACCGTTTCCGTTTTCTTTTAGCTTAACACCCTGTTAACACTCCTGCAAATTTAACAAAAAAGTGCAATTGTTTTAACAAAATTAATAGTTCTAGTTCAATTGAATATGTCAATAACATAAACTAATCTGAAATTGAGCTTCTGGTATATATTACTTTCCTGGGAAAATGCGGATGAACAATCAAATGAATGAAAGAGGAGTTGAATCATGAAGGCTGTGAAGAAATGGATCTCCGTTACGCTTCTGATGAGCGCTGCCGCTGCGTCTATCGTTTGGCAAGACAAGCCTGTGAGTGCGGAAGGACAAGCTCCGGTCACGATCTACAAAGACGGCGATTACGCCGGCGCATCGCAAACGCTGGATGTTGGTTTCTACAACGTGGACAAGCTTAAGGCCGTCGTAGGAAACGATGCGATTTCTTCTCTCAAAGTTGCACCAGGGTACAGGGTAACGTTGTACAGCGACTCCAATTACGGAGGCTGGACCAAAACATTTACCGCTGACGCAAGCTGGGTGGACGACATGAACGATGAGGCTTCCAGCCTTAAAGTCGAACAAATTGGAGCTTCTCATGCGCCTGTCACCGTTTATTCGAATGCTCCGTACGGCGGGTTTGAGCAGGAGTTTGGCGTTGGCGATCATAACGTGGAAGAGTTGAAGGCCGGCGTAGGCAATGATCAGATTTCCTCGCTAAGAGTCGCTCCGGGCTACAAAGTCACCTTGTATCAGGATTACAACTTCTCGGGCGGTTCGAAAGTATTTACCTCGGACGCGATGTATGTAGACGACTTCAATGACGATGTATCCAGCCTGCGGGTCGAGGCGATCTCTCCGCTGGACGCGACAGGCGTCGCCGTTCCGGACAATGCATACAGCGATGCGTCCAAACGCCAGCTCCTCCAGAACTTTGCGCCAAAAATCTGGTTCGCCCAAGGCGAAAGTTATTTCCCTTCCTCTGTGGAATTTACGTTCCCTTATGTAGACCGTTACTTGAACCCGAACTCTGGCAAATATGAGTTCAAGACGAAAACGACGCTGGACCCGCTTACGCTTAAACTGCCGTATTTCACCGGCGACCTCGCCCATGCGCCTATCTATGCGTTTTGGGTAGAAAAGGAGTACAACAACGTCGACCTCGTCTATTTCCAATTTACGCCTTACGATTTGGGCAAAAACGTGCTTGGCACAGAAGTGGGCGACCATGTCGGCGACTGGGAGCGCATTACGGTCCGCCTGGCCAAGTTTGCCGATAACGGCGTGAATTATGTGAAGCCGGTGCAAGTGTATTATGGGGCGCATTCCTTCGGAACGACGTATCGCTGGGACGAAGTCGACAAAGTGAACGGAACGCATCCGGTTGTTTATTCGGCGCAAGGCTCGCATGGGATGTGGAAGGACCCGGGAAACCATGTGTATCAAGAGCTGGTCATTGATCAACTGACGGACGTCACCAATCAGGGGACGGCTTGGGATACATGGAACAACGTACAGGCGTTCCAATATTACCCGAACGAGGCGACCGGCAACGGCCTTGGCAACGCTTGGCCGACGTGGCTGGACAAAGATTATACGAACCCGGACGGCGGCGCCGTCTATCACTTTGGCAATCCGCAAGTAGGCACCTTCTTTGGCCAGCCGCTGTTCGCCGAAGGCCCAACCGGACCGCAAGAGAAAACAGCTTTAACCAGCGATGTCCTGCTGGACTAAACATATACAGGAAAGAGAGTGGGAAAAAGTGATCGTTAGGAAAAGACTTGGTGTTACGGCAATAGCCTTGCTGCTTACGGCTGCAACCTTAATCGGCTGTACGAGCAACAATGCAAATAACTCGGCTGCCAAAGGCAATGCAAGCGTGGCGCCGTCTGCTTCGGCAGCGCCTAGCGCAACGACTGCCGCCGCAAGCGAAGGATTCAAAGAAGCGCCGATGCTGCAAGAGCTTGTGAAGGCCGGAACGCTTCCTCCTGTTGAGCAGCGCCTCCCTGCAAAGGGCGATGTCATGGTCGAGCCGGTATACGAAAGCATCGGCAAATACGGCGGCGAATGGCGGAATCCATGGAACGGTCCCGATGATAAATGGGGCATTGAGATGATTACGGAGGAGCCGCTGTTCCGCTTCAAGCAGGACGGCACAGGCATCGAGCCCAACGTGGCGAAAAGCTACGAGGTGAACGCGGACTCCACCGAATATATTATTCATCTGCGCGAAGGCATGAAGTGGTCTGACGGCGTGCCGTTTACGGCAGATGACGTTATTTTCTACTGGGAGCATATGCTGGTCCCTGAGACGTTTGGCAAAGCGCTTTACGATTGCTACTACTCGGTTAATCCGGATACCGGCGAGAAGGAAAGGGCAGAGGTTACGAAGGTAGATGACTACGCGGTGAAAGTCACATTCAAGCATCCTAGCGTACAGTTCCTGGAGCGCCTCGCTATCGACAACAAATGGTTTTTTGCGCCGGCGCATTACTACAAGACGATTCTTCCTGAATTTATCGGCGAAGACAAAGCGCTTGAAGTGGCGAAGCAATACGGCTTCGCAGACACCAAAACGCTTGGCCAATGGACAGGCTACTATTACTGGCTGTACCCGCAGCGTCCGACGCTTCGCCCTTGGGTCGCAAAAAACGACGCCAACAGCGACCGTTTCATTATGGAACGCAATCCTTATTACTTCAAGACGGACGCAGAAGGCCAACAGCTGCCTTACATCGACCGGATCGTATTGGATAAAATGCAAGATCCGAGCCATAAGCTCGTCGAAACGCTGGCTGGCGACGTGGATATCGCCCAGTTTGATTTCAAGGATTATACCGTGCTGAAGGAAAACGAGAAAAAAGGCGATTACACCGTTATCCCGTGGCAAACGCCGTCTTGGTCCAGCACCGGTGTACAGCTGAACCAGACGACGGAAGATCCGAAGCTCCGCACGCTCTTCCAGGATATTCGCTTCCGTCAAGCGTTGTCCATTGCCGTCGACCGCAACGAGGTGTCGGAAATTATTACGAGCGGAGTCGGCACACCGGCGCAAGCATCCGTACCGAAAGGCCTCCCGGGCTATCAAGAAGGATGGGACAAGCAGTGGACCGATTACGATGTTGCCGGCGCCGAGAAGCTCTTTGACGAAATCGGCCTGAAATGGGACAGCAATCATAAATACAGAACATTTGCCGACGGCTCCAATTTGTCCTTGTTGATTTACGAAGAAAAAGGCACGGACGATGAGAAGTTCATCGAGCTGCTTCGCAAATATTATGATCAAGCCGGCATTAAAACCGAGCTGAAAATCGTTGACCAAGGCAGCTACTTCGACCTGAAGTACGCTAACAAAATTCCGGTAGCCGTCAAGAGCGTATCCGTCGTAGACGTCTCTCTCAGACCGGATGAGCTGATGCCGCTCCGCGTCATTACGCCATGGTTTGGCCATTACGGCTTGTACACCTCTTCCGGCGGCAAGGAAGGCGTGAAGCCGGAAGGCGACGTTGCCCTTCTGCTGCAAGATTGGGATAAGCTGAAAGCCGCCAAATCCAAGGGAGAAATCAGCCAGCTTGGCAACGACATTATTAAGCTCCATCAGAAAAACCAATGGATTATCGGCTATACCGCTCCAACTCCATCCTTGGTCGTCGTCAAAAATAACGTGAAAAACGTTCCTGCCCTCGTCAACGCCGACGAGTACAGGGGAATCGGATTTGCACATCCGGCGCAATTTTATATCGAATAAACAGTTGCAAAATGGTAGGGGGAGCTTGTCCTCCCCCCATCTTTTTGCTTCTTGAAGAGAGGAACGCCATGTTAAGTTACATCGTACGCAGGGTGATCTTCATGATTCCGGTCGTTCTGCTCATTTCGATCATAGTTTTCTTCATTATTCAACTTCCTCCCGGAGACTTTATCAGCATTTATGCAGCGAAGATGACAACGGGCGGAGAAATTATCGACGACGCTTCTCTTGCTGCGATGCGAAGCGCTTACGGTTTGGATCAGGCCTGGTACGTTCAATACGGCAAATGGATGTGGGGGATGATCAGCAGAGGCGATTTTGGTTATTCCTTAAACTACAATCGTCCGGTATCCGGCATTATCGGGCAATACATGTCGCTTACGCTTGTCGTCTCCATTATTTCGATGTTATTCACTTACGCGGTGTCGATTCCGATCGGCATCTTCAGTGCGGTCAGGCAATATTCGATCGCCGACTATGTGTTTACCGCTTTTGGCTTTCTGGGAATGGCCACCCCTAACTTTTTGCTGGCGATTATATTGATGTACTTCTCTTATATTTGGGTAGGCGATCCGATGCTGGGCCTCTTTTCGCCTGAATTCGTGGATGCCGCCTGGTCGTTTGCCAAGTTCGAAGATTTTCTGAAGCATATGATTATCCCCGTTATTGTCATTGGGCTTGGCAGCACTTGCGATTTGATCCGCGTGATGCGGGCCCAGATGCTGGACGAGATGGACAAGCCTTATATGCTGACCGCAAGAGCCAAAGGGTTGTCGGAGAAAAAAATAATTATGAAGTACCCGGTCCGCGCCGCGATCAATCCGATCGTCAGCACGATCGGATGGTCGCTTACCTCGATTTTTACCGGCTCCACGATTACGGCAATCGTATTGAATCTGCCTACGCAAGGGCCGGTTATGTACAAAGCGCTGCTCAGTCAGGATATGTACCTGGCGGGTACGTGGCTGCTGTTCATGGCGGTGTGCATCGTGCTCGGGACGCTGCTCTCCGATATTTTGCTCGTCTGGCTCGACCCACGAATTCGAATGCAAAGAAAAGGAATGTGACGGATGAAAACGCGGTTAATCAACACTAGATTATGGTCGGGCTTATGGTCCAGAAAGACGGTGGAAGTCGGCGCGGAAGAGTCCTATTATGCGGCTTCACACTGGAAGCTGATGATTCGGAAGCTTATGAAGCACAAGCTGGCCCGAATCAGTTTGTTTGTGCTCGGTTTCATGTATCTGATGGTGCTGTTCGGCAATTTTATCGCGCCGCAGGGACTGGACAGTTACGACAGCGACAATCTGAACAGCAGGCCTTCCAAGCTGCACTGGGTGGACCCGGAAGGCAAATTTCATTTCGTTCCTTTTGTGTACGGCCTCAAGTCGGGACGCGATCCGGAGACGCTTCGCAAAATTTTTGTGGAGGATAAGGAAAAAATATTCCCGATCCGATTTTTGGTTACCGGCACGGAATACAAAATGTGGGGGTTTATTCCGGGCAATCTGCATCTGTTTGGCGTTGACGAGCCGGGAAGGTTTTTTGTATTTGGCACAGACGGCATGGGAAGAGATTTGTTTTCCCGCATCGTGCTTGGCAGCCAGGTTTCGCTGACGATTCCGCTTGTCGGGGTAGCAATCAGCTTTTTTCTAGGTTTATTGATCGGAGGAATCTCGGGTTATTTTGGAGGCGTCACAGATACGGTCATTCAGCGTCTGATCGAAATCATCCGTTCCTTTCCGACGCTTCCGCTATGGATGGCGTTATCGGCGGCTATTCCTCCCCGGGTGCCGATCGTGCGGATGTTTTTCTATATCACAATTATTATGGCGTTTATAGAATGGACAGGCCTCGCCAGAGTTGTGCGCAGCAAGTTTATGGCATTAAGGAACGAAGATTATGTGATGGCGGCCAAAATTTCCGGCGTCAGCAACGCAAAAATTATTCGGATTCATCTCATTCCCGGTTTTATGAGCTATTTGGTTGTAACGATGACGCTTTCGATTCCTTCCATGATTATCGGCGAAACGGCAATGAGCTTTCTGGGACTCGGAATCCGGTCTCCGGCGGCAAGCTGGGGCGTTCTGCTGCAGGAAGCGCAGCAAATGGAGAATGTGGCCTTATATCCGTGGAAGCTGATTCCGCTTGGGTTTGTTGTAGTTACGGTGCTGGCGTTTAACTTTTTGGGCGACGGCTTGCGGGATGCGGCCGACCCTTACAAATAAAAACTAGCGGGGCGAGGAAATCCAGATGACGGATACGGTAATAGCACAACAACCAGAAGATTTGCTCCGGGTGGAAGATTTGAAAGTTCATTTTCCGACCGACAGAGGCATGCTTAAAGCGGTAAACGGAGTTAACTTCAGCGTGTCCAAAGGGCAAACGTTAGGCATCGTTGGAGAGTCCGGGTGCGGCAAAAGCATTACGGGGAAGGCCATTATCGGCATACAGCCCAAAACCTCGGCCGTCACAGGTTCGGTTAAGCTCGGAGACGTGGATTTGGTTAAGCTGAAACGCAACGGCAAAGAAATCCGCGCTATTCGCGGCAGCCGGATCGCTATGATTTTCCAAGAGCCGATGGCCGCTTTTTCACCGCTGTATACGATAGGCAATCAAATTATGGAGTCCATTCTGCTGCACCGTACAAAAAACAAAAAGGAAGCTGTAAAGCTGACGATTGATATATTGCGAAGAGTCGGGATCTCGAATCCGGAGAAACGGTTCCATCAGTATCCGCATGAATTTTCCGGCGGCATGATGCAAAGGGCGATGATTGCGATGGCGTTGTCGTGCAATCCGGAACTGCTCATTGCGGACGAGCCTACTACCGCACTCGACGTGACCATTCAGTCCCAGGTGCTGGAATTAATGAAAGAGCTGCAGCAGGAGTTTGGCATGGCTATCGTCTTTATTACCCACGATCTGGGCATCGTTGCAGAGATGTGCGACGAGGTCGCGGTTATGTATTTGGGAAAAATCGTGGAGCGGGCGCCGGTAGCGGACATTTATCATGCGCCGAAACATCCGTATACGCAGGGGCTGCTGCGGTCTATTCCGACGATCGAGTCGCGCAAGGAGCGTCTGGAATCAATCGAAGGTACCGTGCCGATTCCGCTTCATATGCCGCCGATGTGCGAATTTTACGATCGCTGCCCGGACCGGATTCCAGGCCTGTGCAACAAACGGGAAGTGCCGCATACGCAATTGTCCGACCGCCACAGCGTCAGCTGTTTTCTGTACGCCGAACATGAAGAAGAAACGGGGAGCAAACATGAATGAGCCGATCATGGAAATAAGCCGTCTCGTCAAGGAATACCCCGTGCAAAGCGGCCTTGGCAAGGACCGCAAAGGGACAGCTGTCAAAGCGGTTTCCGACGTTTCGTTTACCGTCCGCAAGGGCGAGACGTTCAGCCTTGTCGGAGAATCGGGCTGCGGCAAAACGACGCTGGGCCGCTGCCTCGTCAGGGGCATCGAGGCGACATCGGGGCATATTTATTATTACGGGAACGGCGGACGGATTGATTTTTTGAAAGCGAAAAAACAGGAGTACAAGGCGGTCAGACAAAATATTCAGATGATATTTCAGGACCCCTATTCTTCCTTGAACCCCCGGATGACGGTCTATGACATTATAAGCGAGCCGCTGCGGGCTTTATCTACATTGTCCAAGCAGGAAATTGACGAGCGGGTCGTTGCCATGGCTGAACAGACAGGGCTGAACGCCAGCTATTTAAGACGGTACCCGCATGCGTTCTCCGGCGGGCAGCGGCAGCGGATCGGTATTGCCCGGGCGCTCGTCACGAATCCGAAGGTTATTGTCTGCGATGAGGCGGTATCCGCCCTCGACGTTTCGATACAAGCGCAAATTATTAACCTGTTAAAAGATTTACAGCGTCAATATCAAATGACCTATCTGTTTATCTCGCACGACTTGTCCGTCGTCAAGCATATATCCGACCGGATTGCCGTGATGTACTTAGGGAAGATTGTGGAGCTGGCCGACACGGACGCCTTGTTCAGCCGGCCGATGCATCCGTATTCAGAAGCGCTGCTGTTATCGGTTCCGAATCCCGATCCGCTGATTCGAAGAGAAAGAATTGTACTGCAAGGGGAGGTGCCTAACGCCGCCAATCCGCCGAAGGGATGCCATTTTCACCCGCGCTGCGCTTACAAGACCGCAGCTTGCGAGCAGGTTGTGCCGGAGCTGCAAGACATTGGAGAAGGACGACTGGTTGCCTGCCACCATGCGCGGGAATTGACGCTGGAAGGCATAACGGCTCCTGCGCTCGCCGGGCAGAGGGCATAAATCCGGGCGCAAGCTGCAGGAATAACGCATTGGAATAATGGAGGAACAAGCAATTGACGGTCATCGAAAGAGTGCACGTTATTTTTAAGACGCACCTGGATATCGGGTTTACTCATTTGGCCTCCCGGGTGATGAAGCAATATACGGAGGAGTATATTCCAAAGGCAATCGAGCTGGCGGAGCAGCTGGAAGCCGAGGGCGGGCCCGAGCGTTTCGTATGGACAACAGGCTCGTGGCTTATACGTTATTATTTGGAACAAGCATCTGCTGAAAATAAGAAAAAGATGGAGGACGCCATTGCGAAAGGGCATATCGCCTGGCACGGGCTGCCGTTCACCACGCATACGGAGCTAATGGATTCCCGGCTGTTCCGCTATGGCCTGTCCATCAGCCGCAGCCTGGATGCACTATACGGCAAACGGACCATCGCCGCCAAGATGACGGACGTGCCGGGCCATACGCTTGCGATGGTTCCGTATATGCAGGAAGCCGGTATACGTTATTTGCATCTTGGCGTCAATCCGGCGTCGAGGCGTCCCGATGTTCCAAGGCTGTTTCGATGGCAAGCGGATGGCGGAGCCGAGGTGATCGTGAATTATGCCGGCAGCTACGGAGAACCGGTCCAGATGCCGGGGCTAAGCGACGTGCTCCTGTTCGCTCATACGGGCGACAATTGCGGGCCGCCCTCTATTCAGGACATTCGCCGGCAGTTCGCCGATATCCGGAGACGCTATCCGGGAGCGGATGTTCAAGCTTCTACGTTGGACGCATTTGCGGCGCGGCTGGAGGAAATGCGCAGCGGTCTGCCAGTCGTGCGCGAGGAGATTGGGGATACGTGGATTCACGGAGCGGGCACCGATCCCCTTAAAGTAGCCAGGCTGCGCGAGCTGCAGAGGCTTCGGAACGACTGGATTGCGCAGGGGCGAATGGATGAATCAAGCATTGAATACAGCCAAATGAGCGAAGCGCTGCTGCTTGTAGCCGAGCATACATGGGGCTCGATGTGAAGAAATGGCTGCCTGATTTCCGCAATTACGGGAAAAGCGACTTTCAGGCCGCGCGTCTGAAGGATGAAGTGGACGTAAGCGATATTCCGGCCAAATACGGTTATATCGGAGCGTTTGCGTTGGATGAATTCGATCGCCATCATAGCAGGGGACAATTTGCCGCAGCGGAACATCGCCGTTCGTATTCCATGCTGGAGAGCTCATGGGCGGAGCAAAGAGCGTATACCGAACGCGCCATTCTAGGCTTAAGCAAGGATAAGCAAGCCGAAGCGCAGCAGGCTTTCCAGGCGCTGCAGCCTGTTAAAGCAAATACGGAGGGCGCTGCAGCCGCCCGCATTCGCGAAGTTTATCGGAGCGGCAGTTATGCGTTTGCTTTTGGCGATAACGGATCGCTTGTTCATTTAACGGACGAAAACGGGAAAAGCTGGTGCGATGAACATCGGCCTTTCGGGGCTTTCGTCTATGAGACGTTTGGAACGGAAGATTATGCAGGTTATTTTCGTACCTACATGCAAAACCTTCCGGTTACTCATCCGTGGGCGGATGCGGATTTTGGCAAACCGGGGTTTGAATATGTGCGGCCGCTGCCTTCCCATGGCGTGTTTGTTCCAACTGTCGACGATGTGCGGTTCCGCGCAGGAGCGTCTGCAGATGAATACAGACTTCGTTTGCGAATGCCGGTCGAAGCCTACGAGCAATACGGGGCGCCCAGAGAGCTGGAGATTGCATACGATTGGCGCCATGCGGATGGCATCATCGACATTGCTTTGCAATGGTTCGGCAAAGATGCGAGCCGGCTTCCGGAAGCCAGCTGGTTCAGCTGCGGCTTAAAGGTTGACAGTCCGAATTTGTGGATGATGGACAAGCTGGGCAGTCCGATCTCGCCGCTTCAAGTTGTAAAAGGCGGAAACCGGAATCTTCATGCGGTAGGCCGTGGCATTTCCTATGCGGGGGCCGACGGCTCGGCTATGCTCGAGACTATGGATGCGGCGCTAGCCGCGCCCGGCCGGAGACGGCTGCTTCAGTTCGACCATACGTTTTCACCGCTTGAACAGGGATGGCATTTTAATCTTCATAACAATATTTGGGGTACGAACTTTCCGATGTGGTATGAGGAGGACGCCAAGTTCCGTTTCCGGCTGCGGCTGAAGTCTAACGGAAAATGATAGAGGGGCTGTGCAAGCCCCTTAGATGAAGCGGATTTGGCGGAAGGGAGATTTTCCTAAGCCAATGAAGCAAGAAGAGTCCTCATGCGGACGGGAATTTCCATCCGCAGCTCGTCCCAGGAAACAAAAACAGCCGGGTTCCACTCGTATGGCACATAGTGAAACGATGGTTTAAAACCAAACGAACGCAAATGTGCTTCCGCCAGCTGGTCGATACCGGCTGCGGTGTTGAACTCGCCTTCGAACAGCGCCGGCTCAAGCACGCCGTCGACGCCGGCTTCCTCCAGACAGCAGGATTCCGCATTGGGCAGCAGCCGGAAAAGCTCAGCGAGCGGCGACAGCGCATGCTTGCCGGGCTGTACGAACAGGCTGACGTGCCGATCGTCCGCCACATTGCTGCGGTCGCGCAAAATGCCTAAAAGATAACGGCCATGGAAGCTGGCTTCGCAAGAAACAACGGCGCCATCATGGCCGATGTACACCCAGACATGTTCCAGATCGTACGTATGCTGAATGTCGTAATCCCAATAAAGCGCGTATTCGATGACCATGCGAACCTTATCGCGGTTTACTGTAATAAGCCTGTTGAACGAAGGAGAAGGCGCAGATGCTTCGAATACGGTAATGCCAGCCCGAATGAGCGTGAAAGGCTCAAGGCGGTCGAAATGAAGCAGAGGGGCGTAACGAAGCGCAAGTTCCTGAAGCGCATGTTTGTCGGACAGGGACATGAAGGGGAGTCCTCCTTAAACCAATAATGGCTTTATAATTTATGGTATATATGGTTAATCGTGTTACTAATTATTATAGATTAGTCCGGTGCGAATTTGAATCCGATGCACGAAATCTTAACAAACGGGATAAGACGGAACGAAGAGATCATCCAATATTGAGGGAGGTCATACCATGAGCGGGAAAAAGCTAGTGTTGTTCCTGGACAGCGGCGATACGATTGTGGATGAAGGTACAGAAACCAGGGACGAGGCGGGGATCGTAATTGCCGCCAATCTCATTCCGGGAGCCTCGGAAATGGTAAAAACGTTGTACGATAGAGGTTACACCCTTGTGCTGGTAGCCGATGGAGACGCGCAGTCGTTCAAAAATGTATTTACTCAGCATGGGCTTTATGATTATTTCACCGCTATGATTTATTCGGAAAATATAAAAGCGACTAAGCCGAGCCCTCGTATGTTCAAAGCGGCAGCGGGCGCTGTCGAACTGAAAGAAGAGGACTATTCTCGCATCGTGATGGTAGGCAATAATTTGAGCCGTGATATGAAAGGCGCAAACGCGCTGGGCATAACCAGCGTGTTCCTCAGCTGGACGCCGCGGTATCCGCATGAACCGGCCGATGCAAGCGAGCGGCCCGCCTATACGATCCGAGAACCGCTTGAGCTGCTGGAGCTTGCAGAACGGTTAAACGCAGAGTTAGAAAGCACGGTTTGCTAAATGGTCTGCTGGATCGGCGCTGCACATGATTACAGCACTTGCTAACATCGCTTTTGTAGGGTAGGATAGATGTAACATATTCAAACCTAAAAGATGTTGAAGAGGAGTAGTAAAGTTTTCCATACGTTCAGAGAGCTGTTGGATGTTGCGAAACAGTCGTGGAGGAAACTTGAACTCGCCTTGGAGTTGCCCGCCGAATGAACCAGTAAGCGGAGCCGGCGCCTGACCGTTATCATCAGGGGTGTGGAATTTGCATATGCAAATTTATGCCTGTCGAGTGCATGCCGGTAAACGGCATGAATGTCGGAGTGGTACCGCGTAGGATGTCAAAGTCTTTCGTCTCTGTTAATGGAGATGAAAGGCTTTTTTTATTTTTTTGCTGCATGCCGCAAGACGATATTGAAGAAGGGATGGATGACGGATGAAACATGTTGAGAAATATGCCAGAGGGTATTTTATGCCGCCGAAAACAAGCTTGAAATGGGCGCAAAAGGAATATATTACGGAGGCGCCGATCTGGTGCAGCGTGGATCTTCGCGACGGGAATCAGGCGCTTATCGTTCCGATGAATTTGGAGGAGAAGCTGGAATATTTCAAAGTTTTGGTTGACATCGGCTTTAAGGAAATCGAGGTCGGTTTCCCTGCTGCATCGGAGACGGAATTCACGTTTCTGCGTACGCTGATCGAGCAAAATCTGATTCCGGACGATGTGACGATTCAAGTGCTGACCCAATCGCGCGAGCATATTATCCGCAAAACGTTCGAATCGCTGAAAGGCGCCAACAAAGCGGTCGTCCACCTGTACAATTCGACTTCGTTAGCGCAGCGCGAGCAAGTATTCCGCAAATCGAAAGAGGAAATTATTGATATTGCCGTAACCGGCGCGAAGCTGGTGAAGCAAATTGCCGCTGAAACGGAAGGCAATTTCCAATTCGAATATTCGCCGGAAAGCTTTACCGGTACGGAAATCGAGTTTGCGCTCGATATTTGCAATCGCGTGCTTGATGTATGGCAGCCGGCTGCGGCAAACCCGGTGATTATTAATCTGCCGGCTACCGTATCCATGTCGATGCCGCATGTGTACGCCAGCCAAATTGAATATATGAGCGAAAATTTGAAGTACCGCGAGAATGTCATTTTGTCGGTGCACCCGCATAATGACCGGGGCACAGGCGTGGCTGACGCCGAGCTTGGCATGCTGGCCGGCGCGCAGCGCGTGGAAGGCACATTGTTCGGCAATGGCGAACGTACCGGCAACGTCGATATTGTGACGCTTGCTTTGAATATGTACTCGCATGGCGTCGATCCGAAGCTGAACTTCGAGAACTTGCCGGAAATTGTTGCCGCCTATGAGCAAGCCACCAAAATGCGCGTAAGCGAACGCCACCCGTACGGCGGCGAGCTTGTATTTACAGCGTTCTCCGGCTCTCATCAGGACGCGATTGCCAAAGGGATGAAGTGGCGCGAAGAGGAAGAACGCCAGTATTGGTCCGTCCCTTATTTGCTTATTGATCCCAAAGATATCGGGCGGCAATACGAAGGGGATATTATCCGCATTAACAGCCAGTCCGGCAAAGGCGGCATCGGCTATATTTTGCAGCAGAAGTACGGCCTGGATCTGCCGCCGAAAATGCGCGAGCATTTTGGCTATTGCGTGAAAAACGTATCCGACCAGCAGCAAAAGGAATTGCAGCCGGACGAAATTTATGACATTTTCAAACAGGAATATGTCAATCTGAAATCGCCGGTCGAATTCGTGAAATACCGCTTTAATGATGATGAGGAGTTCAGCACGGTTGTAACTATCCGTACCGGAGGCGAAACGAAGGAAATTACGGGCAACGGCAACGGCCGGCTGGATGCGATCAGCAATGCGCTGCAAACCGAGCTTGGCTTTGATTATACCGATCTGGTGTATACGGAGCATGCGCTGGAGACGGGCTCGAAGTCCCAGGCGGTATCCTATATCGGCATTAAAGGCGCTGACGGCGCGGCATATTGGGGCTGCGGCATTGATGCCGATATTATGGTATCTTCGGTCAGGGCATTATTTAGCGCCATTAACAAAATCATCAGCAAATAAACGTTAAGCAGGTTCAGGTTCAGAAATGATGAACATTCAACTTGGAAATCGAATACTGACTCCCCATGTTGTATATGGGCCGCGGAATAAGCTTTCGATCCATATCGATCCGGCCGGATTCGTGACGGTCAAAGCGCCAAACGGCACTGCCGAGACGGCCATTGTGAACGCGGTGCTGCAGCATGGGGAACAAATCGCCGCACGGCTCGATGCGATGGAGAAAGCCCGTGACGCCTCGCATATCCGGGAATATGAAGATCATGGCAAATTCCTGCATTTGGGGCGGTATTACCGGCTGAGCGAATTGATTGATACGGAGTCGGCAGGCGAGGAAGAACTGAAGCAGCGGCTGAAAAAGTTTTATTTTGCCAGCTGCAAGAAGGTGATTCTGGAGCGGATCAAAGGCTACCAGCAACAGCTGAAAGTAACGCCCAAATCGGTCGAGATCGTCGAATCCGCGACCAAATGGGGCAGCTGCAGCTCGGCCAAGCAGCTAACGTTTAATTATCGCCTTGCTATGGCGCCGGTTGAAGCGATTGATTATGTCATTGTGCACGAGCTTTGCCATCTTGTGCATATGAACCATGACCGCTCCTTCTGGCGGCTTGTCGGGAGTGTTATGCCGGATTACAAGAAGAAGGAAGCATTCCTTCAGCAATATGGCCAGGCGATGACGCTTTAGCTGTGCGGCCCGATCGTTGTTATACATGCAACCCCGGCCTCGCCCCTGGATAAGGGACTGAAACCCAACATGCCGGCATTACGAGAATATGGCTTGGCGCATCGAAGCCAGGCAGGCCCGTCTACCAAAAGTTTGGTTTTCAACAAACGGACGAATGGATGGAACTAAATATTTAACCCGTTAAAGACACTCCTTCAGAGTGTCTTTTTTTGAACCGATATAGGCGTTAAATTGTCTATACTCATGAGGTGAGTTTGTTGAGCTATGATTATTTGCGGTATATGGCCAATATGGATTCGGCGACGCTTGAGAAGCTGATGAGTGCATTTGGGCAGGATGTTTGGAATTTTGCTTATTCTTTAACGAAAAACCGCAGCATGGCGGATGACGTTGCGCAGGATGTTTTTTTGCAGGCTTATTTGCATGCCGCTTCCTTCCGGGGCGAATCGTCCGTCAAAACCTGGCTGCTCAGAATGACGAGAAACATCAGCTATAACTATCGCAAATCGGCTTTTATTCGAAAAGTATTGCTGGTGGAGGCAGTCAAATCCAGAGGACATGCCGCTTCCGCGGAGCAAGCGTTTCTGGAAAACGAAGCTTCCAACGAGGTTTGGATCCGGCTGTTAAGCCTGCCGGCCAAATATCGGGAAGCACTGCTGCTGCAAGCCAAATACGAGCTTTCCTTAACGGAGATTGCCCAGGTTCTGCAAATCCCCGAGGGAACGGTAAAATCGAGACTGTTTGCGGCCCGCAAAAAAATGTCGCGTTTATTAAAGGAGAATTATCGGCATGAATTCATCTGATCCGGAATGGTATCAATCGCTGCAAGGCAATCCGCTTCGTTCAGCGGCTTTTACAGAACAATTAAAAGCAAGAATCAGGGATAAAGCGTTCGTTTCCACTGATCGGGTGGGGAAACCAGCCGCCCGCCGGTTAACGCTGGCTGGCATCGGTTTGATCGTTGCTGCTGCCATCGCGTTTTATACGATGAGTTCATTAGGATACGGAACGGATCAAGAGCGGAAGAGTGCAGCTGTTCCGGCAGACCGGTTTTGGCTGGATGCCCTTCAAGCCGGCAATCCGGCTGACCGGACCGAGATATTGGTGAAGCAAAGGATAGGGGATGCTATAATGCTTGTTTTAAGCAGCAGAACCTATGAATGGAATGATAATCAGCAGAACATCGAGCTGGAAGCCAGCGAGTTCGTGGAAGACGCGGGGCAGTGGGTTTTAAGGCAGCAAGGCTCTACCTCTATTGCCGATTCTCAAACGGGAGTGCCGACCGGTTGGTTTGAATTGGACCGTATCCCTGTTTTTTTAGGCATAATCAGGGATCCGCAAATCCAGCAGATCCAAGTTATAGATAGTGACAATCAGGTTTATGAAGGGAAACTGATCCCTAGCCAAAACGGGAATACGTATTGGTACATTTATTTACCGGAGGCAAAGGGAAGCTATAAGGTCGTAGGATTGGACAAGATAGGAAATATCATCTCCAGCGAAATGTATTACTGACTGTAAAATAGTATATTTGCATCAAGCTGTATGTCCTGTCAGGTTGCCATTTCACTGCATCTACTATAGAAGAAAATAAAAGGAGATGATTGGAATGGCTCTTCAAATCTATCAAATTGCCTTTCCCACTGCGGTAATTGCTCCGCAAAGGTTTTTCCGTCAGTTAGCGGCTGACTTGACGGTTGCAACAGGCGGGACTATTGCTCTCAACGGAGAGGATGAGCCTTTTAGCAATGATACGGGCGCCTCGCCGGTTACGGTACCGGCTGTAGGAACTACCGGATATTACAACTTTTATGTGAATGGCGTTATGCAGGAAGGCGGCAGCTTCGCAGTAACCCCCGGCACAGATGACGTTGCTGTTATTACGCTTAATGTAAACGCGACTTTTACGGCAGACACCATTCTTGTTCTGGAGGCTGTTATGGTCTCTTAAGGGGTAACGCTTTTTGAACACCACCGGTCATACTGGTTTCGATGGTCACGAACGGTTTATTTCTGCCGCGAAGGCCACGGACTCCAGGATGATCGGGGTGTTTTCTTTTATGATCTGGCCAGTTGGGAAAATCACTAATGTATTTGCATCAATGGTGTAAAGCTGGCTGCTTTGCAAGGTGGAATTGATATACAGGTTATAGTATCCGCTGCGTCCATGTTCGGCAAACCGGCTGATTGCCTCGCCTGCATCATTCACAAACTGGCTGGCATATAAAGTTTTGCCTGTCGTCAGTGCGATATCGGCTTCGGCCAAAGTAAAGTACCTTTGGATGGAAGGGATAATGGTGACATGGAGCTTGCGTTTTCTTTTTTGGCGCGGACGAGCTTTCTTTTTCGCTCGTTTTTTTCGTTTTGGGGGGCAGACGATAACAACTTTGGCATTGCACCCTTTTTTTCGTTTCATTGGTGCGCATTTCAACCGAAACACCTCCATCACGTATGGTGTATATTACTCGGGTGAGCGATAGAAGGCGTGGATATTTGTCCGGCAGGCCGGCAAGGATGGCTGTTTTCTTCATCATGGAAAACGGGCAGGCATCTGTCGGTTGCTATGCTTTTTTTTGTTGGTCTGAAAGAGCAATATGATATAATCGTGCTGAACTTATTTTACCGGCAGGGGGATAGAGCTTGAAATGGCTATCTTAACAAACGATTGGGCGCTTGAATTAGAGCAGGAGTTTGCAAAACCGTATTATTTGCAGCTTCGGGCGTTTCTGGTCGAGGAGTATCAGACAAAAACGATTTATCCGGATCCATATGATATTTTTAACGCTTTGCATTACACGCCGCTCGCCGGTGTGAAGGTCGTGATTTTGGGACAGGACCCTTATCATGGCCCGGGACAAGCCCACGGATTAAGTTTTTCCGTCAAAGAAGGCGTAGGTACGCCTCCATCCTTATTAAATATGTTTAAGGAGCTGCGCGATGATCTGGGCTGCTATATCCCGAATAACGGGCATTTGCTGAAATGGGCGCAGCAAGGGGTTTTGCTGTTAAACACGGTGCTTACGGTACGGGCACATGAAGCGAACTCGCACAAAGACAAAGGCTGGGAGACGTTTACGGATAAAGTCATTGAGACGGTTAACCGGAAGCATGAGCCTGTCGTCTTTCTGCTGTGGGGAAGCCATGCCCAGAAGAAAGCCCAGCTCATTACCAACCCGAAACACCGGCTTATCCGCTCGCCGCATCCAAGCCCACTATCGGCCCACCGAGGTTTTTTTGGCAGCAAGCCGTTCTCGCAGGCTAACGAATTTCTGCGAAGCGTAGGGCTGCAGGAGATTGATTGGCAAATTTCTAATTTGTAAATGGAGTGAGAGACTTATGCAAACGTTTGTCGTGCTTGGCAGTATTTTGATGGCGATCGGGGTCATCATCGGGGCGTTTGGCGCGCATATGCTGAAGAGCAGGCTGGAACCCGATAAGCTGAAAGTTTACGAGGTTGGCGTGCAATACCATATTACACATGCATTAGGCTTGATTGGCGTTGGAATATTGGCCGATCATTATCCGGACTCCAGCATGATTACAGCAGCAGGCTGGTTGATGTTTGCAGGCATTGTGTTATTCTCGGGAAGTCTGTACGTATTAAGTGTGGCAAAAGCACGCCTGCTCGGACCGGTTACGCCGCTTGGCGGGCTGTGCTTAATTATCGGCTGGGTGCTTCTTGCGCTAGGCGTGCTGTAACACGCAGCTTAAAACTGCTGCCGTCGCCGGCATCAAGCGGTGCAGGGAGCGGCACAAGCAAACAAAGGGACTTGCCATTACTGGCAAGTCCCTTTGTGCTTAAGTGTTACAAGCTCCAAATCCGGTACAAGATGACGGCTGCTTCCGCGCGGGTCAGCGAATCGGCCGGAGCGATGATGCTGCCTTTGCCGTTCACAATACCGGCTTGCACCAGCGCTGCGGCGCTTTCCTCCGCATAGCCGGCAACCTGCGCCGCATCCGGATATGCGGCTAACGTTCCGCCTGCTGCAAGCGGCTTGCCGGCCGCCTCGAGCGCGCGTGCGGTCAGCACCATCATATCCTGGCGGGAAATCGTGCTGTTTGGCTTGAACGTATTGTCTTCATAGCCGGCTGCGATGCCAAGCTCTTTCGCAATGGCCAGCTCTTCATAGTAATAATCGGTATCATGAACGTCGCTGAACATGGATACGGATTGTCCGCTTCCTTTCAGCTCCAGCGCTCTGACAAGCAACGCAATAAAGTCCGCCCGCTTGATGGAGGCGCCAGGCGAGAAGCTGGATGCAGAGACGCCTTTAATGATATCGCGGGCTGCCATCGCTTCAATCGCCGATTGTGCCCAAGGCACGCTGCTCAAATCCGTAAACGATTTGGACGATACGGCCACGGCATAAGCGCTGAAATGCGTCGTTTGGAATGTTACCGTCTTGGTTGCCGCATCATAACGCCCGTTAGGGACGGAGGTGATTTGACCGTTGCCGTCGATATACCATACGACGATGGAGTCCGGCTGGGCAAGCTCGTCGGCTGTTGGCGTGTAAGGAATCGAAACCGTCACCGGTGCTTCCGGGTTATTCCAGGCAATCGTACGGCCGCCGGACAGCAAGCTGAGTTCCACGACCGGACGGCTGCCGATGGCAGAACGCGCTGCGGCATCCACATCCAGATCGCTTGCGGATACTTGCGAGACGCGAACGGATACTTGATCTCCTCTGTTTGTTACATTGGACAGCATCCGGCTTGGAAGTTCGATCGTTCCGAATTCGGTTTGCAACAGCAGGGACAGGTTATCGCCGCTGTCGAGCCGCTGTGCCGGCAGCTGCGCTTCATAGGAGCTTGCGCCAGTTTGCTTAGGCAGGTTAATGGTTACCTGCTTCCGCCCGTCGGCGCCGGCAGTTGCCTGTTTTAAAGCTTTATCCAGCAGATCATCCGTGACTACGCCTGTTACAACGTTTCCGGATGTTTTCAGCACAGGATGAATGGTCACAGTGCCGCTATTGATTTCTACGCTTCCGGTCTCCGGCTGCGGCGTGTTGTTGTTGCCGCCGGTAGTATCCGATTTGCCGTTCAGCTTCAATTCCCCGAACACGGAAGGATTGGCATAACCGGTACCCGTTAAATCGTTCCAGGAAGCAACGCTTTGGCGGCTGCCGTCTTTGGCATCATTAATTTGCGCGTCAAAGCCAACAACGGTGCCGTTTTTCGGCGTAATGGCGGTGAGAGGGATTTTAACCTCTACCGTGTAGTTGGTGCCGGAAACTTCAACTGCCGATTCGAAACCGGCTGCGATGGAAGTTGGGTTAAAGGAAGTTTTGTTGTTGTAATTAACCCGGTATTGCCCGTCATCGCTTTGATAACTTGTTGTTTTCGCATTGTTTTGATCCAGGAATACTTCAATGGAGTCCTGTTCATAGTCGTTATTGCTCGTATCGTCCAGCTGCTGGTCGCTGACTTGAAAGAGCACGTATAAATTATGTTCATCCCACAATGCTTTAGCCACGCCGGTCGCGCCATGCCCGGTCAACTGGTATTGATTCACCGGAATATCCGGCGCCTTGCTCCAAACCGCATCTGCTTTTCCGTCAATCGCTTCCGGCGTACCGTACGAAGCTGTTGTCTGTTTCGTAATTTTTACCTCTGGCGGATGCTCGTCGATAAAGGTATCCGGATCAATGACGCCGTAATAGGCCGGTTTGGCTTGCAGGCTGTTGTCGAATAACAGCGGGGAAGTGTCGGATCTCCAGCTAGCTGCGTCATTCATCCCCCAGAATGTTACACGTTCAATATCTTTGGCATGCGCTTTGTAAATGTTAAACAGCTGCGCATACAAATAACCTTGTTCAATCGCCTGTTTGTCGGAAAGCTTATTGCCGCTTCCTGCTCCGATATCGAGCTCAGAGATGCTTACCTTTACGCCTAATGATATAAATTTCTCAAGCGACGCTTTTACATTATCCGGGCTTGTATTCACACTGTAATGCGCCTGCATGCCGATGCCGTCAATGAGTTTCTTGCCGTTATGGTCTGCGGCATAGTTGTCATTAAGCTCTTTCACCATGTTGTAAATGGCTTGTGCTTTATTCGGATTGTCTTCGTTGTAATCGTTGTAATACAGCTTAATGTCTTTCCACTCCGGATGAGCGTCCAGTACGGCTCTTGCCGTCAGAAACGCCTGCTCCACATAGTCCGGTCCAAGCGCAGTATACCATGGCGATTGGCGAAGCGAAGCTTTCCAGTCGGACGGGTTGCTTGGGTTATCGTTCATCGCTTCATTCACGACATCCCAGGAGATGACCTTGTCGCCAAAATGTTCCATCACCGTCGTAATATGGTCTTGCATGTTGGCCAGTACTTCTTCCTTGCTGCCAGTGTACATCCAGGCCGGCGTCTGGCTGTGCCAGACAAGCACATGGCCGTGCATTTGCATGCCGGCATCCAGCACCTTATTCACGATGGCATCTGCTGCGTCAAACGTAAAATTGCCCTTGGTCGGCTGCAGCGATTCCGGCTTCATCGCATTTTCGGCTGTTGCCACATTAAAATGTTTGGTCAACAGCTCTAAACGTTTATCAGCCAAGTCCTGCTCGGCGACCGCGCTGCCAATCAGAAAATCGTCTGCGTACACATCTTGGATAGGCGTCAGATCCTGGACAGGAAGGTCAGGCGGCGCCTGTTGCCCTTCAATGAGAATATCCCCGATATAAAAAGGTACGTTTGCGCCTGCATCGTTGGATTGGACGCGAATTTTCGTATCTTCATTGGCGCCAACGGTCAGCTCGCCCGAAAGCGTAATCGGCTCGCCTGCCTTGTAAGCGGCCCCGGCCAGCCAGCCGAAGCTTTGGTCAGCTGTTTGCAGGTAAGCTTGCGCGCCTTCCGGTATCGTTTCACCCGGATCGACGTAGACGGTAACGGTCACCGTGTAGGTCTGCCCGTCCGCGAGTCCGATGTCGCTGTAATTGAAATCGGCGGCCGAATAACTGGCCGTGCGGCTGCTGACGTATAAAGCGCCTCCGTCGTCATTGCCTTCAAAATTTTTATCGGCTACCTGCGACAGCACAGCATTGCCTGAAGATTGGGCGACTCCGGTGTTGTCTGCGAACGTCTCGTGGTAAACAACAGTTGGCTGCCCTTTGATCAGAATATCCCCGATATAAAAAGGTACGTTTGCGCCTGCATCGTTGGATTGGACGCGAATTTTCGTATCTTCATTGGCGCCAACGGTCAGCTCGCCCGAAAGCGTAATCGGCTCGCCTGCCTTGTAAGCGGCCCCGGCCAGCCAGCCGAAGCTTTGGTCAGCTGTTTGCAGGTAAGCTTGCGCGCCTTCCGGTATCGTTTCACCCGGATCGACGTAGACGGTAACGGTCACCGTGTAGGTCTGCCCGTCCGCGAGTCCGATGTCGCTGTAATTGAAATCGGCGGCCGAATAACTGGCCGTGCGGCTGCTGACGTATAAAGCGCCTCCGTCGTCATTGCCTTCAAAATTTTTATCGGCTACCTGCGACAGCACAGCATTGCCTGAAGATTGGGCGACTCCTGTGCTATCCGCGAAAGTCTCATGGTATACGGTCGTGCTGCTTGCATCCGCCGCTTTCGCAGCCGGCGCCAGCCAGCCGAGCGGGAGAAGCAGGAGAGCTGCCAGCCATAGCGAGGTAACCCTTTTGAGCTTACTACTCATTTGCCGAATTCCTCCTTAATTAATGGTAGTGAAAGAAGTTTCTATATAAACTTTCTTACACGCTTTCATCATATCGTTAATAATGAAAGCGTTTTACCGGACGAATTAAAGAATTTACTGTACTAACTATGGAGTTTATGGGAGGCGAATCCGGCTGCATTGCGTTGCGGCGCTTCAAAATTTTATTGCAATCGCATAGAAATAATTGGATGATAGTTTAATAGCTGGTTTCAGATGAAAAGGGAGGGCGCAGATGCGGCATATTTATTTGGACTATAACGCCATTGCATTAAAGCTGGCCGCGCTGGCGGGCGAAATCCGCCGGGACGGGCATGAGGCGCTCATGGGTGAGCGGAACGCTGAAGAATACCGGCGAAGAAGTACTGCTGGAGCCGTTTGATGTGAACAGGTTTGCGGCGGCGCAGCCGCTTTAACGCGCGCATTCATGATTGCCCGTCCCATGAATGCCTTTACATGGTACAATACTTAGAAATCATAAGATCAAGGGAGAGGAACTATGTCGAAACTGGGAGTGCCTTTAGAAGGATTTGCAGCGTTTAGCCGGAAAGTTGCAGCAGAGGGCGCAGTATTATTACGGAATGAACAAGAAGTGCTTCCGATCCGCGAAAATGAAAGCGTATCTATTTTTGGCCGGACGCAAATCAATTATTACCGCAGCGGCACAGGGTCGGGCGGCAGCGTCAACGTTACCCATACGACAAATCTGCTTGATGGGCTGCGCAGCAAACCCGGCATCCATGTAAACGAAGAGCTGGCAGCAGTGTACGAAGGCTGGCTGGAGAGCAATCCGTTTGATAACGGCGGCGGCGGCTGGGCTGCCGAGCCGTGGCACCAGAAGGAGATGCCCTTAACCGATGAGCTGGTGGCAGAGGCACGCGCCAAGTCCGACAAGGCGGTTATCGTGATCGGCCGCACGGCCGGCGAAGATCAGGATAACGCCGACGCGCCGGGCAGCTACCGGCTGACGGAAGAAGAGAAAGCGATGCTGCGGCAGGTGACGAATCATTTTGAACGGACTGCCGTTGTGCTTAACGTCTCTAATATTATAGATATGAGCTGGCTGAATGACGATTACAAGCATCCGGTTTTTGGCGTCGTCTATGCTTGGCAGGGCGGCATGGAGGGCGGCAACGCCATAGCCGATGTGCTTGCGGGCGATGTAACGCCAAGCGGCAAGCTGACCGATACGATTGCTTATTCCATCGGCGATTATCCGTCCACGCGGAACTACGGGAATGAGCTGTCCAATATTTACGAGGAAGACATCTATGTCGGGTACCGTTATTTTGAAACGTTTTGCCCGGAACAAGTACAGTTTGCATTTGGGTACGGGCTGTCGTATACGACATTTGCATTGGAGCTGGAACCTGCGCGGGTAACCGCGGCCGAAGGCGCGGAGACAATTGAAATCGGCGTTACTGTGACCAATAGCGGTACGGTGTATACCGGCAAAGAAGTGGTACAGGTTTACGTGGAAGCGCCGCAAGGCAAGCTGGGCAAGCCAGCCCGGGCGCTGGCCGCTTTTGCAAAAACGAAGGCGCTTGCGCCGGGACAATCGGAGCGGCTTGTGTTAAGCTTCCCGGTCGATCAGATGGCTTCTTATGATGACAGCGGCGTAACGGGGCATGCTTCCGCATATGTGCTGGAAGCGGGCGAATACCGGCTGTATGCCGGCAGCAGCGTGAAGCAGGCAGCGCCTGTCAGCGTCGGCGACAAAACCGGTTACCTGGTGGACTCGCTTCGGGTGGTGCAGCAGCTCGAGGAAGCGGCTGCCCCGACGGAAAGCTTTAACCGCCTGCAGCCGGGCGCGCGTAAGCCTGACGGCACTTATGAGCAGGCAGCGGCGCAAGTGCCGGTGCGTTCCATATCGCTTGCCGAGCGGATTGCGAGCCGTCTGCCGGAGAGCTTTGCGCAGACCGGGGATGCCGGCTACAAGCTGCAGGATGTGGCGGACGGCAAAGTAAGCCTGGAAGCATTCATTGCGCAGCTGGGCGATGAGGAGCTGGCCGCCATTGTGCGCGGGGAAGGCATGAGCAGCCCGCTTGTTACGCCGGGAACGGCGTCTGCGTTTGGCGGAGTCAGCGAAAGCCTGCTTGGTTACGGCATTCCGCTGGCGTGCACCGCGGACGGCCCGTCCGGCATCCGGATGGACAGCGGGCACAAAGCGACGCAAGTCGCCATCGGCACGCTGCTTGCGGCAACTTGGGACACCCGGCTCGTAGAAGAGCTGTACGTGCTGGAAGGGCAGGAGCTGCTGCGCAACAACATCGACGCCTTGCTTGGCCCGGGCCTCAACATTCGCCGCAGCCCGCTGAACGGGCGCAACTTCGAATACTTTTCGGAGGACCCGCTTGTATCGGGATTGTTCGCAGCAGCATGCACACGCGGCATCCGCAGAGGCGGTTCGAACGCGACCTTGAAGCATTTTGCCTGCAACAATCAGGAGCAGCACCGCCATAAAGTGAATGCGGTCGTGTCAGAGCGCGCATTGCGGGAAATTTATTTGAAAGGATTCGAAATTGCCGTGAAGCAAGGCGGAGCGAATTCGGTCATGACTTCCTATAATCCGGTTAATGGGCATTGGGCGGCTTCCAACTATGACTTGAATACAACGATTTTGCGCGGCGAGTGGGGCTTCGAAGGCATTGTCATGACGGACTGGTGGGCAGTTATGAACGACACGGCCAATGGCGGCCCGGCCAGCCGCAAGTTTACGAACTGGATGGTCCGCTCGCAAAATGACCTGTATATGGTCGTGAGCAACTACGGTGCGGAGTCGAACGTTTGGGGCGACAACACGGTGGAGTCGCTTGCTGACGGCACTTTAACCCGCGGCGAGCTACAGCGCAGCGCGATGAACATATGCCGGTTTCTCATGCAGGCGCCGGTGTTTTCCCGCGAGCTGGTCAAGGAGGAGCATGCGGAACGGTATGAGCCGCGCGAGGACTTGCCGCTTGGGGCGGCGCAGCGTTTGTCCGGTGAGGCAGGGCGCGTGCATGTAGCTTCAGGTGAAGCCGGCGTGATGCAGGTGGAACAGGCGGGCATTTACCGGATGACGGTTCATCTGATGTCGACGGAATTCGCATGGGCGCAAAGCGCCTGCAACGTATATATGAACGGGCAGCTGATGACGACGGTGCAGACCAACGGAACGGAAGGCGCCTGGATCCGCCAGAAGCTTGTGAAAGTGGAATTGGCGGAAGGCTTGTACGAGCTGAAGCTTGATTTTGTCAAACCGGGCATGCAGATCGACTGGATTGAATTTACGCGCGAGTAGCCTTCGTCTATCCCGTGTAACAGCTGTGAAGCGCCGTATGTGCGCAGCGCTCAAAGCTAAAAAAACCGGCACCCTCTTAAGGGTGCCGGTTTTTTTAGCTTAGGCGGTAAGTACAGATCAGCCGTATTCGGCTAAAATCCGGAGCAATCGGTTATTGCGGATTGGTCGTCCAAATGCCGGCGGATTTGATGAATACGCGTTGCGGCAGCTTTAATGCGGCCAGAATCAGTTCTGCCACATCCTCCGGCTGCATCATGCGGTCCTCGTCGCCGATCTTCAGGCCGGTGTTGACGGCCAGTTCGGTATTTACCGTGCTAGGCGTCAAAGCGGTCACACGAATGTTCGATTTGCGCACTTCCTGCATGAGCGATTCCGTAAAGCCCATCACCGCAAATTTGGAAGCGGCATATGCGGAGCCGGTAGCGAAGCCGCGTTCGCCGGCTGTGGAAGCGATATTGATAATGCTGCCGCTGTTTTGGCCGAGCATTGTCGGCAGTGCGGCACGCGTCACGTAATACGTGCCCATCAGGTTCGTTTGAATGATTTGCTCCCAAATGTCCGGGTCCATCTCCAGCACGGTGCCGAATTGCGCCGTACCGGCGTTGTTGATCAGAATATCAATTGAACCCAGGCTGGACGCAAGCGAAGCGATGGCTTTCTCCGCTTCTGCACGAACGGCTATATTTGCATTCGCGATAAATACGTTCACGCCGTATTCGTTCGCCAGCGAATCTTTTAGCGCCTCCAGATCGGTTGTTGTCCGGGCCAGCAAGCCGAGGTGCACCCCTTCTTTTGCCAGCGCGATAGCGGTTGCTTTGCCGATGCCTTTGCCGGCTCCGGTAATAATGGCGGTTTTGTTATGTAAGGTCATAGTTTTTCTCTCCTTATCCTTCATTTATTTATATACTTGTCTATTATGAAACAGAGCCGCGATTGAAGCAAACCTGCGCATTCATGAAGGAGGCGAAGGACTTCTGCTGCGACGCAAGCACTCTCCTTCGGTTTGGCTGTTCTAGCTGCCGGCGCCCTGTCTGAAAAATCCGGCAGCAAACTCGCGAAAGTGGATAGCTGCTTCCGATAAATAATGCTTCCGGTTCCAGGCGATGCCGAAGGTGCGCCGGCATTGCGGTCTCGTGATCCGCAGCTGGACTGTGTCCGCATTGGAGGCTCTCCGCCCAAGCGAAAGCGGAAGGGTGAACGTAATGCCAAGTCCCATCTCGACCAGCGTTTGAACAGCGCTTGCTTCCTCCAGCTCGAATGCAATATGCGGTTCAAAGCCGGCCTGCCGGCAAAACCCGTCCGTTATTTGGCGGAAATGCGAACGCGACGACAAGGCGATAAAAGGCTCATTAGCCGCTTCGCTTAATGAAATGCATTTACGCGAAGCAAAGCGGTGACCTTTGGGGACGGTTAAGCACAGCTCTTCTTCCACCAGCGTCATCCATTCAATATCCGGCCCGTTAATCGGCATAGTGGAGATGCAGAAGTCGATTGCGGCATTTTCCAGCTCCGCTTTCATTTCCACGATGGAACCGAGCTGCCGCTGAATGATCCGCACATGCGGATGAACGGTGAGGAACTCCTTCAGCAGCGTTGGCAGTACATACGGCAGCGTTACCGACAGCGTTACCGTCCCGTGCTCAAGCCCGGCCATGTCGGCCAGTTCCCGTTCACCTTCTTCCAGCTCCCGAAAAGCTTGCTCGACTCTGCGCAAATACGTTTCTCCAAACGCATTCAGCTTGATTTGCCTGCCATGCCGTTCAAACAACGGGACGCCTAGCTTTTTTTCCAGCCGGTGGATCGAATTGCTTAACGATGGCTGCGACACATTTAATGCTTTGGCTGCTTGCGTCATATGCTCGTGGCGTGCGACAGCCTGGAAATATTTAAGTTGAAGAAACTCCATAACCGGCTACGGCTCCTTATCACATCCATGTAATGATTCCATTATAAGATATGTATTATACTTTATAAATTGATGGTCTTATAATAGTTCAGCATAGAAAAGGAGAATGGAGAGAAATCGAGTTGAATAGAGAGAAAATCTGGACGGGCAACTTTATTGTGGTTTGCATGAGCAGTTTTTTTATGTTTCTCACGTTTTATATTTTGGCGACGGCGTTTCCGCTTTATGTTAAAGACGGGATGCACGGCAACCAGCAGCAGATGGGGCTGGTTATTACCGTTTATGTTATCGGGGGCGTGCTGCTCCGGCCGCTGTCGGGCGGATGGGTAGACCGGTTCGGGAAAAAGAAAATGGCGGTGCTCGGAATGGTTGTGTTTCTGGCAGCCTGCCTCGGTTATTTCGCGACCAAAAACGTGATGTTCCTGTTTCTGGTCGTGCGCCTCATCCACGGCATGGCTTACGCGTTGGCGTCCACAGCGACCAGCACGGCGGCTTCCGCGATGATTCCGGAATCGCGCCAAGGAGAAGGCATGGGCTACTTCAGCATGTTTATGAGCATCGCGATGGTCATCGGCCCGGCTTTGGGGCTTACTTTATGGAAGGGGCACAATGTCAATGTATTGCTGTTTGGCGTAAGTATCATCGCTGCGCTTTCGCTGCTGTTTGCTTTAGCGATGAAGCCGAATGAACAGCCGCGCCGCACCGGGAAGCCGGATTACGGGCATCCGGCGCTGAAGGCATCCGGCCTGCGCGGCCGCTTGAGCGATTTAATTGAGCTGAAGGCGCTGCCGGTGTCGTTTGTCGGGTTTATTTTATCGTTTTCGTACAGCTCGCTGTCCGGCTTTATGTCTTCCTTTACGGCCGAAATTCACCAGTCGCAGGTGACAAGCACGTTTTTTGTGGCGTTTGCGCTCATGATCGTGTTGTTCCGTCCGGTGATCGGTAAAATTTTCGATAAGTATAAAGAACATTATTTATATTATCCCGGCATTGCCTTGTTTATTGCCGGCATGCTGCTGCTCAGCCAAGCGCATTCGGGCACGATGGTTTTAATTGACGGCGTGATTATGGGGATCGGCTACGGCGCTTTGCTGCCGTGCCTGCAGACGCTGGCAATGAAGCTTGCGCCGGAGCACCGGAGAGGCAGTGCAACGGGAACGTTTTTCTTGATGTTCGATTTAGGTTACGGCTTTGGTTCCTATTTTATGGGGTTAATCGCTTCGTTTACCGATTATCGCGTCATGTACGTCGTGGCCGGTATCGTGCCGATGTTATCCGCTCTTGGTTATTATGTGCTGCATCACCGCCGGCAATCCAAGCTTGGCGGAGGCAAACCGAATGCAACGGCTGCTTAATTCGCGGCAGGAAGGCTGTACAAAGCCGGTATCCGTTTATTCCATGAAACCTGCCTGAAGCGGATGAGCATTTGAAGCTGAACAACATACAAAAAAGCGGTGCACCGGGAAGGGACTGACCCCATAGCGTGAGACAAATTAAAACACCTTCAAGAGAAAGCCTCCATGTCGTAAGATATGGGGGACAACTTTGGAGGTGTTTTTGCATTGGCAACAAGAGTGGGCTACCCCGTTGAAGTGGAAATGAAGGCCGTTGAAATGAGAATGGCCGGTGTGCCGGTTCGAGAGGTTATGAATGAGCTCGGGAATGGTGCTACATAGCGATCATGGCAGCGTATACACGTCTCAGGCGTATCAGGAGGCCGTAAAAGGAAAAGGCATTACCCCACCCGAATCGTTCCATTCCACACTAAAGTCTGAAACGTTCGAGAATACATTACCACTATAACTCAATTCGTAATTCAAGCGAAACTAAATAACCAGTCGCCGGTAGAGTACCGACAACTGGTCGCTTAACTTGAAAGGTGTTTTGATCCCTGTCTCAGTAACGGGGGTCAGTCCCCCGGGAAGGTGCATCGCTTTTTTTATTTAATTCCGTTCATTATTTACTCCACGAAGTTTCGATTTCTTCAAGCGATTTGCCTTTCGTCTCCGGCACGACGCGAAGCGTAAAGAAGAAGGTGATCACGCCCATAACGCCAAAGATCCAGAACGTTGGAGCAGGACCGGCGGAATCGAGCAGCGGCGGGAACGATTGCGATACCGCATAATCGGCAGCCCACAGCGCCATGGAAGCAATAGCGGTCGCCCGGCCGCGGATGCGGTTCGGGAAAATTTCGCTCAGCACGACCCATACGACAGGTCCAAGCGAAACCGCGAAAGCCGCTACATAAATCAGGATAAACACCAGAACCAGCGGACCGGTTGTATGTCCGGTGTGGAAAGCAAGGCCGATAACCGCAAGACAGATCGTCATTAAGCCCGATCCGACGAGCAGCAGCAGCTTGCGGCCGACTTTGTCGATGAGCCAGATGGCGAGAATCGTAAACAATACGTTAACGACACCGATAAAGATCGTTTGAACAAGCGACGAATCCGTTCCGGTACCCATCGACTGGAAGATTTCCGGCGCATAATACAAGACTGCATTAATGCCGGTAACTTGCTGAAGGACGGCCAGCACAACGCCGACAATAAGCGCAACGCGCAGGCCAGGGCTGAAAATTTGTTTCAGCGAGCTGTTTTCTTGCTTAAACGATTCTTTAATTTCCAAAACTTCTTTTCTTGCGTCTTCTTCGCCGTGAATTTTCAACAAAATGTTCAGCGCTTCAAGCGATTTGCCTTGTTTGATCAGCCATCTTGGGCTTTCCGGCACGAAGAACAGCAGCACCATAAACAGCAGGCCGGGCACAACGCCAACCCCAAACATCCAGCGCCAAGCGTTGGCAACGTCCCAAGCATCATCGCCCATGCCGGCAATGCCGGAGTTGACGAAGTAAACAAGCGAAATGCCGGCAACCGTCGCCAGCTGGTTCAGTGCGACAAGGCGTCCGCGGTATTTGGCAGGTGCGATTTCCGCATTATAAAGCGGGCACAGCGTGGAAGTAATCCCGATGCCGAGGCCGCCGACCATACGGGCGATGACATAAAAGCTGAACGTGTCCGGAATAGCCGAACCGATCGAGCCGATAATGAACAGCAAAGCGGCAACGATCAGCACTTTTTTCCGGCCGAAGCGGTCGCTCAGCATTCCGGAGAAGCCTGCGCCGACTACGCAGCCGACGATTAGGGAGGAAACTGCCCAGCCCTCTTCAAATTTGCTCAGATCAAAGCGGTCGCTTAAAAATCCGATAGCTCCGGATACAACGGCGGTATCGAAGCCAAACAATAAACCGCCAATTGCGGCGATAGCTGAAACAAGCGAAACAAACAGCATGCTCGATTTTACGCTTTTTTCAGCGGTATCCGAGTCGGCTGCGTTTGCATGGACTGCGTTCGAGTTGGTTGAACTCATGTATTTATTCCCCTTCCAATGCGAATTGAATAAATGGTTGCAATTTAAAGCGGATTCATTATAACACGCATAAAACAGGCGATTTGGGGCGTTCTTCTTCACTAATTTGTGTTGTACCAGCATTAAAAAGAACGCTTGACCCGCTGTGAAGCAGCTTTCACAAGCCGAATAGCATTATCTTGTCCAGAAATCGCAATATAGTCCATGTCCATGGGATGGAATAACAACATTAACGGATTCAACCTGCTGCACGCTATTGAGCGGGCATGTCCGCCATGCTAAAATCGACTTGCCGAGCACGAAGAAATTTTTGGCAATATAATAGAAGATACATGACGGGCAGATGAATGGAGGGGCGGGATCGGATGAGGTCCACACCGCGTTTGGCGTTATATTGGGGGATCGGCTGTGCAGCTGCTTTTGCCGTGGTTGCCGCGTTTGTCAGCACGGGATATTCGGACGGCTTTGACCGGCCGCTGACGGATGGCTTGCACAATCTGGAGTCGGATGGATGGACCGCCTTTTTGAAGACAGCCGGGTCGGTCGCTTCGGGGATACCGGTTGCTGTTATCATTGCGCTTGTGTGCCTCTATTTGCTGCTGGCAAGGCGTATTGGCGAATGGGTAACCTTCATTGCTGTATTGGCAGGTTCACAAGCTGTAAATTTGGCGTTAAAAGAGCTGTTTCAGCGCGAAAGGCCAGATGTGCACCGGCTTATTGAAGCAAGCGGATACGGGTTTCCAAGCGGGAATGCAACAAGCGCCTTGGCGCTGTTCGGCATGCTGGCGGTGTTAGGCTGGAGCCGGATTCCTTCGCGTGCCGGGAGAACCGCGCTTGTGGTCATATGCAGCTTTTTTACGCTGGCCGCAGGCGTCAGCCGTATCTATTTGGGCGTGCATTACCCGACCGATATTGCCGGCGCTTATTTGTCCACCGGTGCAGTGCTGTTTGCTGCGCTGGCTATCCGCGCCCGCATAACGGTCAAGAGGCACCCGGATTCGGGAGTGCCCCTCTAATGATAACCAAAAAAAGAACAGGATCTCCTGTTCTTTTTTTGGTTTATTTAGTTTGTTTTGCTTTCATTGTGCTGGTCATCTCATCTAGCGGCCCGTTTAACGTCATCCGGTCAGTAAAGCCCCATTTGCTGCTGACGGCAAACGCTTTGCCGTTTTTCACAGCCGGCAGGCTTTTCCGCAATGAACCGTTCAGTATGCTGTCAGCCGCTTCGTATACAGCTTGCGCTCATGAAAGCTAACCGAGCGGTATTTGGCCGCAAGCGATTGAATGCGGTCCTTCGTTAAGGTCGATGCGTCCGAATGCAGCGCGCGGTTGAGCGCCGCTTTCAGCTTCACGCTTTGGGGATAGCGGCTGTATACAAAATTGCCGTACGTCTCATATTCGCTAAAGGCGAACTGTCTTTTTTTGTTCATGCTGGCGAGTATGGCTTTATACCAGATTCGGCCGTGGCGCTGCTCAATATGCCGCTTCAGCTCGCGCAGTTTTGCTTTCTCGAACAGCATGTAATGCGTGACGAAGGAGCGGGGGGCGGCGGCCTTGCGGCCGATCAGTTTTTGATAGGTGCGATAATATTCCGGCTGGCTCCAGTTGCGGGTGTAGTAGGTCGTTTGCCCGCCCGCAATAAACGTATGCGGACGAAGGAGCACGGTGTCGGCGTCGATCACGAGAAAATGCTTCGTTGAAGCAAGCTTGTCGCCGCTTAGCTTCAGCAGCTGCTGGAGCATCCAGCCCGAACGCTCCCAATGTTTGGAGCTGTAGCGGATATCCTGCTTCCGCAGCGGCAGCACACTGTTTTCGTTTACGAACCGGTAGCCGTTCCGGCTGCAGAGCGAGCGGATAGCCGGTTTGTCTGGCGCCACAATAATGACGTCGCCTATCGTATGCCGTACGTTTTGCTTGGCGGCCTGCACGACATGAGGCAATGTTTTTAAATCTTTTTCGATAACCGGAATAATCAGGTCAAGCCGGTAGCCGGAGGCTGTTCGGGTTCCGGTTGCAGACGCCATGCGTGATCAACTCCCGTTTAGGCTGTTCGGACGTATATAACATATGCCGATTCGGGAGCATCCGGCTGGGCGGAGCGGCATTAATACGGATAGGAATAATAAACCGGGTAGTAGCCGTACGGCTGGCCGGCGTAGGAGTAATGGTAAGCCCGGGCCGGGTAAGGAGATTGCTGCAGCTGTTCAACATCCGGCGCGCCTTCACGGGAAGGCTGGCAGTTGTTAGGCGGGCCGATGACGACCGTATCGGTAATCGGCGCCAGCGTTTCTTTCACCTGGTTTTCATTCAGGCAATACGAATGAGCGAATACCGCTGCCGGCGTTAAGCGGAGCAGATCGGAGCCGGGGATAAATTCCGGAATCGGCGCGTCAAATATAGCCAGCAGGTGCGTATTGTCCGTTGTGGCAATTTCGTAATGCCACCAGCCTTGCGGAACGTTGGCCACTTGACCGGGCTGCAGGCTGAAGTTAAGCAGTTTTTTCGTAAACGGATTAATCAGCGATACAATAGCGGAGCCGGAGATGACATAGACAAGCTCGGATGCGTTCTGGTGAATATGGGGCTCCACGATATTGCTTTTGCTTAAATAAATATCCAGCAGGGATACGTTGCCAAGCGTATTGAGCTGGTTAACGGAAAGCATGTTGATGCGGTTCTGGCTGTTTTTGGTGAAAAACGGGTTGCTGTTCAAATCATATGTGAATTGCGTGTTTGGGGATGTATAATCCATATAGCTGATCGCCATGATTGAAATTCCTGCCCTTCTACCAGAATTGGACGTTTACCTAATGGGCAGTGTATGCAGCGGCTGCTTGCGGGGTTCTTCGGGAATATAAGGCTTCTTTATAAAAAAAAGCCCCTTGCAATCTCCGGGGAGAACTGCAGGGGCGGACGGCATTTATTCGTTTGTGCCGCTTGAGTCTTCAGGCTGTCCGCCGTCTTCATCGGCAGGGCCCTGATTAAACCATAACGGATCGTCGTTATCCACTTCGCCGTTATAGTTGATCAGAATTTCTTCTCCGGCGGGAATATCGGTATAGGCATAAAAATCAACGGTCATGTTATCGAAGTTCAGTTCATAGGTGCAGTTAGGCGTGTAGGAGTGATTGAACAACATGCCGTAGCCTAACAAAATCGCGGTATGGTTGGCGCCGTATTCAAACACGTAATCGGCCAGAAGCGTTTTTTCAATATGCACATGCTGTTCATTGGGGAAAGGGATAACAGGCGCTTCATGAAACAATGTGCCTTTGGCTATATCGCAAGTCGCAAATACTCCCCGATTAAATTCGCCATCGCTGAGCTTGGACGTTTTAATTTCGATCATTTTGTATGGTCACCTGCTTTTCGTTATTCGCATTTTTGGAAGCGGTTGTAAGGTAATCAGTGTACCTTACTTTGGCACATACCGCAATGACCGGCTTCTAGGCGCGGCATGATTCACGGCATAATGGATTCGCCGCATCAAGGATAAATAGGATGAATTATTAAGGGGGTTAATGACAAATGGGCGACCGCTTGCTTAATGCGGGCTGCACATCGGGACCTGCAGAGACGATTACGCTGGGCATGGGCTGTTTTTGGAAGCCGGACGCGTTGTTTGGCCATTTGCCGGGCGTTATCCGTACCCGAACCGGCTATGCGGGCGGAACGTCGGCAGACCCGAACTACCGCCGGATGGGCGATCATACGGAAGTAGTGGAAGTGGATTATGATCCTGCGGCAATACCGCTCGCCAAGCTGCTGAAGCTGTTCTGGGACAGCCATAATCCTGTAAATATTAACGGGTATAAAGGCCGCCAATACCAGTCGCTGCTGCTTTACCGGAACGAAGCGCAGCTGGCGGAAGCGCTCATGGTGCTGGAGCAGCTGTCCGCAGGTGGCAAGCTTAAGCCGGAAACGGAAATAAGGCTTTATGACCGTTTTTTTATTGCCGAGGACCGGCACCAAAAGTATGATGTAAAAAGGTATCCCCATGCAGTGGAGCTGCTGGAACGGTTATATCCGCCCGGGCAGAGGTGGGAACACGGTACGCTGGCGGCGCGATTAAACGGGCTGGCCAAAGGTTATACCAGCTTGCAGCGGGTTATAGCGGAGATGGAGCAATGGCCGGCGGATGCGGAGGAGAAATCCCGGCTGATCCGGCTGGTTAAGCAAATCCGCTGGTAAAACGAAAGATAGAGAATGGGAGAGAAGCAGGCATGTTATTAAAGGGGAAACAAGCGGTCTTTTTTGACGTAGACGATACATTATATGACCATCTGGCTCCGTTTCGGACGGCGGTGGAGCAGGCGGCGGGAGCGGACGGCATGTTTCCGTACGAGGAAGCGTACCACCGTCTCCGTTATTACAGCGACACGCTGTCGGCCGAGCTGGGCGGAACGGAAGCCATGGAGGCGGCAGGGCGGCTGGAGTGGATGCGCAGCGAGCGCTTCCGCCGGACGCTCGGCGAGTTCGGCATGGAGCTTAGCGAGCAGGAGGCGGCTGCCGTGCAAGCGGCGTACATCGGCTGCCAATACCGGTTTGATATGTTCCCCGGCGCACGGGAGCTGATCGGACGTTTAAAAGAAGCGGGCCATGTCGTTGGCCTGATTACGAACGGAGCGGGGGCGCACCAGCAGAAAAAAATCGACTCCATGCAGCTGGAGGAGCTTATTCCGGCCGAGCTGCAGTTTATTACCGGCGTTGTTGGCTGGGACAAGCCGGACCGGCGGATATTTGACCATGTATGCGGGCTGACGGGCGTCGCGCCCGAAGACAGCTGCTACATCGGCGACTCGTGGCGCAATGACGTGATTGGCGCGCTCGGCGCGGGTTGGACGGCCATCTGGCTGAACCATCGCCATCAGCAGCCGGAGACGGCGCATAAGCCGCATCATATCGCATCTTCTTACGAGGAGCTGAGCCGGCTGCTGCTGGGGTAATGCCGTTACGAAAGGAGAGGTACGGATGGCGATTCAGCCGATTGAAGAAAAGGAATGGCTGCAGCTTGCGCATTTGGGAACGGCCAAGGAAGCGATCTTGTTCTCTACGCCGTTTTGCGGCACGTGCAAAGTAGCGGAACGGATGCTGGAAATTGCGGATACGGCGGGCGTTCCCGTAACGCTATATCAAATGAACATGAACTTTTCCCCGTCGCTGCGGGACGCATGGAAAATTTCAAGCGTGCCTTGCCTCGTCTTGCTGCGCGGAGGCGAGCCGGTCCGCTTTGAATATACGATGCGTTCGGTGGATCATATTTACAAGCTGCTGAAGGAGCTGTAGAAGCATCGGCAGATGCTTGGCCCATGCATTCAGGCACGGGCTGCATAAGGCAGACGCGCTTGATATGCAGCTGTACAATCCCTATAGGCGAAGTCTGATGCTGTCGTCTAACAAAAAAACCTCCATTTTGCGGACGGCCTGCTTGAAGGCTGTCGGGCAAACGGAGGTTTTTTGCTGTTGTATTTGGCGTTTAAACAACGTGCCTGGCAGCGACGGGGACACTGGCGCGCCGCGCCCGGAAGCGCGGGCGGCTATTCCTTCCTGCCGCCGCGGCCGGTGGCCAGCAGCAGCACGAACGAAATGGCGATGACGGCTCCTGTCCACAGCCAGGCCATCGGCATATTGCCGCTTTCGACCGCCACATAGATGGCGGTCGGGACGGTTTGCGTTTTGCCGGGAATATTGCCGGCAATCATAAGCGTTGCGCCAAACTCGCCCAGCGAGCGGGCGAAGCTGAGCACATAGGCGGCCAGGAGCGAGCCGGATACGAGCGGCAGCGTAATATAGCGGAAAATTTGCCATTCGCCGCCGCCCATCGAACGCCCGGCCGCTTCCAGGTCGCGGTCGATGGAGGCGAAGCCGACCTTCATCGTCTGATACACAAGCGGGAACGACACGATCACGGAAGCGATAACGGCGGCCGGCCACGTGAAGATGATCGGCTGCGAGAACAGCTGCTCAATGAGGCGTCCCAGCCAGCTGCGCCGCCCGAGCAGCAGAAGCAGCAGGAAGCCGACAACCGTTGGCGGCAGCACCATCGGCAGCATAAAGGCCGTTTCCAGCAGCGATTTGCCGCGGAAACGCCGTTTGGAAAGCTGCCATGCGATCAGCGTGCCGCAAGCGGTTGTAAGGATGCTGGCGATCAGCGCCACCAGCAGGGACAGCTTGACCGGCTGGATGAACGCATGCCAGTCGACCGCCGCTGCGCTTGCCGCCATCATTTGGAGGCAGCAGCCGTAAAGCCGTATTTTTCAAACACGGCCATCGCTTCCGGCGTTTGCAGGTAGTCAAAAAACGCTTTGGACTGTTCGGCATGTTTGGTTGCTTTCACAATTCCGATCGGATACGTGATCGGCGTATAGGAAGACGGATCAACCGCCGCCGCTACCGTCACTTGATCGGAAGTTAACGCGTCGGTTTTGTAGACGAAGCCGGCGTCTGCATTGCCGGTTTCCACGTATTGCAGCACCTCGCGGACATCCTTGCCTTGTACCAGCTTGCTTTGCAGGCTGTCCCACAGTCCGGCGTTCGTCAGCGCTTCTTTGGCATAGCTGCCGGCCGGAACGCTTTCCGGGATGCCGATGGCTACCTTTTTCACATCCGGGCTGGTTAAGTCTTCCGCTTTCGTTACGGACGCTTTGCCGCCTTTGGCAGCAACCAGAACAAGTTCGTTTTTCAGCAGCGTCGTTTCGCTGCCCGTATCAATCAGGCCGCCGTCTACGAGCGCCTTCATATTTTTTTCCGCTGCGGAGAGGAACAGGTCGGCCGGAGCGCCGTTCTCGATTTGCTGCTGGAGCGCGCCGGAAGCGCCGAAGTTGAAGTTCAGCGTCGTATCGGAATGAGCTTTCTCGTATGCGGTTTTGATTTCATTCAGCGCATCGGTCAAGCTGGCTGCCGCGGAAATCGTCAAATCAACATGCGCCGAAGGGGTGCTGCTGTCCGCGGGTTTTGGCGATTCGGCGCCGGCGCTGGCGCTGGCGGAAGAGCTGCCTGCATTGCTGCCGGAATTGTCATTGCCGCAGGCTGCCAGTATCAGCAGGGCGGAGAGAGCGATGAGCGTAAGCCATGTTTTTGTTATTTTCACAGTAGGGTCTCCTTTTTCGTTATATTTAGATATAACTAGATATAAATGATTATAGATTATAGGGGAAAACACTGGATGCGTAAACCATTTCGGACGTCGGAACGGCCGCTGTGCTACAATAATACGAAATGCAATGCACGCAAACGTAACGAGGTGTACGAATGGCAGACAATGTATCCTATACAACGGATGAAATCGCCAAGCTGCTGAAAATATCAAAGCTGACCGTCTACGATCTGATCAAAAAAGGCGAGCTGCTCGCTTACCGTGTCGGCAAGCAGATGCGGGTGGACGCTTCCGATCTGGAAGCGTACAAAAACCGCTCCAAAGGGCTGGCAAATGTGCCCGCGCACATGCAGTCGCAGCGGCAGCATCCTCATACGGCGGCACATCCGCAATTGCACACGCAGGCGCAGCCGCAAGGCGGAACAACGGCGGCTTCCGGCACGCTGCCCGTGTCCGGATCGCTGGGCGGCCTTGCTGCGCCGTCCGCCGCATGGAGCGGAGCGGCGGAAGCGTATCCGCATCCGGCTGCGGAAGAGCCGGCATCGGGCATCGCGCGCCCGATTGTCATTACCGGGCAGGACGCCAGCCTGGATCTGCTGGCGCGCCATATCGAGTCGCGGACGGCGGCGTTCCGTCCGCTGCGTTCTTTTACAGGCAGCCTGGACAGCCTTATTTCGATGTACAAAGGGCAGTCGGATATTGTGAGCACCCATCTGCTGGACGGCGACACCGGCGAATATAACGTTCCGTTTACCCGCAAGCTGCTTGTCGGCATGCCGCATGTCGTTATCCATATGCTGCGCCGCAAGGCTGGCTTGTACGTAAAGCGGGGCAATCCGTTTGGCATCCGCGCATGGTCCGATCTGGCGCGTCCGGATATCCGGTTCGTCAATCGGGAGAGAGGTTCGGGCACCCGAGTTCTGCTGGACGAGCAGCTCCGTCTGCTTGGCATCAGCCCGCAGCAGATCCGGGGCTACGAGGATGAGCAGATGAACCATGTGGGCGTCGCCGCCAAAGTGGCTTCCGGCGAAGCGGATGCAGGAGCGGGCAGCGAGAAGGCTGCAGCTATGGTCGGGGATGTCGATTTTATTCCGCTGGCCGTCGAAAGCTACGACTTGGTGCTGCTCCGCAAGCCGGACAACCGGCTGCTGATTGAGACGGTCACGGGCATTTTGCGCTCGGAGCAGTTCCGGGAAGAGCTGCAGGCGATGTCGGGATACGATCTGACGGGAACGGGCGGCATTGTTTACGAATCGTAACGCTAATCTATTGCAATACAGCGGATGCTGCCGGCGCAGCGTCCGTTTTTTTGTACTTGGGCTTCGGGTTGCTTATAATGGATAGGTGGGGAAATCAAGTATGTTTATCCGCCTGCCGGATACATATAGGAGGTAACGCAGCATGATGGATTCCAACTATTTGGATCATTTTCGTAAAATGAAACATGATTTGACTCGCTTTATGATGTTATATAAGTTTGCGCTCAAGGAACTGGAGACGAAAATCGAAATATTAAAAGAGGAATTTCAGCTTTTACACGAATATAATCCGATCGAGCATACCAGCGCCCGGGTCAAAGCCCCGGAAAGCATTCTGAACAAGCTGTACCGCAAAAACTGCGAGCTGTCGTTTGAATCAATACAAAAAAACGTGCGCGATATTGCGGGCATGCGTATTACCTGCTCGTTTGTGTCGGATATTTACCGGCTCCGCGACATGCTGAGCAGCCAGGCCGATTTGACGGTGCTGGAAGAGAAAGATTATATCCAGCGTCCGAAGGAGAACGGCTACCGCAGCCTGCATCTGATCGTGGAGGTGCCGGTGTTTATGTCCGACAGCCAGGAGACGGTATGCGTAGAGGTGCAAATCCGGACGATCGCGATGGATTTCTGGGCGAGCCTGGAGCATAAAATTTTTTACAAATACGATAAGGCTGTGCCTGTTGGTCTGGTGGAGGAGCTGAAGGAGGCGGCGGATTCGGCCGCGGCGCTTGACCGCAAGATGGAACGGCTGCACAAAGAAGTCGCCGAAATTAAAGGCAGCCAGCCCGACGAGCTGGAGGAAATGGTGAAGCAGATTATTGGCGCAGGCAAAAGCTTAAAGCTGCCAAGCCACTTGATCGGCATGCTGGAAGGCGTCGCCGGACCGCAGAACTAACTGCGCCAAAGCGCTTAATGCACTGCCTGCCTGGTATAAAGTGAAACAGGACTGCTTAACCCGCTTGCTAACGGGTCAGGCAGTCCTGTTTTTATAGACTAGGCGTCTCGGCTGCGTTTCAGCCGCTTAAAGCACCGTCATCTCTTGGCGGTATTTCTCGAGATCGGCCGCGCGGCATTCCATGACGAGGCGGGTTCCTTCCTCCTCGTAGCTGGTGCTGCGCACCTGGGCATGCTCGTTAAAATACGAGACGAGCCTTCCCTGCTCATACGGGATCAGCACCTCGCATTCCACGTAATCGCTGAACACCGACTTCCGGATGAGGCCGGTCAGTTCAGCGAGCCCGCTTTTTTGCTTAACCGACATATAAATAGCATTATCGGCCACAACCGGATATGGCTGATCGGTCAAATCGCATTTGTTAAAGGCATAAATCGTGGGAATATCGTTTGCCCCAAGCTCCTTTAACGTTTCATTGGTGACGTCGATCAGCTGCTGGTAATCTTCATGAGCGTAATCGACCACATGCACGAGCAGATCGGCTTCGGCCACTTCCTCCAGCGTCGAGCGGAACGCCTTCACCAGATGATGCGGCAGCTGGCTGACAAAACCGACCGTATCGGTCAGCAGAAACGATTTGTTGTCCGGCAGCTCGATGCTTCGGACCGACGTTTCCAGCGTAGCGAACAGCATATCCTTGGCAAAAACCTGCTTGGTCGTATCCGGGTGATACGTCTCCAGCATCGCGTTCATCAAGCTTGATTTGCCGGTATTGGTGTAGCCGACGAGACAGATGACGGGCACTTCGTTTTTCCGGCGCTGCTTCCGCTGGATTTGACGCCGCGCAACAAGCTTCTCCAGCTCGCCCTGCAGCGCGCTGATCCGCTCCTCGATGCGCCGGCGGTCCAGCTCCAGCTTCGTCTCGCCGGCGCCGCGGTTTCGAAGTCCTGCGCCGCCGCCTTGGCGGCCCAGCGATTCGCGCAGCCCGACGAGGCGCGGCAGCATATACTGCAGCCGCGCTACTTCAACCTGCAGCTGCGCTTCGCGGGTTTGCGCCCGTTCCGCAAATATATCCAGAATAAGAATGGTCCGGTCGATTACTTTGCAGTCCAGTCCCGCCTCCAGGTTGCGGATTTGGGAAGGGGAAAGCTCATCGTTAAAAATAACGGTTTCCGCGCCAAGCTCTTCGCGGATCGCCCGCAGCTCATCCAGCTTGCCTGCCCCGATATAATGCGCCGGATTAACGCGCTCGGCTTTTTGTGTCAGTTCCCCTGCAACGTCGATATAACAGGCGTCCGCCAGGCTGCGCAGCTCTTCCATCGAATAAGCAAAATTGTCATGATGTTGCAGCTGTACGCCAACGATAATCGCTCTCTCGCGTGTTTGTTCCATCTATTTATCATCCTCCGTCAGGTTCGTTTTCATTATAAAAAACGTAAAAAAACACAGGCGTGTCTGCCTGTGTCAGCATGTGCAAGAAGACCGGAATAATAACCGGAATCGGATTGATCCGGTGCTGCAGTCTGATTGTCTGCCGATCGGCACCGCAGGCGGCCTTCTTCCCGCATATAAACGGTAAAGGGAAAGGCCGGTATACCTGTAGCGCGATGCGACAAGTTTATCCGTTCGGAGGCTTCCGTAGAGATTGCCCGAAATGGACAGACTGATCCTGAGTCCTCTGCACGCAGGCAGAGCTTTGCCGTAAACATGGAAATGAAACCGCGCCATCAAGCGCCGTTCGACCGGTTCCATTCATTAGCCGCGCAAAGTTCTAACTCGGATAAAGTCTATCACACGCAATCCTCCGTTCCTGAAAATTAGCTACAGTGTAGCATATTCGGCCCCATGGTGGCAAATGCAGCCATCTGCCGTTTACGGAACGGAAAACTTTATCTAGAATAGGAGGCATACTTGAACATAGAGGAACATAAGGCTGGAAAGGATGTAGCTGGCATGGGCATTTCGCTGTTATACATAGAAGATGATGCAGAGATCGGCAATTTCGTGCGCGCTTATTTGCAGGAGCGGGGTTATGAGATCAAATGGCTGACAAGCGGCGAACGGGCGGTGGAGGAAGCGGCCGGCTGCAAGCTGGTTATTCTGGACGTCATGCTGCCGGGGCTGGACGGATTTACGGTCGGCCAGCGGCTGAAAAAAGCGGAGCCGTCCGTCCCGATCCTGATGCTGTCGGCCCGCACGTCTATCGACGATAAGCTGCACGGGCTGCAGTTCGCGGACGATTATTTGACGAAGCCGTTTCATCCGGAAGAACTGGCGGCGCGCGTCGAGGTGCTGCTGCGCCGGTTCGGCGCGGTCGGCGCAGAGCCGGTTGCAATCAAACATCTGCTAGTATTCGAGCAGGAAAACCGGATCGAAAACCGCGACACAGGGGAAGAAATTACGCTGACGGGCAAGCAGTTTCAAATATTCTCTTATTTGCTCCGCCATTTGGGGCAAATTTTGACGAAAGAGCAAATTTATGAGTCGGTATGGGGCGAACCTTATATCGAAGGCGATAAAACATTGATGGTCCATATCCGTTATTTGCGGGAAAAGCTGGAGCGCAATCCTGCTGCGCCCGAAGTCATTGAGACCGTCCGGGGCATCGGTTACCGGGTAAGAGCATGAAGAACGCGAAACGTGCTCATACAAGCGGAATCAAATTCCGGCATTCCTTGCTGTCGCGCTATGTGCTCATTGTTCTGATTGCGGTCATTTTTTTGCCGATCATCTTCCCGCTGACCGCGATTGCTTATTTGTTTACGCAAGGCTCGTTTCAGCAAAGCGGGGACGGGCTGAAATACGGGACGGCCAGCCATGTGGAAGAGGTATGGCATAACGAAGCCGCCCGGCTTGATGCCGGGCGGCCGGACGAAGTGGACAAGCGGCTCCGCGAGCTGGCGGGAACCTATCCGGAAGCGTCGGTCTTCTGGGTGGACGGCGGCGGCACTCTGCATCCCGTGCAGCAGACGCCGGAGCTGCCAGCGCATTGGACAGCGGATGATGCGATGCGGTTTATGAAGGACTATGTCGGCGGCCAGCCTTTTACGGTTGCGGCGTTTCTGGGGGAAGGCAGCACGGGGCCGGGATTTATGGTGATCCAGCTGCCGAGATCGCTGTTCCGCAACGCCTTTAATATGCAGCCGGGCACACCGATTTATATTTTGGTCATGTTTGTGCTGTTCGGCGGTTTTATTTTTATTTCGCTGCTGTTTTTCCGCCAAATCCGCCAGCGGCTGCTCCGCCTGCAGGCGGCGATGGCGCTGCGCGGCGAAGACGGCCTGCCGCTGCCGATCGGGCGCAAAAAGCCGGATGAAATCGGCCAGCTGGAGGACGCCTTTAATCAAATGGTGGAGCAGCTGAAAGCTAGCGTGCACCGCGAACGCGAGGAGCAGGAGCTGCGCCAGCAGCTTATTTCCAGCTTATCGCATGATCTCCGCACGCCGCTGACCGTGATGAACGGCCATTTGTACGCCTTGCAGCGCGAGCGGATGAGCGAATCCGGGCATGCGGCGATGATTCAGCTGGCCGCTAAAATCGACGATTTGAGCAGCCTGATCGACAATCTGCTCTCCTATACGCTTATGACGAGCGGCCGGTATCCGCTGAAGCTGGAGGAGCTTGATGTGCTCCGGCTTGTCCGGGAAACGGCGGCTTCCTGGTATCCGCTATGGGAGAAAGAAGGAATCGCAGCGGATATTGACGCCGGGGTGACGGAACGCCGCCTGCTGTGGCGGATTGACCGGAACGGCTTCCGGCGCGTGCTCGATAATTTGTTTCAGAACGTAGTCCGCCATGCTTCCGGCGGGCGTTATATCGGGTTATCCTTGCAGCGGCAAGGGGATACGGATGCGCTGGTGATCAGCGACCGGGGCAGCGGCATGTCCGGAAGCGGCAAAGGCGCCGGCATCGGGCTGGCTATTGTAGACCATTTGATCCGCGAGATGGAGCTGGAATGGGAGATGGACCGGTCGCCGGATGGCACGAACGTCATCATCCGCCCGAAACAGCCCGGGAGCCGCATGCGGGATTTGCAATTTTAAACGAATTTTAAACTTCGCCTCTCCTTGGCTTTAACCTTGGTCCTGTATTGTGGGTTACGAGGTGATAGAGATGAGTAATTGGGTTATTGAAACGAAAGGACTCAGCAAATCCTACAAAGGGCGATTCGCCGTTTCCAATTTGAATTTACGCATTTCGCGCGGAGATATTTACGGTTTTCTTGGACCTAACGGCGCCGGCAAAACGACGACAATCCGGATGTTGCTAGGACTCATTAAGCCGTCCAAGGGAACGGTGGAGCTGTTCGGACGCCCGCTGAAGACGGACCGCTTGCCCCTTCTGCGCAAAGTCGGCTCGCTGGTGGAATATCCGTCCTATTACGGCCACTTGACGGCAGTGGACAATTTGGAGGCGATCCGCCGCATTATAGACGCGCCTAGGGCAAGAATTGCCGAGGTGCTTGAGATTGTAGGGCTGACCAAGGAAGCGAGACGTTCCGTCAAAGGCTACTCGCTTGGGATGAAGCAGCGGCTTGGCATTGCCAGCGCGCTGCTTGGGCAGCCGGAGCTGCTTATTTTGGACGAGCCGACTAACGGCCTTGATCCTTCGGGCATATTGGAAATCCGCGAGCTGATCAAAAGCATGCCCGCCCAGCACGGCATAACGGTGCTGATCTCCAGCCATCTGCTCAGCGAAGTGGAGCAAATGGCCGGCACAGTCGGCATTATCCGCCATGGGGAACTGGTATTCCAGGATACGATCGCCCGCTTGCAGGAGCAGGCGCAAAGCTCTATTCAGCTGCGCGTTTCGGAGCCGGAAGAGGCGATGCTGAAGCTGTTTAGGCACGGAGTAGAAGAGGCGGTAATGACCGCTTCCGGCATTACGCTGCCAGGCGCTTGGAGCGACGCCGAAATGGCGGAGCTGGTCCGTACTCTCGTCGCAGGCAGCCATGATATATACCGCATCGAGGAAAAACGGAAATCGCTGGAGGAGCTGTTTCTGCAAATTGTGGAAGGGGGAGCGCGCTTATGATCGGCAAGGCGCTTTCGTCCGACCTCCTGAAAATACGCGGCAAAGGCCTCTGGCTGCTCGCCGCCGGCGCGCCGCTGGGGCTCGTTGCGTTAATGGCATTAAATTTCGGGCTGCGCTACGACTACTTCGTTAATGATTACGGCCATAACCTGTGGGGCGTGCTGCTCGAATATACATCGTATTTTGTTCCGGTATCGCTGTTTCTCGGCTGCACGCTGGTCAGCTCTTTGCTCGCCAACGTGGAGCACGGCACCAGCTCATGGAAGCAGCTGCTTGCGCTTCCGATATCGCGCCTGGCGGTATTCAGCTCCAAATTTGCAGTAAGCGTCTTATTGCTGACGTCGTCTTGTGCGCTGCTGGCTGCCGGAACGGCAGTGCTTGGCTTTGCGCTCGGCTCCGGCGGAGAAATGCCGGTTGGCGGCCTGCTGCGGCTTTCCTTCTGCCCGTTCCTGGCGTCGTGGCCAATGCTCGCGCTTATGCTGTGGCTGTGCCTCAGCTTCAAAAACCAGGCCTTGCCGATTACGTTCGGCGTTGTCGCCTCGGTTGGCTCCTTGTTTACGATGTCGCTGTCGGAGTGGCTCCCGCTGAATTGGCCGGCGGCCGCATATAGGGGAGACCACGCGGTGTTGTTTGTTGGAGCCGGAATCGTCTTCGGCATGATCATTTTGGCGCTGGGCCTGCTCCATTTTAACCGAAAGGATGTGGAGTAGATGCGGTTTGGCAACATGCTCCGCTCCGAATGGCTGAAATTGTCGCGGTCGTTCATATGGCTTCTAGTTCCCGTCAGCCCGCTTGTGGCGGCAATCGTCGGCGTTTTGACACGGATGGACGAAGTAAAATCTGGAGACGAGCTTGGCGTATTGCTGTCGGCGATGTCTTCGTTCCATGCTACGCTGCTGCTGCCGATTCTAACCGGCATTTTCTCCGCGTTCGTATGCCGCTATGAACACGGGAGCGGCGGCTGGAAGCAGCTGCTGTCGCTGCCGGTGTCCCGGACGGGACTGTATACGGCCAAGTTTACAATTGTCGCGCTGCTGCTTGCCGCCGTCCAGCTGCTGTTTATAGCTGCGGTGCTGCTGGCTGCCGCCTATCAGGGCATTACGGGACAACTGACTCCGCTGAAGCTGATCTCTTCGATTGGCGGCAGCTGGCTGGCGTGCCTGCCGCTTGCGGCTCTGCAGCTGTGGGTATCGACCGGCTGGAGCAGCTTTGCGGCCCCGCTTGTCATCAATGTGATGCTGACGCTGCCGAACATGCTCGTGATCAACTCGGCGTCGATCGCCCCTTATTATCCATGGGCGCAGCCGGCGCTTGCGATGATGAGCGCGGGCACTTTAACCTACGGCATGCCGGTCACCGGCCTTCCGTTAACCAATCTGCTTATTACGGTATTAGGCAGTTTTGTGCTGTTTGCCGCAGCCGGCCTCATTTATTTCAACCGCAAAGAGCTGTAGAGTTCATTAAAAGCTGCAGCGTTACATTCAAGTGCTGGAATACAGCTGCTTCGGCAGCGCCGGGAAGCCCTCGAACCGAGGGCTTTTTTTTGCCGTTTATAAAAAAATATCGGCAATAGCTGGATATATTTTTCAAACAGTAATGTCGGTCTATGTAATTTCATGTAAAATAGTTTTGTAGTATTTTGTCATATATTGGGGAGAAGGGGGAAATACAACTCTATGGTCGACAAAGCGATACTTTCGCAATGGAAGCTTGAATGCGCGGCGGCAGGCATGGACACGGACGCTCCGCCGCCTTATCATACACGGTTCACCCCCGAGCAGCTTGCCGAGCAATGCCAGGCTTACCAGGAAGTTATTAAGACCGTTCATTATTTTGTAGATAAGTTTTTTACGTTTACGGACGAGTATCCGCTATTGATCGCGGTTTCCGATGATACCGGTTACATTCTCGATATTCAAGGGAATGAAGAAATGGCGGCTACGATACGGAGCATCGGCTTTACGGAAGGCGTGCGTTTCGATGCGTCATGCGGCATCAATTCGGTGCATGCGTGCCTGACGCTTCAGCAGCCTGTCCAGCTGATTGGCGAAGACCATTACCATAAAGCGTTTCATCAGGCAGCCTGCTATACAACGCCCTTCCGCACCCGTGAAGGGATCGCAGGCACGATCTCTTTAATGACCGATATTCAGGGGGCGCATCCCCATCTGCTCGCCATGCTGCGTATGGTGGCGGATTATACCGAACGCGAAATATTGCTGAAGCAGCATTACACGCAGCTGCAAATTTTGAATCAGGCGCTGCTCGACAATCGGCATTACGGCATTATTTTGACAGATGAGCACGGCACGGTTACAGAAGTGAACGGGCGTATTGAAGATATGATCAAAGCGTTCTGTCCGGAGCAAACGATCAGGCCGGGCATGCCGGCGGCCGAGCTGCCGATGCTTGGCGAAGGGTTCCGCCAGGTGCTGCTCACCAAGAAAGAAAATGGCGGCGTAGAGATTCAGGCCGGGACGCGCCATTTTATATTGGATGTCGTCCCGATCTTCGACCCGCTGCATACGATCGTTTGTATTGTGGGCAGCCTGCGCGAGATCACGGAGCTGCAGCAGACGAAGGAGAAGCTTTACCATGCGGAGAAACTGGGTTTTGCCGGTCAGATTGCCGCCAGCATCGCCCATGAAATATTAAACCCGCTCACGACGGTAACCGGTATGCTGCAGCTGTCGGAAAGCAGGCAGCAGGGCATTATGCATTATGACCTCATCATGTCCGAGCTGGAGCGGATGAGCTTGATCGTAGGCGAGCTGCTGCTGCTCGGCAAGCCGCAGGCGCTGCAGTTCAAGAATGAGAGCTGTTCTGACATTATGCGGGAAGTGCTTGGCCTGATTGAAATTAAAGCAGACACTAATGGCGTTGCGATTACATGCAGCTCTATCCGGGAAGAATGGATAAGATGCGACCGCAATCAGGTGAAGCAGGTGTTTCTCAACATTTTGCAAAATGCGCTGGACGCTTCGCCGCGCGGCTCGGAAATCCGCGTGACGCTGGACGCAGCGGACGGGTTTCAGCGGATCGGCATTACGGACCGCGGCGAAGGCATGACGGAAGAGGTGCTGGCCCGCATCGGCGAACCGTTCCATACGACCAAAGCGAAAGGCAACGGACTTGGCATGATGGTCGTTCACAACATCATGTCGTCGCATCAGGGCCGGATCGAGATTCAAAGCCGGGTGGGAGAAGGCACGCATGTCGACGTTTATTTTCCGCTGGCGGCTCCTGCAGCCGATTAAAACGGACTTGTCCATCCTATGCGCCTATTGACTATTTCTGGAACGCGACTTACAATGCTTCCATACATCGGCGATTATCGGAGACAGGATTTCTTATCAAGGGCAATACAGAGAAAGAAGCGTTAGCTGAGAGCTTCTTTGCGGCCGGATATGGAATTACCCCTTCGTAGCTGTGGCGTTGAACCTGCTGAAGCTGAATGATTAGCAGCATTAAATGTCACCGGATCATCCCCGTTAACGGATGCTCAATAAGGATTCGCACGGACCGTCACAGGTACGGGCGCAGCTTGCGCCGGCCTGAAAGCCGTACGGATCGAATGAGGGTGGAACCACGAGCTGAACGCACTCGTCCCTTGGGACAGTGTGTTTTTTTGCGTTCAATCCTTTTTGAATGGAGGAGTCAGCTGTGGGAGTATTATTGACACTGAAAGACGGTTCGGTAAAGGAGATGGAACGCGGCACGACATTGCTGCAAGCAGCGGCGGCGATCAGCCCGAGCCTTGTGAAAAAGGCGGTTGCCGCGTCGATGGACGGCAAGCTTGTTGATTTAAGCATGCAGGCCAGGCAGGATTGCCGGGTTCAATTTGTAACGGCGGAGGACCCGGAAGGGCTGCAGGTGTACCGGCACAGCGCAGCCCATTTGACGGCGCAGGCGATTAAGCGGCTGTACGGCCAGGAGGCTGTGAAGCTGGGAATCGGGCCGGTGATCGAAGACGGGTTTTATTATGACATCGACATGCCGCATGCGCTGTCGGCGGATGATCTGGCAGCCATCGAACAGGAGATGCAGCGAATTGCAGCCGAAAATTGGCCGATTGTCCGCGAGGAAGTGAGCCGCGAGGAAGCGCTGCGGCTGTTCACGGAGCTGGATGATCCGTATAAGCTGGAGCTGATCGGCAGCTTGCCGGATGGAGCGGTGATCAGCTTGTACCGGCAGGGCGAATTTGTGGATTTATGCCGCGGGCCGCATGTCCCTTCGACAGGGCGGCTGAAAGCTTTTAAGCTCACAAGTGTTGCGGGCGCTTATTGGCGCGGCGATTCTGCCAACAAAATGCTGCAGCGTGTTTACGGAACGGCATTCCCGTCCAAAGCCGAGCTGGATGAACATGTACATGCTGGAGGAAGCGAAACAACGCGATCACCGCAAACTCGGGCGGGAGCTTGCGCTGTTTATGTTCTCGGAGGAAGCGCCGGGCATGCCGTTTTATTTGCCGAAGGGCATGACGATCCGTACCGAGCTTGAAGCGTATGCGCGCGAGCTGATGCTGCAGGGCGGCTTCGAGGAAGTGAGAACGCCGTTTATGATGAACAGCCGTTTATGGGAGCAGTCGGGGCACTGGGACCATTACAAGGAAAACATGTATTTTACGCAGGTGGACGACCAATCGTTTGCGTTAAAGCCGATGAATTGTCCGGGCCACATGCTGATTTATAAAAACAGCCTCCGCTCTTACCGCGATTTGCCGATTCGGCTTGCCGAGTTCGGCCAGGTGCACCGGCATGAATTTTCAGGCGCGCTGAACGGCATGATGCGGGTGCGGACGTTCTGCCAGGATGACGCGCATCTGTTTGTCCGGCCGGACCAGATCGAGGATGAAATCGCCGGCATTATTCAAGTAATCGGCGGGTTGTACCGCGTGTTTGGCTTTGAGTACCGCATCGAGCTGTCGACGCGGCCGGATGACTCGATGGGCGACGACGCCTTATGGGAGCAGGCGGAAAATTCGCTCAGGAGCGTGCTGGAGAAGCTGCAGCTGCCGTACCGGGTCAACGAGGGAGACGGTGCGTTCTACGGGCCGAAAATCGACTTTCATATCCGCGACGTGCTGAAGCGCAGCTGGCAGTGCGGGACGGTGCAGCTGGATTTTCAAATGCCGGAAAAATTCGACCTGCTGTATACGGACGATAGCGGCCGGAAGGTGCGTCCGGTTGTCATTCACCGGGCAGTCTACGGCTCGATCGACCGGTTTATCGGCATATTGACGGAGCATTATGCGGGTGCGTTCCCGCTGTGGCTGGCTCCGGTACAGGTGAAGCTGCTGCCGGTTTCAAGCAAATTCGATGCGTATGCCGAGGAAGTGAGGGAGCAGCTGAAGCGGGCAGGCATCCGGGCCGAAGCTGATCTGCGCAATGAGAAGCTGGGCTACAAAATCCGGCAGGCGGGCCTCGACAAAGTGCCTTATACGCTTGTACTCGGCGAACAGGAGCAAAGCAGCGGTTCGGCTGCTGTCCGCAAGCGGGGCGAAGGCGAGCTGGGCCAGCTTCCGCTTGGCGCGTTTATGGCGCGGCTGGCGGAGGAAATCAAGCTGAAGGTGTAATGGGCACAGCAATTGGCAAAGCTGCCGGTGCGGCGGGATAACGTTTGCAGATTGAGGGACAATAAGCCATATCTGTTAACACATGATCGCCGTTAGGAGGATGAATGGTGTCCCGCTGGATGACAATCGGGCTGGCGACAGCCCTGGCAGCGCTGTTATGCGGATTTGATATGCCGGCTGAAATGAAAAACCGGACTTACTATGAGAAAAGGGGCGAAATCGTCTGGGAGGTGCCGATGCAGTCCAAAAAAATCGCGTTAACGTTTGATGACGGGCCGTTTCCGGAATCCACGGAGCCGATTCTGGATCTGCTGAAGCAATACCATGCCAAGGCTACTTTTTTTGTAGTGGGCAACCGGGCGGAGAAATTCCCGGACACGGTCAAACGGGAAGTCGAAGAAGGGCATGAGATCGCCAACCATACGTTCACCCATCTGTACTTGAAAGCAAACAATTCGGGCAGTGTGCAGGACGAAATATTGCGGACGGAGCATTCCATCGAGCATTTGACCGGCAAAAAAACGCTGCTGTTCCGTCCGCCCGGCGGCGTATACAACGAGCAGATGGTGCAGATGGCGAAGCGCAACGGCTATACGGTCGTGTTATGGTCCTGGCATCAGGACACGAACGACTGGCGCAAGCCGGGCGTGCGCTATATCGTCAATAAAGTGCTGAAAAACGCCCGGAACGGCGACATTATCCTGATGCACGATTATGTGCCCAGCTCTTTGCAGACGCTGGAAGCGATGAAAATTATTTTGCCGGAGCTGTCCCGCAGAGGATTTCAGATGGTGACCGTATCGGAGCTGCTCCATGGGGATCGGCCGGATGAGCTGCTGGAGCTCATGAAATGACGGCGCCGGATTAACGGTTCGTTAATCCGGGTTAACAGGTTCGAAATACGTCCCGCGCGGCGGCTGGCAGTATACTTGAGGTGCAGGACAAGACAGCAATGTTGAAAGGAAGCGATATCATCATGACACTTCAAGGGAAAGTTGCGATTATTACAGGAGCGGGCGCAGGCATCGGCAAAACGACGGCGCTCCGGTTTGCGCAAGAAGGCGCAAAATTAGTGCTGACGGATATACAAGAAGATAAAGTGAAGGAAACCGTTCAGGAAATTACCTCAGCCGGAGGCCAAGCGATTGCGTTCCGCCACGATGTGTCGAATGAAGACAACTGGAAGCAGGTGGTGGACGGCGCCATCAGTCGGTTCGGAACGATCGACGTATTGTTTAACAATGCAGGGATCTACTTCATCAAACCGCTGGCGGACACGACGGTGGATGAGTTTAACCGGATGCTCTCGATTAACGTGACCGGCGTTTTTCTGGGCATGAAGCATGTGATGCCGGTGATGGCGAAGCAGGGCAAAGGTTCGGTCATTAACGCTTCTTCGATTGCCGGCCTCGGCGGCGCTTCGGGCCACGCAGCCTATGGCGCAAGCAAAGGCGCCGTGCGGATTATGACCAAGGACGCAGCGGTTGAATATGCCAAAGCGGGCGTCCGGGTGAACTCCATTCACCCGGCTTACATCAATACGGCGATGGGTGATTATGCGGTCAATACCGCGCAAATCTCCGAAGCGGAGCTAGCTTCGCGGGTTGCGCCGATGGGCCGCTTCGGCAAGGTGGAGGAAGTGGCGGAGCTTGTGCTGTTCCTCGCTTCCGACGCATCGTCTTATTCGACCGGCTCGGAATTTGTTATTGACGGCGGCGCAACAGCAATGTAACCGCATATTTGGAGAGGATGCCAAGCTGGCGGAACGGTACAGGCGCGGCTCCTCCCTAACGGCCAATCCTTCCGATTGGCGTGCACCGATAGGCCATTGTATACGTACAATGGTCTATCGACATTTATGCGCATGCCTGGAGGGACGACGGTGATTCAAATAATTGGAGTTGACGCCGAGCAAATAAATAAGCTGCCTTTGACCGATATGCAGCGGGCGATTGTTAGACAGCGGCAAAACAGTCCGCGGATATACCGGTTTTCTTCGCTTGACGCGCTGCTGTTTGAGCTGGCGATGCGGGAAAATATTGTGCAGGCGGCTAAAGCGCTGTATAACGGCGACGCCGGTTTTGCCGTGTTTGACCGTTCGCGGTGCAATGAAAGGCTGTGGGAACGGACGCCTAACGGGGGCTTTCAGCTGCGGCCGGGCGTAAGGCCATCGGACGGCATTAACGATATTTTTGAGAACGGCCGGATGTACGCCTTTGAATGTGCGACCGCGATGGTGCTTATTTTGTATAAGGCGGTCCTAGAGACAATCGGCAAAGAGAAGTTCGATACGTATTTTCCGGATTTGTACGTGCGCGACTGGCATTATGACAGCGACTTGCAGCTTGTCACCGCCTATGACAATAACGAGGCGACCTACGGCGACGTGCTTTATTTCAAAAATCCCGACCATAATCCGGAAACGCCGGAGTGGCAAGGGGAGAATGCGATCATGATCGGGAATGACCTGTATTTTGGACACGGCATCGGCATTCGTACCGGAGAAGAGATGATTGCATCGCTTAACCGGAAGCGGGTTCCTTTCAGTATGCAGTCCGCTTATTTGACCGATCAGGTGAACCATCCGAGCTTTGAGCATTTGCGCAATATCGCCGCAAGGGGCACCGAGCCGATGCTGGCTTATTTGCAGGGCGACGTTATTGCGCGGGTCGGCAGCCACGGTTACAGCCACTATTTCCTGCCGACGGCTTGACGCTTTATTGCAAAAGCATTCGGTTAGCGGAAGGGGCGGGTCCCCTTCGAGCGGAGCGGCTTATGGCGCGCAGCTGTTCGAAGGGGATTTTTTGCTGCTTTCGTAACGGCCGGCTTCGGCGGCTGCGACAACAAACCCAACTAAACGCATTGGAAAATAAACAACAAACAGAGCCCGGTTACATATCCTGTTAGCAACTCAGCAAAGTCATCATGAAGGCAGCAGGAGAGGAGCCGGGAGCGCGATGGGCAGAGAGTTTACGGAACTGTTTGATGAATGGTCGGAGCATTATGACCGGACGGTAGCGGGAGAAGACGAGGAATACCGGGAAGTATTCGACGGTTATGACCGCATTCTTGAGGCGGTTGCGGAGCGGGTAAGCGGCGTTATCGTGGAATTTGGCGTCGGCACGGGCAATTTGACCGAAAAGCTGCTTCGGCGCAGCGATAACATATACGGGATCGAGCCTTCGGAAGGGATGCGCACCCAAGTGTTGAAACGCGGGCTGCCGATTGTGCTGCTGGACGGGGATTTCCTGGAATTCCCCGCCGTTCCGGAGCCGATAGACGCCATTGTCAGCACCTACGCATTCCACCATTTGACGGATGAAGAAAAGGAGCGGGCAATTGCGCTTTACAGCCGCTTGCTGCAGCCCGGCGGGCGCATCGTATTTGCAGATACGGCGTTTGCGAGCGCCGAAGACCGGCTGGAAATAGAACAGTCGGCGGAGCGGGCCGGTTTTGTAAACCTGCTGCAAGATTTGCGTACGGAATATTATACCTCCTTAACGGTTCTGAATAAGCTGTTTACGGAGCATCGTTTTGCCGTTTCCTTCACCCGCCTGAACCGGTATGTATGGCTGATGGAAGCGGTTAAACAAGGCTAGCGGGCGCGCGGCCGGGCATGTTCGAACATGCCCGGATAGGTCCGTGCGGCGGTTGTATTGCAGTTAGCCGTATGCACCGGCCCTTGTTCGCCCGCTCTGATCCGCCCGCTCGAATCAAACGTGCAAAGCAGCAAAGGAGAGAGCAACTATGGCTGTCTATCGGAATGTCCGTGATCTGATCGGAAATACGCCGGTGGTGGAGCTGACCCGTTTTCCGCTTCCGGCGGGCGTGCGGCTGTTCGCCAAGCTGGAGATGATGAATCCAGGCGGCAGCGTAAAAGACCGGCTTGGCATAGCGCTGCTCAGCGATGCGGCGGCGCGCGGCCTGCTGCGGCCGGGCTGCACCATTGTGGAGCCAACGGCCGGCAATACGGGAATCGGACTCGCGCTTGCCGCTGTAGGCTCAGGCTACCGGGTCGTATTTGTCGTTCCGGAAAAATTCAGCGTCGAAAAGCAAACGCTTATGCGGGCGCTTGGGGCTGAAATTGTCCATACGCCTTCCGAAGATGGCATAACCGGCGCTATCCGCAAGGCGGAGGAGCTTGTGAAGGCGATCCCGGGGCGTTTATGCCCGCGCAGTTTTCCAATCCGGCCAATCCGGGCGCTTATTATGCAACGCTTGGGCCGGAGCTGTGGCATGAGATGGAAGGCAAAATCAACATTTTTGTAGCAGGTGCAGGCTCCGGCGGTACCTTTATGGGAACTGCGCGTTATTTGAAGGAGCGGAATCCGCTTGTCAGAACCGTCATCGTAGAGCCGGAAGGCTCCATTATCGGCGGGGGTCCCGCCGGCCCGCACCGGACGGAAGGCATTGGCGTCGAGCGGCTGGCGCCGTTTATGGACCCGGCTTATTTTGACGCGGTGCATACGATTCCGGATCAGGCCGCGTTCGAGCGCGTAAAGCAGCTGGCCCGGCTGGAGGGGCTGCTCGTTGGAAGCTCTTCCGGCGCGGCGCTTGAAGCTGCGCTGCGTGAAGCTGCCGCTGCTGCTCCGGGGAGCACGATTGTGACGATATTTCCGGATGGCAGCGAGCGGTATATGAGCACCGGCATTTACGGCAACTAGAAGGAGCGAATACAGGATGAAGCGGTTAACCAAGCTGATTCATGGCGGCACGCCGGTCGATCCGCATACGGGAGCGGTGAATGTGCCGATCTACCAGACCAGCACCTACAAGCAGGACGATATCGGCGTCCATCGCGGTTATGAATATTCCCGTACCGGCAACCCGACCCGTCACGCGCTGGAGGAGCTGATCAAGGAGCTCGAGGGCGGTGCGCGCGGGCTGGCCTTCAGCTCCGGGCTGGCGGCAATTCATGCGGTGCTGTCACTGCTGGACAGCGGCGACCATGTGCTGGTTACGGACGATGTATACGGCGGAACGTATCGGATCATTACGCGTGTGCTGAGCCGGATGGGCATTGAAGCGACATTTGTGGACACCTCCGATCTGCACGCTTTGGAGCAGGCAATTCAGCCCCGCACGAAAGCGCTGTTTGTGGAGACGCCGACTAACCCGCTGCTCAAGCTGACCGATATTGCCGCCGTATCGCGCTGGACGAAGGCAAACGGGCTGCTGTTTATCGTCGACAATACGTTCAGCACGCCCTATTGGCAGACGCCGCTGGCGCTTGGCGCCGACATTGTGGTCCATTCCGCTACCAAATATTTGGGCGGGCACAGCGATGTGGTCGCAGGTCTTGCCGTCACGGCAAGCGAGAAGCTGGGCGAGGAGCTGCATTATATTCAAAATGCCGTCGGCGGCGTGCTTGGTCCTCATGACGCATGGCTGCTCATCCGTGGCATGAAAACATTAGGGCTGCGCATGGAAGCCCATGAAGCAAACGCCCGCGCCATCGCCGGCTTTTTGGCGTCGCATCCGGCTGTCCGCCGGGTCTATTACCCCGGCTTGCCGTGGCATCCGCAGCATGAGCTGGCGCGGCGGCAGGCGCTTGGCTTCGGCGGCATGATTTCGTTTGATGCCGGCAGTGCGGAGCAAGCGTCAAAGGTGCTTGGCAAAGTGCGTTATTTTACGCTCGCGGAAAGCTTGGGGGCGGTGGAAAGCCTGATTTCCGTTCCGGCCAGAATGACGCATGCGTCCATTCCGAAGGAGCGGCGGGAGCAGCTTGGCATAACCGACGGGCTGCTGCGGCTGTCGGTGGGGATTGAAGACCAGGAGGATTTGATCGCCGATCTGGAGCAAAGCCTGGAAGGATAAGGAGCGCGCCTCGCGCTCCTTTTTCTTTTTAAAGCGGTCTCTTTATGCGGCCCTCAGAACATGCCGCGCTCAGGATATGCCGCCCGAAGCCGGATTGTCCTTGCTGTCGCCCGGTTCCTTGAAGAACAGGTACAACAAGGCGAATACGATCGTAATGCCTGCCAGCATCAGTGCCAGGCGCGGAAGGTCCAGCCCATAACGATGGCCGTCGCCCACAATGACCGAGCGATGGAAGTCCAGCCTCCAAACCGGCATAAATGTGGCTCTGTCGATGCCGTCTTCCCAATGGATGCGGATCGGCACCATCGTTATGCATACAATCGCTATGACTGCGAAATAAGCGCATAATACTGCTTTTCTTTCCACGGCGGTTCTCCTTATTCCTCCGGCTTGAACTGTTTGCGGTATTCGCCAGGGCGGATACCTTCCTGCTTTTTGAACACTTTGCTAAAGTAGTTTTCGTCCTGGTAGCCAACCATCTCGGCCACTTGGGCAATGCGGAGCTGCCCGTTCATCAGCAGCACCTTGGCTCGTTCCATGCGGATGCGGCTAATGTAATCGGACATCGTAACGCCAAATTCCTGTTTGAACTTCCGGGATATATATTCGCGGCTGAGGAAAAAATGCGACGCGATATCTTGCAGTGACAGCTCTTCCTTATACCGGGCCGTAATGTAATCTGCAATATCGTAAATGATGTGGTTGTCCTTATTAGGCTGAGACGCCAGCAAGCGGGATGCCGCCTCCAGCCGGCCAACCATCATGGCGCGCCACTGCTCCCAGTCGAGCATCCCGCGGCTGTCCAGGGGCAGCGGATGCGATACTTCTTCCAGCGATTCCTCTTCTTTAGCTTCTGCCGGCTTGCCGGCCGCATCAAGCTCCCACTGCTTTTGCAGCCAATCCCATTCCTCGTTCCATTCGGAAACATATTCCGGCGTTATCCACGGCAGTTCCCGCATCTCGCCAAGCCAATCTTCCGTTTCGGCGGCCATCTGCTCCCGGCTGCCGCTTAATGCGGCAAGCCGCAGCTTGTCCGCTCTTGCAGCGAGCCGGGGAAAGCGGAGCTGGCCGTAATCGGAAGCGCCGTCATGGATGAAGCAGTCCGTTTTACCCGCAGCAGGAAGCAAATTGCGCCGCCACAGCAAGGCGGAAGCTTCGGCATACCGTTTGCCTGCTTGTTCCGGAACCGATCCGGGTTCGCTTACTCCAAAATGCAGCTTCCGTCCGATCGTCATTTTCATTCCGTCATTGATTTGATCCAGCGCAGTACGGAAAGGAGCCGCGCCGTCCCAATAAAGAAGCACGACTTCGCCGTATTGGCCCAAATGGCGGAAAGCGGCGCCTTTATGCCCCAGCACCTCGTTGCTGATGTTCAGCAGCGTAAAGACGAGCAGCTGGCGGTAGCTTTGGAACTTGTCCAGCAGCTCGCGGTCGCAGTGCTCGAGGCTGAGCACGGCTACGCGGCAAGCGGCGGGCGGATCGGCTGATGCAGCCAGCTGCCGAAGCTTCCCGGCCAGCTCCTCCGCATCTGCTTGTCCCGCAAGCATGTCGCTCAGCAGCTTGTCCGTATAATGCGGCTTCATCCGGTTCAGCTCGATTGACTGGCTGATCTGTCTGCTTCGCGCCGCTTCTTCTTTGCACCAGGCGGCGGCCGCCCGGCTGATTGCTTCGTTCAGCGCGTCCGGCTCCACCGGCTTCAGGATGTAGTCGGTGCCGCCGCTGCGAATCGCATGGCGGACCAGCTCAAATTCGTCATACCCGCTGACGACAAGCACTTTGCTGGAAGGAGCGTTGTCGCTGATCCAGGTGAGCAGCTCCTTGCCGTCTTTGCGAGGCATGCGCATATCGGTAATGACGATTGCGGGTGACTGCTCCCGGATCAGCTCCGTTGCCGCTTCGCCGTCGGAAGCTTCCAGCACCTCGTCGATGCCAAAGCGCTGCCAGTCCGCCAGCAGCCGAATCGCTTCCCGTACATGTGGTTCGTCGTCCACCAGTAAGGCCTTCATATTTCCATCTCCTTTACAGCCGCAGCTTCCGCCCGGAATTGCAGTGTAACCATTACCCCGTGGGGCTGTATATTTTCAATCCATAACCGTGCGCTCTCGTCGGTGTAGAGCTTCAGCCGCAGCATGACGTTCATCAGGCCGATGCTGCCGTCATCCTGCACGGAGGAAGGCTCGTTCCACCGGTCCGTCATGTCGCTTAGCTCCTTCAGCTTGTCCGGAGCAATCGGCGCGCCGTTGTTGCGCATGACGATCGTCAGCATTCCGTCCTCCGCCAAGGAGCTGGATAAAGCGAGTTCACCGCTGCCGTAATCCGGATGCATGCCGTGCTTGAAATAATTTTCCGCGAGCGGCTGCAGAATCATTTTCGGGACAAAGGCGTTTAAGCTTGCCGCTTCTACATGCTCGGTGAACCCGAACTGCTCTCCGAACCGCTCCTTCTGGAGCTCCAGGAAACGCCGCAAGTGGTCAAGTTCGTCCCGGAGCGGGACAAGCGGCTGGCTGCTGCGCATCGAATACCGCATCAGGTTCGACAAGGACGACAGCAAAGTATAAATTTTCGGCACGTTATGGCGCAGCGCCAGCGTACCGATCGACTGCAGCGAATTGTACAGAAAATGCGGGTTGATTTGCGCCTGCAGCATTTTGAGCTGGCTGTTTTTGTTGGCGAGTTCCAGCCGGTATTCCTTCAGGATCAGATTGTTGATCCGGTCCATCATTTGCCGGAAGCTGCGGGCAAGCAGCCCGATCTCGTCGCGTGACTGCAAGTCAATTTCCACGTCCAGGCGCCCGGTCTGGATTTGCTTCATGTAGCCGGCAAGTTTTTGGATCGGGCTGGTAATGCGGATCGAAATAAACAATGTGCCGAAGATGACGATCAGCATCGTAGCGACCGCAATGATGACGTTGATGCTTGTGAGCCGGGTCGAGTTTTTGTACAGCGTATGATGCGGGATGGTTTTCACAAGCGTCCAGCCGGCAAACGATGAATTCAGCTTCTCGTAGATGTGAACGGCGTTCCCGCTGTCAAAATGCCCGCTGCTGCCTTGCCGGATACGTTCCAGCAAGGAGGGGTTGTCCAGCTTCGAGCCGATTAGCGCCTCATTGCTGCTGTATATGATGCCGCCTTCGCCGTCGATCAGATACAGTTCTTCTTCGCCCGGCTCGAACAGGCGGCTTGTAATGGCGGCGATGCCGTCCAGCCGGACGTCGATGGCGAGCACGGCAAGCTGCTCGGGTTTCGGAACGCGGGTCACCGACCGGTAGAAGGTGAACACCTCCAGATTGCGGTTGACGTTGGGCGAAATGGGAAAGCCGTAACTGTGAATTTGATGCGGCGCGGATGTATACGTAATCCGGTTCTGGGGATCAACCGTGCCGGGATAAGGCTCGTCGCGGATTTCGCGGGTCGGCGAGCTGTTCGTGACCAGCGTCGATTGGTTCGTCAGACGAGAGTGCAAATAGACCTGCACGAAGTCGCTGCTTGCGTTTTGAATGTTCTGCAGCGTCGTGTAAATTTCGGCGATCGCATGATAATCGTTGACGCTGAGCGACAGATTGCGCACGAAATGCGGATCGGTATAGACGGCAAGCGACGCGCGGCTCAGCCCGCTCAAATAATTGTCCAGATTCGTTTTGCCTTGAAAAATCAGGCGGGTATTTTCCGCGATGGCCTGCTCCTTGCCGGACTCGCGCGTGTAGCCGAAGGTGACGAATAGCGATACGACCATGGGAACCATCGTAACCGCTATCATAAATACGATCATTTTTGTCCGGATGCTGTCCATCTTCATCGCCGAAACCTCTTTCACGCGGAATGGGCCGGAACCCGGCCTTAAGAACAATATTTTACTCATATCGGTTCAACATCGTCTATAGGAAATGTCGAATGACGGCGGCATACTTGAGGAAAAGGTCAGACATTATCACCTGTAAGGGGGAAACGGAATGCTCCGCAACAAAACCGCCCAAGCGGTACAACAAGTTGTATTTGTCGGCCCTGCCGTCGTATTTTTCGCGCTCATTCTGGTCATTCCTTTTCTGCTCGGCTTATATTATTCGTTCACGAGCTGGAACGGCGTGTCCGGTCATGCGGAATGGGCGGGCCTGGCCAACTATAAGCAAATTTTTACGGACGATACCAAGTTCGCGCATGCCTTCTGGTTTACAGTCAAATTTACGGCCGCCGGCGTCGTGCTGACGAACGCAGCCGGATTTCTGCTCGCTTATTTGCTGACCAAACCGCTCAAAACGCGCAACGCTTTGCGCACGGTGTTTTTTATGCCGAACGTCATCGGCGGCCTGCTGCTCGGCTTCATCTGGCAGTTTATTTTCGTCAAAGGGTTTGCCGCAGTAGGGGAAGCGACGGGCATCCCGTTGTTCAACTGGGCTTGGCTCGGCACGGAAGCGACGGCTTTCTGGGGCATCGTCATCGTCTTTATTTGGCAAACGGCCGGCTACCTGATGGTTATCTATATCTCTTCGATCAACAACGTGCCGGCGGATGTGCTGGAATCGGCCGAGATCGACGGCGCCACGCGCTGGCAGGTGCTGCGCCACATTATTGTCCCGCTTGTGATGCCGGCGGTTACGGTATGCCTGTTCCTCGCCATCTCCTGGTCGTTCAAAATGTTCGACCTCAACCTGTCGCTGACGAAAGGCGGGCCGTTCGGCTCCACTGAATCGGTGGCGATGAATATTTACAACGAAGCGTTCTCGAATAACCGGTACGGGCTTGGCACCGCCAAAGCCGTCATTTTCTTTATTGTCGTGGCTGTCATTACAAGCTTGCAGGTGAAGCTGACAAAAAGCAAGGAGGTCGAAGCGTAATGGCCGGATTGAAAAAATACGGATGGGGCACGCTTGCGATCGAGCTGGTAATGGCGCTGATCGGCTTGCTGTTCCTGATCCCGTTTTATTTCCTGATCGTCAATTCCGTCAAATCGTTTAGCGAAATTTTGACGAGCTCGGCCAGCCTGCCGTCGCATTTGGCCTGGAACAATTATTCCCGCGCTTGGGATATTACGAAATTTCCGGTGGCGCTCCGCAACTCTCTGGTTATTACGGTTGTGACGAACGTGCTGCTGGCGTTTGCCAGCGCGATGACCGCTTACCGGATGGTACGCCGCAATACACGGTTCAACCGGCTGCTGTTCACGGTGTTCGTCGCGGCGATGGTCGTCCCGTTCCAATCCATCATGATTCCGCTTATGAAGGTTGGCAGCACGCTTCACTTGATGAACTCGATTCCCGGCCTCATTGTGGCGTATATGGGCTTTGGCCTGCCGCTGTCGGTATTCCTGTTCCACGGCTTCGTGAAGTCGATTCCGCTTGAAATTGAAGAAGCGGCCCGGGTCGACGGCTCGAATGCGTACGGCGTTTTCTTCCGGATCGCGCTTCCGCTCTTGAAGCCGATGTTTGTAACGGTTATGATTTTGAACACGCTGTGGGTATGGAACGATTACTTGCTGCCTTCGCTCATGCTGCAGTCCGTGTCGCTCCGCACGATCCCGATTGCGACGTTCGCTTTCTTCGGAACATTCACGAAGCAATGGGATTTGGCGCTTCCGGCGCTTACGCTTGGCATCCTGCCGATCGTTGTTTTTTTCCTTGCTTCGCAGCGGTATATTGTCGAAGGCATTACGCAAGGAGCGGTTAAAGGGTAAATGATGTGCGGATAAGCAGGATAAGGTCAATTTCATCCCTATTATTGTTCAATATACAACCTGCAAATCCCAAAATAATCACTTTATACTACAATTGTAAGCGATATTATTGTAATTATATAACAAATAACGAAAAAGGGGATGCTTCATCAATGAAAAGAAACGTATTGCTTTCTTTTACTCTGCTTCTCGCATTCGTGCTTGTCCTTTCGGGATGCGGCGGCAACAATAACGAAAGCGGCAGCGGAAACAGCAAGGAGTCGTCCGGCAGCGCGGCCAAAGGCGAAACGAAAACGATTAAAATCTTTCAATTTAAAGTCGAAATCGCCGAGGCGCTGAACCGGCTGAAGACGGATTACGAAGCATCCCATCCCGGCATTAAGCTGGATATCCAGACGGTAGGCGGCGGCTCCGATTACGGCGCTGCGCTGAAAGCGAAGTTTGCTTCCGGCGAAGAGCCGGACATCTTTAACGTAGGCGGCCAATCCGACCTCGACACGTGGATCGACAACGTTGAAGATTTGTCGAACGAGAAGTGGGCGTCCGACGTCATCGACGTGGCGAAAGAACCTCTGACCCGTGACGGCAAGCTGTACGGGCAGCCGATGAACATTGAAGGCTACGGCTTTATTTACAACAAGGACCTGTTCGCCAAAGCGGGCATTACGGAAGTGCCAACGACGCTTTCCGGCCTGGAAGACGCTGCGAAAAAACTGCAGGCTGCAGGCATCACGCCGTTCGTAAACGGCTATCAGGAGCTGTGGGTGCTCGGCAACCATTTGCTGAACGTGGCATTTGCCCATCAGCAGGACCCGGCCGGCTTCGTAAAAGGCTTGAACGACGGAACGGCTTCCATTGCAGACAACGAAGTGTTCAGCAACTGGGTGAAGCTGTTTGACCTGACGCTCAAATACAGCAACAAAAACCCGCTTACAACGGATTACAACACCGAAATGGCGATGTTTGCCGGCGGCGAGGCGGCGATTACGCAGCAGGGCAACTGGACGCAAACGATGATTGACGGCGTGAACCCGAACTTGAACCTGGGCATTATGCCGATGCCGATCAGCGATGATTCGAAAGAAAACGATACGATTTACGTTGGCGTGCCGAACTATTGGGTGGTAAACAAAAATTCCCCGGTCAAAGCGGAAGCGAAAGAGTTCCTGAACTGGCTTGCTACAACGCCGGAAGGGCAAAAATATATTACCGAGGACTTCAAATTCATCCCGGCGTTCAAAAACATCACGACAACTTCCGATGTGCTCGGCGATCTCGGCTCTTCCGTTCTGGAATACAGCCAGCAGGGCAAAACGCTGGGCTGGTACTTCAACAATTATCCGGACGGTGCCTTTAATGAATTCGGCAGCCAAATGCAGGCTTACATCGCAGGCAATACGGATGCCGCAGGACTGCTTAAAAATTTACAGCAAACGTGGGATAATCTGAAAGCGAAATAACCGGAATGCAAGAGCCGTTTGGCGCCGATCAAGGCGGGCCAAACGGCTCTTTGGTTTGACCGGGGCGTAACGTCATTTACAAGTTTGAAACAAGTTTGATACTTCTTATGTACATTTAATGGATAAACTAGAGGAGGTATCTTCATGAGCCGAATGGTTAACAGGCGAAAGGGGGAACGATCCTGAATGGAACGGGAGCAAAAAATATTAGTGGTAGACGATGAAGCAAGCATCGTGAATGCCGTCGCGTATGCGTTTCGCCGGGAAGGCTACACGGTAGAGACGGCAAGCAACGGGGAAGAAGCGCTGGAGAAAGCAGCCGCCTTCCACCCCCATGTCATTGTGCTGGATGTGATGATGCCGAAGCTGAACGGCTACGAGGTATGTCGCCGTTTGGAAAACCGGAAAGGCATTGGCATTATTTTGTTAACGGTGAAAAACGATATCGTCGACAAGGTGCTCGGGCTGGAGCTTGGCGCCGATGATTATATGACCAAGCCGTTTGACCTGCGGGAGCTGACGGCCAGAGTAAAGGCGCTGCTGCGCAGAGTCGAGAAGGCCGGTGCGGCCGAAGAGCCGGAGGGCATCATTGAGCTGGGCGATGTGCGTATTGCGGTCCGGCAGCGGCTGCTGGAGCAGGACGGCAAACCGGTGGAGCTGACACCGAAGGAATTTGACCTTGCGGCCCTGCTGCTTGGCCATCCCGAGCGGGTCTACTCGCGCGAAGAGCTGCTGGAGCTGGTATGGGGAATGGAATACGCGGGCGGCACACGGACAGTGGACATTCATGTGCAGCGTCTGCGCAAAAAACTGGGCGATGCCGGCCAGCAGCTGATTCAGACGGTATACGGCATCGGCTACAAAGCGCATGGAGAACGGCCATGAGAGTCAGTATTAAGCTGAAGACAGGGCTGGTGCTGGCTGTATTGCTTATATTAAGCATTGCGGCGTTAAGCTTCCTGGTGCTGCGCGGCATTACGCTGAACCAGCGCCAGCAGATCGAGGATCTGCTGGCGAAGCACAGCCAGGTAGCGGTCCAATACGTCAAGCAAAACTACGTGACCGGGGACCAGCGGCTTCCCGCCGATCTGTTTATGTCGCAGAGCAGCAAGCGGATGGCGCTTTATTTGTCGATGCTGACGGGGCTTCCCGTCTCGCTATATGACGCGAACGGCCAGGAAACGGGCAGCTCGCTGTCGGCGTCCAACCCGTCCGCCTATTCGGATACGCTGGCATATGCGTTAAGCGGCAAGACCGCTTACCAGACGATGGGCGACTCCGTCAACTACTTCGCGCCGATTGTTACGGACAGCGGCATGCTGGGCGTCGTGCGCTTCCGGTATTCTTTGCTGCAGGAGCATCAATTCGTCCAGCAGATCCGGGACTTGTTCCTGTTGGCCGGGGCTGTCGCATGCGCAGGGGGATTTATATTCGGCTACGGTTACTTTTACCGGCTGGCGGCAGTTATTTCGAAGCTGCGTGCTGCATCCCGGGACATCCGGGAAGGGTACTTTTTAAAGGAGCCGCCAGTCCGGCGCAAAGATGAGCTGGGCGATCTCAGTCAAGCTATTTACCATATGAGCGGCGCAATAGAAGCGAATATAAGCGCCATGAGCGAAGAGCAGCGGAAGCTGGAGCTTGCCGTCCGCAAGCTGCAGGAGCTGGAGAAGCAGCAGAAGCAGTTCATCGGCAACATCAGCCATGAATTCAAAACGCCGCTAACCGCCATTAAAGCCTATGTGGATTTGCTTGCGATGTACCGCGATGATCCGAAGCTGACGGAAGAAGCGATTGACAGCATGGGCAAAGAAACGGAGAGGCTGTATGAAATGGTGGACAAAGTGCTGCGGCTGTCGGCGCTGGAAAAATACGATTTCGAGCAGCAGGCGGAACCGGTGAAGCTGGATGTGCTGCTTCATGATATTAGCAGCCGCATGCGCGGCAAGGCGGCGCGGTTTGGTTTAACGCTTCAGACGGAGACGGTGCCGGCCGTCGTATGGGCGGATAAAGAAAGTTTAACGACGATTTTTGTCAACTTGATTGATAACGCCATTAAATATAACGAGCCGGGCGGCCGGATTCTCGTATCCGCCGCTATCCGGGACTGCGAAGCGGAAGTTTCGGTGGCGAATACAGGCGTTGCGATCCCCGCCGAGCTGCAGGACAAAATATTCGAGCCGTTCTTCACGGTGAACAAAGATCGCTCCCGCAGCTCCGGCGGCACAGGGCTTGGGCTTGCGCTGGTCAAGCGGCTGACGGAAGCGCAGGAAGGCGCCATCCGGCTGGCGGCTTCCTCGCCGGCGGGCACCGTATTCCATGTAACGCTGCCGCTTCGGATGCAATAAGTTTACAACGCCGATACAACTTTGAAACAACCGGAAATATCCGCGATACATCTCTTGGCTATGATACTGGTATACCAAAGAGAGGGGAAATACAATTATGAAACAAAAAGCCGCATGGAAAACAGGAGCAGCTGCAGCAGCGCTGGCAGTTCTATTAACGGGGTGTACGGCCGGATCGCCGGACACAAGCCATACGGATCGCGAAACGATCAAAAAACCGGATAAAACGATTACCGTCATTAATAATCCCGTCGCAGAACCGTCCAAGGTAGCGGTCGGCAATATTGCAACAGTCGACAATGCGAGAGGCATGAACTTTTTGGATGATAACCAGATCATCTATTCGAAGCCGAACACCGAAATTTCGCCGCAGACGGTTGAAGGGGAGCAGGTTTATCCGAATAACCTGTACCTGTACAATTTAACGGACAAAAACGGCCAGCTGCTGGTGGAAGACGGACAGAACCTGGGCTTCACCGCCCTGTCGCCGGACGGCAAGCATCTATTCTACAAAATGACGGAGGAAGCGACCGGTTTCGGCCGGCTGTACGATATGGAAACGAAGCAGTCCGTCAAGCTTGATACGGAAGATCCGATCGACTTGAACGACGGGCAATGGCTGGATAACTCGCATGTGCTGGTCAGCACGCTGTTCGGCAAAATACTCGTCGCCGATCTGACCGGCAAAACAACGACGATTGTGGAGCCGGGCGGCATTCTGCTGGGCACGGCAGCCGGCGACGGCGGCATCTATTATATTAAAGGCGGCACTAAACGGGAGCTGTATTTCCTTGCTGACACTGCCGGCGCGCAGCCGGTTAAAATTGCCGAAGGCGTCGAATGGGTCATTCCATCACCGGACCGGAAGCAGCTCGCGATTGTGAAAGAGTCCGGCGACAGCGGCGTACGCACATTGACAGTGGTGGACCCGCAAGGGCGCAGCCTGCTGCAAATTGCGCAGGGCGCGCAAATTTTCGGCACCAGCTGGTCGCCGGACGGTACGAAGCTGGCGTTTAATCTCACTTCGGAAGGCAGCGGCGACAACGGGATTATCGTCGCGGACGCCTTGACCGGCGAAAATACGCAAGTGCTGGTGGAGCAGGCGGCCGACACGCTGGCATGGAGCCCATCCGGCAAAAAACTGCTCACCTCGACTTATCAAAACGATCATTTTGTCACTTCGGTTATTACATTCCAATAACAGAAGGCTTAGCCCAAGCGCCGTTTCGTATCGAAACGGCGCTTTGCTTTGTTATAATATAAGCGATCAAGGCGAAAGGGGGGCGAGAGCATGGCGGTATTTAAATACAATGCCGACAGCCCGCAAAGGGACAACCCGGATCTTCATCTGCTTTATTGGGGCAAGGAGGATTGTGTGCCCGGCCACGCCGTTGGCCCGCTTATCCGCGACCATTACAAAATCCATTTGATCCATAAAGGGACAGGTTTCGTGCGGATCGGCGAACGCAAAGTGGCCTTAACCGCCGGACAAGGCTTTATTATTTTCCCGCATGTGGTCACGTATTACGAAGCCGACCGGCAGCAGCCGTGGACCTATTCATGGATCGGCTTTCAAGGCGAGAAGGTACAGCCGATTCTGGAGCAGACCTCGCTTGCTCCCGAAGAGCCGGTATTCGCGATGGATCTGAAGCTGATGCCGGAGCTGTACGACCGACTGACGGAAGCGGCTTCGCGGGGCGGCAGCTCGGGGCTGTATTTGCAGGCGCTGCTGTATGAATATATGGCTGCGCTCGTGGAGAATGCGCCGCTTCATCCAAGCGCCGCTGTATCTCCAAAAAAACAGGACGCTTACGTCCATCAAAGCATGGAATTTATCCATACCCATTACGGGGAAGACATTTCGGTATTTCAGCTGGCCGCGTCGCTTGGCCTGGACCGCAAATATTTATCTTCCGTATTTAAGGAAGCGGTAGGCATGCCGCCCCAGCAATATTTGCTGCAGTACCGGATGGACCGGGCGTGCGAGCTGCTGGCCGGGGGACGTTATACGGTGGCGGAGGTGGCCCGTTCGGTCGGATACCGGGATGCGCTGCTTTTTTCGCGGATGTTCAAAAAAATGAGGGGTGTGCCGCCAACCCGTTACCGCGAGAGAGAAAGACATTAATCCATAAAAAGCATCCTTGCTGATATAGGCGGCCGGATAGCCAGCTTATACAATAAGACTAGTCCACATTTGAAGGAGGAGACAGTTTTGGTATATTCGGCAAATGAAGCAAGATACGACAAGATGACATATAACCGCAGCGGACGCAGCGGCCTGAAGCTGCCGGCGATTTCACTGGGCCTGTGGCATAATTTCGGCGGCATCAATACGCTCGAGAACGGCCGCGCGATGGTGCGCACCGCTTTTGATTTGGGCATTACCCATTTTGACCTGGCGAACAACTACGGTCCGCCTGCAGGGTCCGCCGAAGAAATGTTTGCGGGCATTTTGCGCAAAGATTTCTTGCCGTACCGCGACGAAATGATTATTTCGACAAAAGCAGGCTACTACATGTGGCCGGGGCCATACGGCGACTGGGGCTCCAAGAAGTACCTCGTGTCGAGCCTCGATCAAAGCTTGAAGCGGCTCGGGCTCGATTACGTCGATATTTTTTACCATCACCGTCCCGATCCGAATACGCCGCTGGAGGAAACGATGGCTGCGCTGGACCTTATCGTGCGCCAAGGGAAAGCGCTTTATGTCGGCTTGTCCAACTACAGCGCCGAACAGACGCGTGAAGCTTCGCGTATTCTGAAGCAGCTGGGCACGCCGGCGCTCATCCATCAGCCAAGCTATTCGATGCTGAACCGCTGGATTGAAGGCGGGCTGCAGGATGTGCTGGACGAAGAAGGCATCGGCTCCATCGTGTTTTCGCCGCTGGCCGGCGGCATTTTGACCGACCGTTATTTGAACGGCATTACGCCGGATTCCCGTGCCGGAGGCCCAAGCGTATTCCTCCGTCCGGAGCAAATTACGGATGAAGTGATCGGCAAAGTGAAGCAGCTGACGGATCTTGCTTCCGAACGCGGCCAGAAGCTGTCGCAAATGGCGCTTGCATGGGTGCTTCGCCGCGGCCGTGTAACATCGGCTCTTATCGGCGCAAGCAAAACGAGCCAAATCGAAGATGCGGTGGGCGCGTTGAACGCAACCGAATTTACCGATGAAGAGCTGGCGCTGATCGACCGTATTCTCGGATAATTATACCGGCGCTGGTCGACTCTGTTCTCATTGTAAGCTATGAAAAAAATCCATGCCTGGCATGCCGTCTTCGTTCGGCATCCTGCATGGATTTTTTTGATTTGGGCGAAACGGATTATCCGAATGGGAAGATTGAGCGGAATAGGCTTCGTTTTTTGGGGCGTTCGCTGGCGGATGGCAGAGGCATAGGCATAAGGGCGGCGGCCTGCTCTTTTGCAGGAGCCTGAATAGCTTCCAGGCTTGCGGCAAGCTGCTTCAGCGACTGGCGCAGCTCGTCCAGCTCGCGGCGGTGCTCGAGCAGCTGGACCGAAACGACTTCATCGGCTTTGCGGGACATCGCCGCTTCGAGGCGGTTCAACCGTTCCTGCAGCTCATGCTGGACGGCGCCAAAAGCGTTGAAGGGCGCGGCGGCGGGAGCGGCTGTGCTGTCTGCAACGGCAGCAGCGGCTTCTTGTCCGGCCAAGCTAAGCTGTTCATGCGCGGTTCTGATTGTTTCGCTTGTATGCGCCGCAGCGGTTACGGCCGCATCGGCTTTACCGTCGCCAGCATCCGGCCGGGCAAATCCGGCTTCCGGCGCATCTGCCGGCGACGCACCGGCGTCAGCTTGCGCAGGCTGCTGGCGGTCAGCGCCTTCATCGGACGGCTCGTCCAGCGAGTCAAGCCTTCCGGTAGCCTGCACGCTTTCCTGAATGCGGCGCAGGGAAGCCACTTCAGACTCGCCAAACCGGAAGTGGCCAAGCTCATCTTTTTGTGCGGAAGAAGGGTGGCGGGCTACCCAGCGGAGTATTGTTGTTTGGCTGACGCCAAGCTGCTGTGCGACTTCTTTTGTTTTCAACAATGCCATCTCGGATCACCTCATTAATGGTTATTGCTGAATTATTCGCGGCCGCAAGCCGCGTACCTTCCGGCAAGACAAAGGTAGTGCCCAATCGCTAAAAGAAGTGCTTAAGCGACTGAATACGCCTTGCCGGAATCGCCACTATTCTACGGGAGGCAACTTTCCTCGCTGCAAATCGCGGATCGACAGGCCAAAGTTCATCTCCAGATGCGGATAATCGGGCGAATCCCAGTCGCCGCCCCAATCAAAGCCAAGCTTTTTCGCGAGGGCGACTACTTCCATCCAATCCGCCTTTCCGTTGCGGTTCCCGTCATAGTTCAAATCCCATAATGCTTTGCCTTTATGGTCCAGCAGCGCAAAATCGACGGCCAGCCCGTAATTGTGGTACGACTGGCCGCCCCGGGCGTTCGTTACGACTTTGCCCGGCGCCGTACGCCCTTGCGCATACAGCTTATTCTGGTCGGCAGCGCTGCGGAAGCCGTCGGAAATGATCAGTTTGATCCCTGCTTGGGCCGCTTGGGCGACAAGCTGGTCTTTTTTGTGTTCGACAATCGGGTTAAGCGACAAATCAGAGGTTTCCAATACTTTTGGGTCATTGCCCGGCTGCCATTCGTCCGGTATAAGCCTTGCCATAACAAGAAGGCCGGCCGCCAGCAGCAGCAAGCCGATCCATTTATTTTTCATCGGAACTTTATGAGAAGCATGAGAGCGCAACTGCAGCATTCCTTTCTGTATTCCGTTTCCTGTATCCGAATGTAAAGACTTTCTCATCATACTACTGTACCGCTAAGCCAGCTATCGCGCAATTTGGGCCACATAACGGAAAACAAGCCGGCCCCGGCAAAGAACCGGACCAGCTTGTCTGTTATTTTAATCGTTATAAACTCCGGCTTATCTGCCGTCATGTGCCGCTACAGCACTCTTCTTGCTGTAACGTAACGTTTGGTGTAATCGCTCAAGTTATTGATCATAATACCGTTAATATGTGTGCCGATCGTATTGTGAATGAACTTGCCGTTGCCCATATAAATGCCTACATGGCTGATGGCGGAAGACTTGCCGTTGTTAAAGAAAATAAGATCGCCTTTTTTCAGGCTGCTCTTGGACACGTAAACGCCTTGCTTGCTTTGCGAAGCGGTGCCCCATTTCAGGTTAACGCCGTATTTGCCAAATACATATTTCGTAAAGGACGAGCAGTCGAATACAAGCTTGCTCGGGTTGTTGACGCCAAATTTGTAGGTTACTTTGCCTTGCAGCGATTTCGCAGCCGTAATGATGCTGTCCGCTTTTGCCGTTGTTGCTGAAGTTGCCGCATAGGCTTGTCCGACATGTGAAGTGCCGGTTAATGCTCCTGCGGATACTAAAGTAAAGCAGCATGCTGTAGCGATCAGCGTCTTTTTCATCCAGTTGTTTGTCATTGTGTTACCTCCTGGGTGTTTGTCTCGTGCTGTGGCCCCAGTATAACATGCTGGATTTTTAATTCGTGAAAGCTTAAGCATTTCTAATCAATCCAAAAAAAGGTTAACGGCATAGGGAGATCCTTGCCCGGGTAGACAAGGATTAGCCTCCTGAATAATAGATGCCGTTAACCTTTTCATTTGTTTTTGGCGCTGTGCCGCTTACTTGGATGCGCCGCCGTTATCGGCTTTTACCGGTTCCGGGTAATCTACGCCAAACGTATCGACCGTTACTTTTTTCATCAGCATCGGCTTAAGCGGCTTATCTTTGCTGTCCCGTTTCTGATTCACAATCTGGTCAACCGTGTCCATGCCGGACAACACGATACCGAATGCCGCATATTGGCCGTCCAGGAAAGGGGAATCGGCTGTCATAATGAAAAACTGGGAGCCGGCGGAGTCCGGAGCTTCCGTCCGCGCCATGGAAATAACGCCGCGCTGGTGAAGCAGGTCGTTCTGGAAACCGTTGTCGGAAAATTCGCCTTTAATGCTGTAGCCCGGGCCGCCCATACCGGTGCCGTCAGGGTCGCCGCCTTGAATCATAAAGCCCGGAATAACCCGGTGGAATATCAGCCCGTCATAAAACCCTTTTTTCACGAGACTGATAAAATTGTTTACGGTATTCGGAGCGATATCCGGCAGCAGGCGGATTACGATTTTGCCGCCATTGTCCATCTCTATCGTAACAACCGGATTTTTGCTCCCGTCCTTGCGCGTCTCGCTGGCCGCCAGCGGCGTCTGAGGCTTGGCCGATGCGGCCGGCGGGGATACCGCGCTTCCGCTTGTTCCGTCTTTGCCGTTTTTGGCGCCGCAAGCGCTAAGCACGGCCAGTACAAGGGCAAAAATAAGCAGCAGGCTGCCGGTTCTCATTGCTGTTTTCATTATGTAGTTCCCCTTTCAATATCTGTCCTTTTTATGGTAGCACACGTGCGGCTCCGCTATCCAGTCGGGCACCGGTTTGGTTTATTTCTTTACAATATCTTTACTTTTCAAACGAATATCCATTTGCTAGTATCAGTTCCATAAACCGTTCGATTGTGATAATTACAATATAAGGAGCAAGCCTATTGTCTATTTCGTTGGAAGCGATTGCCTATAAAGAAATCCGTGACCGGATTATTAAAGCCGATTATATGCCGGGCATTCTGCTCTCGGAAAACGAGCTCGCTGCGGGCTTGGGATGAGCCGCACGCCGGTCAGGGCCGCCATCTCCCTGCTGGAGAAGGAGGGGCTGGTCGAAAGCTTTAAAGGCAGAGGCGTCATTGTTAAGGAAGTGTCCTTCCGCCATTTTTGCCAAATCCTCGAGCTGTTTGCGTCCATGCAGCTGTTTGTGCTGGATATGGCCAAAACGAAGGAGCTCGCATTCGATCTGGAAGCGCTCGGCGCCTATCTGGAAAAGCAAAACGAAGCGCGCGATACCGGCGATTTTTTAAGCTATTACGAAAATACGCTGATGTGTATGGAAACGATCTTGAAGGCATCGGGCAACGAGCATATGCTGCAGGTGCTTGAGTTGTACCGGGGCAAATTTTTATGCCGGATGGTCACGTTCCGCAAGCAGTTCCCCATACGAAGCCGCAATGGGCTAATGTAATGAACAGTCTCGTCTATGATGCGCTGCTGCGGAAAGATTATGATGCCGCGAAGGCGGCGATTCAGGAAAACTGCACCTATTCGACACAGCAGCTGATGCTGAGCGGTGTCATTTAACTAGAGCCAGTCCTTAACGGACTGGCTTTTTTGCTGTTTTTTTGGCATGCCAGAGCTTCTGGCTGTTATTTACATTTTATTTAGACTGCGAAAACATTCCACTTACATACAACCTGCATACTTTGTTCGAGATGAGGTTCACCACTATGGAAGCAAATGAAGGGAGCTTATCCGAATGACAACCGTTCAAGCAGAGAAACGCGCAAGTAAAGCATGGTATGACGAGCAGAAATTTAATACCGACAAACGCCCGTGGTTTGGCACGCTGCCTGAGCCGGCAGCCGGAGATTTCTCGTTTGCGGTGCTGGGAGACCGCTGCGGCATGGCGACAGCCGGCGTCTTTGAACAAGCGCTTGCGATCGTCAAAGATTTGAAGCCGGATTTCGTTCTGTCGGTTGGCGACATGATCGAAGGTTACTGGAAAGAAGCTGCGCCGGCGCGCGAGGAATGGGAAGACATAGATGCCAAGATCGAAGCGGTTGGATTGCCTTTCTTCCATACGGTAGGCAATCATGACTACGGCACCAGCACGATGCTGGACGTATGGCGCGAAAGAAAAGGCTTCGAATATTACGCTTTCCGCCTTGCGGATGCTCTGTTTATCGTGTTGAACACGGAGGACCCTCCTGCTGAATTTTCGGACGAGCTTATCGCAATTATTAAAAAAGCGACAGCAAATATGCAAAACGATCCGGAGCATTCGAGCGAGCATATGCAAGCTTTCATTCAAGATATTACGGGCAGCCTGCCGCCTGAGCAGCTTGCTGGCATGTCCAAAATCGACCTGGCGATCAGCGATGAGCAAATGGCATTCGTTGAACGGGCACTGGCCGATAACGAGGATGTGAAATGGACATTTGTCAGCATGCATAAGCCGGGCTGGAAATCGGAAGGGGAAGAATACCGCAAGCTGCAGGCGATGCTGGCTGGACGCCCGCATACGATTTTTGCCGGCCATCTGCATGCGATGGAATATTTGCGCGAAGGCGACCAGGAGCTGATCCAGCTGGGGCGCACCGGCGGACATGCCCACGGCGAAGGGCCGGAGAGCGAGAATCTGCTGCTGTGGGTGAACGTCCGCGACGGCAAACCGTCTTACCGGGTTATCGAACTGGGCGGCGTTCGCGAAATTGAAGGCTACGTGCCGGCAGCCCATCACTAGGAGGCGACAAAGAGATGACTTTATATTTTGCCCATCTGACGGATACGCATATCAACAAACCGGGCCATAACCCGATGTTTAACCTGAATATGACAGACAAGCTCCGCCAAGCGTTTGAGCAGCTGGGCAAGCTGGCGGAGAAACCGGCCTTTGTTGTTATCAGCGGCGATCTTACGCAGGATGGGGACACCGACGACTACCGCCATCTGCGCGCTGTATTGGATGAAGAATCCGAGAAGCTGGGCGTACCCGTCCACGTCGGATTAGGCAATCATGACTCCCGTCCGGCGTTCCGCGAAGGTTATTTGGGCGAAGCACCGTCGGAAGCGTCCTACTATTACAGTGTGAACGAGCAAGGCTTGCGTCTTATTGTGCTCAACACGCAAGTGCCGGGCACGCATGACGGGCGTTTGGATGAGGAGCAGCTGGAATGGCTGCGCGGCGAGTTAAGCACGCCTGCTCCGCTTGGTTCCATTATCGTGCTGCATCATCCGGTATTGCCAACGATGACGGATGCGATGGACACGCATCTGCTCGCTAATCCGGAAGCGCTGGGCGAAGTGATTGAAGGAACGGATGTGATTGGCCTCTTGTCCGGCCATATCCACTTCAACAGTATCGGTCTGTTTCACGGCGTGCCAAGCGCGGCGATTACCGGCGTAGCGTTTGGTCTTGATCCGACGGACCATAACGGCATGCGGTTCATTGATAACAGCGGCTACAATCTGGTTCTTGTCAAACAAGGGAAAATGATCGCAACCCCGGCTTATATCCCGGGCGAGCAGCCTGTTGTATTCGAAATGTCCTATGAAGCGATGAAGGCGCACGCACACGCATAGGAAGCTGTTACAGCAATCTGCATCCCAATCGGGTGTGAGGCGGGCTTAACGCTTGCCATCATCAGGCGAAGGAAGGATCTAACCACAATGAGCTATCAAGCAGCAGGAACGGCCCGCACTGCTTCGGGCTCCAAGTTGCAAAGCAGGAGACGTATCCTGCTGCGGCTTGGTTATTTCAAGCCTTACCTCTATTTGCTGCCGGCGCTAGTATCCATCGGCTTCTGGATTTACAAGCCGCTTGTGCAGACATTTGAGCTTAGCTTTTACCAATGGAATCTGCTTCCGACGTCTCCCAAAAAGTTTGTCGGATTCGATAACTTTCAGCACTTGTTCGACCTGCCCGATATGGGCACGGCGCTTTGGAATACGGTTATCTATACGGTAGGCGTCATACCGTTCTCGCTTCTTATTCCTTTAATTATTGCAATTGCAACCGACAACATCAGCAAGCGCGCCCGCAACGTCTACCGGGCGCTGATCTTCCTGCCGATGATTATGGCCCCGGTTGCGGTAAGCTCCGTCTGGCGGTGGATTATGCACCCGACCAACGGCATATTGAACAAGCTGCTCGCAACGATATTTCATCCTTCCGAGCCGATCCGTTTTTTTACCGACGAGAAGTGGGCGATCTGGTCCATTACGTTTATTACCGGCTGGAAGCTGATCGGCTTCAGCACGCTTATTTTCTCTGCGGCCATGACCGGGATTAACAGGGAATATGTGGAGGCGGCGCGAATCGACCGGGCGAGCCGGTTCCAGATCATTTGGCATATTATATTGCCGCTGCTGTCCCCAACGATCCTGTTTATGACGATGATGAGCACGCTGTTTGCGTCGGAATGGAGTTTCTCTTACATTAATGTGCTGACGCAAGGCGGCCCGTCTAATGCTACAACCAATATCTATTATCTGCTGTGGACGTACGGCTTCCAGACGTTCAATATCGGGGCGAGTTCGGCTGCCGCAGTGGTCTTTTTCCTCGGATTCGGGGTACTGGCATTTGGATTTATGAAATTGACGAAGAAGCTGTCCTTCTTCGATAACTAGCGGAGGGGAAGCCTTGTGGAAAGAGTTCAACGTTCGGCGGGGGTCAAACTGTCATGGTCCTCCTTCGTCAAACATGCGCTGCTGGTATGCCTTAGCTTTGTCGCCGTGTTTCCTTTATATTGGATGATCGCTACTTCCTTAAAGACGGAAGGCGACGTGTTCTCATCCAGCATCATACCGTTGCATGCGACTCTCCAAAACTATACGCAAGCCTGGCGCGCCGTACCGATGTTCCGCATGTTGTCCAACTCGATGGTTGTTGCGATCGTGCAGACGCTTGTCCAGCTATTGACCAGCGTGCTGGCGGGGTATGCGTTCACGAGATGGGAATTTAGGGGCAGCAGCCTTATTTACGGCCTGATTGCCTTAACTTGGCTCGTACCGTTCCAGGTCATTATGATCCCGAACTATGTAGCGGTCAGCGGCTTTGGCTGGCGCGACAATCTGCTGGGCCTTATTGTGCCAAACCTGGTATCGGCGTTTGCGGTGTTGCAGCTGTATAACGCGTTTAAATCGTATCCGAAAACGCTGATCGAGGCGGCCAGGCTCGACGGCGCATCGGATTGGGGCTTGCTGTGGCGCACCATTGTTCCGAATTTGAAAGCTTCCATTGCTTCGATCGGCATTCTGCTGTTTATAACAGCATGGAACGATTACTTCTGGCCGCTGCTGGTGACAACCAAGCTGGAGCATTCCACGGTACAGAAAGGGCTGCAAATGTTTATCTCCTCCGACGGCAATATGTGGGGAGCGTTAATGGCGGCCACGACGATTACAAGCTTGCCTGTATTGATCATCTACTTGCTGCTTCAGCGGCAAATTATCGACTCCTTTGTGAAAGGCGGACTGAAATAAATGACAGCTACAACAAATGAATATCCGCGGCTGCTCCGTTTGGAAGGAGCCTGCAATGCACGCGATATCGGCGGTTATGCAGCGGCGGGCGGAAAGACAGTGCAGACGGGACGGCTGTTCCGCGCCGACGGCCTGCACCGGCTGACAGCGCAGGATCAGCAGCTTATTTTGGGCAAAGGGGTGCGCACGATTATTGACCTCCGCCATGCTGCCGAGCTGGCGCAAAAGCCGAATGTATTCGCCGGGACCGAAGGCGTGAATTACATCAACATCAGCCTGATTAATCCGGCAACGGCTTCGATGGCCCAAATTCGCACTTTGGGCGATATGTATGTCAACATGCTGGATGAATGCGGCCATCTGCTGCTCCAAGTGTTTGAAAGCATTGCAGCGGAGGAGGAGCAGAATGTGCTCTTCCACTGTGCCGGCGGCAAAGACCGTACCGGTGTAGTTGCCGCGCTGCTGTTGGATCTGGCCGGCGTAGACCGGGCCGCAATTGTCGCCGATTATGCGGAGACCGAGCATAATCTTGCGCCGCTGATGCAAGAGTTCCAGGCCGAACGGCCGGCCGGCATTTCTGCGGAGCAATATCAAGCGTTCTTAGGCAGCGCTCCTGCCAACATGGAGCAAATGCTGGATCATCTGTACGACCGGTATAACGGGGCGGAAGCGTATCTTTCGCAGGCAGGCTTATCCCGCGCGCAGCTGGACGCGATTAAACGGAAGCTGCTTGAGGCGTAGCTGCCGGATCATTTTAAACAAGTCATCTAACATTTCTATGCCTATAAAGGGAGATGGACGAGAACGATGAAACGCAAATATTGGGGTACATCCGCATTGCTGGCTTTAACGGTTGCGACTGCGGCTTGCGGCAATAACAGCGGTTCCGGCAGCCCGAGCGGAGCGGCCGAAGCGGCGACTGCTAAGCCGGCAGCGGAAAGCACAGCTTCCGCAGACAAACCGGTTACGCTGAAGTTTTACAGCTATAACTTGGCGATTGCCAGCCAAGTGCCGGGCACGCAAAAGCTGATCGACGAGTTCGAGGCGGCGCATCCAAACATTAAGATCGACGCGGTTCCCGTCGCTTCGACCGATATTAACGCTAAAGTGCAGGCAGATATTGTAGCCGGCTCGGCGCCGGATATCGCGCAGCTGACGTTCGACGGCCTGGACTTTGCCGTTCACAACTTCAATGCCAAACCGCTGGAGGATATTGTGCCGGCGGATGAGTTCAAAAGCAACTTCGAAGGCTTTTCGCCAAACGGCCTGAAGCTGGGCCAGCTGGACGGCAAAACATACGGCCTCCCGTTTACGTTCAGCACGCCGGTCCTGTTCTATAATGCCAAGCTGTTTGAGGATGCGGGGCTTGATCCGAACCAGCCGCCGGCAACATGGGCGGATGTGAAGAAGGATGCGCTGGCCATCGCCCAAAAAACAGGCGCATCCGGCGTTCATATCGGCGGCGCCGTGGGCGGCGACTGGATTATTCAGGCGCTGATCGGCAGCAACGGCGGACAAGCATTGTCCGACGACCGTAAAACGATTAAATTCGGTGAGCCCGAAGCGATTGGCGCGGTTCAAATGTGGCAGGACATGATTGCAAGCGGCGCGAACGATAAAATGAACGACAGCGAGGTCATCGAAGCGTTCAGCCAAGGCAAAGTGGGCATGCTGCTTTATACAAGCGCCCTGCAAAGCTCGCTGCTCGCTGCGGCGAAAGCCGGCAACTGGGAGCTGAAAGCGGCCAAAATGCCGTCCTTTGACGGCAAGCCGACGACGCCGGTCAACTCCGGCAGCGCGCTCTTTATTTTGTCCGATGATAAAGCGAAGCAGCAGGCGGCATGGGAGTTTTTGAAGTTTGCGACAAGCGAACGCGGTTATACGATCATTACTTCTGAAATCGGTTATCTGCCGCTTCGTCCGGCTATTGTGGACGATCCGCAATATTTGAAAGACTGGGTTACGGCCAATCCGCTGGTGAAGCCGAACCTGGAGCAGCTGGACAGCCTGAAGCCGTGGGTATCGTATCCGGGCTCCAACTGGAAGCAAATCGAAACCATTCTGAACGATGCCGTTTCGAAAGCGATTATGAGCAATGGCGACGTTACTTCCATTATGCAGGATGCGCAAAAACGGGCGCAAAGCTTAATGCCGTAAAGTCCAATGTACAGCTGTACGCCAAAGAAACCTCCCGGTAATTATTGCCGGGAGGTTTCGCTTTTTATTGCGAAAGGCACTTGGATATTAAGGCGCCAGACGAGAAGCGCTGGTTTGTCGGACAAGCGGCAGGTTGTAAGTTGTTAAAATCCAATCGGATTAGGCGGATATATCGTTTGAGCCAAAAGCTATTATGAGCTATTATAGAAGTACGGCTATTATATTGGTCTTGTACATTCACAGGAACAGAAGAGGAGGAATCCCCCATGCGGATGATTGAACCGGTACGCGTACAGCTGCTGCTCGATTCGCTGAAAGAGCGTGAGCTTTACGTTCACCTTGAAATTACAAACGGCGCATATACCTCGCATCACGATAAATCGCGGCTTGTAGCTGCCAATTTTATTAAAAATGTCCCTATTCGCTATACGCATGGCTCGATTTCCGGCAGCGGCCCTTACCGGGTCGGGCTGAAACTGGAGCGGGGCGGCTGGGTGTTCGCCGAAGGGCTGACCCACTACGATGAGCATGAGACGGACCGCATTGTGCTGGAAGGCCATGAGCAGGACGGCAAGCTTGTCGTTGCGCTGCTGCTTGGGCCGGAGCCGTTCTAAGGCATATCTGTATTGCCGCACTTATGATGTATTGATATAGAAAGGAAGGGTTAACATGGAACGTATTTTAGTAGTGCTGCCGCATCCGGACGACGAATGCTTTGGGCTTTCCGGCACGCTTGCTTCCCATATCCATGATGGAGCGGAAGTGACTTACGCCTGTCTGACCTTAGGGCAGATGGCGCGTAATATGGGCAGCCCGCCGTTCGCCAACCGGATTACTTTGCCCGAAATCCGGACCCGCGAGCTGGAGCAGTCATGCCATGCCATCGGCATACAGCATTTGAAGCTGCTGGGCTTCCACGATAAAATGATCGAATTCGAAGATCAGGCGCTGCTTGACGGCCGCATCCGCGAAGTGATCGACGAGGTGCAGCCGCAGATCATTTATACGTTTTTCCCTGGCTTTGCCGTCCATCCGGACCATGACGCGACCGGAGCGGCCGTTGTGCGTGTCGTTGGCGGCATGGCGCCCGGCGAACGCCCGCTTGTCAGAGCGATGGCGTTTGCAGCCGGGCATGAGCAGGCGATTGGAGCGCCGGACGTTCAGGTGGACGTCAAGCGTTATATTGAGCATAAGCTGGCTTCGGTCCGATCCCACAGCTCGCAGTTTCATATGCATGCTGCGTTCAACAGCCAATCGGATGCCGAGGAAATTGTATCTCGGCTTGGCACTGAAAGATTCTGGACATACCGCTTCGCTTAAGCGGCGGTAAACAACAGGCGCTAAAGCTGAGCGATTCGGCGAGGCTGGAAGCCGGGTGAGAGCAGAGCGGAATAAGCAAGCCTTTCACCCGGCTCTATTTTTTTTAAGCTTACATTTGATTGGAGGAGAATTGTTGATGAAATACCGCAGATTAGGCAAAACCGAATTAACCGTATCCGTAATCGGAATCGGCACGTGGCAGTTTGGCGGCGAGTGGGGTTATCAGTTCACACAAGCGGAAGCCGACGCGATTTTGGATAAAGGACGCGAGCTGGGCATCAATCTGATCGACACCGCCGAATGTTACGGCGATCACTTGTCGGAGTCTTTCATCGGCAATTACATACAGCGGCGCAACCGGGAGGACTGGGTTATTGCGACCAAGTTTGGCCATCATTTTCACGAGCGGTTTACAAGAACCGACGCGTTTACGGGAGAAGACGTCATCAAGCAGCTGGACGCATCCTTGAAAGCGCTGCAGACCGACTATATCGACTTGTACCAGTTCCATTCCGGACCGGATGCTGCGTTTGATAACGACGAGCTGTGGACGGCGCTGGACAAGCAGGTGCAAGCGGGCAAAATCCGCCATATCGGCACGTCCATCGGCAGCAACGACAACCTGCATCAGACCGATGCATCCGACAAGGTAGGCTCGAAGACGATCCAGGTCGTGTACAACCGGCTGGACCGCAAGCCGGAGGAGCGGGTATTCCCGTCCGCCCAGCGCCAAGATTTGGGCGTGCTTGCGCGCGTTCCGCTCGCCAGCGGCTATTTGAGCGGCAAATATAAGCCGGGCGCCGTATTTGGCGCTACCGATGTGCGCCATCGCCATGACTCGGATGCTACGTTCCGTACGCTGCAGGAAGTGGAGCGCATCGCGAAGGAAGAAGTGCCGGAGGGCGTCGACATGGCCAGCTGGGCGCTCGCATGGTGCCTTGACCATGCGGCGGTGACGACAGTGATCCCGGGCTGCAAAAATCCGGAGCAGGTCGCATCCAATGCTGCAGCCGCTGAGCTGGTTACGAAACCTCATCCGCAGGATGCGGAGCTTTAATTAAGGCAGTATTCAGGTAAAAAAAGTGCAGTTTAATCAGCTTCCAATCCCCCTCTGGAGTCATTGGAGCCGAAATAAACTGCACTTTTTGCTTTTCCAAGCGGGCCAGCGGCTTATTTGCCGGCGGCTGTCTCCTTCAAGTGGGCGGCCAGACGGTCCCAGGTTTGGGACATGCCTTGCACGAGGCCCATCTCCAGCGTCGATTTCAGCGCTTCAGGGGAAGCGAAATGCGCACGGTTAATGAGTTTCGTCATTTTGCCTTTCGTCTCGAACGTCAATGTGATCAGCAGCTGCTGCATGTCCGGGTTGATGCCGCCTTCTTCATCGGAGAAATAATCGTTGTATACGATTTTATCGGGTTCTTCAATTTCGTTGTATACGGCTTTGCCCCACGAAGCCATTTCGCCGCCGTCTTGCGACATGCAGTAATGCCAGCTGCCGCCGGGACGGAAGTCGACGGAGCAATGGGTAAGCGTCCAGCCGTTTGGCCCCCACCAGCGCACAAGCTGGTCCGCTTCCTTGTAAGCGCGGAATACGGCCTCCTTGGGCGCGTCGAATACCCGCTCAAGAATGAGATCCTGGCCTTTCGCTTTGGCGGTTATTTGGCTGATGCCTTTCTTTTTGAACATGAATGTTCCTCCTTTTATGGATAAGGTGCGCTGTGTCTCCGCAGCACCGGGCGTTTGGCTTGTATTGATGGCGTACGAGTCAGATTGTACCATAAAATATTTGAAATGCAGACTCATTTATTGATAAGCTTAACGCATATGAACTCCGTGAAGGAGCGGGAAGGGGAACACGCCAGTGGCTTTTTTTCAATGCGATTTCTATTCGGATACGCTTCGGGTATCCACCTCGATGAATGTCATTTTGCCTCAGCAAAAGGAAGCAATCGGAACGTCGGGCGCTTCGTTCGAAGGCAAGTATCCGGTATTGTATTTGCTTCACGGGCTGTCGGACGACCACACGGCATGGATGCGCAAAACATCCATTGAACGTTATGCCACGGAGAAAGGGATTGCCGTTGTGATGCCGGATGTAGGCCGGAGCTTCTATGCGGACATGAAGCGCGGCTATGATTATTGGACATTTGTAACCGAGGAGCTGCCGGCTCTGGCGCGTTCTTTTTTCCCGATTTCGGACAAAAGGGAAGACAACTTTGTGGCCGGCTTGTCCATGGGCGGCTACGGCGCATTCAAAATCGGGCTGAACTTTCCCGGCCGGTATGCGGCGGCGGCCAGCTTGTCGGGCGCGCTGGATGTCCTGTCCAGAGCGGAAGACCAGGGCGGGCTGTTTTTCCCGCTGGAGGCGGAAAATATTTTTGGCTCGGTAGAAGACGTAGCGGGCGGCGCAGGCGACCTGTTTCATGCCGCCGCTCAGCTGGCTGCATATGACGGGCCCCGGACGAAGCTGTTCCAATGCTGCGGTACGGAAGATTTTCTGTACGGGGACAACCAGAAGTTTCTGGCCCATGCGCGCGGGCTTGGCCTCGATATTACATATGAAGAAGAGCCCGGCACCCATGAATGGGGTATTGGGACAAAAAAATCCAGCGGGTGCTGGAGTGGCTGCCGCTTAACCGGTAGCTTGCACGCATACAAAAAAGGAAGCAGCGGGCCGGTCCCGTATGCTTCCTTTTTGCATCTAATCAATAAATGTGCGGTTGACGCGCACCATATAATGGCCAAACTTCTGAAGATCCTCATCGTTCCATTCTTCAAATATACGCTTGAAGCGGGACATCCGGTAAGCCTGCGCATCGCGCAGCTTCTCCCTGCCCAGATCAGTCAGCTCGAAGTAGCTGGCCCGTCCGTCGTCCGGATCAGGCGTCCGCATGACATAACCTTTTTCCTCCAGGGCGGACGTTTGACGGCTGATGGTCGAGACATCGAGATGAAATTCTTCTGCAAGCGCTTTAACCCCGATTTTGCCCAGGACGGACATTTGGTATAAAAGCAAATATGCAGCACGGTCAAGCTCTCCGATTTTGCGGTTTAGCGAGGCGCGCCGGTGAAGAATGCTGATTTCATAGTCGAGCAGCTGCAATAAGGCTTCGTCCATAGTTCACCTTCTTTCCTCTAATGATGAGTTTAGTTCTATCATCGCGTACGCTTTCGGCTTTCTGCGGTTTCATTAAATTTGTGAAGCAGTTTGCCGAATGTGACGATTTCGTCCTGCGACCAGTCGGAGAGCAGATGCTCATAGAACTGTTCTCTGGACTGCCGGACTTCCGCCAGCAGCGCCGGTGCATCCGGGCTAAGCTGCAGCAGGCTGATCCGCGCATCATTAGGGTCGGTTAACCGTTCTACAAGCCCTTTTGCTTCCAGAGCATTAATTTGCCGGCTTACCGTTGAAATATCCAGCTGGAAAATATCCGAAATGGATTTGATGCCAAGCGCTCCGCGGCTTTCAAGCAGCCGGAGAATCAAATACGAGGAGCGGTCCATCTCTTTGCCCATAATGTTGGACAGGCGAGCCGCTTCGGCGCGGCGCATAAAAATCGAAATTTGGCTTTCAAGCAAGCTGTAGGGTGATTTGTCATGGTTAGTCATCGTTCTACATTCCTATCCTGTATGTCTGTATTATTGTTAGCTTACCTTGACTGCTTGCACAATGCAAGAAATGCTGGTAAATAATGTTTCGTTTTAAACAGACATTTGCAAACGACTCTTATTTTGATGCTGGTTGCGGTCTTTGGCACGCTGGGCAAGCTTGTCGGCATCGCGCTGGTCGTTACGCAGCTGGCGAGCAGCGGCGGCACGTTCCCGATGGAGCTTGCGCCGCAATGGATTCAAGCAGTGGGCGGCTGCCTGCCGATGACATACGTGCTGCGAAGCCTGAAGGCTGTTATTTCAACCGGCAACGGGGATATTTACTGGAGCAATCTGGGTGTTGTATCCGTGTATTTGATTGGTTTCGCAGCGGTTATGCTAATCGCATACCTGTTCCGCTCGTCCAAGGAAGCGCCGCTTTCCGCAGCTGCAGCGCATTAAAGCCTATTGCATTCTGGCCTGTTTGCTAGTAGTCTCACTATATTATAGGAATGGTGTATGAAGAGCGCAGGAGGTCGTTAATGCCATGAAAGCTTTACAGGATAAAATCAGGCAGGAAGGCATCGTGTTGAGCGATACGGTGCTGAAGGTAGATTCGTTCCTGAATCATCAGGTGGATCCGCAGCTGATGTACGAGATCGGTCTTACGTTTGCGGCTGCTTATGCAGACGCCGGGGTAACGAAAGTGCTGACGCTCGAGTCGTCCGGCATTGCGCCGGCCGTCATGACGGCTTTGGCGCTGAAGGTGCCGCTTGTGTTCGCCCGCAAACAGAAGTCGCTGACGCTGCGCGACGACTTGTACATCGAGCAGGTCTATTCGTTCACGAAACAGGTGGCAAGCGAAGTGGCGATTTCCCGCAAGTTTTTGTCGCCCGGCGAAAAAGTACTGATCATTGACGATTTTCTTGCGTATGGAGAAGCGGCTTTTGGCATGGCGCGTATCGTCGAAGCAGCGGGGGCAAGCGTCGCCGGAATCGGGATTGTGATCGAGAAATCGTTCCAGGAAGGCGCGTCAAAGCTGAGAGAGGCGGGGTACCGGGTCGATTCGCTGGCGCGTATTACGGCGTTATCGCCGGAAGGCATTGCATTTGCAGAATGAGATCAGGTTTGACGGGCCGGCATGGCTGCGCCGCTTTAGAGCGGACGGCAGCATGCCGGCTTTTTGGTATGCCGGATTGACGGTGTGGCGCAGGCAGCGCCGCTGCCCAATAGGGGGCTGGCCGAATAGCCGCGCAGCGGAAAACCGGGCTTGCGAAGCGGGATATCCGGCATGCAGAATCCCAGCTGGACCTACCAATTAGGCCCAAACGCACGGTAATCCGGTTTTTGGTTTTTTAGTCCGTCGCGATGGAATTTGTGCAAGAGGCATGACCTCGTATAGGACAAAATTAGGACTGCTGGCCGTTAGTCCCTTCCTTGCCGCCGCGCTTCATTTTGGCAGCGATTACATTCAGGGGCGATTATTGCGCCATTTACGGAAGATCCTTGATGTTACAGGAAAAATACGTAAATGCAGGTGAAAATGGGGTGAGTCCAAAGGTGCACCGGGCTGCAAAACAGTAAAGCGCTTTCGATATTCAGAAAAATGTAAAAACGAAAATGGAAGGCTCTAAAATGAGAAAAGGAAAAAAGTTCTCATATTGAATAATTAGGTAGCCTTGCTTATGAGAAGCATTTTCAAAATGAATAGGATTGACTAATTGAAACCAAGCCTTTATTCCCTCAACCAGCTGCGGCGTTCTGTGTCATACTTGATGCAGAGCAACACCGGAATAACGCAGGGTGCAGATGAACCCGGAGCTGTTCGAAACGTAGCTGTCTTTCATTTTCCATGGTACAGAAGAGATAAAGGTTGCACCGTGTCACTTGGATGGAGGGAAATCGAAGAGATGAACGTTTGGAATCAGGAGCAGAAAAAAGTCAGATTGGCGCAGTTTTTGAAGCGGCTGTCGGAAGACCCGACGCTCTCCCGGCGGGAAGCGGCAAGCTTAAACGAAGCGGATTTAGCCGGGCTGCCGGATTCCGGCCGAGTGAAACAGCGGGTTGATTTGGCGGCAGTTACAACGGCTTTATTGCACAAACGGGGAATCGACGCCTGCTTTGAGGATATGATGGAATTTATTATTCAAGGCGGCACGGTCGGGGCGTTTATTGATGCAGAAGGCTGGGCAGCTGTAGACAGCAAGCGCGTAATGTAACGCCTTGTTGGCAGAGCTTGGGCTGTCATGCCACGCCTCGATGGTCGCGTAATGAATAATGTATATACGAATTTCTATTCGTTTCGGAGCCTCTCGCCAACAAGTCCAACTGACTTTACAAGCAATGGAGGAACTATTTTGGAATTAAAACAATACTGGACAATCGTTCGAAAAAGATTGTGGATGATTGCGCTTATCGTCATCATCTTTTGTCTTTCGACAGGCATCTACTCTTATTACCTGGTGAAGCCGCAATATGAAGCGACCGCAAAGCTGATTGTCAATGATTACAAAGGAAGCAGCTCGCTGCTGACCACTATGGATCTTGGCGCTATTGATTCAACGGTGAAGCTGATCAAAACCTACAAAGAGATTATTAAAACGCCTCGCATTATGAAGCAGGTGGCATCGGATTATCCGCAGCTTAACGAGTCCTACGGGGATTTGATCGGCAAAGTGAACGTCAGCTCCGTGAACGAAACGCAGGTCATGTCGATTTCCGTCAAGGACGAGTCGTACGGGCACGCCGCTCAGATCGCCAACGCGGTCGCCCTTGTTTTTCAGAAATCGGTGCCTTCCTTGATGAAGGTGGACAATATTTCGGTTTTGGATCAGGCCGATCCGTCGGAATCGCATGGACCGGTTGCTCCAAACCCAAAAATGAACATTGCCGTTGCTTTTATGCTGGGCCTGATGCTTGGCATCGGCATTGCATTCCTGCTCGATTACCTGGATGACAGCATTAACACCGAAGAGGATGTAGAGCGGATACTCGGCTTGCCGGTGTTAACTTCCATTCCGCGGATCCGGGAACAGGATCTGAAGGATGCCAGCCGGCTTATGCCGGCAAAACCGATAGCGGGGAGGGAAAATAATGTCTCGTTTGACGTCTAAGTGGAACATCATTATGGACAAAAATCCGAAATCCCCTATTTCGGAAGGGTACCGGATATTGCGCACCAATCTGGAGTTTTCGCTGATTGATGACAAGCTGCAGGTCATTATGGTCACCTCCTCGACAGCGGGCGAAGGCAAAAGTACAACTTGCGCCAATTTGGCGATTGCCTTCGCGCAGGCCGGCAAACGCGTGCTGCTGATCGACGCCGATATGCGCAAACCGACGCAGCACCATATTTTTTCCGTGTCGAACCGGAAAGGGCTGACGACCATTCTGTTTCACCAGCAGGAGCTGCAGGATGCGATTCAGCATACCGACATCGACAATCTGACCGTTGTGGCGGCCGGCCCTACGCCGCCTAACCCTTCCGAGCTGCTGCAGTCCAAGCGGATGGAATCGCTGCTTGCGGCGCTGCGCGATTTGTACGATGTCATCATTATCGACACGCCGCCGATTATGCTCGTTACCGACGCTCAGCTGGTGGCCAGCCAAAGCGACGGCGCCGTGCTCGTGATCGATTCCGGCCGGGTGAAGCGCGATGCGGCGCTGAAGGCCAAATCGTATCTGGAAGTTGTAAAAGCAAAAATTATCGGTGTTGTGCTGAACAACATTCCGGTCAAGGACAACGATTCCTATTACTACTATTACGGTGAATCGAAGGAAGGCTAACCTTTTAACTAATGCCGTAAAGGTAATGTCTCCCGCACCTTTATCACTGGAGGCACTCGGTCATGCTGTGGGCCTGGCGGCCTTAGACGTTCATCGTCAAGAGTGTGATGTGAGGCGGGGTTAAATGCCCTTTAACGATTCAGATTCATTTCAAATGAATACTGCCATGATCGGGCTCTTGCCGTTCTAGAAGTCCGAGCTATGTTTTCCGCTCCGCAACAGGAGAGCATAGCTGGCATTTCTAGCATTTTGGCCTGATGAAGAACAACCAACAACATATAGAGGATAGGGTGATTTCGAATGAAAAAAGTGAGAAAAGCCATTATTCCCGCAGCCGGACTGGGAACCCGTTTTTTGCCGGTAACAAAAGCAATGCCGAAAGAAATGCTCCCAATCGTAGACAAGCCTACGATCCAATACATCGTTGAAGAAGCGATTGAGTCGGGCATCGAAGACATTATTGTGGTTACAGGCAAAGGCAAACGTGCCATCGAGGATCATTTCGACAGCAACTTCGAGCTGGAGTATACGCTGGAGAGCAAAGGCAAGCTGGATATTTTGGAGAAGGTCAGAAAATCTTCGAACGTCAACCTTCATTACATACGCCAAAAAGAAGCAAAAGGGCTTGGCCACGCCGTCTGGTGCGCCCGCAATTTTATCGGGGACGAGCCGTTTGCGGTGCTGCTGGGCGATGACATCGTAGAAGCGGAAGTGCCCTGCACGAGACAGCTGATCGAGCAATACGAAGAGACGGGCCGTTCGGTTATCGGCGTCCAGCCGGTGCATGTCGATCAGACGGACCGGTACGGGATTGTGGATCCGGGCAGAACGATCGGCCGCCTGTACCATGTGAATTCGTTCGTAGAGAAACCGGCCAAAGGAAAAGCGCCTTCGAATCTGGCCATTATGGGCCGTTACGTGCTGACGCCGGAAATATTCGAATATTTGGGCCAGCACGAAATCGGGGCGGGGGGCGAAATTCAGCTGACGGATGCGATTCAGAAGCTGAACATGAAGCAAGGCGTATTTGCTTACGACTTCCAGGGCAAACGTTTCGACGTCGGTGAGCGCCTCGGCTTTATTATGACAACCATTGATTTTGCTTTGCGCAACAACGAGCTTCGCCATCAGCTGATCAGCGAGCTGAGCGAACTGCTGGAAAGAGAGCTGGGACAACAATTAATTGGGATAAGGAGTGAATAACCGATGCAAACACCTTTGCGCGAAGATACGGCCATTCATGTCGGTGATTATTACGCGCATGCCCGGCAGGATAATGCAGGCAGCCTGTATCCGGTGCTTAAACGTGCGGTTGATATAGCAGGAGCGGCAGCCGGCATTATTTTGCTTAGTCCGCTGTTTATTATCGTGGCGCTGCTCATCAAGCTGGAGGATCCAAAAGGGTCGGTGTTTTTTTACCAAACCCGCGTAGGCAAAGACGGCGTCCGGTTCCGGATGTATAAATTCCGTTCGATGGTGGCTAACGCGGAGGAGAAGCTGAAAGAGCTGCTCGCTCAGAACGAAATCAGCGGTGCGATGTTTAAAATGAAAAACGACCCGCGCATTACGAGAATCGGCAAAATCATCCGCAAAACGAGCATCGACGAGCTGCCGCAGCTGTTTAACGTGCTGCGCGGCGACATGTCGCTCGTTGGCCCAAGGCCGCCTGTGGAGCGGGAAGTGGCGGAATATACCGAATATGATATGCAGCGCCTTGCCGTTACGCCGGGCTGTACCGGCCTGTGGCAGGTCAGCGGGCGCAACAGCCTGTCGTTCAGCCAAATGGTGGAGCTGGATCTGCAATATATCCGGGAGCGGTGCCTCATGAAGGATATGAAAATTTTGCTAAAAACGGTTAAAGCGATGGTTGGCTCCAAAGACGCGTATTAACCGGATCGATAGGAGCGAACGGAAATGGCCAAAGTCCTTCATATTACGGAGTTTACGAAAGGCGGGGTGGAAACCCACCTGAATGAAGTGCTGCAGTTCCAGGCGGACAAGCATGACGTCTATTTGATGGCTTCCGAGCTGAACTCCAGCCGGGATGCGCTGAAGATCAGCCCGGAGCGGCTTGTTCTGTATCCGTACGAGCGGAAGCCGCTTGGCATGCTCCGCGCCATGCGCGCCATCGGCCGGAAAGTGAAGGAGCTGCAGCCGGATATTATTCATGTTCACGGGACGTTCGCAGGGTTTTTCCTGCGAACGTTGTTTTTTATGCGGCGGCAGCGCCCGCCGGTTATTTATTGCTCCCACGGCTGGGCGTTTCTGATGGACACGAAGCCGTGGAAGAAACGGATTTACGCTGCGGCCGAGAAACTGCTGGCGCGCCGTACCGACTACATCATCCATATTTCGGATTATGAATTTCAGATGGCGACCCGGTACGGATTGCCATCCGGCAAATCGGTTGTCGTGTACAACGGCGTATCGGACAGCCCGGCCGCCGGGGCGGAGCCGTTTGAAGTGCCGGAAGGCCGGATTAACCTGCTGTTTATCGGCCGTTTCGACCGGCAAAAAGGATTTGAGCTGCTGCTTGATGTGTTCCGCACGAACCGGTTCCCGAATGTTCATCTGTATTTGGTCGGGGACACGGTGCTGAAGGAATCAGCGGAGCCGGTCCAGCTTCCGGATCAGGTAACGAAGATCGGCTGGGTGAACAATGCGGAAATCGGCCGTTATGTCCAAGCTTGCGACGCTGTAGTCGTTCCGTCGCGCTGGGAAGGCTTCGGCATTGTGGCGATCGAAGCGCTGCGCGGAGGGAAGCCGGTTATTGCCAGCCGGCGGGGTGCGCTGCCGGAAATTATCCAGCATGGCGTTAACGGTTATTTATTTGACTTTGATCAGCCGGAGCAGCTTGCCCGTTTGATCCGTTCGCTGGATAAGAAGGAGCTGGCCCGGATGGGAGAAGCGGGGGAACAAATCTTTTACCGCAAATTCCACTCCGTCAAAATGAATCAGCAGATCGAGCGGATCTACGACAGAGCGCTCCGCGGCGAGAAAGAAAGCTTTGCCGCTGCTGTAAAAACATATGGTTAACGCTTAACCGATTGGAGCTAACGAATGAATTTACGAATGTTGACAAGCCGGCCGGCGGAGGAGGGGACGGGGCGCGGAGGGCTGAGCAAGCTGCTGCTTTCCGCCTATTTGTGCTTCATGCTGCTGCTCACCGTTTATCAGGACTTTCCCCTGGCTAACGCCATTGGTGAAATCGGCAGATCCCCGATCATTCTGATGCTACCGGTTTTTTTGTTTTGCGAAGCTGCGATGCTGGCTAAACATAAACGAGTGGTGCTTGGAACACCGTTTCAAAAGTATTTGGCGGCTTTTATCTGTTACTTGTGGGTCATAAGCCTGATTTATATTTTTGCTGAATTTTTAAAGGGGACCTACAGCTTCGGTTCCGAAAATCTGCTTGGAAAAGCGGTCAAAGTGCTGATCTATTTTGTCGTCATCTTGCTGTACATCCGCCATATGTCGCTCCTGTTTTCCAAATTCAGAAGCTACAAGGCGCTGTATGGCTGCTTTCTATTGGTCGTGACGGTGCTCCTCCTCATTATGAGCGTTGAGCTGGCTACGATGCCTAACGCATTCCCTTTTTTGCATTCCGGCAGCAATCCGTACTGGCGGGTCCGGCTGCTTACTTCGGAAAGCAGCACCACCGGCTCGATTGTGGTCGTTTATACGGCCATCCTCATTTTTTTGAGCAGCCAGCTGAAAGGTGCCGCAAAGCTGCTTTCGTATGCGTACGGGGCGTTTTTTTTCCTGTTTTATTTGATGAATACGGGCTCGAAGGGCTTTATGATCGTCAGCATGCTGACGATGGTCGTGACGATGGTTAAATTTCTGGATTTCCGGAAGAAAAAAAATTTTTTCCTGCTGCTGGCTGTTATTGCAGCCATGTATTTGTTTATTGCCAACTTTTCGGCCGGGCTGATCAGCTCTTTTAACAACGATATCGAGAACTACACCTCGTCGTCGACGCGCCTTGGCACGATTATTATCGCCGTTGCGACGGTCATTCAGCAGCCGTTTGGCGTCGGCACGGGCGCTTATTTGACATTTTTTCAGCAAAACGTGGACATAGCGGTCAACTTGCTTGGCAAGCTGTATTACAAGCTGTTCGGGATGAGCCAAATCAATACGTCCGAGCTGATGACCTATTCCGACTCGGACAAAAATTTGGGCGTGAAGTCAGGGCTGTTCCAGTGGATTATGTTCGGCGGCTTGTTCTCCGTCGCCTATTTCTATTTAATCGCCCGCAACCTGATTGCGAAAGTGAAGTCCAATTCGATCTTATTTATGGCGTTAATTAATATTTTGCTGACGCTGCTGTTTGTCGCCCTTGAAATTAAATATGAAATATGGCTGTTATTTGCGTTTATCAGCTTTTTTCTCGGGCCAGCCGACAGCGAGCAGCCGGCATCCCAAAAACCGGAGGTGGCCCAATGAAAATTCTTGTAGCCTGCAGCGATTTCCCTTATCCGGCCGACCACGGCGGCAGAGTGGACACATGGGGGCGGATTCAGGTGCTTGCCGAACTCGGCTATACGATACATTTGGTCGTATGCGGCAAGCAGATGCCTTCGGAGACCGACATGAAAGTCGTGAAAGGTTATGCCGAAAAAGTATTTCTGTGCGGCAGAAAAAGCAAAATTACCGATCTGCTGCATGCCGATCCGATGCAGGTGCAGTCCAGAACGGAGCTTCGAAACGTACAGGTCGATAAGGACTACGATTACGTGCTCCTCGAAGGGGATTATGTATATCCGCTTCTGGACAATCCCAACGTCGGCTCCGCTACTCCAATTCTGCGTGTACATAACGATGAAGCGGTGTACTTTAAGTCGCTGGCGCAAAGCACCCGCAAAGCGGCCCATAAGCTGTACTACCGTATGGAAAGCCGCAAATTCGAGCAGCTGAGCAAAAAAATGCTGGAGAAAGTGGACAAGTATTTGTTTATTTCCAGCAAGGAATTCGAGAAATTCCGACGGGAGCATCCGGCAGCCACAAGCCAGTTTTTGCCGCCGCCCGTATCCAAACACTTTCGGAAAGGTTCTTTTACCGGCAAACATGTCGTGTTTATCGGCTCGCTTTTTATGCCGAACAACCGGGAAGGCATCGAATGGTACTTGAAGTATATTCATCCGCTTCTGCTGAAGGAGCAGGATTATAAATTCATCATTGCGGGCAACACCCGCAAGATGAGCTTAAGCTGGCTGGAGCCGTACAACCTGATGAACGTTGTTGTGCATGATACGCCGCAAAACCTGGATGATATTTATCAGAGCGGTTATTTGTTCGTCAATCCGATGCAGCACGGCGCCGGCGTCAAGCTGAAGACGATCGAAGCGATTCAGAACGGCTTGCCGGTCGTATCCACTTCGGTCGGCTGCGAAGGAACGGGCCTGAAGGATAACGAGCATATTATGGTCGGGGACAGCCCGGAGGAGTTTTATGTCCGAATCCGAACGCTTCTCGATAATCCGGAGCGGGCAAAGTCGCTTCTGGACGCGTCGCAGCAGTTTATCCGCAAGCATTATAACCATAAAGATGTGCTTAGCAGCTATATCGGCTCGCTGCAGCCAACCTATCCGATAAAGCAGGTGCTTTAATGAGAAGCGATACAAGAACAAACGTCATGTTCGTCACGCACGCGGACAAAAAAGGCGGAGCCGAGCAAAGTTTGATTCACCTCATTAATTTCATCGACAGAACCCAGTTTCGGGTGTTTCTGCTCAGCCCGAAAAACGCCAATTATTTGCATGAAATCCGTGCGGAATATACGCATTTTCCGTTAGAACTGAACAGCATCAAGCAGCGTTACGGTTTCGGTTATCTCGAGACGGTCATGAAGATCCGGTCGTTCGTCCGGAAAAACCATATTTCCATCGTGCATGCCAATGGCTGGCGGGCGCCTTGGTACATCGCGCCGTTAAAGCTGCTGACCCGCAAGAAGCTCGTGTGGCATCACCGCGATCATACGCATCTACGGATGTTTAATGAAGTGCTGCCGCGGTTTTTCGACCGGGTGATTTGCATATCCGAGTTCGTGGCAAGCTCCATTCAAGGCCGCAACAAAACGGTTATTTATAACGGGGTAGACCCTTCGCTTGCGCTGGCGCCTAAAAGCAGGCGGTTTATGGAGGACGGGCAGCTCATTATCGGGATGTTCGGCCGGATCGTCGAATGGAAAAGATATGATCTCGTCATTGAAGCGGTCAAGCGATTGGCCGATTCAGGCCGGAAAGACTGGAAGCTGTGGATCGTCGGAGACGCCTCTGTAGATGGTTCGGACCATTATTACGAGGACTTGATCTGGAAATCGGCGGAATACGGGCTGGAGAACCACATTCTATTCCATGGTTACAGCAGCAAGCCGCTGGATGTTATGAAAGAATGCGATGTGACGGTCAACTTCTCGCTGAACGAGCCGTTCGGGCGGGTCATTATCGAGTCGATGCTTGTCCAGACGCCGGTTATCGTATCGGATTCGGGCGGCGCGCCGGAAATTATCCGCCACACGGACGGCGGTCTTATTGTGCAAGACGGGGATGTGGGCGAGCTGTCGCAGGCTTTGGCCCGCATATATGACAACCCGGCAGACCTTGAGGTTTTATCCAAGCTGGGGTACCAGAACGTTATGAAAAAATTTGATATGGCGGCCATTGCCCGGCAGGTTGAAGCGGCTTACCGCCGTCTGCTGCCGAAAGGGCCAAAGAAGGAAGCGGCAGGTGAAGCACATGAGTATTCCGTACCGTCAAATCCCTATCGGTAAGCTGTTCGCCGTGCTGAAGGGGGCGGTCGTTTTTCCGGTGAAGGCAAGCTCCGCAGGGCGATTATGCCGCATACAGGGGAAGCTGTCTTTGCGCAATAAAGGAAAGCTGGTCATCGGCCGGAATGTCGCCTTCCATGCGAAGCCGTTTCCGTCCTCCGTTACCGTCGGGAAGCAAGCGAAGCTTACGATTGGCGACAACGTCTTTTTTAATTACGGCCTCGATATCGGATGTACGAAGTCGATTACGATCGGCAGCAACACGATTATCGGCCCGATGGTTAACATGATTGATACCAATTTCCATCCGGTAGACGTGCATGACGAGTCGCGCGGCAAAGCGATTGTCATTGCGGACAATGTCTGGATCGGGCGGGGGGCGGTTATTTTGCCCGGCGTCACAATTGGCAAAGGTTCGGTGGTGGCGGCCGGAAGCACGGTAACGCGCGACATTCCGCCCGGTGTGCTGGCCGGCGGGACGCCGGCAAAGGTCATTCGCGAGATCGACGTGCCGGATGACTGGATCCGCCGGTATAACTAAGCGGCAGCCCGGGCTAAGCGGGACGATAGAGTGGAGGCAATTACATTGAAGAAGCTAAACATAGCGTTTATTATCGGCCAATTTCCGTCTCTGTCGGAGACTTTTATTTTGAATCAGATTACAGGGCTGCTCGACCGCGGCCATCGCGTTGATATTTATGCCAGCCGGCCGGCCAAAACCGGCAAGATGCATCAGGAAGTGGTGCAATATCATTTGCTGGACCGCTGCATTTATGACGATATGCCGGGCTCCAGGGCGCAGTGCATGGCAGCGGCGGCCACAATCGTCATGCGCAAGCCCCGGCTTGCGAAACTGTTTAACGCCGTAAAGTACGGGAAAGAAGCCCTGTCGCTCAGGGCTCTTTTTATTGCCGATAAAATGGGCGGCAAAACGTACGATGTCATCTACTGCCACTTCGGCGATCTCGGCAAAATCGGCGCGTTATTGAAAGAAACCGGGGTCACGAATGCGCAAATCGCCACCACATTTCACGGGCGGGACGTGTCGGCTTATTTGGACCAGAAGGGAGCGGATGCGTACAAGCTGCTTTTTCAAAAAGGCGACTTGTTTATGCCGATCAGCGAAAACTGGAAATCGAAGCTTATCCGCCTTGGATGCGATCCGGACAAAACGATTGTCCACCGGATGGGCATTGATACCGGCAAATTTTCGTATATTCCGAGAATGCTGGAGGCCGGAGAGAAAGTCCGTCTCGTAACCGTGGCGCGCCTTGTCGAGAAAAAAGGCGTTGAATACGGCATCCGCGGCGTGGCGGAGGCGCTGAAGCATTATCCGCACATCGAATACGCCATTATCGGCGACGGGCCGCTGAAAGCTTACCTGCAAGGCGTTGTCAGCGATCTGGGGGTGCAGGACCATGTTTTCCTGCTTGGGTCCAAGGAGCAGCATGAAGTCATTCAAGTGCTGAACCAATCCCATATTATGCTGGCGCCAAGCGTTACCGCATCGGACGGCGACCAGGAAGGAATTCCGGTTGTGCTGATGGAGGCGTTATCGATGGGGCTGCCGGTCATATCGACGCTGCACAGCGGCATTCCGGAGGTAGTCTCGGACGGCCAGTCGGGGTATCTGGTGCCGGAGAAGGACAGCATGGAAATTGCCAGGACGATTCTGTACATGGCCGGCCATGCGGAGGAATGGGCGGATATGGGCCGGTTCGGCAGGCAGTTTGTCGAAAACCACTACAGCATCGACGGCCTTAATGACCGATTGGTGCAGCTGTTCCAGGCAGCTTCCAGCCAAGAAGCGTTTTGGGGAAAGGAGGCGTACGACGTTGAATATTCTCATCATTAATGTGCATTCTGCGAGAAACAAAGGCGACGCGGGCATTGTGCTGTCGATGATCGACTCCATGCGCGAACAGGTGCCGGGCTGCCGCATCCGCATTAAAAGCCGGTTCCCTCACGTGGATCAGCCGGCATACGACGTGCCGGTTAACGAAACGGTTCAAAATATTCTCGTTTCGGAAGGCACGACGAAACCGCAAAAGATCGGCTATTTGCTGCGGTTAATGAAATCGTACGCATTCAAGATTAAAGATCCGGATTACGAGTGGGCGGATGTGGTTGTCAGCTGCGGCGGCGGTTTTTTGCTGGCGCACGGGCTCAGCCTGATGACGCTGCAGCATTTTATCCAAATTAAAGCCGCATACGACTACAAGAAGCCGGTCGTCATTTATTCGCAGTCGATCGGTCCGCTGGTCGGCGGCTTTAACCGGAAGCTGGCGGCGAAGCTGCTGAACAAGACGTCGAATATATTCGTCAGGGAAACGATATCGGAGAAGCTTCTGCAGACGATTGGCGTAACGGCTCCGACGGAAGTCGTTCCCGACTCCGCCTTTTGCATGGAGATGGCGCCATCCGGAGAAATCGACGAGCTGGTCGGCAAAATCAGAGCGGAAATCGGGGACCGTCCGCTGATCGGCTTAACGGCGAGGGACTGGGTGTTCCCGGGGTTAAGCGGCCCGCAGGAGCGGCGCACCCGTTACATTCAAAGCTTGGCCCGCGCGATCGAGTACTTGGAGCGGACCTACCGCGCCAAAGTATTGCTGATGCCGCAGGTGCTTGGCCCGAACCCGTTCAACGATGACCGGATCATTAGCCGGGAAGTGCTGAAAGCGGGAGCAATCAAGGAGGCGGAACTGCTTGATTACGACTTTGCGCCGCGCCATTTGAAATATTTGTATTCCAAAATGGATATGTTCGTCGGAACGCGGATGCATTCCAATATATTTGCACTCGCTAACCATGTGCCTACTGTGGCGATCAATTACGAACACAAAACGCGCGGCATTATGGAGATGCTGAAGCTGAACGATTACGTGCTGGAGATCAACGACATTGAGCCGGCAGCGCTGATCGCGGCCGTGGAAGATTGCTGGAGCAGACGGACGGAGCTGCGGGCGCATTTGGCAGGCACGATACCGGCCATCACAGCGGCGGCATCACACCCGGCCCGTTACATCAGCGGCTTGAACAAAGGTAAAACGGGGATGGCGGTGCTTTCGTACGCCAGTGAGATGTGATGGCGAAGCGGTTCAAATCTTTTTTTCAGGCCAAAGGCCTGCTGAACACCATTTTGAAGACCAGCTTCACCAATATGCTGATGGTCTTTTTGAACATGCTCATTTCCGTTATTACCGCCCGCATTTTTGGCGTCGAGGGCCGCGGCGAGCTGACGGCTATTTTGTTCTGGCCGACGTTTCTGTCCAGCATTCTCAGCTTCGGGCTGCCGATGTCGCTTATTTACAACGTAAAAAACAGCAAAGGTTCGGCAACGGACTTTATCCGTACCTGCTTTATGTTCCAGATCCCGCTCAGCGCTGTCATGGCAATCGTGATCTGGATTTTTATTCCGCATTGGATGGGCGGCTATGGCAGCGGCATTATCCAGACGGCAAGATGGTACACCTTGTTTGCGTTTCCGCTATTTCTGGCGATGAACGTCATCTCCGCCATGGCGCAAAGCTTGCACAGGTTTGAAGTGTACAACAACCTAAGGCTGTTTATGCCTGTGGCCAACTTTTTGGGCTTGGTCGCCTTAGGGCTGCTGCATGTGCTGAGCATCACAGCGGCGTCGGCCGTTTATTTGGGGACCAGCCTGCTTGTCATTCTGTGGGCTTTTTACCGTTTGCGCCATGACCTGAAGTTTGACTGGCTCAGGAAGCTGTTTGATAAAACCGTGGCGGCGGCACTGTTCCGCTACGGCGGCAAAGTATACGGCGTGGATTTGCTCGGGACGCTGTACAACCAGTTCGACAAGCTGATCATTTTGTCGATGCTGACCGCGAAGGAGCTGGGGCTGTATACGGTCGTTTATTCGCTGTCGCGTCTCTTTAATGTGGCGCAAAGCGCAATTACGAGCGTCTTGTTCCCGACGGTGGCCGAGATGGATAAGGATAAAGTGATCCGGACGGTCGTCAGGGCGTTCCGCATTACGCTGCTAATTATGCTGGCCGCGCTGGTTCCTTGCATGGTTCTCGGGCATCTGTTTCTCGGCATCGTGTTTGGCAGCCGTTTTATGGAAGGCGGAACGGCGTTCTACCTGCTGTGCATCGAATGCGTGATCGGCGGGAACTCGTGGCTGCTGGCTACCGCCTTTAATGCGATCGGCCGTCCGGGATTTGTCCTGTTCCGCCAAATCGTGGCGCTGGCGGTCACTGTCGGCCTCATGTTTATGCTGGCTCCGGCGATGGGCATTAACGGCGTCGCGTTGTCGATGCTGGCCGGTTCGGTCGTGCGGATGGTGCTGAGCGTTGGAGCGGTGAAGATGACGTTCAAGACGCCTTTGTCCCATATGCTCATCCGCAAGGAAGATATGGATTTTGTATGGCAAAAGCTTCAGCGCCGCAGAAGCAAAAGCAAAGTGGCGGTGGAGTAGCTTGAGGGAAAGTGCCGCCGGAGGCTGCGCCCCGCGCAGCAGAACGCTGCACAGCGAGACGGGTTTATGCTTTCGAAGCCGGATTTTACTGCGATGTAATGTCAAGGAGCAGCGCTTCGTAAAACGGTTAGCCCCGTAAAACTTGGAGGAGGAAAATCGGCATGAAATTGGTACTTCTGTCGGGAGGTTCGGGCAAACGCCTGTGGCCGCTTTCGAATGAATCGCGTTCCAAGCAGTTTTTGAAAGTGCTTCAAACGGCTGACGGCGAGCTGGAATCTATGGTCCAGCGGGTTTGGAACCAGATCGGGCAGGCAGGCCTGCGCGAGCATGCCTACATCGCCACCAGCAAGCCGCAGGTCGATATGCTGTACAGCCAGCTTGGCAGCGAGCTTGAAATTATCGTTGAGCCGGAACGAAGGGATACGTACCCGGCGATTGCGCTGGCCGCCGCTTATTTGTATTCCGTTGCGGGCGTCAGCCTGAACGAGACGGTAGTGGTCATGCCGGTCGATCCATACGTAGACAGCGCATTTTTTGAAAAAGCAAAGGAACTGGAGCAGGTGCTGGAGCAGTCCGGCGCAGCTATTGCGCTGATGGGCGTCAAGCCAACCTATCCTTCCGAAAAATACGGCTACATCGTGCCGCAGGCCGGCCGCGCAGACGGCGCAGCGGCATATGTAAGAGTGGAAAGCTTCCGCGAGAAGCCCCGCGAAGAAGAAGCTGTCGCCATGATCGAACAGGCGGCGCTTTGGAATTGCGGGGTTTTTGCATTTAAGCTGGACCTGCTCATTAACATTTTGCTGTCTTACGGCTTTCCGATTCAATATGACGAAATGGCGCGGCAATACGGCAAGCTGCCCAAGACAAGCTTTGATTACGAGGTTGTGGAGCGCGCCAACCATATCGTAGCGCTGCCTTACGACGGCGAATGGAAAGATCTTGGCACCTGGAACACGCTGACGGAGGAAATCCGCACGCCGCTGATCGGCAAAGGCATCATGGCGGGCGACTCGACCAATACGCATGTCGTCAACGAGCTGGATATTCCGATTACGCTGCTGAACGTTTCGAATATTGTTGTTGCGGCAAGCCCCGACGGCATTCTCGTCTCGGACAAGGCGTCGAGTCCGATGATCAAAGACGTGATGAAGCATGCCGACCGCCGCCCGATGTACGAGGAACGCCGCTGGGGGCGTTACCGGGTGCTGGATTACGTCAAATATCCGGACGGCAATGAAGTGCTAACGAAGCGGATTTGCATCGCAGCAGGCAAAAATTTAAGTTACCAATACCATCTGCTGCGCGACGAGGTATGGACCGTTGTGGCAGGAAGCGGCGAGATGGTGCTGAACGGCAAGCATTTTCCGGTGCGCGCCGGAGATGTGCTCATGATCTCCAAAGCGAGCAAGCACAGCCTGCTGGCGCATACGGAGCTGGAAATGATCGAGGTGCAGACCGGGACGGAGCTGATTGAAGAGGATATCGTCCGTCTTGCTTTCGACTGGAGCGAAATTATGGACATTTGCGCCGTATAGCCGGCGGAATAGGAATGAATGGGAGAGTGCACAAATGAACATTACCGTGATTGGCACAGGTTACGTCGGACTCGTATCGGGCGTCTGCTATGCGGAGCTGGGCAACCGGGTCATCTGCGTGGATAAGGATGCGGGCAAAATCGCGGCGCTGCAAGCCGGGAGCATCCCGATTTATGAGCCGGGGCTGCAGGAGGTGGCGGCGGCTAACGCGGCGGCCGGGCGGCTTAGCTTTACGACCGGTTTGGCGGAAGCGGTCCGGGAGTCGGACATCGTCATTATTGCCGTTGGGACGCCGCCGATGCCAAGCGGGGAAGCGAATATGGCCTACATCGACCAAGCGGCGCTTGAAGTGGCGGAAGCGATGAACGGCTACAAAATCATCGCGGTCAAAAGCACCGTGCCGGTCGGCACCAATGAGCGGCTGCGCGAGCTGATCGGCAGCCGCACGGACGAGCGGTTCGACAGCATTTCGCTGCCGGAGTTTTTGCGCGAAGGTTCGGCGGTCCAGGATACGATGTATCCGGACCGTATCGTCATCGGTGCGGACAACAGGGAGGCTGCGGCAACGATGACCGAGCTGCACAAGCCGCTGACGGACAACATTATTGTGACCGATATCCGCAGCGCGGAGATGATCAAATACGCGTCCAATGCGTTTCTCGCTACCAAAATTTCGTTTATTAACGAAATTGCCAACATTTGCGAGAAGGTTGGCGCAGACGTAACCAGAGTCGCGGAAGGCATGGGCTACGACAAGCGGATCGGCAAGTCGTTCCTGAAGGCGGGCATCGGCTACGGCGGCTCCTGCTTTCCGAAGGATACCCGGGCGCTTATTCAAATCGCGGGCAATGTAGATTACGAGTTTAAGCTGCTCCGTTCGGTTGTCGAAGTTAACCAGGACCAGCGGTTTAATGTAATCCGGAAGCTGGAGGCAATCTTCAGCGGCCAGCTGCGCGGCAAGACGATTGCGGTATGGGGCCTTGCCTTTAAGCCCGACACCGACGACGTACGCGATTCGCCGGCGCTTGAAATTATTCAGTATCTGGTCGAAGCGGGCGTGAAGGTTAGGGCGTACGACCCGATCGCCACAAGCAATTTTCAAGCCGTATACGGCAAAGAAGGCGTTGTATGGTGCGGCGGTGCTATGGAAGCGGCAAAAGGCGCGGATGCGTTATGCCTGCTGACCGAATGGGATGAGTTTGCCCAAGTTGATCTTCAAGAGCTGCAAAACACGATGTGGCGGGCAATTCTGATCGACGGCCGGAATGTGTTTAAGGAAGAGGATCTGCTGGGCACTGCCTTTATTTATTATTCCGTGGGGCGTCCCGCCTGAACCAGGGCGTGAAGGAGCAAATGCCGGTATTGCAGCTTTAATTATAAGCAAATGAGGTGAATGATTCATGTCGCTAATGAAAAAAGCAACCGTATCGTCGCTTGCCGTTTCTATGGCGATTGCAGCGCTGGGCGCATTGCCGCTCAGCCCGCAAGGCGCCGCAGGCAAGCTGGGGGTTATTCAAGCCGCAAGCGCGGCTTCTGCGCCGTTTTCTTCCGCTGAATTTGTGGAGCGGATGAACGGCATTTATGCGGCATTGCAGGCAGGAGACCCTGCCGATGTGCAGGATGTGCGCAATTTGCGCGACGAGATTGCCAAGCTGAATCCGGCTGCGGATGCGTCGCTGCTGGACCCGGTATGGGACAAAATCGCCGCAAAGCTGCCTGAATCGGCCGACGCAGCGGCGTTAAAAACAAACTTGTTCAGCATGATACAAGCGGCGGGTTCGATCCGTTACGATTCCGGCGCATCCGACCTGGAGGCTATCCGGACGAATCCGCAATTCCGGGCAACGCTGAAGGCGATTGCCGCAGCCGGCGGCGACAGCGGCATTACGATGGACGATTTTATCGTCTTTTTATTCGGGGATGGAGGCTCGCGGGACGGAATCGAGGGCAATATCCGTGCAGCCGTCTCCAAGCTGTCTTCTTATGAGTTGCTTAGCCTGCTTAGCAGCAATGACAAAATAACAGCGCTGCTGACGCAGGCGCTGGCGAAGCAGCTGGCGCAAACGGATCAATATAAGTTCAGCGCGATTTTGGGCCATCTGGGCGTAACGGCGCAAGATGCGGCTTCGGCGATCCGGAACTTCCAGAACAAACTTCAATATGATGTGCCGGCCATTAACGCTTTGGCGGTCGCTTATGTCCGGTCTGAAGCGGAAGCGGCGGCAGCGGTCAGCGAAGACGGCCTGCAGCAAAAGTTCAGCCTGAAGGTGCTGGGCATCTCTATTCCTTCCGTCGCGCTGCAATGGTCCAAAGTATCCGGCAGTGATGATGTGACGGTCAAGCCTGACGGCACCGTATCCATTCCGCCGGATGTCGAGCGTGCATCCGCTGTTATTCAGGCGAAGGTGCTGAACCCGTACGGCGGATCGCCGAAGGTTATTTTCCAGCAGGAGGTTACGCTGCAGGCGGCTGCTTCCGCGTCGTTCCCGGTCCAGTCATTTTTGACGCGGATGGCCAAGCTTCAGGCCTCGCTGATGCAAGGGGATGCAGCTGATATTCAAGCGGTCAAAAACTTGCGGGATGAACTGGCGAAGCTAAGCCCGGCACAAGTATCCAAGCTGCTGAGCCCGGTTTGGACGCCGATCTCGTCCAAGCTTCCGGCTTCGGTGGACAAGGAGCAGCTGAAGCTTGCTTTGTCCGGTATGGTAGCTGCAGCCGGAGCAGTCGCCATTAATCCGACGGAGGATTCGGTCAAAGCGCTGCTGGGCAATGAAGCGTTCCGCACAGCCGTGCAGACGATTGGCGCGGCAGGCGGCGTGAAGCGGCTTACCGTCGATGACCTGCTTGTGTTCTGCTTTGGCGATGGCGATCAGCTGGGCGGCGTAGCGGGCAAAGTCCGCGATGAAGTGGCGTCTTCCAGCCAGCAGGAGCTTGCGCAGCTTATTTTGGGCGGCGCTGATGCAACCGGTCTCGTGCAGGAGGCGGCTGCCGATGTTTTGGGCGACCATCATTACAAGGTGAGCGAAGCTTTGGCGAACCTTGGCGTTAAAGCAAGCGATTTGAGAGCGTCAGCGGACGCGGTTCAACAGTCGCTGAAATACGACAAGCCGGCGGCGCAGGCATTGGCGGCCGCCTATATTCGCACGCAGATCCAAGCGAATGTGAAAGTGTCCCAGAAAGGCAAACAGCAGGATTACAGCCTTATTTTATTTGATAAGCCGCTGCCGTCCGGGCTGGTGGAGTGGTCCAAAGTGTCCGGCGACGCCGGCGTTAAAGTAAGCAGCTCGGGCAAAGTGACGCTGGCTAAAGGCGTTTCCGGCGGCAAAGCGGTTATTCAAGCTGCATTAAGAGGATCGGCTTGGACACCGGGCAAAACGATTTTCCGCCAGGAAATTACGATTGGCGATGATTACGGAAACGGCGGCGAGCAGCCGGGGCTGGATGCCGTATTAGACGGGTACAATACGGTTATGAACGGCATTAAAGCCGAATTGGCCAAAGCCAAAACGATTCAGGAGCAGTTAGGCGTAGTTCTGAAAGCGGTGCAGGCATCCAAAGATGCCGTTGAACAGGTGAACGGGCTGACGATTTCCGCATCGGCTAAGGTGAAGGCGTCCAGTGAAATTGTTGCGCGTCTGGCAAGCGTCATCGGTTCGGCGATATTAGGCAAATTTTAATGATCAAGCAGCCTTCCTCTTTGCAGGGGAAGGCTGCTTTTGATGTGTATGGAGCAGGGGGATTATGAAACATGATGAACGCATGGAAACGGAAAAGGCACCGCCGGAGCAAACGGAAAAGAGACCCGATTGTGACTGTTTTATCGGTCATTGCGGTTATGCTGCTGTTTGTTTGGGGCGGATTTTACGCCAATGACAAAATAGCTGGAGGCACAGGGAGCGGCGGCAGCGGAACAGCGGCAGCCGGAACGCAGGAGACGCCTGCCGATCCGGACAGCCTGCCGGGCGGACAGGACAGTGCCGCCGCGCAAGGCGGCGCGGAAGCCACGCCTGCGTCAGCGCCGGAAGTGACGCCGGAGCCATCCGCTCCGCCGGTATCCGGCAGTACCGCAGCGCCGCAGGAGCCGCCGGGCAAACCTCAGCTGCAGTCCGTGAAACCGCCTGCGCAGCTGCCCGGAAAAACACAATCCAAGCCGGGGCATCAAACGGCTTCTCCGGCAGCGCCGCAGCCTTCGCCTTCGGCTGTTCCGCCGGCTTCGGCACCGCCTTCGGCCGGCCCGTCGCAGCCGCCTGCGGCTACGGATAACGGTTCCGGCAGCGTGAGCAATAGCGGCGGGAATTCAGGCAGCAATGAAGCGGGAAGCGATGATGCGGAAGGCCAATACGAGCAGCAGCTTATTGAAGTGCAGGCTATGTGCAGCAGCAGCGCGGAGACGATTCTGAGCAAAGGAGAGCAAGCGATCAGCGAGCTGCAAAACAGCGGCGACCTGGACGCGGCAAAGGTAAAGCAGCAGCAGCTGGTGCAGGAAATGGAGGAAGCCGGACAGACTTGCAAAGACCGGTTTCAAGCGGTTGTGGATCAGGCTAAATCGGATTCGGTTGCCGACGAGTCCATCGCGGCATGGGAGCAAACGTACGATATATTGGAGGAGCAGTTCAGAAGCAGGGCGGAAGAGCTGGGTAATATGTAAAGGCCGCATTTGAAAGCCTGTGTCAGCTCGTTTTAGGGCGGTCCCGGAGCACGCGGTCAAGCAGGCTGAAGATGAGCGCGATGTCTTCTTTCTCCAGCGGGACGCCGTCCCAGTGCAGCTGCTCATAGTTTAAATATTGCTTGGCGTTATGATTCACTTCCGGAGGGTCCGGATGGTCGCTTAAACCTAGAAGATAATCGGCCGATGTGCGCAGCTTGATGGCGATCGTCTGAATCGATTCAATAGTAGGCTGGCGGTATCCGGACTCGTAGCCGGCATAGGTGCTTTTGGCAACCCCTACATAATCGGCAACTTCCTGCATGGTCAATTTACGCGATTTCCGCAATTGCTTAAGCCGCTGTGCGAACATGTTCGAATCTCTCCCAAACTTAGAATAATAGCTGCCGGGCTGTTGGCCGGATCGTCGTTATCCATTCGAATGTAAAGGTTATTATAACATGATTGTTTTCCTTGCAACATGTACCGAAGCTGAATGGAGCGCTATTCTATTAAAAATAAGGAGCGGAGACGCTTTTGCCGCATGCCGGGATGAGTGGTACAATGTCGGTATTATACAAAAGCGAGGGAATTGGACATGACAGAACAACAACGAATGCTCATTTTTGCGGGGTCATATGCGGAGCCTTCTGCCAGCGGCGTCTATACCTATGAATGGAATGAAGCGGCAGGCACGCTGACGAAGCTGAGCGAAGTAGGCGGCTTGAAAAACCCGACCTTCCTTAACCTGGACGCAGCGGCAAACAAGCTGTATGCGCTCGCTGAAATCGCCGGCGCCGACGGCTCCAAGCAAAGCGAGGCGATTGGTTACCGCATCGATCCGAAAGCGGGCACGCTGACGGAATTTACACGCGGCCTGGCTTCGAACGGTCCGACCTGCCACATTCAAAAAAGCCCGGACAGCCGTTATTTGACGCTGACCAGCTATCATAAAGGCACAGTAAGCCTTGTAGAACTGACGGAAAGCGGAGAAATCGGCCGCCTGCTGGACGAGCAGCAGCATATCGGCAAGGAAACCGATCCTTCCCGGCGCGACATTCCGCATCCTCACTCTTCGTTTTACAGCCCGGACGGCCGGTATTTGCATGTGCCGGATTTGGGCATCGACCGGATTATGACTTATGTGCTGAACCGCGAGGCAGGCAAGCTGGAGCTGCACGGGGAAACGCTGCTCCATGCCGGAGCGGGCCCGCGCCATCTCGTTTTCCATCCAAACGGACAATTTGTTTATGTCATTAACGAGCTGGATTCGTCGGTTACCGCTTTTGCATACGAGGCGGTTAGCGGCAAGCTGACGGAAGTGCAAAATTTATCGACGCTTCCGGAAGGCTACAGCGGCGACAACGGCTGCGCCGAAATCGCCATTTCGGCGGACGGCCGTTATTTGTACGGCTCGAACCGCGGCCACGACAGCATTGTTGTGTACGCGGTAGATGCGGCAAGCGGCAAGCTTGCCGTGGTGGAGCATGTATCGACGGAAGGCGGCCACCCGCGCCACTTCTCGATTTTGCCGGGCGGGGAATTCCTGCTCGTTGCAAACCGCGATTCGGACAACAATCTGGTTATGTTCCGCGTGGACCAGGCAAGCGGCAAGCTGCAGGCTGTTTGCAAAGAGCAGCTTTCCAAACCGGTTTGCGTATGGGCAAGCCGCTTCTAGCTCTCCTATAAAGCTGACTGCCAAGCTGCGGAGCGGCAGCCGTTCCAACCGCTCCCTGCACGAAGAAGCCCGCCTCTTACATCATGTAAGAGGCGGGCTTTTTTTTCGGTTCGGCTATTTGCCGCACTGTGTATATGCGGGAAGCCGCATGGTTCAGGCTTTGGCTCGCTTGGCAGCGGCGAACAGCTCCGCGGCCGGCGCGGCAGCGCTGGAAGCGCGCGGCCAGCCGGCGTAAAACGCCAGATGGGTAATGGTTTCCGTAAGCTCCGCTTCGGTAACGCCATTGTCCATCGCCAGCTTCATATGGAACCGCAGCTGTGCCGTTTCGCCGGAGGCGATCAGCGCTGCGACGGTGATCAAGCTCCGGTCGCGCGGCGCAAGCGCTTGGCGGAGCCATAAGTCGCCGAATAAAACCTGGTCAGTATAATCGGCCAGCTGGGGGACAGCCTCGCGGAGCAGCTTCCGGGTTTCGGAGGCGGCAGGGCCGGAGTCGCTTTTTCCAGCAGCCGCAGCAATCATTTGGGCTTCTCCCATGCCAAATGACCAGTCCGCCAGCTCCGACTCCATCAGCTGCACGAAGATGTCTTCCTTGCGGATTTGACAGCGCTCCTGCAGCAGCCGGGCAAGCGTATCGTAAAAGGCCAGCTTTTGCTCCTGCGTGCGGCCCGATCGCATCGTTACTTGGATATAGAGCAGCTTGTCGCTTCTGCGGATTTCCAAATAACTGGGGCTGTACCGGAACTCTTCGGCGCTGTGGCTGGTAAACACTTGAAAATAGTCTTCTTCAGGGATAGAAAATTGCTCGATTAATGCCGTTAATATAGTAGTGCTGATTCCATCCAGCTGCTCCGGCCGGTATTGGTCTTTCCGGTAATCAATGCGGACAAAAGGCATTGCGATCAGCTCCTTCTTATCATTATGCTAGTATTGTATGCCCCTTTACTTCATTTATAAAATTGAATATATTGAATACAATATTTCATATTTCGAATGGAGAAGGGCGGGAGGCAAGGATGGATTTGAAGGAGCTGACAACGTTCCGGACCATAATAAAGGAAGGGACGTTCTCCAAAGCGGCTGAGGCGCTCCATTATGCCCAATCCACGGTTACCCATCAAGTGCAGAGGCTGGAGAAGGAGCTTGGTTTCCCGCTGTTCAAGCGCGGCTGGGAGGCGGAACTGACCGAGGCGGGGCAGCGTTTCGCCAAAGAGGTGGACAGCCTTATCAGCCACTGGCAATACGCAGCGGATCAAGCGAAGCAGCTGCAGCAGGAAGAGCTTGGCACGGTGAAGATCGGAGCGATCGAACCGGCAGCAGCGGACCTGCTGCCGGATGTGTTAAGCCGGTTCCGGGAAGTGAAACCTAACGTCAATGTAGAAGTGGTGGTCGGCAATACGGATGTGTTGGCTGCGGCGCTGCAGCGGGGCGGGCTTGATGCAGCCGTATGCGCGGAAGTAGGCCGTCCGTCTGATTTTATATTCGAGCCGCTGTATAAGGAGGAAATCGCTTTTATCGCGGCGAAACAACATCCATTGGCAGACAAAAAAGAACTCGCCCTCAAGGAGATTGCTGCATATCCGCTTGTGGTCGGCGGGAAAACTTGTTTGTACAGCTTAAAGCTGGAGAAGGAGCTGGCTGTTATGGATACGGTGCCGTTCAGCCATTCCATTAGCCAAATATCGGCAATACCGGCCTATGCAAGCAAGCTGGGCGCCGTCGGCGTTGTGCTGCGTTCGACGCCGGTCAGCGAAGCGTTAGCCGTACTTCCCGTAACAATGGCAGATCCTTTTATCCCGGTAGGGATTGTACGGAGGCGGGAAGGCGATTATTTTGCCGCCTTCAAGCACTGTTTCTTAGACATTTTGCGAGAGGCATGTTATGCTCGAGTAAGCCATTTGGAAATGAAGAAACCCGTATGATTTCATATGGTTAAAATATACGCTTTGATCTTTTAAAGGATTTGCGTTATTATCAATTTAGAATCATTCTAAATTGGAGTGCGGAGTTTTACTGGAATTATCCCAGGGGGTGGCAAACATCGTGAACATTCAAGCGGAAATCGATAAAATTAACCAGCAGCTCGCCGTGAAAGGGTATAAGCTGACTAGACAGCGCGAAGCGACGGTACTGGTGCTGCTTGAGAACGAAAAGGACCATCTGAGCGCGGAAGAAGTATTTATGCTTGTGCGTGACAAGTTTCCGGATATCGGCCTTGCAACGGTATACCGGACACTGGATTTGCTGCACGAGCTTCATATTGTAGAAAAAATGAATTTTGGTGACGGCGTTGCCCGGTACGACCTTCGTGGAACTGAACAGGCGCATATGCATCACCATATCATTTGTACGGATTGCGGCTCAGTAGTGGAAATCAAAGACGACTGGCTGCTCGAGCTTGAGCAGCGTGTGGAGCGGGAATACGGCTTCACGGTCATGGATCATAGGCTGGAGTTTCTTGGCACCTGCAAAGATTGCAGCAGCAAAAAAACCGAAGCTTCCCGCCAGGCGATCTCATAAATATAAGCAGCTTAGAGAAGCAAATGTCGAAGGCATCATTGTCAAGACGTTTGCTTTTTTTTATTTTCGTCCAATGATGATTGGAGGGATTATGTATGCTGGCCGTGGTGCAGCAGCAATACGATTGGATAAAGGCCGCTCGGAACAGTCTGTTTGCTTTTATGGAAGAAATGCCGATACGGCTGCTTCATCAACCGGTTCCCGGTTTTGGGCACAGGACGATGATACAGGCTCATCTTCATGTAGTAGGTAGTTACCGGTTCTGGCTGGATTCTTTTGCATTTCGAAAATTAAGCGAGCATAAGGATACCGCAACGGATGAAATTGAACGCGCAGATGTACGGCATGTGCGCAGCCGGTTTGCAGAGGCGGATGATATCGTGGAGCGTTTTCTGACCGCCTATAGCGACCGCTTGTTCGAGCCTATCATACAAAGCGGGAAGTGGCAGGGTTACCCGCAAGCGCCTACTCCGCTGCTGCTGTTAAACCATGTGCAGACGCATGAATTTCATCATAAAGGACAGATTGTCATGCTGGCCCGGCAGCTGGGATTCCCGCCTCCTGCAGATGACCGTCTGGGAGGGTTGTTTACATAAAGCTTTGCCATCATCATTACGCCCGAATAATAACGATAGGAGGAATTTTCAGGATGAACAAAATGGAGCTTGTAAGGCTTGGCTGGGATAACGCTTATGATCAAGTGGACTGGTATCCGCCGTTAGGCGAAGCGCTGGAGGGGTTGACGGCCGAGCAGGCCAACTGGCGCCCGGAAGGAGCAGCAGCTCATACGATAGCGGAAATCGTCCGGCATCTGACGTATTACAAGGAGCAGTTCCGCAGCCGGCTGTCCGGCGACGATAAGCCGGATTACGGCGAGCCTGCCGCATCTAACGAAGCGACGTTTGAAGTTTCGCAACGCGGCGGGTCTGCGGGCGGCAGTGAAGCGGCGGCGGAAGCGCCGGAAGACGGCGGCGGGCCTGCGGGCGGCAGCGATGAGGAAGCATGGCTGGCCGCCGTCGAGCGGCTGGACCGGGTGCATCATGCGGTCAGGGCTCTGCTTGCCGAGCTGGACAAAAAAGATTTTGAACGGCTCATTTCGCAGCAGAAGCTTGGCACATGGGCGTTCAGCCTCATTATGCATGACGCTTACCATACCGGCCAAATTATTCAGCTGCGCAAGCTGCAGGGCTCGTGGCCGGCAACACGGTCCTATTCTTAATAGGACGCTGCAAATACAATGCTGCAACATGCAAAGCCGGTGGATGCCCACCGGCTTTTTGTTAGGGGTAGAGGGAAAATCAGGGAGCGTATGGAATACCATTAAATTAGTGGTCACCGGCATTTTATTATGCAAACGGAAGGATTCGTGAATCAGTTGCTTCAGAGTCTATTGGTAGTATGTGTGCTGACGATGATTATCCATACGGCGGAGACGTTGTCCTATTCCGTCCGGTATGCCGGCGTCAAGCTGAACAAGGTAGCGGTCGCGTTGTCGCTGACCGGCATTATTGTGCTTGTGTCGCGGACAGCGAACTTGATCCAGGCGCCGCTGACCGCCAAATTCGTGGATCATGCCAGAGTCGATACATCGTTTGATCTGCTGCTTTATTTACGGGCGATATTGCTTGCTTCTTCGGTTGGCACGATCGCAGCCATTGCCTTGTTCCCGACCTTCGTGCTGCTGTTCGGGCGTATTATTGCGAAGCTGGAAGTGGCCGGCTCGCTGCCAAGGCTGATTACAAGCGTTACCATCGGGCAGTTGAAAAACACAAAGCATTACATACGCAAGCCGTTTGTTTCGCTCCGGTCGTTCCGTTATTTGGATGTGCCCAAACGATTTATATTATTAAATATTGTTGTAACCGCCTTCTATACGGTTGGCGTCATGTCTTCCTTGTATGCCGCGCATTTGGTGCCGCATTTCAGTACGACCGCTTCGCAGGCTTCCGGCATTATTAACGGCATCGCTACGGTGCTGCTCACGATTTTTGTCGATCCCCAGCTGGGCTTAATTATGGACAAAGCGCTGCGCGACGAAAAAGCGAAAGATCAGCTCGGCAAAGTGTACACGCTGCTGATGGTATCGCGGTTTTTTGGCACTTTGCTTGGGCAGGCGCTTATTGTGCCGGCCGCTTATTTTATCAGCTTTATTGTGAAGCTGATTTAAGCGGCTCCGACTTGTAGCTGATCAGCCCGTACGTGCGGCCGTCCCGCGCATTGTTCAGCTTGAGCGTCAGCCGTTCGGGCGGCGCATCGCCGTTATATTTGGTTACGGCGATAATCAATTCGAAATAAAGGCCGCCGCCTTCCGCCGATGACGGCCAATCATCAATATCCGGCGCGTATAAGCGGCGGACCCGGATGACTGCAGTTTGGTCGTATTGAATGTACGCATCCGTAAAGATGATGGACAACGCGCGCTGGATGTCGGGCGCCAGCAGTGCCGCCAGCAGAGCGTCTCTGCTGTCTTCGCTCGGGCGGGCGGGGTGCTCCGCCTCCGCGCTATTCGCTGCCGCTGTAAGAGGAACCAGCCATAACATCATCACAATAGCGAGCAAAGCCGCTCCCCTTGCGGATAACTTTGTTACACGCATAATTATTCACCTCGCGATTAACGTTCCCGGCGCCCCGCGCATTATGCGCATTCGGGCTATTCCCTTCCTCCATGACTAAGCTATTGCTCGCTTTGCCTCCCGTAGAATAGATTTCCTGATTTTTGCAGGATATAATGGGGATATTCAATTATTTCTGGTCAGAAAGGGCAGGTGTAAAAGATGAAATTTAATGAATTCGTTTATGAACGTCCGGACGTGCAGGCGGTCGAACAGCAGTTCAATCAGTTGCTTGAGGCTTTTCGCTCGGCAGAAACCTTCGAATCGCAAAATGAGGTCATGGCTCATATTATCAAGCTGCGGAACGAGCTGGATACCGCAGGACAACTCGTTTACATCCGCCATTCCATTGATACCAACGATGCTTTTTATAAAGCCGAGCAGGACTTTTTTGATGAAATGATACCGGTGTTTCAAGAGCATATTTCGAATTATTACCGCGAGCTGATCGGGTCGCCGTTCCGTGCGCAGCTCGAGGACAAATGGGGCAAGCAGCTGTTCCGGCTTGCGGAACTTTCGCTGAAGACGTTCAGCCCCGAAATTATCGCCGACCTTCAGCAGGAGAATAAGCTGCAGACCGAATACAGCCAGCTGATCGCATCGGCCAAAATTATGTTCGAGGGCGAGGAACGCACCTTGTCCCAGCTCGGGCCTTTCGCACAGTCCACGGACCGCGATATGCGCCGCCGGGCGGAGGAAGCGCGCACGAGCTTTATGGCGGAGCATGAGGCTCAGCTGGACCGGATCTACGACGACCTCGTCAAAGTCCGCACCACCATTGCGAAGAAGCTTGGTTACCCGAGCTTTGTGGAGCTTGGTTACGACCGGATGAGCCGGACCGACTACAATTCCGAGATGGTCGCTAATTTCCGCAAGCAGGTGCTGGAGGACATTGTCCCTGTTGCGACTAAGCTGAAGCGGCGCCAGCAGGAGCGGATTGAAGTCGATCAGCTGCTGCATTACGATGAGAGCTTCAGCTTCAAATCAGGCAACGCCAAGCCTAAAGGTGATCCGGACTGGATCGTAGCAAACGGGGAGAAGATGTACGCCGAGCTGTCTCCGGAAACGGATGTATTTTTCCAATTTATGAAAAACAACGGGCTGATGGATCTTGTTGCCAAGAAAGGGAAGCAAAGCGGCGGTTATTGCACGTACATAAGCGGGTATAAAGCGCCTTTTATTTTCTCCAATTTCAATGGCACTTCGGGCGATATAGACGTATTGACGCATGAAGCCGGCCATGCGTTCCAAGTGTACGAAAGCAGAGGGTACGAGGTGCCGGAATATTCGTTCCCGACCTATGAAGCTTGCGAAATCCATTCGATGAGCATGGAGTTTTTTGCATGGCCGTGGATGAATCTGTTTTTTGAAGAGGATGCGGATAAGTACCGTTTCAGCCATTTGGCAGGAGCGCTTACGTTTATTCCGTACGGGGTAGCGGTAGACGAATTTCAGCATTATGTATATGCCAATCCGGAAGCGACGCCGGAGGACCGGAAGCGGGCATGGCGCGACATTGAACGCAACTATTTGCCGCACCGCAATTATGCGGATAATGATTATCTGGAGCGCGGCAACTTTTGGCATAAGCAAGGGCATATTTTTACGACGCCGTTTTATTATATCGACTACACGCTCGCTCAAATTTGCGCCTTTCAATTCTGGAAAAAGATGTACGAGGAGCGCAGCGCAGCGTGGGCCGATTACGTCCATCTTTCCCGCCAAGGCGGCAGCCGATCCTTCACCGAGCTGGTGCAGATCGCCGGCCTGATCTCGCCGTTTGAAGACGGCTGCGTAAGCTCCGTTATCGGGAGCATCGAGCAGTGGCTGGACAGTGTGGACGACAAAAGCTTGTAAGCAGGACCACATTCGGCTCCGGCACATGCCGATGACGCTGGAAGTCCGGCTTCCCGGCGGCAAGCGGACCATGATGGTGCGCAAGCAAGAAGCGTTTTCTAATGCCAGGCAAGCTTCGCTGCGGCTTAAGGCGCAAAGCAAACAAGAAAAGCATCTCGCCGAACCCCGGCGGAGCATCGGCTCCGCCGGGGTTTTTTGGGGTTTGGCGGATTCGGCGGGCTTGTCTGAAATCCGTTAGGTTAGAACGGCGTTCCGCTACATATACTTTAGAGAAAACATGTAAATAAGGCGGTGGATGGGAAATGAAAGATTTGATCAACAAAATGATATCGTTAGGCTATGGCGTGGCGGAAACAAGCAAGGAGCAAATCGAGAAACTGGTGGATGAGCTGGTGAAAAAAGGGGAAATCAGCCGGGCCGAGTCGATGGGGCTTGTGAACGATATTATGGTCAAGGCGGGAGAAGCGCAGCGCAAAGCCATGGATTCGATCCGCGACGCGGTTGCTTCCGTAGCGGCGGAGCTGCAGCTCGCAACCAAAGAGGATGTGGAACGGCTTGAACGGAAAATTGACGCATTGTCAGGCAATCTGAATGAAACGGAAGGCTGAACGGCCTAAGCTGCGGCGGTGCATAAGGAGTGAGTAAACGTGAGCCTTGGCAAAAAAATACGGCGCCTGCAGCGGTATCAGGAAATAACGAAGGCGTTTATTAAAAACGGCTTCGGGTTCGTCGCCAAGGATATCGGGTTAATCGAGCTGCTGCCTTTCCAGCGAAGGGATGAAGACCATAACGCCAGCCAACGCTCGATTGGCCCGAGGCTGCGGATGATTTTGGAGGAGCTCGGCCCGACCTTCGTCAAGCTGGGCCAGATCGCCAGCACCAGGCCGGACTTTATTCCGGCGCCGCTTATTAAAGAACTGGAGCACCTGCAGGACCATGTTGCCCCTTTTCCGTACGAAACGGCGGAGGTGATTGTGGAAAATGAACTAGGCGCGCCGATCGGCGAGTTGTTCCGCGAATTTGGCCGCGAACCGATCGCATCTGCATCCATTGGACAAGTGTACCGCGCGGTGCTGCCGGACGGCACGGCGGTTGCGGTTAAAGTACAGCGTCCCGGCATTGAGCGCCGGATTGCCGTTGATCTGGATATACTGAGCGAGCTGTCCCGGCAAGCCGAAGCGCGGCTGGAATGGGCGCGCAAATACCGGCTGGCCGATATGATCGGCGAACTGTCGCGTGCCTTGCAGATGGAGCTGGATTACCGCGTGGAGGCGCGGAATACGGAACGTTTTGCAGCTAACGCCAAACGCTGGACCCATCCGGTGCACATTCCCTCTGTATACGGGGAGTATTCGTCCCGTAAAGTGCTGACGATGGATTACATAGAAGGAATTAAGCTGTCTGAGCGGGAACAGCTGTCGGAAGCGGGTTATGATTACAAGAAGCTGTCGGAAATTTTTGCAATGACGATACTGGAGCAGGTATTGTTTGACGGCTTTTTCCACGGCGATCCGCATCCCGGCAACGTGCTCGTGCTGCCCTGCGGCGAGCTGGCGCTGCTTGATTTCGGAATGGCCGGCCGTTTGTCCGAGGAGATGAAGATGCAGTTTGCTTCTTTTGTCATTGCGCTGCGGGGGCAAAGCACGGACGGCGTTATCCGCGCCATCAGCAAGCTGGGCATTATTCCGGAGGAGACGGATCGTTCGGCGCTTCGCCTGGATGTGGACGAGCTCCGTGAAAAGTATTACGATCTTCCGCTGCAGGAAATCAGCATTGGCGAAGCGGTAGGCGACTTATTTCGCGTTTCGATCAAACACGACATTCGGATTCCGTCCGACCTGACCCTGCTTGGCAAATCGCTGCTCACGATGGAAGGCGTGGTCGAAGCGCTCGATCCGGAATTTAGTGTATTTGATGCGGCGGAACCGTTTGGCAAGCGGCTGCTGCTGGAGAGGCTGGACCCGCTGCGCGCCGCGCGAAAATGGGCAGGCAAGCTGCCGGAATACGCCGACCTGCTGGAAGAAATTCCGCTCCGGTTCAAGGATGTGCTGGGCCTTATTAAGAAAGGGAAGCTGGGGCTGGAAGTTTCGCTGCAGGACGAGGAGCGGTTCGCCAAAAAACTCGACCGGATCGGCAACCGGCTGTCGTTCAGCATCGTCCTGCTGTCGTTCAGCCTCATTATGGTCGGTTTAATTATCGGTTCCTCCATGGGCCAGCAAAACACCGTTTTGTGGCAAATTCCGGCGATTGAGATTGGACTGGCGATTGCGCTCGCGATGTTCGTGTTTCTCATCTATTCCATCTTTCGCTCAGGCCGGTTTTGACTGCCGGCCTTTTTTGGTTTGCCAATTACGGGCACGAGGAGCATGGCAGGCAATTCCTCTGGTTTGCCTATACCATGTTATATTATCTTACACAAAATGAAGGAAATGATTGTAACCTTTCTATAATCCTGCTAATATTTCAGTAGAAATACGAATATCGGGCAGGGGGAATGGGGATGAAGCGAGGTTTATGGTTAGTATTATTAACACTATTTGCGATGGTTATGGCAAGCTGCGGAAATACCGGTAAAGGCAACTCGGAATCACTTTCATCGGCATCGCCCGGAGAAACGTCCGAGCCTGTCAGCCTGTACAAAATTGCAACCGATGCTTCCTATGCGCCGATGGAAATGATGGATAAAGACAAAATTACCGGCTTTGATATTGATTTTTTGGCCGAGGTTATGAAGCAGGCCGGATTGTCCTATGAAGTGGAGAATACCGGCTGGGACTCGCTGATGACGAGCTTAAGCTCCAATAAGTCAGCTTTTTCGGCGGCAATTTCTGCGATTTCGATTACGAGCGAGCGGGAGCAAACGTATGACTTCTCAGCGCCTTATTTTGAATCGACGAATATGATTGTCAGCAAAGCCGGAAGCGGCATTCAAAGCGCGCTGGACTTAAAAGGGAAGAAGGTAGCAGTGCAAGGCGGCACAACGGCGGATGAAATTATGACCGGCATTATGGGAGAAGGCAGCACCGATTTGAAACGGTTCGACAGCAATACGCTGGCCCTGCTTGAGCTGGCGAGCGGCGGTGCGGACGCAGTTGTGGCCGACATCGCCGTTGTGAAGGAATATATTAAAAATAACCCCGACGCCAAGCTGGAAGGCGTTGTCGACAAGCAAAACTTCAGCACCGAATTTTACGGAATAATGTTTCCGAAAGGCGGAGAGCTGAAAGCGAAGCTGGACCCGGCCATTCAAGCGGTCATTACGAACGGCAAATACGCTGAAATCTATCAAAAATGGTTTGGTGAAGAACCCGACACCGCCGCATTGCTGAACCCGTAGAAACCGTCATCATGCTGCCCGGTTTGCTGACGGCGGGGGCGCATGCATGCTTGCGAATCTAACACGCACGCGGAGGGGGCGGCTGGGTGAGCCATTTTCGATTCGAGATTGTTGCAGATTATTTGCCGCTGCTGCTGCGGGGCCTCGGGTATACCGTTATGATTTCGGCGTTATCCATTATGCTTGGGGCATTGCTCGGGCTGGCGGTTGGCTTTGGCCGCATGTCGGGACAGCTTCTCTGGCGTGCGCCGGCTAAAGCGTATATTCATTTTTTCCGCGGAACGCCGCTGCTTGTGCAAATATTAATCGTTCATTTTGGCCTTATTCCGCTTATTCTCGGCACGACGAATCCGATTGCCGCTGCGATCACGGCTTTGTCGATGAATTCGGCGGCTTATATGGCGGAAATATACCGGGCGGGTATCCAGTCCATCGACAAGGGGCAGTCGGAAGCGGCCAGCTCCTTAGGTTTATCGCGCAGCCAGACGATGCGGTTTGTTATTTTGCCTCAAGCGCTCCGGCGGATGATTCCGGCTTTTGGCAACGAGTTTATCGTATTGATCAAAGATTCTTCGCTGGCTACCGTCATAGCTGCTCCCGAGCTGATGTACTGGACGAATGCGATGAAAAACCAGTATATGCGTGTATGGGAACCGTACTTAACGGCCGCTTTGATTTATTTGATTTTGACCTATTCCATGAACAAGCTGCTGATCTATTTGGAAAAAAGACAGGGGGCGGCGTCGTGATGCCACATGAACCGGAGCTTCAAGCCCGGCCGCTTGCCGTCAAGGTTAGCGGGCTTGTGAAAGATTACGGCAAGCAGCGGGTGCTGAACGGGGTTGATCTGGAAGTTGGCGCAGGTGAAGTGGCCGTCATTATCGGCCCGTCCGGCTCCGGCAAATCTACGCTGCTTCGATGCCTCAATTTGCTGGAACGGCCGCAAAGCGGGGACATTGTAATTGAAGGGAAGCCGCTGCTTCACCCGGCTGCCGATTTGAACGCGATACGTACCGAAATCGGCATGGTGTTCCAGCAATTTAACTTGTTCCCGCATTTGACCGCAGCGGATAATATTGCGCTCGCGCCTGTACGCGTCCGCAAACGGCCAAAAGCGGAAGCGCGCGCGAGGGCGATCGAACTGCTGGAGATGGTAGGCTTGCCGGATAAAGCGGATGTGTACCCGGGTTCGCTCTCCGGCGGCCAGGCGCAAAGGGTAGCTATTGCAAGAGCGCTTGCGATGGAGCCGCGTCTTATGCTGTTTGATGAGCCGACTTCGGCGCTTGATCCGGAAATGGTAGGCGAGGTGCTTGCCGTCATGAAACGGCTTGCCGAAGGCGGCATGACGATGGTGGTGGTTACGCATGAAATGGGATTCGCCAAGGAAGCGGGCCATCGCGTAATTTTTATGGAGCAGGGCGCCATTGTTGAAGAAGGCCCGCCCAGCCGGCTGTTCACCAGCCCGGCGAAAGAAAGGACGCGGTCGTTTTTGTCCAAAGTGCTTTCGTGACCTGATGATAAAAGGGCTGCTTTGAAAGTTTTTCTTAACCAAACAAGCCTCCTGCCGTGTAGACGGCAGGAGGCTTGTTTGGTTAAGAGATGCGTTGCTGCGTGCCCGCTGCTGCAGGAGCGGAGCGGGCGGATCGGCAGGCGCAGGCATCAGGCGCCGCTGCTTGCGTTTTGCCCGCCGGTTGTTTCGCTCTGGTTGTTGTTCCGGTTAATCCGGTACAGCACAAAAGCGGAACATCCGAGCAGTACGCCGTTGATGACAAATACCCAGCGGATTGGCATCCAGCTGCCTAATGCGCCGCCGATAATCGGGCCAAGCATCGTAGCGAACTGGTTGGCGGACTGGTTCAAGCTGAACGCCCTGCCGCGGAACGAGCTGTCCGTCACCTTAACGATCGTGGCGTTGATCGCCGGATATACACCGGCAAAGAACAGGCCGTACACAAAGCGGAGCGAACCGAATTCGATCCAGTTGCCGACAAAATATTGCAGTGCATTGCCGATAGCCCCGCCGATCAGCCCGATCAGCAGCACGGTTGAAAATCCGATCCGCTGTCCGTATTTTCCCCAGCGCGGCGCTGCGATCAGCGTCGCAATGCCAACGGAGGAGAATACAATGCCGGACAGCAGCGTGGCGTCTTTGGTCGGCACGCCCAGATCCATGACATATACGGTCAGGAGCGGCTCCAGAATCATGACGGAAAAGGTCGTCATGCCGGTCAGCATCATTAAGGTAGCGAATGTTTTATTGGATAAAGCAATCTTCAAATCTTCTTTGACAGATGACCGTTTGCCGGAGCGGTTAAACTTCTCCTCTTTGGCGAACACGGTTGCAATAACCGCCGCGCATAACACAATAACGGCCGAGACGAGAAAAGAGTCGCGGTTGCCGACCAGATGGCTGACAAAGCCGCCCACAAGCGGTCCGACAATGCCGCCGGTTGCGCTGGAGGTCGACATAATGCCAAGCGCATAGCCTGATTTGTCCTCCGGCGTATTAGTGGCGACCATCGCGATCGCGGCGGGCACATAACCGGCCAGCAGGCCTTGGAATATACGAAGCACAAGAAATAAATACGGGTCATGGATGAAATATGTGATGAGATAAAGCGCCGCAAGGCTGAAGCCGGACCGGATCAGCATCGGTTTGCGGCCGTATTTGTCGGCCAAAGATCCCCAATACGGCGAAATCAAGGCGCTGGACAGAAACGTAATGCCGAAGGCGATGCCGGACCAAAGCGACAAATGGCTCTCAACGCCCAAATCCGAACTCAGAAACAGCGGGATAAACGGAATGGAGGTCGAATAGGCGGCGCTGCAAAAGAAGACCCCGATCCATAACACAACCAAATTACGTTTCCACGAGTAAGCCAACGCTGACACTTCCTTTTAGATGCACGATGCAACTTTCTTGTTCGTTTATTGTAGCATACTTTCCAGAGCGCAGAGCGCAGCGCGGAAAAAAAGGCGCTCACAGTTAAACGGCCCGGGCATTTACTCTCCTTGCAGATAACCTTGAAAACAAAGCGGAGCAGACCCCTTTTTTAGTTAGCGGGGCCTGCTCCGGGCAGTTTATTGATGATAGCTGCCCGCAGGCGCGTTCAGCACCCATTCGAGCATCAGGATCATGTCCTCCAAGCGGACAACCTGTATATGGCTGGAGCGCTCCGGCTCCGGCAGCCTTGCTTTTAACGCCTCCAGCTGCCCGTTCAGTTCGAACAGCTTCCGTTTCACCTGATCTTCCGACCGCATCGCCCGATCGCCTCCTCTCAAATATCGTAAAACCGGCTATCAATGGTTTACCATGTCCGCTTGCACAAGGCAACCTTTTTGGCAAATCGGGTACCGCCCTTCATCATCTGGGATCAAATATTTAAGTTGACCAATTGGAATTGTCGGAATATAATTTGTTCAATTCTCCTCGTTGGAAGAAAATGTTCGAATCGCCAAGCATCAGGCTGCATGCCGCATCAAGCATGAAGGGCAGCCTTGCACCGCAAGACTGGAAAGGAGCCGTACCGCATGAATATTGAAAATATTGAAGCCTTTGTCTATGTCATCCATTACGGAAGTTTTAATAAAGCAGCCGAGGTGCTTTATTTATCCCAGCCGTCGGTAACAGCGCGGATTCAATCGCTGGAGCGCGAGCTGGACTGCAAGCTGTTTGACCGGTGGGGGAAGCAGACCTCGCTGACAGAGGAAGGGAAACGTTTCCTGCCTTATGCGCAGCAATTGCTGCAGACGCTGCAAAAGGGCAAGCTGCAGCTGCAAAGCAAAAAGGCGCAGCCAAACGAGCTGCGCATCGGATGCACCGTCTCGGTGTCGCAATATATTATTCCCGATATTTTGCCGGCGCTGCGAAAACGTTACCCGGATGTTCATTTCAAATTCAAAACGGCGGTTACCGACGAAATTATTGATAAGGTGCTGAGCGAAGAGCTCGATGTGGGACTCGTCCGCAACGTGCAGCATCCGAATTTGAAGTCGGTCAAATATTACGATGACCCGATCCGGCTTTATGTGCACAAAGGGCACCCGCTTGCGGAAGCGCCTGCCCCGGTACTGGAAGATATCGGCCAGTACCCGCTTGTATTTTTCGAATGCGGCGCACTCGACTGGCTGCGGATCCACCGGCTGTTCGAGCAGCTGGACCATCCGCCGGCTATTGATTTTCATACCGACAATTTGGAAATGGCGAAAAAACTGGTGCTCACCGAAGCGGGCATATGTTTTTTGCCGAGCTTATGCGTGCGCCAGGAGGTGCGGGACGGCAAGCTTATCCCGATAGATTTTCCTGAAGTAACGGGCATATCGCTGCAGACCAATCTCATTTCGCTGAACGGCGACAGCCACTTCCATCAAGCATTTGCCGAGCTTTCATCGATCGTATCGCCGCTGCTGAAATAAAGAGATTGAATGTTTAAATGGAGAGATAGAAAAACTCTATTAGCCCGCTGATTGACGCTGCTCACGGCGGGTGATACATTATTGATCATATAATCCTTACAATAACGGTAGGAATTATGGGGATAAAGTTGATAACAGATATGAGGGGGAGTAAACGATGAAGAAATGGATACCTTTTGCTGCAGCGCTATTAACCGTGACACTGGTGGTTTCGGGCTGCGGAAGCAATAAAAACAATACGCAGGCGTCGTCCGGCTCTAGCGGCGGCTCCGGCAAAGTAACGAAGCTGATCGTAGGCACGGGGACGCAATTTCCGAACGTGTGCTTTATTGATGAGAACGGCAAGCTGACCGGCTTTGACGTCGAGCTTGTCCGGGAAATCGACAAGCGTCTGCCGGATTATGAATTTGAATTTAAAACAATGGACTTCTCCAGCCTGCTCCTCAGTCTGGAAACGAATAAAGTTGATTTTGTAGCGCATCAGATGGAGAAAAACCCTGACCGCGAAGCGAAATATTTGTTTACGAAAGAGCCGTACAGCATCTTCCTCTCGAAGGTGGCCGTGGACAAAAATAACGATACGATTCATTCCATCGACGATCTGAAGGGCAAAAAAGTATTAACGTCGCCAACAAGCAACCAGGCCTATTTCCTGGAGCAATACAACAAAGACCATGATAATGCACTTAATATCGTGTATTCAAGCGGAGCGGCAAATGACCTGGTGTCGCAAATCCAAAACAAACGGGTAGACGCTACGCTTGCGACGGACTTCTCGCTCCGGTTTTACCCGGGGGCGGACGGCCAGCCGGCGCTGAAGACGGTAGGCGACCCGCTGATTCAGTCGGATGTCTATTTTGTCCTCCGCAAGGACAGCCAGCAGCTCGCTGACCGTCTGGATGAAGCGGTCAAGGAATTGCGCGACGACGGTACGCTTGCGAAGCTGAGCGTGCAATGGCTTGGCGAAGACTTTACGAAAACGCTGGATGAAGCGAAATAAATGAAATATAAACGGATGGAGGGGAGCAGCAATGGGGCGGCCGTTTGATATTCATTATCTGTTCGAGTTTTTGCCGAAGCTGTTGTCTTACCTGCCGATTACGTTATACATCGTGGCAGGCTCCATCCTGCTCGGCATCGTAATCGGTTTTATCGTAGCACTGCCCCGGATGTATAACATTCCGGTACTGAAGCAGGTATCCGCGGTGTATGTGTCCTTTTTCCGCGGCACACCGATTCTGATTCAGCTGTTCCTTATTTATTATGGCCTGCCCGAAGTGTTGAAGACGGTTGGCCTGGATGTATCCCGCGTTGATGTGCTTGTGTTTGTCATTGCGACATATGCCTTGAACAGCGGCGCGTTTATATCCGAGGCGATCCGGGCGGCGGTTGCCGCCGTCGACCGGGGCAGGTCGAAGCCGCTTATTCGATCGGCATGAACGGGTTCCAGGCATTCAGCCGAATTGTATTGCCGCAGGCGCTGGCGATATCGGTGCCGATTCTGGCCAATCTCGTTATTGCCAACCTGAAGGATACATCGCTCGCGTTTACGCTTGGGGCGATGGAGATGACCGGCAAATCGCAGACGCTGGTCACGGCAACACAGCATTTTATCGAAGCGTATATCGCGCTATCGCTTATCTATTTTGTTGTCAGCATCGTGCTGGAGAAGCTGTTCAAGCTGCTGGAATCGCGCCTCGTGCGGCATGAGTCCAAAATCGGCGAAGAGCAGATCCGGCGTTTGAAGCGGAGAGGAAAGCTGCTGCAGCGCGTAGTGGTTGCATCGGCAGGCAAGCAGCGGAAAGGGGAGGAGGCCACTTATGAAGCTTGATCCATGGTTTATTGTGACGGCGTTTGTCAAGCTTCTGTCGGCTTTGCCGATGACGCTCCTTGTAACGGCCGTTTCCGTAATTTGCGGCTTTGTGATCGGCTCCGCCGTTGCGCTGGCCCGTATTTACCGGATCCCCGTCCTAAGCCAGCTTGGCGCTGCGTATGTCACGTTTATTCGCGGGACGCCGATGCTGATGCACTTATTCCTTGTTTATTTCGGCCTGCCGGCGCTTATCGACACGATTTCCGGCGCGTTAGGCTTGTCGTTCCGCTCGGCTTCGATTCCGCTTATTGATTTTGTGTTTATTTCTTTCTCCTTAACGGCAGGAGCTTATATGTCCGAAGTGGTCCGCGCAGGCATACTGGCGGTGAATAAAGGCCAGATCGAAGCCGCTTATTCGATCGGCATGACCACTTGGCAGGCGCTGCGGCGCATCGTGCTTCCGCAGGCTTTTGCCGCAAGCATTCCGCATTTTACGAACTCCGTAATCGGCATGCTGCACGGCTCGACGCTTGCTTTTACCGTATCGGTGGTGGAGATTCAGGCCAAAGCCGACATTGTGGCGGCGACCAGCTGGAAGTTCTTCGAAGCGTATATCGCTGCGGCGCTTCTGTTCTGGGGGCTGACCTTCCTGATCGAACGAAGTTCGGCTTTGCTGGAGAAGCGGGCCAATTCCTACAATCGAGGTGGCGTAGCATGATTAAGCTGCAAGGGATTCGCAAGTCTTTCGGCAGGCACGAGGTGCTGTCCGGCATTGATCTGGAAGTGAAGAAAGGCGAAGTCGTCGCGATACTCGGGCCAAGCGGTTCGGGCAAAACGACGCTGCTGCGCTGCATCAACTTCCTGGAGCGTCCGGGCGCCGGCACGATTGCTATCGGCAGCAGCCAGGTGGACTGCGCGCATATCGGTAAAAAAGATATTCATGAGCTGCGTCTCAAGACGGCTATGGTATTCCAGAACTACAATCTATTCCGCCACAAAACGGCGCTGGAAAATGTGATGGAAGGGCTGGTTGTTGTCCGGAAGCTTCCGAAGGAGGAAGCGCGGCAGCTTAGCGTGCAAATGCTGGAGAAGGTGGGGCTTGGCGCCAAGCTGGACGCTTACCCGAGCCAGCTGTCCGGCGGCCAGCAGCAGCGCGTTGGCATCGCCCGCGCACTGGCGCTGAACCCGGAAGTGATTTTGTTCGACGAGCCGACTTCTGCGCTCGACCCTGAGCTGGTCGGCGAAGTGCTCGATGTGATCCGGCAAATCGCCCGTGAAGGCATTACGATGATTGTCGTGACGCATGAGATGGGCTTCGCGAGAGAGGTTGCGAACCATGTTGTGTTTATGGACGGGGGCGTCATTGTCGAGGAAGGCGCGCCGCAGGATATTTTTAATACGCCAAAAGAAGAGCGCACGAAGCAGTTTCTGAAGCGGATAACGCCGGAACTGACTTATTCGATATAACCGCCTCCGGCTGATGCCGTATGGCGGAGGCTGGAGGCATGGCTGAACTTGGCCGTTATGCCGCACGCTGCTGCGCAGGACGGCGGCTGAATGCTGCGTACGCCGCATGACCGGCGGCTGAACTTATTCATGGGAGAGTGATGGAGCATGTCCATTCGTTTAAGCATTTTGGATCAAAGTCCGGTTTATCCGGGGGATACGCCGCATGATTCGCTGCAGCGTACCGTCAAGCTGGCGCAAAAGGCGGAAGAGCTTGGCTATAAGCGCTTCTGGGTATCCGAGCATCACGATACCGACTTGCTGGCCGGTTCTTCGCCGGAGGTGCTGATCTCCTATTTGCTCGCCCGGACGGAACGGATCCGGGTAGGTTCCGGCGGCATTATGCTGCAGCATTACAGCCCGTACAAAGTAGCGGAAAACTTTAATGTGCTGGCCTCCTTGGCGCCGGGACGGGTGGATTTGGGCATCGGCCGGGCGCCGGGCGGTTTTCCGCGCTCGACACAGGCGCTGCAGCAGGGCGTGACCGAGAAGCAGCCGCTCGAAAGCAAGCTTGCGCAGCTGGAGCAATATTTGCAAGGCCCGCTTGGGGAAGGCCATGAGCTGGAAGGCTTGAAGGCAGCGCCGATTACCGGAGAGCCGGCATCCATTTATTTGCTTGGCACAAGTCCGGGCAGCGCGGAGCTGGCGGCTGAAGGCGGACGCGCTTATGTGTTTGCGCAGTTCATCAACAGCGATCCCGAAGCGGCTCGCACCGCTTTTGACCTGTACCGCTCCAAATTTAAAGGCGAGAAGCCGCTTGCGATCCTGGCCATTTCGGCAATCGTCGCGGATACGGACGAAGAAGCGGCGGAGCTGGCCGGCGAATTCAAGAACGTGAAGCTGCTGCTGGAGGACGGCCGCAAAATCAATGTCGGCTCGGTCGAGCAGGCGGAAGCGTTCGCGAAACAAGCAGGCTTGTCTTATACTGTTGAAGTACGGGACGCCGACATTACGAAAGGCTCGAAGGAAACCGTTCGCCGCAGGCTTCTGGAGCTCCAGGCCGCTTACGGCGTTGACGAGTTTATCGTAACGAACGCTGTGAAAGATTTCGATAAACGGGTTCGTTCTTATGAACTGCTTAGCGAAGCTTTTGCCGAGCTGGCGGTCGAGGGGTAAGCGTCTGACCATCAACAGGAACTAAGGAGATTATAGTTATGGCAAACCATGAAACGTTGCAGCACAACTGGACGGACGAGACGCTGCATGCGAAGCTTGTTGCGGTACGCCGCCAGCTGCATGCCCATCCCGAATTGTCCAACGAGGAATTCGAAACGACAAAAGCGATTCGCGGCTGGCTGAGCGAAGCCGGCATCCGCATCTTAGAGCTGCCTCTGCAAACTGGCGTAGTTGCCGAAATCGGCAGCGGAACGCCGATTGTCGCTCTGCGGGGCGATATCGACGCGCTGCCGGTCGAAGAGCAGACCGGACTGCCTTTTGCATCGACGGTTCCGGGCAAAATGCATGCTTGCGGCCATGATTTCCATACAGCATCCCTATTAGGTGCCGCGTATTTGCTGAAGCAGCGGGAAGAGGAGCTTGCCGGCACGGTAAGGCTTATTTTCCAGCCTGCTGAAGAAAAAGCGCAAGGCGCTAAAAAAGTAATTGCCGCCGGCGCGCTGGAAGGCGTGCAGGCGATCTACGGGCTTCACAACAAGCCGGATTTGCCGGTTGGCACCGTAGGCATTAAAGCGGGTCCGCTTATGGCGGCGGCCGACGGCTTTCTGGTGGAAGTAAAAGGCGTCGGCACGCACGCAGCGGTGCCGGATGCCGGCGTTGACCCGATTGTAGCGGCAGCCCACATCGTGACGCAGCTGCAGTCGATCGTCAGCCGCAATGTGAGCCCGCTGGAAAGCGCTGTTGTCAGCGTAACGCGCATTAACAGCGGCACGTCCTGGAACGTTATTTCCGACAAAGCCGTCATGGACGGCACGGTCCGCACCTTCGAGGAATCGGTGCGCAGCCGCGTGCAGGAGCGGTTCAAGCAGGTGGTGGACGGCGTTGCGGCCGCAGCCGGCACAACAGCGTCGCTTCGCTGGATTGAAGGCCCGCCTCCCGTCAACAATGATGCGCAGCTCGCGGAGTGGGCGGCAGAAGCGGCGGAGGCGGCCGGTCTCCAAGTAGTGACGCCAACGCCGTCTTCTGCCGGAGAAGATTTTTCGTTTTATCAGAAAGAGGTGCCGGGCGTGTTCCTGTTTATCGGGACGGACGGCCCGCAGGAGTGGCATCATCCGGCATTCGATCTGGATGAAAAAGCGCTGCCGGGCACGGCAAATCTGTTTGCAACGCTTGCGGAGCATGCGCTTCACAAGCTTCGCTCCAATCAATCGTGATCTAACTGAAGTTCATGAATAGGGTGAAATTAAAGGAGGAACAAATCCGATGAGTCAATTCGATATCGCAGCCTATTTGGGCACTTATGACGCGCTTGCAAGCGCCGTTCAAGGTTTAACGAAGGAGCAGCTTGTCTGGAAGCCAGCCCCGGACAAATGGAGTGTAACGGAGGTGCTGTCGCATGTCGCTGACCATAACATCGTCGTTTCGTTCCGTATTCGCGCTATTTTGGCAGGGGCGCAGGACCGGCTTCCGGCTTTCGAACAGGACGCGTGGGTAAGCGGATCAAGGGCTAACGAAGGCGAAGCTGCAGACATTCTGGCGTTGTTCCAGTCGCTGCTCGCTTACAATGCAAAGCTGTTCAGCCGTCTGGATGAAGAGGCGTGGAACAAAACCGGCGTTAATTTTAAGGGCGAGACGGTTACGCTTCTTGCTGCGGCGCAAGGGTTCATCAAGCATGCGCATCATCATGTCGGCCAGATCGAACGCGTCAAAGAAGCGCTGGCCGCTTCCCAAGGAGCGTGACCTGCTATGGCGCTTATTATCCGTGACGCTTTGGCAGAAGAGCGCGAGCAGATCCGTTCGCTGCTGCTTGAGGCGTATGGGCAATACGCCGATCATCTTCCCGCGTCCAGATGGGTCCCTTACCGGGACTCCATCGCGGCGTCGGTTGAAGGAGAAGGGCCGGCGGCCCGCATCGTAGCGGTGCGCGGCGAGGAAATTATCGGGAGCGTGCTGTTTTTCCTTGATTCCGATACAGCCTACGGCAATCCTCATCTCCAAATCAAAGCGCCGATTATCCGGCTGCTTGCCGTTTCGCCGAAATACCGGGGGCTGGGCGTCGCTACCGAGCTTATTAAGGAAAGCGTGCGCCGGGCGCGGGCGCTTGGCGAGGAAACGCTCCATTTGCACACATCGGATATGATGGCGTCCGCGGTACGTCTGTATGAACGGCTAGGTTTCGTCCGTGATTTCGACAAAGAAATCCGCGACGGCGACCATCTGGTCAAAAGCTACAAGCTGCTGCTGAAGGAAGCGGCGTTTGTATAGCCGTTAGAGAACAATCTGGAAGGATCAAAAAGGAGGAGAAACGAGATGGCAAAAAAACAATTAAGGCTGGGAGCTATTATTCATGGTGTAGGCGGCAATGTCGGCGGCTGGAGGCATCCGGATGCGATTACCGATGCAAGCGTCAATTTCGGGTTTTACAAGCAGCAGGCGCAAAAAGCAGAGCAAGGCAAATTTGATTTTGTTTTTATCGCTGACGGTCTTTATATTACGGAAAAATCGATTCCGCATTTTTTGAACCGGTTTGAGCCGGTCACGATTTTGTCTGCGCTTGGCGCCGTGACGTCCAACATCGGTCTCGTCGGCACGCTCTCCACGTCGTACAGCGAGCCGTTTACCGTATCCCGCCAATTTGCTTCGCTTGATCATATCAGCGGCGGACGCGCCGGCTGGAATGTGGTCACTTCGCCGCTTGAAGGCTCCGCCAAAAACTACAGCCGCACGTCGCACCCGACCCATGCGGAGCGGTACCGCATTGCCGAAGAGTATCTCGAGGTTGCCCGCGGCCTGTGGGACTCCTGGGAAGACGACGCATTTGTCCGCGACAAAGCGTCCGGCGTGTTTTTTGATCCTTCCAAAATGCATCGCCTGAACCATGAAGGGGAGCATTTCTCCGTTCAGGGACCGCTGAATATCGCCCGTTCCAAACAAGGCCATCCGGTGGTGTTCCAGGCCGGCTCCTCGGAAGCCGGAAGAAATTTGGCCGCCAAAAGCGCGGATGCTGTATTTACGCACTATGACACGGTAGAGGAAGGCGCCGCCTTCGTGCAGGATGTGAAACAGCGGGCAGCAGCTTACGGCCGTTCGCCGGATGAAATTCTCATTTTGCCGGGCATCGGCACCATTATCGGCCGTACGCAGGAGGAAGCTGAGCAGAAATATGAGCAGCTTACCGAGCTGGTTACGATCGACAAGGCGCTTGATTATTTGGGCCGTTTCTTTGAACACTTTGACTTCTCGCAATTCCCGCTTGACGAGCCGTTCCCGGAACTCGGCGATTTGGGCAGCAACAGCTTCCAGAGCGGCACGGATAAAATTAAACGGGAAGCGAAGGAGCTCGGGCTGACGCTTCGTCAGGTAGCGCTTCGCTCCGCAACGCCAAAACCGCGTTATATCGGCACGCCGGAGACGGTAGCGGATTTGATTCAAGCGGACTTTGAAGCGGGAGCGGGCGACGGGTTCATTATTCATGCCACGACGCCGACCGGGCTGGATGAGTTTGTCGATCAGGTTATTCCGATTTTGCAGGAGCGGGGCATATTCCGTACGGAATATGAAAGCGACACGCTGCGCGGCAATTTGGGGCTGGCAATTCCGGAAAACCGGTATACGGCAGCAAGGAAAGTGCAAGTCCATGGGTAAAAACCAAGTAATCGGGGACGGATTATTCCCGGCTGCGGAAGAGACGAGGCAGGCCATAATGGCCTGCCTCGACGGCATTCAAGAAGACATCGCGGCCATTCGCCGTGATTTGCACCGGCATCCGGAAGTGATGTATGAGACGAAACGCACATCGGCTTTGGTAGCCGATTACCTCGAAGGATGGGGCCTCGAGGTGACGCGCGGCGTCGGCCCTCATTTTGGCATGGGGGTCGTCGGCGTGCTGCGCGGCGCGGCCAGCGAGGGCGGCCGCACGGTCGTGCTGCGCGCGGACATGGACGCGCTGCCGCTGGAGGAGCAGACCGGCGCGGTTTACAGCTCGCGCCGCGCAGGGGTTATGCACGCGTGCGGCCATGACGCGCACACGGCTATGCTGCTGGGCGCAGCCCGTGCGCTCAGCCGGCATAAGGACAACTTGCCCGGAACGGTCAAGTTTGTGTTTCAGCCGGCGGAGGAAGGGGCGCTGCCCAGCCCGCTGGACGGCCGCATGACGAGCGGCGGCCGGGATATGATTGACGCCGGCGTGCTGGAAGGCGCCGACATTTGTTTTGCCATGCACGTCTGGCCGGACTTGCCGGCTGGCACGGCGGGTGTTCACCGGGCGTATGCGATGGCGGCGTCTACCCATTTTACGATCCGGTTTCACGGGATGCCCGGGCATCACAGCTCGCCGCATTTGGCGGCGGATGCGCTGATGATGGCCGTCCAATTCGCAGCCGGCATGAAATCGTTTATGGCGACGGCGGTTGATCCGCTTGAGCCGGCGGTGCTGGCGTTTGGATCGCTGCATGCCGGCGCCGCCATTAATGCAATCGCCGGCGAAAGCGAGATCAAAGGCACGTTCCGCGCCTTTGATCCGGCTACCGTGGAGCGCGTCACCCGCGAGCTGGAGCGGCTGTCGCAGTCCACGGCCGAAGCGCATGCCGGCACGCGTGATATTCAGCTGCGCGTTGGCACTGCGCTGCGCAACGATGCCGCTGCGGCGGAGCTGGCGCTGCGGGCGGCGGAAAGCGTGCTGGGCGAAAGCCGGGCGTTACGTCTGGAGACGCCAAGCCTCGCCGGCGAAGATTTTGCCTTATATGCCCAGCAGGTGCCAAGCGCGTTTCTATTTCTGGGCGTGCGGAACGAAGCGGAAGGCATTGTGTACCCGCTGCATCATCCGCAGTTCGATCTGGATGAACGGGTATTGGTGCCGGGAGCCAAGCTGCATGTACAGTTTGCGCTGGAGGCGCTTGGCTGCAAGGGGCATCCGCAAGGAGAGGCATAAGCGCGTTTGTATGCCTGCTCCTGCTGGATAAGTATGGTATGATGGACGAAGATCAACACCATAATTAGCCGCTTGCTTGGCGAAGCTGCGGCGAGACCGGCAAAGGAGCGTGTTCGCGAAATGAATATCGACAGCAAGGAACGATTTACAGACAGAGTAGAGGCTTATGTCAAATATCGTCCGGGTTATCCGGAGGAAGCAATCAGCTACTTGTATGATACGGTTGGATTGTCGCCTGCAGCCGTCATTGCCGATATCGGAGCGGGAACCGGCATCTTTTCGCGCATTTTGCTGGAGCGGGGCAGCCGCGTCATCGGCGTAGAGCCCAATGATGCGATGAGATCGGCGGCTGTGGCGGCTTTAGGCGGCTATTCCGGGTATGAGCCTTGGTCCGGCGCAGCAGAGGCGACCGGCCTTGCGGACAATGCCGTTGATTTTATTACTTGCGCGCAATCGTTTCATTGGTTTGACCGGCCGGCAGCACAGCAGGAATTTGGCCGAATCCTAAAACCGGGCGGCAAAGCGGTGTTAATATGGAACTCTCGACTGACCGGCGGCACGCCGTTCCTGGAAGGGTACGAGCAGCTGCTTCGGCAGTACGGAACCGATTATGAGAAGCTCAGCCACAAAAACATTGACGAAGCCGCGCTGGAGCCGTTTTTTAAACCAGGAACATTTACGAAAGCCCGGTTTACAAACAGCCAGAAGTTTGATTTGCCCGGGCTGGAAGGCCGCCTGTTGTCATCTTCTTATGCGCCGATGCCGGGCCATCCTAACCATGAGCCGATGCTGGCGGCGCTGAAGACGCTGTTTGACGAAACGGGCACCGATGGAACCGTCAGCTTCGATTACGAAACGGAAATTTATTGGGGCGAAGTATAAACGCCATAAATTAAAAAAGCGCTTCTGCAGCCCGTGTTCCAGTGGCTGGCCGCTGTTTGTACAACAGCGGCTGCCCTGGAGACTAGCTGCAAAAGCGCTTTTTGTTCGAAGCGGCTTGTTAAGCCGCTGATGGATCGGCCGATTAGTCAAGAACGGCTGTAATGTGTGCTTTGGTCACCGACCAGTGGCTGGTCGTCCATACTTTTTGTTTGTTTTCAATCAGCATAATTTGCGGGGATTCATGCTTAACCGCCGTATCTTCGGCAATCTGGTTAGAAACCGGGCGCGATTCAATTACTTTGACCAGCACATAATCCGCATCGGAACGCGGTTTGTCGGACAGATAGTCGTTAAATTCGCGATATGCGTTGGCGCTAACCGGGCAAGTCGTGCTGTGTTTAAAGACGACAAGCGGATGTCCGTTAGAACCTTCCAATGCTGAATTCCATTCTTCAATCGTTTGAATCTCACGAAGTTGTGCCATAGTGAACGCTCCTTTTGGTTTTAAAATATAAAACGAATAAAACGGGCTTCCCATCGGCATGACCGGTCGGATACGGCCCTATTGTCGCGTGGCGAAAGCGCTGGGAGCTCGGTTTGTCCAAATCGGACTGGCAGCAGCAAAGCTCAGAAATAAAAATAATTGCGGCCGCTGCCGGCCAATTGTGCACCAGCTGCTTCAGAAAAGTTAGTTCGTATATATTATACAATGGCTGATTTTAAATGTCTAATGTTCGTGTTTTATCCGATTATTTGTTTGTGTGTAACGTAATTCTAAATTAAAATGAGTCAATTACGAATAATATTTCAATATCCCATTGACCCATTCGTTTGTATGCGGTATTATCGTTACTGTTCGTATAACCTCGATAATACGGATTGAGGGTCTCTACAAGGAACCATGAATTCCTGGCTACGAACGGGATGCTGCCGCATACCTGTTCACAAGCCGGGATTTTTTTATGCCCTTAAACAGGTGTCCGGGCGGCAGTTTAGCCGATGAAGGCGGACGGCTGCGGTCAGATGGCCGGCATGCCGCAAATTTGTGGAAGGGGCAGTTAACGAACATGAGCAAATACGATGTCATTATTATTGGTGCGGGGCCTGCCGGAATATTCGCCAGCTACGAGCTGACGCTGAAAGCGCCGCATTTGAAGGTGCTTCTGGTTGATAAAGGGCTGGACATTTATAAGCGCAGATGCCCGATTTTAGAGGATAAAATTAAATTATGCCCGCCGCCTGCCGGCAAAAAGGACTTTGCGGGCTGCCTGCCGGCCTGTTCGATTACTGCGGGTTTTGGCGGGGCCGGGGCATACAGCGACGGCAAGTTTAATATTACGACCGAATTCGGCGGCTGGATGACCGATTATTTGCCAGGCTCGAAAGTGCTGGAGCTGATCCGTTACGTCGATGAGCTTAATCTGCAGCACGGCGCTACGCGGACGATTACCGACCCGACAACGGATACGATCCGTAATATTGAACAGCGGGGTTATGCCGCCGGTTTAAAGCTGCTTCGCGCGCAGGTGCGCCATCTCGGGACGGAGCAAAACCTGGAAATTCTTAAATCCATTTATGAATATTTAAAACCTCGGATCGACATGATGTTCCGGGCGGAAGTGGAAGACATTATGACGGTGAAGCAGGACGGCCGCGATCAGATCAAAGGAATCGTGCTGAAAAACGGCGACGAGTATGAAGCGGATAAGGTCATGATTGCGCCGGGACGCGACGGTTCCGGCTGGCTGACGGAAGTACTGAAGCGCCGCCGCCTGCCTATGTACAACAACCAGGTCGATGTGGGCGTCCGTGTGGAGACAAGCGATGTCGTCATGCGCGAAATTAACGAGCATTTATATGAAGGGAAGTTTATTTACAATACGTCGGTCGGGACGCGGGTGCGCACGTTTTGCAGCAATCCGTCCGGCCATGTTGTCGTGGAGAACCATAGCGGCGTAATGGCGGCGAACGGCCACTCCTACAAAGATCCGGCGCTTGGCTCTTCAAATACGAACTTTGCGCTGCTCGTTTCGCATAAATTTACCGAACCGTTCGATAAGCCAAACGAATATGCCCGCGAAATATGCCAGCGCGCCAACGATCTGTCGAACGGCGGGGTCATCGTGCAAAAGTACGGCGATATTATGCGCAGCCGCCGGTCGACGGAAGCCCGCATCCGCGAAGGGTTTCTGGAGCCGACGCTGAAAGAGGCGGTGCCGGGCGACCTTGGCCTTGTGCTTCCTTATAATACGATGCTCAGCTTAATCGAGATGGTGCAGGCGCTGGAGAAAGTCACGCCGGGCATCGCCTCCGAGCATACGCTGTTTTACGGTGTCGAAGCCAAATTTTATTCCGCCCGTCCAAAGCTGAAGGAAACGTTCGAGACGGAAATCGACGGCCTTTATTGCGGCGGCGACGGCGCGGGCGTCACCCGCGGCCTTGCGCAAGCAGGGGCGGCAGGCGTATGGATCGCCCGCAATATGATCAGCGCGCTGAACGGCTGACCCGCGTTCAGGGCGCATTCTTTGCAGCGGCAAAACCGGGCACTCCCTTCCACGGGAGTGCCCGGTTTTGTTCATATTTACGGCCAAGCAGGCGGCTTCCGGGGGTGGTTCTTTTGGCGCAGCGTGTGCGGCGCTTTTTTCGCGGGAATCGTGTGTTTCTTGCGGAGAAGCAGGGAATAGCTATGGAATGGAAGCGGCGCAATCCATCCTTGTTTTTCTTTCTTAAAAAAACCGTTGCACCCCTACCTATTTGTTGTATAATCAATTGCTGAATACTTGCATAGTACGAATGGCCTCCGGACATTTGCCGGAATTTAGCGAACAAGGGAAAGAGGCTATTACATATATTAAAGGAGGAGTGGTAAGTGGCAGCGACAAGCGAGACGATTATCCGGTTTGAGGGAGTTACGAAGCGTTTTGACGACACAACCGTTCTGAACGATGTGAGTTTCGAAATTGAACGAGGCAAGTTCTATACGCTGCTTGGCCCTTCGGGCTGCGGTAAAACGACCATTTTGCGTCTTATCGCAGGATTTATCGAGCCTACGCAAGGCAACATTTATTTTAACGGCAAAGTAATTAACCGGGTGCCGGCGAACGAACGCCAAGTGAACACCGTATTTCAGGACTATGCGTTATTCCCGCATTTGAATGTGTTTGAGAACGTGGCTTTTGGCCTGCGCATCAAAAAAATGAAAAATGCCGCTATTAAGGAAAAAGTGAAGGAAGCGCTCCGTTTCGTCAACCTGGAAGGCTACGAAAACCGCGAAATTCACGAAATGTCCGGCGGCCAGCGGCAGCGTGTCGCCATTGCGCGGGCTATTGTGAATGAACCGGAAATTATTTTGCTGGACGAGCCGCTTTCTGCGCTTGACCTGAAGCTCCGCACGGAAATGCAATACGAGCTTCGGGAACTGCAGCGCCGCCTGGGCATTACGTTTATTTTCGTTACGCATGACCAGGAGGAAGCGCTGGCGATGTCGGATGAAATCTTTGTGCTGAACGAAGGCAACATTCAGCAGAGCGGAACGCCAACCGACATTTACGACGAGCCGATCAACCGGTTTGTAGCCGATTTTATCGGGGAGTCGAACATTGTGCCGGGGCGGATGAAAGAAGATTATGTCGTCGAGTTTGCCGGGCATACGTATGATTGCGTGGACGGCGGCCTGAATCCTAATGAGCCGGTTGAGATTGTCATTCGCCCGGAAGATTTGGAGATTACGACGGTCGAGCAGGGCAAGCTGCAGGTACGGGTGGATTCCCAGCTGTTCCGCGGCGTGCATTACGAAATTTCGAGCTACGACGACGCTGGCAATGAATGGCTTGTCCATTCGACGCGCAAAGCGGTTGTAGGCGAGCGGATCGGACTTTATTTCGATCCCGAAGCGATTCATGTTATGCGTTTCGGCGAGACGGAGGAAGAGTTCGACAAACGCCTCGAAGAGTATGTAGAGGCCGACGATGCAGAATAGAATCAGCAGACGCAATGTGTATCTTATCCCTTATTTGTTATGGATCGCCTTGTTTGTCATTGCTCCCATCGTGCTTATCGTGTACTACTCTTTTTTTGATGTAGAAGGCCATTTCACGTTTGGGAACTACTCGAAGTTTTTTACAGCCGTTTATATGAAAATGACGCTGAGCTCGTTCTGGTACGCTTTGCTCATCACCGTCTTTTCACTGCTGATCGCTTATCCGACGGCGTATTGGCTGACCCGCACGAAGCATAAGCAGCTGTGGCTGCTGCTTATTATATTGCCGAGCTGGGTGAACCTGCTGCTGAAAGCTTACGCGTTCATCGGCTTATTCGGCACTTACGGTTTCGCCAATGCGGTGCTGGATGCGATCGGCATCGGACGGCAGCAAATTTTGTTTACCGATTTCAGCTTTATTTTCGTATCGGTCTATATTTTCATCCCGTTTATGGTGCTCCCGATTTTTAACGCGCTGGAGGAAATCAACCCTTCGCTGATCTACGCTTCGCGCGATTTGGGCGCTTCGGGCTGGACGACGTTCCGCCGGGTTATATTCCCGCTGACGATCAGCGGCGTCAAATCCGGCTGCCAGGCGGTATTTATTCCGGCGCTGTCGCTCTTTATGCTGACTCGCCTTATTGCGGGCAACCGCGTCATTACGCTCGGCACGGCGATTGAGCAGCATTTTCTTGTCACCCAGGACTGGGGGATGGGGGCTACCATTGCGGTGTTCCTCATTATTGTGATGGCGGTCATCATGCTGGTGACGGGCACGAGAAAGCGGGGTGCGCAAGATGCAAACAAACGGAAAGCTGCCTAATCTGTATTTGTTTGTTGTGTTTGCGGTGCTGTACGCGCCGATTTTATATTTGATTTATTACTCCTTCAACAGCGGCGGCCATATGCGCAGCTTTGAAGGCTTTACGTTCGAATGGTACAAAGAAGTATTCGCGGATACGCGGCTGCTCATTATTGTGCTGAATACGTTTGTGATCGCCTTGCTGTCGGCGCTTATATCCACGATACTGGGCGTTGCCGGCGCGATCGCCATTCATCAAGTGCGCAAATGGCAGCCGAAAAATACGCTCCTGTCGCTGAACAACGTGCTTATTGTCAGCCCGGACGTTATTATCGGCGCGTCGTTCTTAATCCTGTTTACCATTATCGGCATTAAGCTGGGCTTCATGTCCGTCCTGCTGTCGCATATCGCGTTCAGCGTGCCGATCGTGGTCATCATGGTTTTGCCCAAGCTGCAGGAAATGAGCTCCACGCTTATTGACGCCGCGCGGGACCTTGGCGCGAACAGCTGGCATGTGCTCACGCGGGTCATTATGCCGTTTATTAAACCGGGTGTGTTCGCCGGATTTTTTATGGCATTAACGTATTCGCTGGATGACTTCTCGGTCACGTTTTTTGTGACAGGCAACGGCTTTTCGACGTTATCGGTCGAAATTTACTCGCGGGCCCGTCAAGGCGTGTCGTTGTCCATCAATGCGTTGTCTACGCTGCTTTTCCTGCTGACCATCATACTCGTCATCGGGTATTACTTCATTAACCAGCGGAACAGCCGGTCGAACGGAAGGGGGCTTCGCCCATGAAGCAGATCGTTCGGACGTTTGCGGTCGTATTGGTTGCAGCCCTTGCGCTTATGTATTTGACGACTTACCTTAACTCGAGCGAAGGCTACAGCGGAGACAATACGCTGACCATTTACAACTGGGGCGATTATATCGACGAGGAACTGCTGGACGAGTTCCAGAAGGAAACCGGCATTAAAGTCATCTATCAGACGTTTGACTCCAACGAAGCGATGATGACCAAAATCGAGCAAGGCGGCACGACGTTTGACGTTGCAGTTCCTTCGGAATATGCGATCAGCAAAATGAAAGAAGAACATCTGCTGCTGCCGATCGACCATTCCAAGCTGCCGAATCTGAAATATATTGATCCGCGGTTTATGGATTTATCGTTTGACCCGGGCAACGAATATTCGGTCCCTTATTTTTGGGGGACGGTCGGTATCGTGTACAATCCCGACATGGTTGGCGGTTTGACGTTCCACAGCTGGGACGACCTGTGGGACCCGAGCTTGCGCAACAAAATTTTGCTGCTGGACGGGGCGCGTGAAGTGATCGGCATGGGCCTCAACAGCCTGCACTACTCCTTGAACGATACGAACGAAGATCATCTGCAGCAAGCGCTCAAAAAGCTCAGCACGCTGACGCCTAACGTGAAGGCGATCGTCGGCGACGAGATCAAAATGCTGATGGCCAACGAAGAAGCGGCCGTAGGCCTCGTATGGTCGGGCGACGCTTCGGAAATGATGGACGCCAACGATAAGCTGGAATATGTGGTGCCGGACGAAGGCTCGAACCTGTGGTTCGATAACATGGTCATCCCGAAAACAGCCAAAAATATCGAAGGCGCCCACAAATTCATCAACTTTATGCTGGACCCGGAGCATGCCGCGCAAAATACGGAATACGTCGGCTATTCGACGCCAAACGCAGGCGCGCTGAAGCTGCTGCCGGAAGATATTTCCGGCGATGAGCGGTTTTATCCAAGTCCGGAACTGACCAGCAAGCTTGAAGTGTACGATAATTTGGGCAAAAAGATGCTCGCCCATTACAACGAGCTGTTCCTTGAATTTAAAATGCACAGCAAATAAACGGCATCGGCTGCGATGCAGCCAGCGGCTTGCTTGAAGCGGCGCCATCAGGCGCGGCATCCGGCAAGCCGCTTTTTTTTGACGGATCTGTCCAAGCCGCATGGCTAATTCTGTCCGCAGGTACTTATACTAAAGAAAAAGGAGGGATTGTCGGGATGAACGAAGAGAAACGGCAAGAGGAACAAACGGAGATCAGCACCCGGAAGCAGGACGGCAGGGTTGAACTGGTAGGAGCAGGCGGCGTGATCGGCGAAATGACGTTCCGTCCGGCTGACGGGGACACTTGGGTGATCGACCATACGTATGTCGACCCGAAATACCGCGGGAAGCAGCTAGCCAAACAGCTTCTGAACCTGGTGACGGACGAAGCGCGGGCGCAGGGGAAAAAGATCATCCCCCTTTGCTCTTATGCGCTGGCGGAATTTAAACGGCATGCCAAGGAGTACGAGGATCTGTGGGACAAGAGCGGTGTGTAGGCAGGAGAAGGTTTTCACTTATAATGGGAAGGTAACATTATGGCATTCGCTTGCATGAGATGACGATAAAGGCAGCAAAGAGGGGACAACGATGAACGGAACGGATTTTGCACTACATACCGATAAATATGAAATCAATATGATGTACGCGCATTGGGTGAACGGAACGGCCCACGATCGGGCAGTATTCGAAGCGTATTTCCGCAGGCTGCCGTTTGGCAACGGTTATGCCGTATTCGCCGGTCTAGAACGGATCATTTATTATTTGCGCCATTTGTCTTTTTCCGAGGAGGATTTGGCTTATTTGGCCGAGCAGGAGGAGCGGTACGATCCGGCATTTCTGGACCTGCTGCGCCACTTCCGGTTCCGTGGAACCGTCTATGCGATGCGGGAAGGGGAAATTGCTTTTCCGAATGAGCCGCTGCTCCGGGTCGAGGGGACTAACCTGGAGACGCAATTGGTCGAGACAGCGCTGCTGAACTTTATGAATTATCAGACGCTGATTGCGACCAAGGCGTCGCGTATTGTCCAGGTTGCGCAAGGCGACGTGCTGCTGGAGTTTGGCTCTCGCCGGGCGCAGGAAGCCGATGCTGCGATATGGGGGGCGCGCGCTTCCTACATCGCCGGCTTTGATGCGACCAGCAATATGCTGGCCGGCCGCAAGTTCGGCATCCCGGCCAAAGGAACGCACGCTCATTCCTGGGTACAGGGCCATGATTCGGAGGAGGAAGCTTTTCAAAAATATGCGGAAGCGCTGCCTGACGGCGTGACGCTGCTAGTCGACACATACGATACGCTCAAAAGCGGCGTGCCGAACGCGATCAAGACCGGCCGCATGCTGGAGGCGAAGGGCAAACGGATGCAGGCGATCCGCATCGACAGCGGCGACCTGGCTTATTTATCCAAGGAAGCCCGTAAGCAGCTGGATCAAGCCGGGATGGACTATGTACGGATCGTTGCGTCCAATGATTTGGACGAGCACATCATTTTTAACCTGAAGGCTCAAGGCGCTAAAGTCGACACATGGGGCGTTGGCACCCATCTCATTACGGCGGAGGATCAGCCGGCGCTTGGCGGGGTGTACAAACTGGTTGCGCGCGAAAAAAACGGCGACCTCGTGCCGGTCATCAAAATTTCCGGCAATCCCGAGAAAGTTACGACGCCGGGCAAAAAGGATGTTTACCGCCTGATCGACCGGAAGTCGGGCCGGGCAATCGCCGACTATATCACTTTATACGGAGAGGACGAGGTAGTCGGCGGCAAGCGGATCAAGCTGTTTGACCCGCTGCATCCGTATATTTACAAACATATTTCCCAATACGAAGCCGATGCGCTGCTTCATCCGATTTTCGAGCAGGGAGAACTGGTTTACGATGTTCCATCTCTTGAACAGGTGCGCGCATTCCATCAGGAGCGGCTTGCCCTCTTTTGGCCGGAGCTGCTGCGCAAGCTGAACCCGGATGTCTATCCGGTCCATTTGAGCACAGCGGCTTACGAGCTGAAGATGGAGCTGCTGAAAGCTTTTTCGGAAGAGGAATAAGGAGGCGCTGGAAGGCTTGCCGGCCCGGCATTCGACCGGCTGCGCTTCAAGCAAACAAGCTCTGCCCCTATGGCGCAGAGCTTGTTTGCTATGCTTCCGCTCCGCTTTATCGAAGTTTCAAAAGTGAAAGTTTCGGTTGATATCGTGATACACAAACTGCCCCGCAGCAACTATAATACGAGAAAGAATAATCATGGATGGGAACAGGCATAAAGGCTGCCAAAGCCTTAAAGTTCCCGGGAGGGTAAGGCATAATGGGTTCACGGCAACAGCTGGGAAATTATTCGCTATGGATGTTATCCTGGCCAATTTTTATTGAATTGTTTTTGCAATTTTTGTTAGGCGCGGCCGATACGTTAATGGTCAGCAAAATTTCCGACGACGCCGTAGCGGTCGTCGGTTTCTCCAATCAGCTGTTTAATGCGCTGATGGCGCTGTTTACGACTGTATCGAGCGGCGCCGGTATTTTGATTGCGCAGCGCTTGGGAGCGCGGGACCGGGAATCTGCCCGGACGTTAGGCGTTATCGCCCTTAAAGTGACCGCGCTGATCGGCGTTGTCATCAGTGTGGCGCTGATTGCGGCGCCGCGGCAAATCGCCATGCTGCTGCAGCTGCCGGACCGGCTGCTGCCGCTTGCGGAAATTTATATATCCATCGTTGGCGGAGGTATGGTGCTGACGGCCGTGATGACGACGCTGAGCACGTCCATCCGCAACACCGGCAACACGAAAGCGCCGATGTACATTGCGGTCGGCATGAATATTGTCCATCTGTTTTTAAACTCGTCTTTTATTTTTGGCCATTTTGGTTTTCCGCAGCTGGGGCTGACCGGGGTTGCGATATCGACGGTAACAAGCAGGCTGCTTGCGACGATCGTGTTGTTTTACATTTTTTTAAGCGCATTTCACCGGCCAATCCGGCTGCCGGACTTCAAGCTGTTCGACCGCAAGCTGTTTCACGAAGTGCTGAAGATCGGCTGGCCGCTGGGCGTGAACATGTCGTGCTGGGTGTTCTCGCAGCTTGCGATCTTTTCGTTCCTGGCGATGCTTGGCTCCGCGGAACTGACCGCCCGCACTTACATGAATACGCTGGAATCGTTTTGCTTCCTGCTCGGGCAGTCCATCGCGATGGGCGTGCAAATCCAGGTGGCGCATCTGTTTGGCGCCAAGCGGACGAAAGAAGCTTACCGCAGCGCCTACCGCGGTTTATATATCGGACTGGTAATCGTATCGGTCAACGCGGTTATCGTCTATTTCGTCGGGGATAAAATGCTGGGCTTCTTTACGTCCGACCCGCATATCATCGCGCTTGGCGTTTCTTTGCTTTCGCTCAATCTGCTTCTTCAGCCGGGCAAAATGCTCAATATGGCGCTGGGCAACTCCTTGAGCGCCATCGGCGATACGCGGTTTATGATGACCAACTCGCTTATCTCGATGTCGCTGATCGCCACGCTGCTGTCTTACGTGCTTGGCGTCAAGCTGGGATGGGGCCTCTCCTGCATTTATAGCTGTATGATCGCGGACGAATATTTCCGCGGCATCATCGCCCTCTTCCGCTGGCGCGGACGCAAAAAACTGAGGCAAGCCGAGATTGGCATGCAGCAAGCAGCACGCCAAGCGGTTGCAGCTGGCTGAGCGGCGTGCAAGGAATAGCATGCCAAGCGGTTGCAGCTGGCTGAGCGGCGTGCAAGGAATAGCACGCCAAGCGGTTGCAGCTGGCTGAGCGGCGTGCAAGGAATAGCATACCAATCTGCGGCAAGCCGAGATTGGCATGCAGCAAGCAGCACGCCAAGCGGTTGCAGCTGGCTGAGCGGCGTACAAGGAATAGCATACCAATCTGCGGCAAGCCGAGATTGGTATGCAGCAAGCAGCACGCCAAGCGGTTGCAGCTGGCTGAGCGGCGTACAAGGAATAGCATACCAATCTGCGGCAAGCCGAGATTGGTATGCAGCAAGCAGCACGCCAAGCGGTTGCAGCTGGCTGAGCGGCGTACAAGGAATAGCATACCAATCTGCGGCAAGCCGAGATTGGCATGCAGCAAGCAGCACGCCAAGCGGTTGCAGCTGGCTGAGCGGCGTACAAGGAATAGCATACCAATCTGCGGCAAGCGGTTGCAGCTGGCTGAGCGGCGTGCAAGGAATAGCATACCAATCTGCGGCAAGCCGAGATTGGCATGCAGCAAGCAGCACGCCAAGCGGTTGCAGCTGGCTGAGCGGCGTGCAAGGAATAGCATACCAATCTGCGGCAAGCCGAGATTGGCATGCAGCAAGCAGCACGCCAAGCGGTTGCAGCTGGCTGAGCGGCGTACAAGGAATAGCATACCAATCTGCGGCAAGCCGAGATTGGCATGCAGCAAGCAGCACGCCAAGCGGTTGCAGCTGGCTGAGCGGCGTGCAAGGAATAGCATGCCAATCTGCGGCAAGCCGAGATTGGCATGCAGCAAGCAGTCCCTCATGCGGCCGTAAGCCGAGCATGACAGGTGCAGCCACGCCAACCAAGCCAGAACAATTACTCAAACAAACAGCCAATTCGCCGGCCGGCGGTTGGCTGTTTGTTTGAGCGGCGCTGTTTATAACGGATATCACATCCGGTCCGATCATTGACTTTAGGAATTGATATCCATTATCATCAGGAGATTAGCTGTTATGGAAAGGAGTAGCTTATGCCAACGCTTCGCAGATTTTTTTCCTATTATAAGCCCTATAAAAGGCTGTTTTATCTCGACTTTGGCTGCGCGGTTTTGCTGGCGCTGCTGGAGCTTGCTTTTCCGCTGGCCGTCAACCATGTCATTGACGACTTGCTGCCGGACCAGAACTGGCGCTGGATTGTGATTGCCTGCTTGGCTTTGCTGGCGTTATACGCCGTTAATACGGTGCTCAACTTTGTAGTTACGTATTGGGGCCATAAATTGGGCATTAATATCGAAACCGATATGCGCCGCAAGCTGTTTGACCATGTGCAGAAGCTGTCGTTCCGATATTTTGACAATACCAAAACCGGCCATCTCATCTCGCGCATGACCAACGATTTGTTCGAAATCGGCGAGGTTGCCCATCATGGGCCGGAGGATATGTTTATTGCGGTAATGACGCTGATCGGAGCGTTTATTATTATGGCCACTATTAATATGAAGCTGGCGGTGCTGACATTTATAGTAGTGCCGATTATTATGTGGCTTGTTGTTTATTTCAACAAAAAGATGACCAAAGCGTCTTCCCGGCTGTTCTCGGACATGGCCGACTTTAATGCACGCGTGGAAGATACGGTAGGCGGCATTCGCGTCGTGCAGGCATTCGCCAACGAAGAGCATGAACGCAAGCTGTTCCGCGTGAACAATATGCGTTTTCGCGAAGCGAAGCTGATCGCTTATAAAATTATGGGGTTCAACGGCTCACTGACATACATGCTGATGCGGCTGGTGACGCTTTTTGTTCTCATTTGCGGCTCCTGGTTCGTCATTGACGGGCAGCTCAGCTATGGGGAGTTTGTTGGATTTGTGCTGCTGACGAACATCTTCTTTAAACCCATTGAAAAAATTAATGCCGTTATTGAAAGCTACCCGAGAGGGATCGCGGGCTTTAAGCGTTACATCGAGCTGATGGATACCGAACCCGATATTACGGATATAGAGGGCGCGATAGCTATTGGCACGCTTCGGGGCGATATTCGTTATGAGCAGGTAACGTTTGGCTACGGCGGCGATTCGAATGTGCTTAACGGCATTAATTTAACGATTCGCGCGGGAGAGACGATTGCATTTGTCGGACCTTCCGGCGCAGGCAAAACGACGCTGTGCAGCTTGCTGCCGCGGTTTTACGAAGCAACCTCCGGCACGATTTCGATTGACGGCTACAATATCCGGGAGCTGACGCTGGAATCGCTGCGCCGCCAGATCGGCATCGTGCAGCAGGATGTGTTCCTGTTTGCGGGCACGATCCGCGACAACATTACGTACGGCAAGCTGGATGCGGATGAAGCGAGCATTTGGGAAGCGGCAAGGCGTGCAAAGCTGGAGCCGTTTATTTTGCAGCAGCCGGACGGGCTTGACACAGTTATCGGGGAGCGCGGCGTGAAGCTTTCCGGCGGACAAAAGCAGCGTCTTGCGATTGCGCGCATGTTCCTCAAAAATCCGCCGATCCTGATTTTGGATGAAGCGACATCGGCGCTGGATACAGAGACGGAGGCGGCGATTCAGCAGTCGCTGGCCGAGCTGTCCGTAGGGCGGACAACACTGGTTATTGCGCATCGGCTCGCCACCATCAAAAATGCAGACCGCATCATCGTCGTAGACGAAAGCGGCATCGCCGAGCAAGGCCGGCACGAAGAGCTGATCGCGGCCGGCGGCATATACAGCCGCCTGCACGCAGCCCAGTTTGGCGCTTATGCGGCAGTTACTTAAAACCAATATAAAGGAGCAAATACCTATGACGGATAAAAAAGTATCACCGCTTGTTGAAGCGCTTGGCCTGCAGCCCCATGTCGAAGGCGGCTGGTATAAAGAAATTTGGAAAGCATCGTTTACGATTCCTCATGAAGTATTGGGTGCGCCGTATTCCGGCTCTCGCCCTGCGGCCTCTTCCATTTATTTTCTGCTGCACCCCGATGAGTTTTCGGACTGGCATACGGTCCTTTCCGATGAGGTGTGGCTGTGGCATTCGGGCAGCCCGATTATGCTGACGCTGGGCGGAACGGGCGATCAGCCGGAAACGCGGCAGGAAATCGTGCTTGGCGGGGACGTACTGAACGGCCAGCAGCCGCAGGCGCTTGTGCCGCGCGGCGAATGGCAGATGGCGCGTCCGCTGGGAAACGAGCCGGTGCTGGTGTCCTGCATCGTATCGCCAGGCTTCCATTATGACGATTTTCACCTGATCAACCGGGGTTAACCGGTTTCCGAATGCTTCAAATCATACAAGCGGCGGGTTGTTCTTATGGAGCAAACCGCCGCTTTTTTTGCTTGCCACCGGAATAAGTATTTCAAAAGCAAAACGTTTATAATAAAATGAAATAATGTAAATGATTATCCATCACATTTTTTCAAGTAATCCGCACATCATGTGTCTGGAGTGAACGCAGGTTATGGATGAATTAAACGATAAACGGCAAAAAATGATAGAAGCGGCCCGGATGTATTACCAGCTGGATTATAACCAGGAGGAAATCGCCAAGCAGCTTGGCGTATCGCGCCCGACGGTTTCCCGTTTTTTGCAGCAGGCGAAGCTGTCCGGCATTGTGCAAATCCGGATTGTTGATCCGGTAGCCGACCAGCAGGAGCGGGTCGAGCTGCTTGAACGCAAGTACGGCTTGAAGAAGGCAATTGTCGCCCCGATTCCGAAATACGAAGACCGCATCGTCAAAAGCTTTCTGGGCGAGGCGGCAGCCGATTACTTGCTGGAGCTGGTGAAGGATGGTGACAGCATTGCCGTCACATGGGGCACAACGCTGTATGAAGTGGCGCTGAAGCTGCGCAGCAAGCATGTGAAGGGCGTCAGTGTCGTACAGCTGAACGGCGGCGTCAGCCACAGCGAAATTAATACGTATGCGTATGAAATCGCCCAGCTGTTCGGCAACGCTTTTCATACGAATCCGTACCATCTCCATCTGCCGGCGATCGTTGACCATGCCATTGTCCGGAGAACGATTGAGGCGGACCGGCATGTGCGCAATATTTTAAACCGGGGCAAGGACGCCAACATTGCACTTGTAACGGTCGGGTCGCCAACGCCGGATTCGGTGCTGATGGCAGCTAATTATTTTACGCCGGAAGATGTGGAGATGATCCGCAGCCGGGGGGTTGGCGACATATGCTCCCGGGTGATCGACATTAACGGCAATCTGTGCAGCAGCGAGCTGAACGAGCGGACAATCGGCATTGAACTGGACGAGCTGCGCCATAAGGAGACGTCCATTCTCGTAGCGGGCGGGCCAAGCAAAATCGACGCCGTTCTGGGTGCTTTGCGCGGTAAATATGTGAACACGTTAATTACCGATTACATCACAGCCCAGCATTTGCTGGAAGCTTAATCATGCAATAGAGAGAATATGAACCCCATTAAAGGAGAGAACCCGTATGAGTAACCATTCATTTACGCCGGAGCAAGTGGCGTCTGCCATTGACCACACCCTGCTGAAAGCGGAAGCAACAAGAGAGGAAGTCGGCAAGCTTTGCGAGGAGGCGAAGCAATACCGTTTTGCAACGGTATGCGTTAATCCAAGCTGGGTCCGTTATGCGGCAAGCCTGCTGGACGGATCCGGGGTAGGCATTACGACGGTGATCGGGTTCCCGCTTGGGGCGACAACGACATTCGCCAAGGCGGCGGAAGCGCGTGACGCCATTGCGAACGGCGCAACCGAAATCGATATGGTCATTAACGTTGGTCTTATCAAATCGGGCGAATGGGAATTTGTGCGCAGCGATATTGCCGGCGTTGTCGAAGCATGCGGCAACCAAGCGGTGCTGAAAGTGATTTTGGAAACCGGCCTGCTGACGGATGAAGAGAAGGAAACGGCAAGCCGTATTAGTGTGGAAGCCGGTGCTGATTTTGTGAAAACATCGACCGGCTTTGGCAAAGGCGGAGCGACCGAAGCCGACATTGCGCTTATGCGCCGTACGGTTGGCCCGGATATTGGCGTGAAGGCGTCGGGCGGAGTGCGCGATTTCGATACGGCTGTCCGCATGCTGGCTGCGGGCGCGACGCGGATTGGCGCAAGCTCCAGCGTGGCGATCGTAACGGGCGGACAAGGCGAAGGCTATTAAAATGAAGGTTCGTTTAACCGCTTTGCGGGAGCAGTGGACCACGGATGTGCGGCTGAACGTGCTGGCCGGCATGACGGCCACGCTTGCGCTTGTGCCGGATTCGTTAGCTTTTTCGTTTATGGCGGGTGTTCCGCCGGTTGTCGGCATTTACGCTTCCGTATGCATTTTGCTTGTGATTACGTTTTTGGGCGGGCGGCCGGGGATGATTTCCGCGGCGGCCGGCTCGATGGCTGTACTGATGCTGTCGCTTGTAAAAGGCCACGGCATCCAGTACTTGTTCGCTGCGACCATCCTGACGGGCATCCTGCAATATTTAATGGGGCTGTTTAGATTAGGCAGCCTGATGCGGTTTGTGGCGCCGGGCGTGCTCAAAGGTTTTGTTAACGCGCTTGCCATATTGATTTTGATGTCGCAGCTGCAATATTTTAAAGGCGCATCATGGCGCATGTACGCGCTTATTGCGATTACGCTGCTGATCATTTATTTTTTGCCGCGTTATTTCAAAGCGGTTCCTTCGCCGCTCGTGGCGGTTGCGGTGCTGACCTTTGGCGTATGGGCGCTGCATATAAGCGGCGTTCAACTGATCCGCGATATTGCGGACATCGACGCGTCGCTGCCGTCCTTCCTCATTCCGGACGTACCGTTCAGCTGGCATACGCTGGTTGTCATATTGCCTTATTCGCTGTCGCTTGCCGTGGTGGGCTTTACGGAAACGATGCTGACGCAAAACTTGATCGACGAGGAAACCGGACGGCAGACGAGCAAACATCGGGAGATGCGCGGGCAAGGGGCGGCGAACGTCGTTGCCGGCTTTTTTGGCGGCATGGCGGGCTGTGCGCTTGTGGCCGAATCAGTGCTCAATGTGAAAATGGGCGGGACAAGCCGGCTGTCCACGTTGGTTGCGGCGTTGTTCCTGCTGCTGCTTACCGTTCTGCTCGGCGATGTGCTGGCGATTGTGCCGATGGCGGTGCTTGTCGGCATTATGCTCATGGTATGCGTATCGATCTTCGACTGGAAATCGGTGTACCGGCTGCACCGGGTGCCGTTTCATGAAACGGCTGTAATGCTTGTAACAGTCGCTTCCGTTGTATGGACACATGATCTGGCGATTGGCGTTGTTGCCGGCGTCATCGTCCACTACGGCTGGCGGCTGGCAGCACGGCCGTCAGCCGGCGCTAAAGGCGCAGCGGTTCCGCTGGATGCGGAACGCTAACGGTTCGGCTGCGGGAAGCGTGGCAGGCGATATTTGGAGTGTCGCATTGGCTTCGCTGGAAGTGTGGAGCAGGCGCGGTAGGAGTGCTTTAGTTGTTAGGTGGCGTGGCAGGCGGTTGATGTGTTGCAGTGGCCCCGCTGTACCCAGACTAGGGGGAGTTAAGCCAAATGGGGTTTTCTCTTAGCGGGATATCCAGTTGCGTTGCGTGGACCCTCTTTTGAAACCTCAACTGTAAAAATGCATTTAATTTTGATCGAAAACGCTGTTTCTTTCTATTTAACTGCAAAAATGCATTTATTTTCTTCAGTTTCTTTCAATATTGGCCTAATCTCAAAAAAACAACTGCATATTTGCAGTTAATGCTCGTAATATCCTCATTTTGGAGAAAAACAACTGCAAATTTGCAGTTGTTAGCTGGCTTGCCGTGCCTAGCTGCCGCGAGCGAGCAACCGCCGGAGGCCTCGGCCGTCCAGCGGCCCCGGCCTGGCAGCGCTGTCCCGGCTGCTGCAAAAAAATCCCCTGCACGCAAGCTGCGGTTTATTCCGCAGCCCCGGCAGGGGATTTTTTATATAAGCTGGGCGCTAACTACTGTTAGCGGTCGCAGCTGATCGTCAAGTTTGCGTTCAGCGATTGGCCGGCATCCAGCATAACGAGCTCTTCCTGGCGGTTCAGCTCGCCTGTGCTGGCCATCCAAGGTTCCACGCAAATAAACGGCTTGCCTTCCACATGCCATACGACGACATATTTGAAGATAGGGTCGTAGCTCATCGTCACTTTCGCGCCGCCCGATACCGGGAACGATACGGAAGGGGTTTTGGCATCCAGCAGCGTCAGCGACTCCACTTTACCTGTCAAATCAATGACGCCTTCATACGGGTATTCGTTGTTGTCGTTCAGATCGAGGTAACGGGTCGCATCGATTTCATAGGCGATTTTTTTCGTATCGGTATTGAAATAAGGGTGGAATCCCGCGTAGAACGGCATTGCTTCGCCGCTGCCGGTGTTCGTGTACTGCTGGCGGATATCCAGCTTTCCGTCGACAAGAGCGTACGTGAAAATCAGCTCAAAATCAAACGGGTACGACTGCCGCGTCGTTTCGTTGCTGCGAAGCGCAATCGTAATGGACGCTTCGCCTTCCGTACTCGTGCCAAGCACGTCCCATTTCGAAGTGCGGGCTACGCCGTGGTTCGCCATCGGGTACGTAACGCCTTTCCACGTATATTGCGCATCCTTCAGCTGCGCGCAGATTGGGAATAACACCGGGTTGCCGCCGCGGATGTTGGCCGTTGGATGAATAAAGGTGTCGCGGTCCAGGTAAAACAGCTCCAGCCCATGCAGCTGGCAACCGATTACGATACCGCCGCGTTCGGGGCATACGCGCACAACGGAATCCGTGCTGGCGTCGGTAAGCTCGTAAATCGTATATGTATCCTCGTACGAGCGCACTTGATAATTGGACATAGTTTCTTTCCCTCCACTAGTTCTGTCTGAGTACCGGCTTATGCCGGATATAGCTGCCAATTCATTATATTATCATAAAAACGGTACTTACATACGTTTCCTTGTCAAAACAGCAAGACTTTTGGCGCATAAAAAAAGCACATCCCGGTCGGGATGTGCTTGTCCGTTTTTGATTATTTCGTTTCAGCTTCCGGCGATGCCGAAGCTGCTGCGTCCGGTGAAGCGGAAGCGTCCGGAGCTGCAGATGCGTCTGCGGAAGGCGCAGCGGACGGTGTGCTGTCCGTTTTGCCGGTGCTGTTTTGCGATGGGTCAAGCGTGTTTGTAATTTTAGCTTTTGCACGCAGTTCCGTCATCCAAGTGGAAGACAAGTCGTTTACTTGCTGGTCGATCAGCGTTTTGCGGATATCTTCTTTTTTGTCTTCCAGCGTCGGGTTGGTAGCCGGCTTGTAGTCGGTTTTCTTAATGATGTGGTACCCGTACGAAGATTTCACTGGATCGCTGACTTGATTCACGTCAAGGGCAAAAGCTGCCGCTTCGAAAGCCGGGTCCATTTGGCCTTTGCCGAAGAAGCCGAGGTCGCCGCCGTTCGCAGCGGAAGCCGTGTCGGTCGATTTTTGCGATGCCAGCGTTGCAAAGTCGGCGCCGCCGTCGAGCTGCTTCTTGATCGCGTCCGCTTCTTCTTTGGTCGCTACCAGGATGTGAGAAGCGCGTACTTGTTCCGGCGTAGCGAAGGAAGCTTTGTTCTCGTCGTAATATTTTTTAATATCGTCATCGGTTACTTTCGTTTGAGGTTCCAAAATTTTGCGAACCTTCACTTGCGTATCCATATTTTTCCTTAAGTCGTCCATCGTCATGCCGTATTGCTGAAGTGCGCTGTCAAGCTGGTCTTGTCCGCCGAATTGCTCCGTTACGGACGCGATTTCCGCATTGATGTCGTCTTCCGTAACGGTTACGCCGGCATCCTTTGCCGCTTGGTCGATCAGTTTTTGCGTAATCATATCGCTCAGCGTTGTTTTGCCTTGAGCTGTCACGAGTTCGTTGTATAAATCGTCCTTCGTAATTTTATCGCCATTAATGGTAGCAACCGCTTTGCTGCTGCCGGAGAAAGGCGGGTTTACAAGCACGATAACAAGCACGATAGCCAAGATAGCGGAAATGGCGATCCATGCTTTGCTGCCGCCGCCGCGATTTGCTCCACCGGCTATGGCTTCGGAAGCAGAAGCAACCTCTTTTACGCTTGCAGTTGATTCGTTGTTTAACTCCACATCGTGCTGCAATTCGTCATGCGATTCCTGGTGTTCATTTACGGCTTGATCCTCTGGCGCAGCGGCCATTTCTTTTTCGTTGTCGCCTGGCTGCGATGGCTTGTTTTCCATCCAATAAACTCCCTTCAGTAATAACTCCTTAATTGTATCTCGTTTAATATATCAGAATGTATGGAAAAAAACCTTAATTCTAAATAAAAATAGTTCCCATGATCAGGTAAATCCATTACATTGATAATATTGGACGATAGGAGGCCTGCTGCTATGATGAAACAATCTTTACGAACGAAAGGGCTTTTGCTTGTCCTTTTCTCCTTAATCCCGCTGCTTATCGCAGGAGCGGTCTGCTATGTGTCGGTCAGCAAAACGATGGAGCAGTCCATCATGGAGCAGACAAGCAGCAAACAAAATAACAATGCCGGCAATCTGTCCGCCTGGCTGTCTACCAGGCGCGCCGAAATTATAATGCTGAGCAATACGACGGTTATAACATCCGGCACGGATGCGGACAAGCTGTCTTATCTCAATAAAGAGCGGGTCCGTCTCGGTTTCGTTTATCATTCGCTTGGCTATATCGGTTTAAACGGCACTATGATCCAGACGGACGGCATGCCTGGCAATATACGCAATGACAGTTATGTGCTTCAGGCTTTTCAAGGCGCTACCGTATTGACGGACCCGATCAGGCCGGGGTATTCCCAAGAGAAGCAGGTGCTGATCCTTGTTCCGGTATACGGCAGCAATAAAGAAGTGCAGGGCGTCGTCTATGCTTCCATTTTAATGAGCGAGCTGGAACCGTATTTGAATTACAGCTTGGACGGCTCGGATGTGAACGACAACCGGGTTTATAACGCGAAGGGCGAAATTGTGTACGAAGCGGAAAAGGACGGCACCCGGCTGCTGGACCAGAAAATATGGAACCGGCTCGATGCGAACAAGCTCAAAAACGGCAGCGGCATGGAAAAGCTGAAAATCGGCGGCAGGAAGCATGTATTGTTTTATTCCAAGGTAGACAATACGTCCTGGTATTTAGCTGTTGATGTGCCGCTTTCCCGGCTGCTTGAGAAGCTGTATTCCGTCTTGTACATCATTATTATTTCCATCAGTTTGGCGGAAGCGTGCATTATTTTACTTTTTTCGATTTATTTCAACCGTATTATTAATAGGCTGAAAAGCATTTTGTCTGTAACCGAGCACGCGGCGGCGGGCAGGTTCGAGGCTGACCGGCTGCCGGAAGCGACAGGAGACGAAATCGGGCAGCTGGCGCGTTCGGTTAACGGCATGAACGAGCATCTGAGGGAAATGTTTGAGCGGCTGGACGCCATTATTAACCAGAACCAATACGCCTTTATTATTTTAAATGAACAGCTGCGTATTGCCGGATTAAATACAAAAGCCGAGGAGCTACTCGGTTACCGGCTGTCGGAGCTGGAGAACGGCGCAACTCCGCTAATCTTTTTGGACGATGCGGAAGTGCGGGACATGGCTGCCCGCTTGAGCGAGGAGCTGGGCAAGGAAGTGAAGCCGGGGCTGGAGGTGCTGATCGAGCTGCAGCGCCACTCCTATCAGCGGGAATGGACTTATATTGCCAAAGACGGCACGCGCACGCCGGTGCTGGAAAGCTCGAACAGCCTGCATGACCGGAACGGCAAGCTGACGGGCATGGTGCTCATTGCTTTCAACAACACCGAACGCAAGCAGGTGGAGATGACACGCAACCGGCTGCTTGAGATCGTGGAGTCGGCCAAAGATTTGATTGCATCGGCCGATACGCGCGGCAATCTGATTTACATTAACGGCGCCGGCCGCAAGCTGCTGAATATCGGCGAGGATGAGCACAAGGACATCAGGCCGTTTTTCAAACGGCATGCTTACGCGAAGCTGATGAAAGGCGCCTTTCACGCTTTCTCGCACGGTTATTGGGAAGGCGATATGGAGCTGCTGGCGTTTGACGGCGGGGTTATCCACGTCTCGGCCGTCGTCGTCGCCCATCACGACAAGCTGACGGGAGAGCTGTATTACTCGTGCATTGCCAGAGACATTGCCGAGCAAATTACGGTACAGGAAGAACTGATGCGGGCGAAACTTGAAGCGGAAGAAGCCAACCAGGCGAAAAGCCGGTTCCTGGCGCTGATGAGCCATGAAATCCGCACTCCGCTGAACGGCATCATCGGCTTGTCCCAGCTGGTCCGCAAAACCGGGTTGTCGGAAACGCAAAAGGAATATATGGATAAAATTAGCAGTTCTTCGGATACGCTGCTCCGGCTTGTTAACGATATATTGGACTTCTCCAAAATTGAAGCCGGCAAGGTGGATATGGAACGGTTCGCTTTCCAGCCGGAGGAGCTGCTGCGCAAGCTGACCGATCAGCTGAGCGTCTTTATGGGCGGAAAAGAAAACTTTGAATTTATTGTGATGACGCCAAGCGATTTGCCGAACACGATGATCGGCGATCCGCTGCGCCTCGAGCAAATTTTATTGAACCTGAGCATGAATGCCATCAAGTTTACGAACCGCGGACGGGTTGTCCTCAAGCTTGATGTGAAGGAGCTGACCGGCGACAGCGCTGTAATCCGGTTCCAAATCAAGGATACCGGCATCGGCATGACCGCAGATCAGCTGTCCAGGCTGTTTAAGCCGTTTACGCAGGCCGACAGCTCCACCACGCGCAAATACGGCGGCACGGGCCTCGGCTTATTTATAGCAACCCACTTCATTGAAATTATGGGCGGCAAGCTGAAGGCGGAAAGTGTGCATGGGATTGGCAGCCGTTTCTGGTTTACGCTGACGTTCCCGGTAGCGCCTTCATCGCTGCAGAAGCCGTATCAGGTCGTGGGAGCGGACAAAGAGCGTCCGGCCTGGATCGTCGAAAATGATCCCGAAATGGCTGCGCTGCTGTGCCGCTGGCTGGAAAGCTTCGGGCTTGCCGCGCTTGTCTTTTATTCGTGGAAAGAGGTGCGCGCCCGGCTGCAGCGTGTAGGTGTCGGGGCGCTGCCGGGCCTGATGCTGCTCGATATGGAAATGGAAGATATGTACGGAATGGAAACGTGGATGGACCTTCAGCGGCAGGCACGGGAACAGGGTGTGCATACCGCAGTGATGACCACTACTTACGGCAGGGATGAGCTGCTGCAGCTGCCGGAAGCGGCCCGCCCTTCGACGGTGCTCGCAAAACCGATTACCCGGCTTGCGCTGCTCAATGCCCTTAACGGCATGTTTGAGCGCACAAGCGAAGAGAACCCGTCCCCGTCCCGGCCGCTTATTGAGCCGCCGCCGGCTTATCCGCATATCCGGGTTCTGTTAGTCGAAGATAACAAAATCAATCAGCTGGTTTCCGTCGAAGGGTTAAAAGCTTACGGGTTTATGGTCGGGCTCGCGGAGAACGGGCGCGAAGCGCTGGAGAAGCTGGAGCAGGAGGAATGGCATATTGTTCTGATGGACATTCATATGCCGGAGATGGATGGGGAGGAAGCTGTCCGCCGCATCCGGGAAAATCCGAAATATGAGCGGCTGCCGGTCATCGCATTAACCGCCAACGGTTTAAAGGCTGACCATGACCGCTACATCCGCCTCGGCATGAACGATGTCATTACGAAACCCGTTGATGCCCGTCAGCTGTATGAAACGGTGGTGCGCTGGCTTGGCAAGCCGGAGCAAGTCGCGGCAGCAAGAGAAATTGTCGCTGCCGCGGACCGTCCCGGCTTGCCGGTGAAACGGGGGAATCCGCGCAGCCCGAAGCCGAAGCTGCCTGCCATCAGCGGCCTCGACATGCCGTCGCTGCTCGCGCGGGTCGGAGGCAAGGAGCAGATTGTGCGCCATATGCTCCGCCGTTTTGTGCAGGACTACGAGCTGTTCGCTCAAGAGGTCCGCAGCAATCTGGCCGCCGGCAACATGAGCGAAGCGAAAAAACAGGTGCATACGTTAAAAGGGGCATCCGGCAATTTGTCGGCGCTCCAAGTGATGGACGCTGCGACAGAAATCGACAATATTCTCCGCCGCCAAACTGTAGCCGTACAGGACTGGCTGCCGGCGATGGAGCGGCTGGAGCGGCATTTGGCGGCTTTGCTGCAAGCCATTCAAGCACAATCTATTTAACATTTACGATGTAACTTTAACATTTTCGACATCATTTGCTAACATTCTTCTAACACTCTGTTGTCGTTTAAGGCCTTCCTATTGTATAGTTATGGATATACCAGCACATAGACAAATTCTTCAATTCTGACAAAAGGTGACCGATATGTATAAAATTTTAGTTATTGAAGATGATGTCATGATGAGTGATATGCTGTCCATGTATTTGTCAGAGGAAGGCTATTCGGTCAGCCAAGCTGTGCGCGCAGATGAAGGCCTGCGTCTATTAATAGATTGGATGCCTGATATCGTCCTTCTTGATCTTGTGCTTCCCGACCGTGACGGCATTGAAGTGTGCGAGCTTATCCGCGAGCGTTCCAATGTGCCGATCATGATTGTTTCGATGAAGACGGAAGTATCGGAAAGAGTTCATGCCTTAAAGGCAGGGGCTGACGACTATATGTGTAAGCCGTTCAGCATGCATGAATTGTCTGCAAGAGTTGAAGCGCTTCTTCGCAGATCCCATTCCCTAACCAAAGCGGACCATGAAGTCCACAGCGAACAGGGACCAGCCGATAATGATGATCCCGTCCAGCTGGATTTGGAAAGACGGCTGCTTGTTGTACGGGGACAACTAATAGAGACAACATTTTCGGAATATGAATTGATGAAATTATTTTTGGCTTATCCGGGAAAAGTGTTCAGCAGGGAAGAGCTTATTAACGCCATTCGCGGGTTTGATTCCTTTGTGACGGATCGGGCCATCGACGTTCACATTGTAAATTTGCGCAAAAAAATTGAGCAAAACCCAAAAGAGCCCCGGCTGATCCGGACCGTATGGGGATTCGGCTACAAGTATACGGTAGACAAGCCTGCAGGTGCGGAGCCGCAATAATTCATTTCTTTCATAAGCGAATTCATAATTGAAACCATCCTTTTGGATGGTTTTTTTGTATCTTTTAGCCGAAGACAAATCCGGTTTCTCGTCTTAAAGGCCTGCATTCTAACAGAACTCTAAAGTTTACTTCTGATTTTTCTAATACCTGTATGCCATGATAAGAGTAAGTTAGAGCTGCGGAAAACCGAAAGCGAGGTAAAAGGATGAATCCCCAAACCGTCCTGCCTGATTGCGAGGAAGGGCTGTACTATATGGATACACTGGATGTTTCTTTGAAAAAAGCATTAGCAGGAAACGGAGAACTTAGTTTAATTTATGGGCCGGTTTACGGCATCGAAAGTCAGAAGCTGGACAGCTTCCATGTGAAGCTGCTGTGGAATCACCCGGAGCTCGGCGACATTACTTGCGATCAGCTGATGGCGATAGCCGAGAGGAACGGCATGACGCAAATGCTCGGCCAGTGGATGCTTCATAAAACATGTGAACGACTGGAACAATGGCAGCTGTACAGCGGCAGAGCAATGAAGGCGTCTCTCAAAATATGCCTGTCCCAGCTGGAGGATAAACGTTTTTGCGAAGGGGTGCTGTACGCGCTGCAGCAGTTCCATTTAGATCCCGGCTGTCTGGCGTTTGAACTGGAACTTGGGCTTCAGGATAAAGTAACGGACCATCTGCTGTTCGCGCTCACTTATCTGCGGGCGAGAGGCGTACGTATTCATCTGGCCGAAACGGGAACAAACGGGCATTCGGATGCGTTATGGCGCATGATCCCTGCAACGGGAGTGAAGTTGTCCCCGTCCTTAATCGGAGCGATTCATCAAAAAAGCAGAGACCGCTTGGCCGTCTCGTCGATGATTGAAGAAGCGCACCGGCTTGGCTTGCGCGTAACGGCTGAAGGCGTCATCTGCCGGGAACATTTTGACATTTTGCAGGAGCTTGGCTGTGATTGCGCAGAAGGGATGCTGTTCGGCAAACCGGATAATCCCGAAGAACTGGATATCGAATTGCTGCCCTCTATCCGTCATTAAAAAAAGGAAGCCCCGTTGCGGGGCTTCCTTTTTTTGCGATGGATCGGCAAGCGTGCATTTCCATTACCTGTGGAACTAAATCGCCCAGTTGCCGTTCAGGAAGACCGGCTCTTCCTTGCCGTCCGCCGTAATGCCGTAAATGTTCAGCTCGGCGGAGCCAACCATAAAGTCGGTATGCGCCATGCTGGAGTTGAGGCCGGCAGCAGCAAGCTGCTCGGGCGTCATATTCGCTCCGCCCTGCACACAGGAAGAATAAGCGCTGCCCACTGCCAGATGGCAGGAAGCATTTTCGTCGAACAGCGTTTTGTAGAACAAAATGTTCGAATCGGAAATCGGGGAACGGTGCGGCACAAGCGCAACCTCGCCCAAATAATGCGAACCTTCGTCCATCTCAACCAGGCTGCGCAGTTTGTCTTCGCCTTGCTCTGCCGTTACGTTCACGACGCGCCCGTTCTCGAACGTAAAGGTGAAGTTGTCGATGATGTTGCCGCTGTAGCTGAGCGGCTTCGTGCTGGACACTGTGCCGCTTACGCCGGTGCGAAGCGGCGCGGAGTATACTTCCTCCGTCGGCAGGTTAGGCACAAACCAGATGCCTTTTTCATTTTTTTTGCTGCCGCCCAGCCACACATGGTTTTTGGGCATTTCAATTGTCAGATCCGTACCCGGACCAACGTAATGCAGCTTGCGGTATTGCTTTTCGTTTAAGTAAGCGGCTTTGGCGTGCAGTTTCTCAATATGTGCGTTCCAGGCTGCAATCGGATCGTCGAGGTCTGCGCGGACCATATGGAAAATCGCGTCCCACAGCTTCGCAACCGCCTCATCCTCCGACACGCCCGGGAATACTTTGGCGGCCCATGCTTTGGATGGCGTTGTCGCCAGGTTCCAGCTGATTTTGAACGAGCGGGTCATTTCGCGGTATTCGGCCATTGCGCCGCGGGATGCTTTGTCCGCATTGACGATGCGGTCGGTTGGCACGCCCCGCAGCAGGTCCGGATCCTGCGACATAATGGAGATCGAAGCGGCGCCGTTTTTGGCCAACTCGGTTTTTTCGAGCGCCGACCATTTGGGCTCTTCGTGGAACGATTCATCGGGAGCCAGGTCGTAACGGATACGTGCCGTTTCATCATCGCTCCAATATACTTTGACTTGATAGGCGCCGGCTTCATACGCCTTTTTGACTACAAGGCGGGTTAGCTGTGCCGAATCAAGTGAGGCATTGATCATAACAGTTTGTCCGGGTTGGACGTTGGCGCCGATTTTCACAATCAGCTCCGCATAATTTTCCAATTTTTGTTCAAAAGTTAACATTGTGTATCCCTTCCTTTCCTGAAATGACTGAACGGCAACATAATTATGAAATCCGAGCTGTCATTCTTTTATGTTGAAGTAAGGCGGCGCTTCTGTCAATGTCAGCAGCTGGCGGGGATGATCCAGCAAGTTCGACTCCTAGAAGCGTACCGGCTTCCGTTAATCGCTTAGTTAGCGTTATATCCTCATGAGAAGGTGCCGGGTCTCCGCTACAATGGTTATGGAAGCATACGATTGATGCTGCATTATTTTAAATCGCCTCCTTATACACTTCCCTGGGATGAACTAAAGCAGAATTTAAGGTGCCTATCGATAAACACATGCAAGCCTGCTACAACATTTTTGGTAGTCAGAACCACGATACCGAAGTTTTTCACGGCTTCATACTCCAAATCTAAAACCGTTTATATGATGTTTATTCAGTATCTTATACGGCCTTTGCGCTATGCCTATATAAATAACCTCAGTCATGATTTACAACATGTACACCATCCCGACGCTTTTTGACTAATCTGCGTTCCTGTTTTTCACTTGCAGAATCGTTTGCAATTGGTTGCTTGTCATTTTCGGATGGTTATGCTTTTAGCTGTTAATTTGATAATTTGGAAAGCTCTCGAATATTGTCGCTAGTACTCCAACACGAAACTAAAATATCACCAGTATTAAAAGGGCTATCCTCCACTTCTTTTTTATCTGTCCAGTCATCAGCGATCAGCATTTCTTTAATCTCAGCATATGGATATTCATTCGACAAACCTATTCCGGTCTACTACAATAATATGGACGAACAGGCAGACGATATGCGGATGCTTTATTTTATTTGAACTCTGGTAGTGCCAATATAATTAAGCGAGGTGTCGCAGCAAATGGCCGACATATGGCAGGAGCGCAAGCGTAAGCTGGCGGAATATATGAGAGGGAACGGCATTGACGCCGCTTTTATTTCCTCTCCGATGAATGTTTATTATTTTACGGGTTTTCATACCGAGCCGCATGAGCGCTTTTTGGCGCTGTACATCGAAGCGGGCGGTGAAGAAACGCTGTATGTGCCGCTGCTGGAGCTGACGGCGGCGGAGGAAGCGGGCAAAGTGCAGAGGGCTGTTCCCGTGTCTGACACGGACGATCCGTTTGCGCTGCTGCGCAGCGGCGTTACCGGCAGCATCCAGACGCTTGGTATTGAAAAAAATGCAGTCAGCGTGCTGAAAGGCGAGCAGCTACAGGCGGTATTCGGAGGCGTGCAATTCGCCGATCTGGAAAGCTTTATTTTGTCGCTTCGCATGAACAAAAGCGAAGAAGAAATCAGCAAGGTGCAGTATGCAGTCGACCTGGTTGAGCAGGTCGTTGATTACGCGGCTAAGCATGCGGTTGCAGGCATGACGGAAGCTGAGCTGACAGCGGAAATTGAATTTCAAATGCGGAAGCTGGGCGCAGACCGTCCGGCATTCGAATCCATCGTGCTGACCGGGGCAAGAACGGCGCTGCCGCATGGCAGACCAGGCAACTACCCGATCCGGCAGGGCGACTTCGTTTTGATCGATATCGGTGTGCAAGCCGGCGGCTACTGCTCCGATACGACCCGTACATTCGTAATGGGGGAAGGCACGAAGGAGCAAATCAAAATTTACGAGACGGTGCTGGCCGCCAACGAAGCGGCAATCCGCAGGGCGCGTGCAGGCATTCCGCTTGCCGATGTAGACCGGGCCGCTCGCGAGGTTATAGAAGCGGAAGGCTTCGGTCATCTGTTTACGCACCGCGTTGGGCACGGCTTCGGCATGGAGGTCCATGAGCAGCCGTCCGTATCCGGGCACAACCAGTCAATTATCGAGCCGGGCTTGCTATTCACGATCGAGCCGGGCATTTATGATTCGGTAATCGGCGGGGTCCGCATCGAAGACGACATCTACATTCAAAGTGACGGCCAAGCCAGAGTGCTGACCCGTTACCCGAAAACATTAATCCATCTCGGCCGGTAGGCCGAATCGATGGCTCGGGCTCCGACGCGAAGCTTATGAAGGGCAGGAGCGATAGGGGGTAGCGCTAGCGTGGCATTGAGCGACCGCAGGTGAGTACCGTGGCGGTACTAGTGTGGCATTGAGCGGCGCTAGCCCAGCCCCGGGGCCAGTCCTCGCCATACTCAGCGTCAACAAATGCAAAAATGCAGTTGATTTCAGCGGATTTTCGCCAAAATTGAACTTTAAATGCAAAAATGCAGTTGATTCAAGCCAAAATCGCTCAGAAAGCAATTTTTGGATGAATTTAACTGCATTTTTGCATTTGATCTTCTTAAATTACTTTTTCAGTGGAAAATCAAATGCATTTTTACATTTTGCGTATAAATTTTTCGAGTTTGAGGAGCTAACGCCGGAGTGAGTGCACCATGTGCAGCGCAAACATCGAAACTGGCTAAGTTTGCAACGCTAACGCCACTACAGTTACGCCGTTTGCGACGCTACTGTGGCGCACCGGTTGCAATCCGCGCCTCTAGTGGAACATATGCCGCAGGACAAGCATCAGGTTTGCCGGCTTCTCCGCCAGCCGCCGGGTGTAATAGGGATACCACATCGTGCCGTACGGCACATAGCAGCGAATCCGATAGCCTTCCTGCGCCAGCCGTTCCTGGTCGCTCATCCGCAGTCCGTACAGCATTTGAAACTCAAAGGCGTCTTTCGGAATGCGGTTGTCGGCCGCGTATTGCTTTACCCATTCAATAATGGCGTCGTCATGCGAAGCGATGGCCGTGTAATACCCTTTATCCAGATGCATCCGGATCATCGTTTTAAAATTGTCGATTACGCCGGCTTTGGACTGAATGGCATGCTCGGTCGTTTCTTTATACGCCCCTTTTACAAGCCGCAACTTGACGCGCTTCCGGATCATTTCTTCAGCGTCTTTGACGCTCCGGTGCAAATACGCCTGCAATACTGTGCCGGCATTGGTTAATCCGTCCTGATGCAGACGCAGCACAAGATCAATCGTCGCTTGCGTATAAGGGGTATTCTCCATATCCAGCCGCACGAAATTTTTGCTTTCCTTTGCTTTGGCCGCCACAGCCCTGACATTGCGGTAACAAGCCTCCGTATCAAGCGCCATGCCCATTTGCGTAGGCTTCAATGACACGTGGGATTGTACGCCGCGCCGCGCAATGCCGTCCAGCATCCGGATATATTCCTCCCGATAGCCCGCAGCCTCGTCCAGATGGCTGATCCCTTCGCCCAAATGATCCAGTGTAACAAGGATTCCTTTCTCATTTAAAGCGGCGGTCTCATCCAGTGCCTGCTCCAAAGTGTCGCCAGCTATAAATTTGCCGGCCAGCCGTTTGCCGTACTTTTTGGACAATTTCTCTACAATCGCATTTCCGGAGATGGTCAATAGCGCCTTTCGGTAAAGCTCGTTTCCGCTCACCATGCGTGTTGTCTCCTTCCGGGCATTTATCCGCCATGCTCGAATTCTCCTTATAGTATCCATACGTTGCGATTGCGGGAAAAAGAAACCCAAATTGCGCCGGCGGCGCCGGTTACGCTAAGCCCGGTCCTCGTTCAAAAACCGCTCGCCGGCAATGCCAGGCGTAGTCATCTCTTCCGGATGAAGAATGACATCCAGCTCTTCCTGCGTCAGCAGACCGCGCTCCAAAATGATTTCGCGCAGCGTCATGCCGGTTTTGAGCGCATCTTTCACTAATCCGGCTGCAACCTCGTAGCCCAGATGAGGGTTAAGCGCCGTAATCATGCTGAAGCTTTTCTCCAGATTAGCGGTCAGGCGAGTCCGGTTCGCTTCCAGCCCTTCCAAGGCAAACCGGGTAAACACATCGATGCCGTTGTTCATAATTTTCAGCGATTGCAGCAGGTTGAACGCGATAACCGGCCCCATGACGTTCAGCTCCAGCTGGCCGGCTTCGCAGGCAAGGGCGATCGTATGGTCGTTGCCGAGCACCTGGAACGCCACCTGATTGACCACTTCGGCCATAACCGGGTTCACTTTGCCGGGCATAATGGACGAGCCGGGCTGCCTTGGCGGAAGCAGCAGCTCATTCAAGCCCGTAATCGGACCGGAAGCCATCAGCCGGATATCATTGCATATTTTGGACAAGTTAACGGCGCTAATCTTTAACGCCGAAGACAACTCGGTGTAGGCGTCCGTATTTTGGGTAGCATCCACCAGATCGTCGGCCCGTTTCACCTCGATGCCCAGCAGCTCGCGCAGATGAAGGATCACACTGTCAATATATTCGGGTTTGGCATTTAAGCCGGTGCCTACCGCCGTAGCGCCCATATTCAGCCACAGCAAATCGCTGGTCGCCTGCTCCAGCCTGCGGATATCCCGCTCAATGACACGTGAATATGCGCCGAACTGCTGCCCGAGCCGGACCGGAACGGCATCCTGCAGATGGGTGCGGGCCACTTTAATAATGTCATGGAACTGTACCTGTTTTTTGCGCAGCTCCTCTGCCAGCCGGCGTTTCGTTGCAAGCAGCTGCTGTGCAAGCAGGTAGGCTGCGATTTTGAGCGCGCTTGGAATAACGTCATTCGTGGACTGGGACATGTTGACGTGATTGTTGGGGCTTAAGCTGCCGTAATCGCCTTTGCGTTTGCCGAGCAGCTCCAGCGCGCGGTTGGCGATGACCTCGTTCATGTTCATATTAATGGATGTTCCGGCGCCGCCCTGGATGGAATCGACGATGAAATGCGCCGTATGCTGTCCGGCGATAATTTCATCGGCGGCCGCAATAATCGCGGAACCGGCCGGCTCCTTGAGCAGCTTCACGTCCAGGTTGGCCATGGCGGCCGCCTTTTTAATGTAAGCGAGAGCGATATACAGCTCCCGGTGGACGGGCGTACCTGTAATAGGGAAGTTTTCGGCCGCCCGGGCTGATTGGATGCCGTAATAGGCATCATCAGGAATATCTTTTTGCCCCAGTGAATCTCGTTCCGTTCTCATTGCATGCGGATCTCCTTTCGGGATAAAAGCGGGTATAGGATTAGAATAAACGAGTTTGGCTTAATCTAGTGATCAAAAAAATAAAAAAACCGACAGTTTATTCAACTGTCGGCATTAAGCGGGGGACGCAGCGGGTCCCCTGCCTGTATTCAGGATACTTCCAGATATAATTTGGTTCCGTCATTATATTGCAGAATGGCAACGTCCCGCACCATCTCGACCGATTTGATTCTTTTCCACTTCTTGCGGAAATCAAAGTTCATTTCAAGCTCACGCAATTTATCGTTAAAGCGCTCGACAGACATCGACTGGTCGACAGGATAATAAACGGGAATGGAACGTTTTTTGAAGGTTACAATTTTCATCATAGCCCTGCTGCACCTCCGTATTTTTTTCCCATTGTACTGTACACCCTTTAGCCCGTTGTGAAACAGCCGTCAGAATATTATTTGATTTGCTAACAATTTTCTAACCGGCAGGCGCGAGGAACGAAACATGATGAGAATACGAAGTTTATAGCCGTTGGAGCGGAAGACATGGCTGTTCCGTGAAAGCTGGTGTTTATTATGTTTATGGTTCTAAGCCGATAGTATGAATACTATTGCCCCGAGCTTGCACCAATTTGGGCCGCGTGAGCATAAGAAAGCGCCGCAGGCGGGAAAGCCTGCGGCGCTTGGACAACGATATGCTCGATCGTTAAGCGGTCTACAGCATAAGGGTAATGACCAGAAGCTCGTAAAGCACCAGCGGAAGAATCGCGCTGCTGGGCGCGAAGAACGCTCTAGGGTCGCGGACGGCGCATTGCAAATATAAATATCCGCGGTCAACATGTACAACGGTGCCTTCGTACTGATGGCCGTCTATCGTTTTGATGCTGACCTGGCGATGAAGGCAGCTGCCGCAAATGCTGTTCAGCCGATCGCGGATCTGCTTCATATTGGCCGCATGCGAGGGATCCGCCTCATACAAGACAGGACTGTTAGGTCCGGCCGGATTGGACATCAGGTTCACCTCCGGAATTTGTTCCACTACTACAAACGTATGCCGGAGAGAGCCTGGTTATGCGGTTGTGGCGCAGCGCAAGCTTAAAATAACGGGCCGGGCACCGTGCATCCGGGGAACGGATTGATATCCTGTATGGAGCTGAACGGATAATGCTTGGCGGCGAATTGGCTTTGATACATATATTCAATCAGGACGGCCTCTCCGCCGGTCAGGCTGCATAATACGCCGGTAACGCCCTGTCCGTTCGCGAGCGAGACGCCGACAGGCTGGCCGGTTAATGCTAATGCTTTGGTATACCAGAGCGGTTGAATCATAGGTCATTCACCTCCCGCCAGCAGTATATGCGCCGGCAGGCGGATGATCGCCGCAAGTGCTTCTTTTAAGAAGCCGGTAAGGACGAATGGCCATTCATGATGACCGAATCCTTTGGCAGCAGCAAGGCGAGCAGGCCAAGCAGCGGCAGGTAGGAGCAGGCTTCGATGACATGCGCAACGCCATACGAGTCGATCAGATTGCCCATGACAACCGACCCCAGCCCGCCAAGCCCAAACGAGATGCCGAAGAACAAGCCCGAAATCATGCCGACATGCCCCGGCAGCAGCTCTTGAGCGTAGACGATAATAACCGAAAATCCGGACATGAGAATAAGTCCGATCGCCAGGCATAATATAAAAGCCGTCACCGGGCCGGCATAAGGCAGCAGCAGCGAAAACGGCGCCGTTCCGAGAATGGAAAACCAGATCACCTTCTGCCGTCCGAACCGGTCTGCCAGCGGGCCGCCCAGAAACGTGCCGACCATGCCTGCGAACTGAAGGGCAAACAGACACATTTGGGCATCCTTAAGCGGGAGGCCGTACTTATCCATAAAATAAAACGAATAATAACCGCTCATGCTGGCCAAATAAACGAATTTGGAAAACAGCATCAGAATAAGAATCGTTAAGGCGTACGCGATAAACCGCTTGCTGAAGCGGGATTTGGCCGCCGCCGCCGCGGGCAGCTTGGCTGTCGCCGCTTGCGCGCGCGCCGCAAGCTGCCCGCGGTACCAGCGGCTGATCCTCAGCTGCAGCGCAATGCCGATGGCGGCCAGCGGAATAAACCATAAAAAGCCGGTTTGCCCGCGCGGACTGAGCAAATAAGCGACCAGCAGCGGCGCCAGCGCCTGCCCGGCGTTGCCGCCGACCTGGAACACCGACTGCGCGAAACCTTTGCTTTTATCGGCGGCCAGATGGGCTACGCGCGACGATTCGGGGTGGAGCACCGAGGAGCCGACGCCTACGAGCGCAGCAGACAGCAGCAGGCAGGCGAAGGACGGCGCCAGCGCAAATCCAAGCATGCCCAGCAGCGTAAACAGCATGCCGATAGGGAGCAGGCTTGGCAGCGGCCGCCGGTCGGTGTAAGATCCAATTAGCGGCTGCAGGACAGAAGCGGTCAAGTTCAGCGTAAAGGCGATCCAGCCGATCTGGGCGAAGCTTAAATGCAGACTTTCCTGAAACACGGGGAATACAGCCGGTACGACTGACTGCATCAAATCGTTCAGCAGATGGACGGAGCTTGCTACGAGCAGTATGCCGAAGAAGGGGCTTGCGGCAGCTGCGGCCGTCGTTTTTGGCATAGAAACAACATCCTTCCTTTCAAAAAGTTATTCCTATGGTACTTCACGGCAGCTAGAGCAGTCGCTGCGATAGTTGCGTTTTATTTAAACGTTTTAAGCAATAATCACAATGGCAGACGGAGGCTTAACAACATGCAGCTCCAGATGGTGTTTCCGAATCTTGAAGCGCATCATATTTTTTATCAATTTGAAAATACGCCCCATACGCATGAAGGGCAATATCAGGTTACGATTCCGACCCGCGGCACCTGCCATTTTACGCATGAGAACAAACGGATGGATTTGGGCGAAGGAGATATGCTGCTGCTGCAGCCAAGCGACCGGCATTGCTTTCACATCGGCGATGATGCATCGGTGCTTATCATTATTGCGAATGAAAAGGCGTTGTTCGATTCGCCTTCACAAGCCCAAGAAGAGGTTTATGTCCGGAAGCGGATTCGTCCCTCATACGCCAAGTCGCTGTTTCGCGAATGGATGGGCCGGACGGGTGCCGACTCGGGCGAATGGCTGGCGGAGCAGGAAGCGGAAGCGTCGCTGCTGGAGCAGCTGCGGCAGCTTGTCGAAGCCGGAAAAGCAGGAGGCATGGACGGCGGGCCGGACTTGCAGGCGCCTTGGGACCGGCATATCGCAAGGGCGGCGGAATATATCCGCGCGCATTATGCCGAGCCGCTTACGATTGATGAGCTGGCGGCGGTAGCGCTGCAAAGCCGCTATCATTTTATCCGCTCGTTTAAAGCGGCGGTCGGGCTGACGCCTTACCAATACGTGCTGCGCATACGGATGGAGGAAGCGAAGCGGCTGCTGCGGCAGACAGCCGGCACGGCGACCGAAATCAGCTTTCGGCTCGGATTTTCTGCGCCAAGCCAGTTTTACCGGGCATTCGAGAAGCTGGTGGGCGTAACGCCCGAGCAATACCGGAGCGGCATATAGCCGCATGCGGGATCCGGCATGCGGCCGCCGGCGCTCGGCTGCCTGCGGAAGCAAACACAGCCGCCTGCCGGGCAATGGCCTACCGGGCGGCGAGCTTGCAAGCCGATATAACGAAACAAGACCTTTGCATAAGCAAAGGTCTTGTTTACTTCGATGCTGATGAAGGGAATTGAACCCCCGGCCTACGCATTACGAGTGCGTTGCTCTACCCCTGAGCTACATCAGCGTTTGAATGAAATTTTAAGAAGGACATTTAATAATTTACGCTTTTCCCGAATAAAAGTCAAGCCCTTTTTTCGAAAAAGTTGAACGGGCTATCCAAAAGGAGGCTGCTGCCTATGGTACTTGTGCACCTGCCGCCTCATAGGATACAAACAGGTGTGAGATAGAACCTACAACCAACTTACGATGGAGGTGGCCAGGATGCCGCAAATCCCTAACTTTCCGACGTCGCTGCTGGGCGAACACGCCAACTGGCATCATACGTTTCATGTCGAGCCGGGGACTCGGCCGCCGTTAGGATACGGCGAAAGGTTTCTCACTTTCCACCGCAGCTATATCCGCAGAGTGCTGGCCTGGTACGAGCAGATGGGCTATGATATGAGCCTTGTTGAGCCGTGGACGACGGTGCCGGAATCCATTCGCAGATCGTCCTGTTACGATACGGCAGCAGAATGGCGCGTCATTAATGATCCGCGCTCGTTCCGTTCGGTTGACGAGCTGGGTGCTTTCATCGAACAAAGCGGGCTGCATAGCTGTGTTCATCAAGTAGCCGCCAGAATGTCCGGCGAGCTGTATTTTGACGATTTGGACGAAGCGCCGCGCAGCACATTGTTTTACAATTGGCATGGCTTGATTGACCAGTGGTACCGCAACTGGGAGCAGGCAACAGGCATAAGAGATGAAGAGGCGGAAATAGATGAAGCGGCTCCGCAAGGGAACCGCTCCGTCAAGCCAGCAGATAAGAGCGCAAGCCGGTCAAAACGTTTACGTAATAAGAGGAAACCCGCGGCACGAAACGGCCGGCGGAGACGCGTGCCGCTGCGGGGACTAAGGACGGTTGCCCGTTTTCTAGCTGGAGAGCGACTCCCTTTGCGGATACGGAAGCAAGCTTCCCTTCGAAAAGCAAAAGCAGCTCGTCCAGTTCGGCTTCGTAAACCGCGGCCACTTCTTCGGGCTGGAGCTTCAGCGCGGACAAAGGGACATCGCATTCATACCCGAAAACTTCGCTTACTTCGCGGTCGATAAAAGAAACGCCTCCGGCGGAGCCGGTTTTCTCCATCCGCGCTTCGCCCAGCGGCAGCAGCTCTTCGAAGGCGACTGCAACGCCCAGCTCCTCTTCGATTTCCCGGACGGCGTCGCGCGCGGTTTCGCCGGCAGCCAGATGGCCAGCGGCCGTAATATCGTAATAGCCGGGAAAGGTATCTTTCCCGGCATGCCGCTGCTGAAACCGCACATAGATGCGGTTTTTTTCTTTGCGCGCGAGCCAGCAGTGGAAGGAGCGGTGCCAATAGCCCTTGGCGTGGGTTTCCGAGCGGGTGGCCGTGCCAAGCGGATTCATCTGCTCGTCATAAATATCGAATAATTCCTCAGGCATGAGCGGTCCCGGTTTCCCCGGCTTCCAGCTCCGACGTGCAATATTTGCAGCGGGTAGCGAGCACCGGAACATGGGACAAGCAGTAAGGGCATTCCTTTTCCGCTGGAGCTGCTGGAGCCGCCTCTTCGTCGGAGCGGTTCATATTCCGGAGAATATTAATGCCCTTAACAAGCATAAAGACGCAAGCGGCGATGATGAGAAAATTAAGCGCCACGTTAATAAACTGGCCGTAAGCGATAACCGGTTTGCCTGCTTTTGTTGCGGCGTCCAATGAGGAATACTTGTTGTCCGGGTCTTCAAACAGCTTGATGAACAGATCTTTAAAGTTGACGCCGCCCAGCAGCTTGCCGATCGGCGGCATAATGATGTCGTTAACAAGCGAAGTGACAATTTGCCCGAAAGCGCCGCCGATAATGACACCGACAGCCAGGTCGATGACGTTGCCTTTAACGGCGAATTCCCGGAACTCTTTTAAAATTTTCATTCCTATCCTTCCTTTCCTGCTCTATTCTATTATTCTCTTACCCTATCTTACCCTATCTTACCTAAACCTGAGGCAGCCGTCTAACCGAAAATTGTGTATGATGAAGCTGACGGAACAGTCAAAAGCACGCAGACGAACGGATGAAACTTGATCCTGCGCTTTGACGTACTACGACTTACCCGGTTTTTCCATCGACGCTGCGCAGGCAGCTTCCGAAGCGGGCTGGCTTTGGGCGAATTTCCGGGCCCAAGCGGCAATAACAGCGATGGCATTTGGAAAAAACGGGGCACTCTATGGATAGTAAAAATAAAGGAGCACTTGTATGACAATCGGAGCCCGGGTATTAAAGACGGGTATGGCAGTGGCGCTTTCTATTTTTTTAAGCGAATGGTTTAATTTCCCGTCGCCGATCATTACGGCGGTAGCGGCCATTGGCACGATTCAGCCATCCATATACCGCTCCTGGCAGCAAGTATGGGACCAGCTGCAAACGAATGTAATCGGAGCGATACTCGCACTGGCAGCCGTCAGGCTGTTTGGCATTTCGCCGGTATCAGTAGGACTTGTATGTATATTAGTCATTTTGTTAAGCATCCGGCTCAAGATGGAGAGCACCATCAGCGTTACGCTGGTTACGGTCGTCGCTGTCATGGAGGCGAACAGCCAAGGGATCGAGTTTGCGCTGCAGCGTTTTCTGATGGTGCTGACCGGCATCGGGGCCGCCTTTGTCGTTAATGTGGCGGTATTTCCGCCAAGGCCAAGGAGGCAGTTCGCCGAGCAGGCGCGGGCCGCATTCGCCCAGCTTTCGCTGCTGCTCCGCACCGCGATTTCAAACGAAATGAAAGAGCAGGTATACCGCCAGGAAAAAGAAAAGCTGCATCAAACGCTGCGGAAGCTGGAAGACCGGTTCAAGCTGTTTGAAGAGGAGCGCAAGCTGCTGCCGCAGACGAAGCTGAGCCAGGCGAGGCAGCTGCTCGTCTCGAAGCAGACCATTAAAACGCTGCAAAAAGGGACGGATTTGCTGGAAATGGTCGAAGAGCATTATTTTGCGTCCAAAGGGGCCGGGGAGTGGGCGGAACGGTTCGACCGCCGGATCGAGGAGCTGACCAAATACCATGAGCATATTTTGCTGAAATGGGACCGCAAAATGAAGCCCGGCGTGCCCGGCATGTCGGAAGAGGACAGCCTGATTACCGATGTGGCCGGTTATTTCATGGAAGATCCGGAAGCGCACCGGCGGCTCGTATTCGTCGCTTCCTCCATGTTTGAATACGCGTACCATTTGAGACGCCTCGACAAAGTAATCGACTATGCATTAAGCCGTCTGGATGAAACAGGCCATAAAGCAGAGGAGACAGGCGGCCTGTCCGAGTAACGGCGCGGGCCGCCGGTTGAGGCGGGGGGTGATTTGCCCTTTTGCAGTATGAAATAAGCCAGCCGCCTTTGATTATCCGCTGCGGATTTCAAAGGCGACTGGCTTATTGGTTTATTGGTTATCCTGCTGTTCCGTTCCTTTATGGCGGTCATGGCGGCGGGGATGCTGCATATGCGCTTCCGGATCGTCATCGTCGTCTTTCGGCGTCAGCCGCATATCGGTTTTGCCGTCGTGATGGTTGTCGAAATCATATTCGACGAGCTTCCAGCCGGTCGTTCCGAGCATCGGGTCGGCAGGGAATACCTGCCCTCGCTTCAGCTCTTCTTCCCGCCCCCATTCATTCGCGTAGACGCCGTCAACTTCGACAGGTTCGCCTGAAATGGGCTGAATCCGATTGTTATGGTCTCTATCGCTCATGCTGATGTCACCTTCCTAATCGTTATAAACCATGCTTGGGCACAGCTGCCCGGTCCGCGCCGGATTGGAGCTGGCTTGCCCGCTCCTTGCCTGCACCGGTGCGGTCGGCTTTCGACTGCACTTTGCTAGCCGCTTGCTGCAAATGGGAAGGCTGTTTGCCGGACATCTTAAGCATCCTCCTTTCGGCAGATGATCCGTTAGAAGTTTGCCACGAGCGATCAGAAACTATGACTGCCTAATTCATGCAGCTGTCAGCTGCTTACATGATAGCGGGATTCAAGCCGCTTGCCGCCGAACCACATGACGACAACGACCCCGATGGTGACGAAGATCCGCCACGGCTCGTCGCGGAAGCTGCTGATGTCAAAGCTGAGCAGGGAAATGCTTAAAATCATAACGCATTTGCCCAAAATGGTAGCGAGCAGAAACGTTTGCAGCGGGATTTTGCTGAGACCGGCAATGATATTGATAACCGATGATGGCGTGAATGGAAAGCAGGCCAGCAAAAACAGCGGCGTAAAGCCCCGCTGCTCGATCCAATTGAAGAAACGCTCCGAGCGGGGAAACCGTTTCAGCACGCGCCCTTTCACATTTTTGCCGAGTTTGCGGAAGATGAGAAACACAAGGCTTGCTCCAACCGAAACGCCGATCCAAGAGAATAAAAATCCCCAGCCGAGGCCGTAAATATTGGCATTGGCGGCAATAATGACGACTAGCGGGAGAAAGGGCAGAAACGACTCCAGCAGCGGCATTCCGATGCCGGGAAGCGGACCGAACTTCGACAAGTCTTCCAGTGTTTGCTGCAAGTGCTGCAGATCAATGTTTTGAATCATGGACAACCATTCATGAAACTGGCTCATTATACACTCCGTTCTCCTCGTTACAGGTTCTTCCTGACCGTTATTTTAATTTCTGGGGCAAATAATACAGGGCAATAAGCGCAAAGAGCGCCGCGCTTGCCCATACGACAGCGGGCGTACCCGAAGAAGAGCCGATAAGGCCGCCGACCACCGGGCCAACCATGACGCCGATTCCTTCAACCGTGGACAAAATGCCCCAGCCCATCCCTTCCTGCTTCGGCGGCACGTAAGTGCCAAGCAGTGCGTTCCAGGCGGGCAGTACGGCGGAATAGGCAATTCCTAAAGCCATCGCAATGATAAAACAATACCAAATCGGCGGCCTGATTGCCAGCAGCACTAGACAGAGGGCGAGAAAGCTGAACCCGAGCAGCAAAAATATTTTTTTGCGGCCATGCTTGTCCGACAGCTTGCCCATCGGCACAAGCCCTGCTACTGCGCATATGCCGCCGAGTGTGAGCAGGACCGAATACTGCAAGCCGGTAAAGCCAAGCTGGGTTTCCGCAAACTTGGGGAGCACCGGCACAAGCATGCTGGCCCCCATCGTCTGCAGCACCATGCCCGGCAGCAGCAGCTTCATTTTGCGCAGCCGGTTCTGCAGGACAAGCAGCTGCTTGCGGAACGGGATGCGGCGAATGGCCGGCGCCTGCCTGTTTTTCAGAAACAGCGACAGCATCCAGGACAGCAAATACAGCGCAATAAGGAGGGAATAGGTGAAGGAAGAGCTGTAATCCAGCAGCACGTTGCAAATGACCGGCCCCGCGCCAAGCCCGACCAGCCAGATGGAATACCAGTAGCCCATCTGTCCGCCGCGGCTGCTTTGATCGCTTACGCTGGTCAGGCATACAATCCAGATCGGCGATATGCCGATGCCGTAGACGGCGGAAGCCGTAATAAACAGCCACGGCACGGTGGCGAATTGTAGGGCAAACAGGCCGGCGAAAGAGATCAGCAAGCCGGCCTGGACGACCAGGCGGACGGACAGCCGGTCCAGCAAATAGCCGATGGCGATTTTTAAGGCCGTATCCGTTAAATAATGGGCGGTAATTGCTACTCCGATAATATCGAGCGACAGCCCGAGCGTTTTTTCGCCGTAAATCGGCAGGAAGCTGACCAGCACGCCTCCGCGAACAAAATTTTCAAGAAATAAAATGGCAGTAATGAGCAGCATATGAGATCGAATTGATCCTGTTCTTGAAGAGGCCAATGGAAGGGCTCCTTTATTCCAGATTGGTCCGGGATGTCCAGACGGTACGATATTAGCAGTATGGACGAATCTCGAGCCGCAGAAACTTTGGAGCCGAATAATATTGCCGTTTGGCGCAGCTGAGTTACCAAGTAGAGGCGTGGTGGTCCCGGTAGGAGATGCCGTTTAAAATATCATGCGCAATATGTTCCGCCGCGTTAGCCGTCTGCAGCTGAAATACCGTCCAGCGGGCTTGCTCCAGCTTTTGCGGGTCATCCAGCAGCTCTGTAATTTGCCGGACCAGCTCGCCGGCGCTTGCCGTAATGGTTGCCGCGCCTTTGGAGGCCAAATATTCAGCGTTGCCCCGTTCCTGGCCGGGGACGGGACGGTGCGTAAATATCGGCAGGCCGGCGGCAATCGCTTCGGACAATGTAATGCCCCCGGCTTTGTAATGATGCAGGAGGAGAGCGACATGAGCTCATGGATTTGTTCGACATAACCAAAGGCGCGGAAGCGCGCAGCGTCCGGGTGCGAAGCATGGAAGCGCGCTTCCGCCGCTTCGCGCAGCGCCGTGTTGCGCCCGCAGATCATAATCATTTGCAGCTTGCCTGAAGCGGCCAGCAGCTGCTCGCATAGTCGAAGCGCGGACGGCATTACGCCTTGCGCGCCGGCGAGCATAAGAACCGCAGGCAGCTCCGGATTGATGCCGTATTTGCGGTGCAGCAAGGGGGTGACCTCCTGCTGCCGGAAGCCGCTTTTGATCGGGATGCCGGTTGCGGCGATACGCGGTCCGGGAATGCCAAGCCGGATCATTTCTTTTTTGATATCTTCTGCGGCGACATAATAGCGGTCGATATGCGGATGGAGCCACCTGCGGTGGAGGTCGAAGTCGGTTATGACACTGTAGCAGGGGATCGGGCGGAGCGAACGGCTGCGCTTGCCGAGAGAAGGCAGGGCATAGAACGGAAACGTATGAATGACCGCATCCGGCTGCTCCTTTTCCAGAATACGGCGTATTTTCTCGCGTCCAAAAGCGTGCAGCAGCGTGCCGAACATGGAATCGTGCTTCATGGGCCGGGTCATGCCGTACATCCAGCCGTACAGCTTGGGCAGGCGCGTATAGCTTTTTTGATAAAAGATGCGTGTCATTTCGTTCAGCCACGGATGCGACTCCGCCATCAGGTCAAGCATGACAACCTGGCAGCTGCTTTGCCGCTCCAGGGCATCGCGGACCGCGCGTGCGGCTTGCAGATGGCCGTCGCCGTACGAGGCGTACACAATAAGCAGTTTAGGCTGGCCGTTTTTACCGATCAGGTCATGCGGCATGATGCGTGCACCTCCTGCATTAAGTTTAGGAATGATTTATCAACTGAGGATTAACCGTTTGTGTTCTTTTTTTGGATTTTAGTATAATGGGTGTTGGATAAGCGTTCCATTTACGCATGCCAATTGTGAGACTAGGGCGAGAAGGAGAGATGGACAATGGATTATACTTATTTGGGCCAATCCGGCTTGAAGGTGAGCCGGCTTTGCCTGGGGACGATGAACTTTGGCGTCGACACGGATGAGAAGGAATCGTTTCGCATTATGGACGCCGCTTTGGACGCCGGAATTAACTTTTTCGATACGGCCGATATTTACGGCTGGGGCGAAAATTCCGGCCGCACGGAGCAAATTATCGGCCGCTGGTTCAAGCAAGGCAATGGTCGCCGGGAGAAAACAGTGCTGGCTACCAAAGTATATGGCGATACACATGACGCTAATGACGGTCCAAACCGTGAAGGCGGACTTTCTGCCTATAAAATTCGCCGTCATCTCGAAGCATCGCTGAAAAGGCTGCAAACGGATCATATTGAGCTGTACCAAATGCATCACGTGGACCGCAACGTCCAGTGGAGCGAACTGTGGGGCGCTTTCCAAACCGCTGCCGCGCAGGGGAAAATCGGGTATGTCGGCTCCAGCAATTTTGCGGGCTGGGATATCGCCGTTGCGCAAGGCGAAGCCAAAGCAAGAGGATTAATCGGACTGGTGTCCGAGCAGCATAAATACAATTTGATGTGCCGTCTGCCGGAGCTGGAGGTGCTGCCGGCCGCCAAAGCGCTAGGCGTTGGCATTATTCCGTGGAGCCCGCTGAACGGCGGCCTGCTCGCGGGCAATCACCGCCGCGGCGGCGCCGGACGCCGCAGCAATAATGAGAAGGCGCTGGAGGCGCATCGCGCGCAGCTGGATGCATTCGGCGAGCTGTGCGATGAGCTTGGCGCTCCCGAAGATCTGGTATCGCTCGCCTGGCTGCTTGCCAATCCGGCCGTTACGGCGCCGATTATCGGCGTGCGCACGCTGGAGCAGTTCGAGCGTTCGCTGAAGGCGCTGGAAATCAAGCTGGACGAATCGGCGATGAAACGAATCGACGAAATATTCCCGGGACCGGGCGGAGAAGCGCCGCGCGCTTACGCTTGGTAAGTGACCGGGCCCGGCCGGGCCGGTCGGGCACAGGGTGAAGCGCAATGCGCTTGCGCGGGAGCGCAGGAAATAACGGACGGCATTGCCGCCGGTGAAAGCGAAGCGCTACGCGCTTTGCGCGGAAGAAGGCTGTCGAAGCCTTCTGAATGTTGCTTGGAGCCGGGCGCTTTGTGCCAGGCAGCTGCAAAAATGCAGTGAAATGGATCACATTCGGCCTAAATTTATACTTTAAATGCAAAAATGCAGTTCTTTTCGCTCAAAACCCTTCAAATAAGGGATTTTTGCTGAATAGAACTGCATTTTTACATTTGATTCGATCAAAAACTACAATTTCCTTAAAATCAACTGCATATTTGCAGTTGTTGAGTATGTCCACTCCACATGGCGACTCCACGTCGACTCCCAGCCGTTTCAGGCTTCCGGCCAGCTGCCGCCGCTCTTTCTGCTTCAGATCAGCAGATTAAATAAGACAGGGTCTTTATTCAGCTCGTGGAACTGAATGCCCTTTTTGCGCATCCGCTCCAGCAGCGGCTCGTAATCGCCGCGCTGCTTCAGCTCGATGCCAACGAGCGCGGGACCGTTGTCCTTGTTATGTTTTTTTGTATATTCAAACCGCGTAATATCGTCGGTCGGGCCAAGCACATCGTCCAGAAACTCCCTAAGCGCTCCCGCGCGCTGCGGGAAATTGACCATAAAATAATGCTTCAGCCCTTCGTATATAAGCGACCGCTCTTTAATTTCCTGCATCCGGTCAAAATCGTTGTTCCCGCCGCTAATGAGGCAGACGACCGTTTTTCCTTTAATCTGCTCCTTGTACGCATCAAGCGCCGCAATCGGCAAAGCGCCCGCAGGCTCCGCCACAATCGCATTTTCATTGTATAAATTAATGATGGTCGTGCACGCTTTCCCTTCCGGAATAGCCACAACGTCGTCCAGCAGCTCGCGGCAAAGCGCAAACGTTTTGTCGCCGACGCGTTTGACGGCTGCGCCGTCTACGAACTTCTCGATCTGCTCCAGCGTAACGACCTCGTTAGCGCTCAGCGACGCCTTCAAGGAAGCGGCGCCTTCCGGCTCGACCCCGATTACTCGGGTCGCGGGAGATACCGCTTTTATATAAGCGGCTACGCCGGCCGCCAAACCGCCGCCCCCGACCGTGACAAAAACGTAATCCGGCGTCTGCTCGGCCTCCTGCATAATCTCTTGGCCGATCGTGCCGTTGCCGGCAATAATTTTCAAATCGTCAAACGGGTGAATAAAAGCCATGCCGCTGCGTTCGCTTTCGGCTACCGCTTCAGCGTAAGCATCGTCGAACGTATCGCCGGTCAGGACGATTTCCACGTTATCCCCGCCAAAAAAAGCAACCTGGCTCACCTTTTGGCGCGGCGTTGTGCTGGGCATATAAATTTTGCCGAGGATGCCCAGCGTATGGCAGGAATAAGCGACGCCCTGCGCATGATTGCCCGCGCTGGCGCAAATGACGCCTTTCTCCAGCACTTCCGGCTGGAGCGAGCGGATGGAGTGGTACGCTCCGCGTATTTTGAAGGAGCGGACAATTTGCAAATCTTCGCGCTTTACCAGCACGTTGCAGCCATAACGCTCCGACAAGACGCGGTTATGCTGAAGCGGCGTGCGGTTAATGATTTCTTTCAAGTGCATTTGGGCGTGTACAATATCTTCGAGTCCTACCCGAACGGCCGCTTCCGGACGGCCAGCGGATGTGTGTGATTCCATACCGATTCATCTCCCAGGCTTCTTCTATCGCGTAATGCAAACGTGCAATACAGGTTTATGCCATTATAGCACTTTACCGTTTGTTTTTGTGATATAAGGACGGTATCGTTATTACACAGAGAAGCCGACAGCTGGAGCAGAAGGAGGAACCGTAATGAAAAAATGGATGAAGCGGCTTGCCGCTTTATTGCTCGCCTTGATTGTACTGGCAGGAGGGGCGGCTTGGTGGCTGAAAAGCTATATCGCGCCGCGCGAGGTTTTGGACTTATCGTATACGCCTATTGATGTGAAAGGCAAAGTCCGGGACATGATCAAGCATTTAAACCCGGAGATGGTGCTGACGGAAGCGGATATTAACAATCTGGCGAAAGAAAGCCTCGGCAGAGGCGCCTTCCCGAATCGGGATCTCGTGCTGGACGGAGCCAGGTTTGAGCTGGACGGGGACCATCTGACCGCCTATGCAAACGTAACCTACAAAAAGCGAGTGAAGGCGGGGGCTGTGGCGGTATACCGGCTGTCGTGGCAGGAGCCGAATTTGGTAATGGAGCCGGAAACGGTCTCCATCCGCGGCATTCATCTGCCGGCACGGCTTGCCGGCACACGGGTTATACCGGTGGATGTGCCGGGCACGGATCTGGTCAGCGTCAAAAACGTCAAGTTCGACGGCGGCCGGGTCATTATCCGCTTTACGCTCAACAGCCCGTTCTGATCAAGCCCGCCGCCGCTGCGAAGCATCTGCGCGGGCAGCTGGCTTGTATAGCTTACGTGATGCGTCATGATCTGCATGCTGCGTACATATCCTTGATATAGAAGACGAGGATGCGCTTCCCGGCCGGGATTACAACAAGAAAAAAGTCCTATTCTGATCTGAAAAGTTGACAGGCTGGCTAAACCGCTATAATATCAATGGTAGTGATAATCATTATCAATATAGCTCGGATGAGCAAGCAAAGGAGTGAAGGGGACGATGTCAGACGGACCGTTTCACCTTTCATCCAATTCTTTTGAGCCGGGATTCGGCACCGGGAATGAAAGCAAGCCTTGGAATTGGATGCTGTTTCCGTTTTCATCCATAAAAGCGGATGTAGAGAACATATATGCGGCATCGATAGGCCATGGCGTATACGGCATTGATGCCGGAGGCGTATGGTCGAAGCTGGATGCCGGTCTGGACGATCAAACGACAGTTAATAAGCTGCAGCTTTATTCCGGCATACTGACGGCATGTACGAGCAGCGGCTTATACACATACAGCGGCGGCGAATGGTCGCAAGACGGCCTTGCCGTACCGTGTTATCAATATTTGGAGCTGGGCAAAGCCGGTTATGCGGCTACCGAATACGGCTTATGGTGCAGAGTCGGCAGCAAATGGGAGCAAATCGCGATGCCCGACAGGAAGGTATACAATTTCATCAACCTTCCGCAATATATCGTTGCCGGTCATACAAGCGGCATATCCATGTATGACCGTTATATGGATGATTGGGCGCATTTCGAGCTGGGCCGGGCGGTAACCGGCTTGTCCGTCTACCGCGGGCGGATCGTGGCGGCCACGGATCAGGGAGAGCTGCTGGTCGGCGACACGAGAGGGCGCTTCGACCGGATCAGCTTCGGCAAAATGTTTGTGTTTAACGTCTGCACGCTTGGGCGAACCGTATTTGCCTGCACGGACCGCGGCTTGTTCCGCCTTGCGAATATCCGCAATCAGCTCGCGCTCCTGCCTGTTAAGACAGGGCTGCCGGTGACGGACGTCGATATGACAGGCGGCAGCTTATATATGGCTACGCTGTTCCAGGGCGTTCATGCCATGGAGATGTAAGCCTGCTCCCTATCCCTCAATCTCTTGTTTCCGTTTCGCGGCGGGGCAGGAGATTTTTTGTTTATGCTCGGCGTTTTCCGCATGGACAAATCGGGCTGCATGCTGTAAAAATAAAGGTTGATGGCCAGCGAACTGCTGCATAGAGACAACTGCGCATACAGGGAGAGATGAGGTTGCCGGAGGAATTATTACTTACTTTTCGTTCGCCGCCGCTGCCGTTTTTTATTGAATCCAACCGTGTCGAATATTCGCCCGGGCAAGAGCATCCGAACCGCAATCAGCTTGGCGTATTTGACATGCTTTTCGTCAATGAAGGAGCGCTCCATATTGGAGAGAACGGCCGGGAATGGTCGCTTTCGGCGGGAGATATGCTTATTTTGCGGCCGGATGCCTGGCATTACTCGGTCCGCCCATGCGAGGACAAAACCGTATTCGATTGGCTGCATTTTCAGACGATGGGCGAATGGGAAGAGACGGAAGGAAGCCAAAGCGGTACGCTGCGCGGCGACTATTATACGTATGCGATTCGGCTGCCCAAGCGGATGAATCTGGCTTATTTGGACGAAGCGAAGCAGCTGTTCACCAAATTGCATGAAGCGGCGCAAAGCTCGTCGCACGGCGCATTCTGGGACCGCCAGCAAATGTTTTTGCGGCTGATGCAAATGCTGGACGACGGCTGGCGCAATGAAGCGGCGCGATCCGCCGTATCCGTTGCGGAGCGGGCTGCGGCTTATTTGCAAATGAATTATAAGACCCCCGTATCGAATACGATGCTAAGCGAAGCGCTGCAGCTGCATATCAACTACATAACGCGCTGCATGAGCGAGGTGTTTGACTGCACGCCGCAGCAATATTTGCTGTTCTACCGGCTGGATCAGGCGAAGCTGCTGCTCATTAAGACGGAGTGGCCGATCGCGCAAATCGCGGAGGAAACCGGCTTCCGGCAGACGCCGCATTTTTCGCGGCTGTTTGCCGCCCAGACCGGAATGCCGCCGTTAAAGTACCGCAAACGGTTTACGATGTAACAGCTTGCAGAAGCCCGGCTCCGCTTGGCTTTGACAGAACCCCTTTCCGAGGATAATCCGGGAAAGGGGTTGTTTTTTTGGGCATGGGCGCATAGCCGGCCTCCTGTTATGCAAATACTGGATACAGAGCAACACTTTACGCGGCGCAGCTGCGTACAGCTCGGACAGATGGAGGAGGCACAGCCCGTGATTGATAAATATTCGATATCGGCGGAACTGGCGGATATCGTGGACGCTTTTCAAGTGCAAAAAATCGTGTACGGACAAGCAAGCCGCTTTAATGTGTCGCCGACCCAGAACGTGTCCATTATTATGAATGACCGGTTTGGCATTCGGACGATGAATGAGGCGCGCTGGGGGCTGTTCCCGTTTTGGGCAAAAGATTCGGTTAACGCAGATGTGGAAACTTTCCAGCACAAGCCTTATTTTGACCGCATGCTGCGCAAGCAGCGGTGCATCGTGCCTTGCAGCGGGTATTTCGGCTGGAAGAAAGCCGGTCAGGAGAAAGCGCCGCGCGCGATGCATGTTGTGGCGCCGGGACAGCCTTTGTTCGGAGTGCCGGGCTTCTATGATGTGTGGAAAAACAGCAGCGGCCAGGAAGTGCGGGCCTTCACGTTTATTACGGCGCCAACGTCGGGCGCTTTATCCCAGTGGATGCCGCGCATGCCTGTCGTGCTCGATGAAGAAGGGGCAGAGGACTGGCTTAACCCGCGCATTAACGACATCCGCTCGCTGCGCAAACATTTGGAGCCGCTGGAATCACACCAGCTGCGGGCTTACCCGGTAACAAACGCCGTAGGCGAAGAAGGGTACGAGTCTCCCGAGTGCATTCGCGAGATTGTCCCCGATTTTGCCTGATCAGCGCAAATACCCGCATGCCGCGCTGGAAGCCTGATGCTTCCGGCAAGGCATGCGGGTATTTTTTATGCTGAAGCAGGCTGCCGGCTTACAGCAGCTTGCGGATATCGGCTTCGATTTTTTCCGGTGCATCCGTAGGAGCGTACCGCTTAATGACTTTGCCGCTGCGGTCGATCAGAAACTTGGTAAAATTCCATTTGATCGGCTTTGTGCCAAATGCGCCGCGGGCTTCATTTTTTAAATATTGGTACAACGGATGTGCGGTCGGGCCATTCACATCAATTTTGGCAAAAAGCGGGAATGTTACGCCGTGGTTCAATTCACAAGCTTCGGCGATCGCATCATTGTCGCCCAGCTCCTGATTCATAAACTGGCTGCTGGGGAACCCGAGAACGGCTAGGCCCTGCTCCGCGTAGTCCTCATGCAGCTTCTGCAGTCCTTTAAACTGCGGAGCCAAACCGCATTTGGTCGCTGTATTGACGATCAGCATCACCTGGCCTTTATATTGGGACAAGCTTTGCTTGCCGCCTCGAATCGTATCCACTTCCATCTCATAAACACCCATCGTTTCACCCTCCTGTACTGGTAATTAGGATTCCTTAAGCCGCGAACTGTATCGCGTATAATTTAATTGTATGCAATTTAAATGACGTTGTCAACCGTCCAAGCGATAAAAATAATCGCCAAGCGCCGGGCGGTTATACAGCCGGCTCAGCCGGGCAGAAAGGAAAGCGGGCAGCCCCGCAGCAGTCGGATCGTGAAAAAGCGCCCGGCTGAGCCGCAAATGCTGCAGCTTTGGCCAAGGCGCTTGCTGCCGGTCAGCCGGCAGAGGAGGGGCGCTGCTTCCGGAATTCGGAAGTAAGCAGCGGCACCACTTCGAACAAATCACCAACAATGCCATAATCGGCGACGCCAAAAATAGGCGCATCGGGATCTTTATTAATGGCTACGATGGTGCGCGAGCCGCTCATGCCGGCGAGATGCTGGATAGCTCCGCTTATCCCGCAGGCGATATACAGCTGGGGCGTGACAGTTTTGCCGGTCTGCCCGATTTGCAGCGCATAATCGCAGTAGCCTGCGTCGCATGCCGCTCGGGAAGCGCCAACCGCTCCGCCCAGCGCCTCCGCAAGCTGCTGCAGCGGCTCGAAGCCGGCTGCGCTGCGGACGCCCCGCCCGCCGGAGACGACAATATCGGCTTCGGCGAGGTCGATTTGCCCGCTTGTGCGGCGGACGATACTGCGCACAGAGGTGTACAGCGGCGGCACTTCAAAAGCAAGCGCCTGTACGGTGCCTTGCTTCTCCGAAGGAGACGCCGGCGGCATATTGTTGGGCCGTATCGTAACGACCCAAGGTACACCCGGAGCGAACCGGCGCCGCTCATATGCTTTGCCTGCGTACAGCGGCCTCGTAAATACAGCTTCGCCGCCGTCATGGGCAGCCTGAACCGCGGTGACATCCGCAATATGCCCCGCTCCGAAAGCCGCTGCGAGGCGCGGCGCCAGCTCGCGCCCGGCAGCCGTGTGGCCAAGCAGCAGCGCCTGCGGCTTGAGCGAGCAGAAGGCTGCGCTTAGCGCAGCGGCGTATACTTCCGGCGTGTAGACGGCAAGCGCGGGATCATCCGCCGCATGAACAACATCCGCTCCGCGGGCGGCAAGCGCTTCCGCTTCTGCGGGGCCGGCGCCGGCCAGGACAGCATGCACCTCGCCGTCTTCACCGGCAAGCAGCCGGGCGGCGGCAAGCGCTTCGAATGCCACGCGGCGCAGTCTGCCGTCGCGGCATTCGGCGTATACGAGTATTTTTTTCGTCATCGAGTTTCCTCCTTTCCGTCCGGTTAAGGCTCCGCCTTGACAACGCCCGCTTGTGCGAGCAGTCCCGCCAGCTCGTGCGCCTGTTCGGCCGCGCTGCCGGAGAGCTTTCTTCCCGCTGCTCTTGGCGCCGGCGGAAGCAGCTCTGTCCGCTCGGTCCGTGCTGCCGCAAGCGATACGGATGCGGCCTGGGCGATACTTTCAGCGGAGACGCGTTTTAACGGCTTGCGTTTGGCTTTCATAATGCCGGGCAGAGACGGGTACCGCGGTTCGTTCAGCCCTTGCTGGGCGGTTATGAGAACCGGAAGGGGAACCGCAACATGCTGCGAATCGCCTTCCACATCCCGCTCAATAAGGGCGTATCGTTCGGAATAGACAAGGGAGGCGTTTGGCGCTCCGGTCAATTCATCGGCTTCGGGATGAAGCGCCTTCTCATGCAGCCGCGGATCGTCCGCAGGCACAACCTCGATCTTCACTGCCGAAGATGCATGGGGCAGCCCCAGCCGCTCCGCTGCTTGCAGGGCAACGCTGCCGGAGCCGCTGTCCACGGCAAATAAGCCTGCCAGCACCAGATCGGGAGACATCGGCTGGAGCGTTGCCGCAAGAAGCGCGGCAATCAAGGAGCTGTCCTCCGGCTGTCCGTCCTGCTCGATCAGCACCGCTTCATCGGCGCCAAGCGCCAGAGCGGTGCGCAGCGCTTCTTCCGCCCGTTCCGGGCCGTACGTAACGGCAATAACCTCTCCGCCATGGATTTCCTTCAGGCGCAAAGCTTCCTCAAGCGCGTATTCATCATAAGGGTTGATGACAAACTTGGCGTTCTCTTCGGCAATGGTTCCATTGCTGAACACGATCTTTTCTTCCGTATCAAAAGTTTGCTTCAGCAGTACAGCTGTTTTCAGCATTCAATCACCTCGTTTTAGTGGCGTTGAACCGACCTGATTATAATTTCTGCCCGCCCGGTGAGCGCTTCCGCCAGTGTTACCTTATGATGCCGGATTTCCGATTAGACCAAGCCGGCCGGAATAGGAGAGGCGGCATCATGGCGATAAGGCAGGCAGGGGCAGGCGGTATGAATGGGACGCCGTGTTCATATATTTGAGAGGCAGAATCATAATGTAAGCGCTTTATGCTTGTCCCGGCCGGAGGGCTGGCGGGAAAGGAAGGGAGGGCAGGGCGGAACGGCGGATCAGCCGGCACGAGGATAAAAAAGCGGGCTAAGGCATGGGATGGTCAAGAGCGGGCTTATAGGACCGGGTGGCTTATCCCGTTTGCTGTTTAGGATTTACAGGATCGTTTGGCAGAGAGGATGAGAGCATATGCTGCCTGGGTTAACGGGACTTGAGCTGTGGGCGGCGGCAGCGGGCGCTGCCAGCGGAGGCGGGGCAGCTGCCGCCGTCAGATGGATACTCGCTATTGCGGCTGTTGGCGCCGGGGCGGGTTTCTTTGCGGCCGCTGTGCTGCGGAGGGCCGGATACATCCGGCTGGGGCAGCCTTCCGACTGGTCGCTGAAGCGCCCGGCGCGAAGGCATGAACGGCGGCGTGATCACAGCCTGCCGGCGCAAATGCTGGGGCACCGGAAGCTGCTGCGCGATATTCGGAGCGGGCTTATGCACCTCGTCTTTTTTTACGGCTTTATTGTTCTTCAGTTCGGTGCGCTTGATCTGATCTGGAAGCATGTTGCGGGAAGCCGTATCGCTTACCCTTATTACAATGGATTTGTCTGGTCGCAGGAACTTGTGGCCTCTTTGGTATTCGTTGCGGTGCTGTACGCGGCCTACCGGCGTTACGGCGAAAGGCTGGAACGGCTGAAGAGAGGGTGGAAGCCTTCGCTTGTCGTCTGGTTTCTATCGGCGCTTATGGTTACGGTGCTGCTTACGATGGCGTTCGAGCGGCTGGCCGGCGCGGAGGTGCCGGTTACGCAGCGGTATGCCCCTGTATCCGCTCCGCTGGCGAAAGGGCTGGAGGCGATCGGGTTCGGCGCGCACAGCTCCGCAGCTTCGGCCGGCTATGAAATCAGCTGGTGGCTGCATTTGCTGGTGCTGTTGTCCTTCCTGGTTTATGTGCCGCAATCGAAGCATTTTCACCTGCTTACGGCGCCGGTCAATTTGTGGTTCCGCCGGAGCGAGCCGTACGGCAAGCTGGCGCCGCTGGATTTGGAGGATGAGGATGCCGAGACGTTTGGGGTCGGAAAGGTGGAGCAGTTTACGCAAAAACAGCTGCTTGATCTATATGCCTGCGTCGAGTGCGGGCGCTGCACGAACGTCTGCCCGGCATCGGGGACCGGCAAGCTGCTGTCCCCGATGCACCTGATCGTCAAGCTGCGCGATCATTTGCAGGAGAAAGGCGCTGCCGTCACATCCCGTTCGCCGTGGCTGCCGGCTTCTCTATGGAACCGCAGCGAGCCTGCCGGCGCCCATATGATGGCGGGCGCGAGCGCCGGCTGGGCGGCTTCGGCGGAAGGCAGCTCCAGCCGTGGCGCTGCCGGTGCGGCAACGTCCATTGCATGGACGATGGCCGAACAGGCGGACAGATGGGCCGTACATTCCGATGCGCAGGCAGCCGAGCTGGAGCTGATCGGGCAGATCATTACGGAAGAAGAGCTTTGGGCATGCACATCGTGCCGCAATTGCGAAGACCAGTGCCCGGTCGGCAACGAGCATGTCGACAAAATTATCGACATGCGGCGTTATTTGGTGCTGACGGAAGGGCGGATGCCTTCCGAAGGGCAGCGCGCCTTGCAAAATATCGAAAGGCAGGGCAACCCGTGGGGCTTGCCCCGCAGCGAAAGATCCGGCTGGATCGAAGACTGCGAGCAGCGTACCGGCATTCGGGTGCCGCTCATGCAGGACTTGAAAAGGCAGGGAACGCTTCCCGAAGTGCTGCTATGGGCCGGAACGATGGGCGCTTACGATGCGAGAAGCCGGAAGGTGCTGTACGATGTGGTGCGGCTGCTTCACCGGGCGGGCATCGTGTTCGGCACGCTTGGCAGCGAAGAGCGGAACTCGGGAGATACCCCGCGCAGAATCGGCAATGAGCTGCTGTTCCAGGAGCTGGCCCGCGACAATATCCGCGCCATTCACAAGTACGGCGTCAAGCGGATAGTGACGATCTGTCCGCATACGTACAACGTGTTCAAAAAGGAGTATCCGGACTTTGGGCTGCCCGAATCGGTCCAGGTGGAGCATCACACAGAGCTGCTAGCCCGCCTGCTGGAGGAAGGGAAGCTGAAGCCGCGATACCCGCTGCGCGAGCGCGTCACCTATCACGACTCCTGCTACTTGGGCCGCTATAACGGCGTATACGATGCGCCAAGAGCTATTTTGCAGGCGATACCGGGCCTTAAGCTGGCGGAGATGGCGCGCAGCCGTTCAAACGGCATGTGCTGCGGCGCAGGCGGCGGCATGATGTGGATGGAGGAAAAAAGCGGTACCCGCATCAATTACGCCCGGACGGCGCAAGCGCTGGATGTAAAACCGACGGTGGTCAGCTCGGCTTGCCCGTATTGCCTGACGATGATGGAGGACGGGTTAAAGACGCTGGATGAGCAAGGCACAGCAAGCGCCCGCGATGTCGCGGAGCTGCTTGCGGCAAGCATATTCGGCGAATTCGGCCGCAAGGCAGGCGCATAAAAGCTGTCGCGCGCCACCCGGCGTGTGATCATCGCATCACAAGCACCGTGGTCAGAGCGCATTATAGCGGAAGTAAATGAAACCGGCCAGCTGCGAAGCTGGGGAAGGGGGAATCCACAATGCCGGCATCAGCTGGTTTTAAGCCGGTTCGGCGGGCTGCCGTTATCGGCTCAGGCATTATGGGATCGGGAATTGCCGCGCATTTGGCTAACGCAGGTATCGAAGTGCTGCTGCTGGACGTTGTTCCTGCTGCGCTGACGGCGGAGGAGGAACGGAAAGGGCTGACGCTGCAGCACCCGGCCGTGCGCAGCCGCCTTGCTTCCGGTGCGATTGCCAAAATGGCAAAAACAGAGCCGGCTCCGCTGTATGACCCGGCTTTTGCCGGGCGCATCCGGGCAGGCAATCTGGAGGATGATTTGCAGCTGCTGGGCGAAGCGGACTGGATTGTGGAAGCGGTCGTGGAACGGCTGGATATTAAGCGAAACGTGCTTGCGCTGGCGGAAGCCGCACGCAAGCCGGGAGCGCTTGTCACCACCAATACGTCCGGTCTTTCGCTGGCGTCGATGTGCGAAGGGCGGAGCGAGCAGTTCAAGCGGCATTTTGCAGCGACCCACTTCTTTAATCCGCCCCGTTACATGAAGCTGGTGGAGATTGTTCCGGCCGAAGGGACGGACCCTGCGGTGGTGGAGCGCTTATGCGGCATATGCGAAAAGCAGCTTGGTAAAGGCGTTGTCATCGCCAAGGATACGCCTAACTTTATCGCGAACCGGATTGGCACATACGGCATGGCGGATACGCTGCGCCAGATCGAACGGTTTGGGCTGTCGGTCGAGGAGGCGGATGCGTTGACGGGACCGGCGATGGGCAGGCCGAAGTCGGCGACGTTTCGCATGCTGGACTTGATCGGGCTCGATACGCTGCTGCATGTGCTTGATAACGTGCGGGCAAATGTTACCGATCCCGACGAAAAAGCGATGTTTGCCCGGCCGGCCGTGCTGGAGCGTCTGGCGGCGGATGGCCGGCTCGGCGAGAAGACGGGGGCGGGCTTTTACCGTAAAACGAAAAAACCGGGAGGACGCAGCGACATTGAAGCGCTGGACTGGGACACGTTCGAATACCGTCCGCGCCGAACTGTTTCATCGCCGCTTATTGATGCGGCCAAAGCGGCCAAAGGAGCGGGAGCCAAGGTTCGCGCGCTGCTGGGCGCCGATCCGGCATCGCCGCAGGCGGCGTTTGCGTGGGAGACGATTAAAGGAACGCTGCTCTATTCCGCCCGCCAGCTTGGGCATATTGCCGATTCAATCACGGACATCGACCGCGCCATGAAATGGGGATTCGGCTGGGAGCTGGGGCCGTTTGAGCTGTGGGATGCGATTGGCCTGGAGCAGTCGGTCGCCCGGATGAGGCAGGAAGGGGAGACGATCCCGGAATGGGTGGCGGATTTTGTAGCGGCCGGCCACCGCTCGTTTTACCGGCAGGAAGGCGGGAGGCGGTTTTACGTCCACGCAGGCAGTTATGCCGAAGAGGCGCAGAAGGAGGATGAGCTGCCGCTCGCCGCTTTGAAGGAAGCGGGGCGGACGGTGTTTACATCGGGGGAGCGAGCCTGATTGACCTTGGAGACGAGGTCGCCTGCCTGGAGTTTCACTCGCCGAATAACGCGATTGGCAGCGATATTTTGCTGGGCATCCGCAAGGCTGCGGAGGAAGTGAGCCGGAACTGGCGCGGGCTTGTTATGGCCAACGAAGGCCGGAACTTCTGCGTGGGAGCGAACCTGGTGCTGCTGCTGATGGAGGCGCAGGCGGGCGAATGGGATGAGGTGGAGGATATTATCCGCCTGTTCCAGAACAGCATGAGCCTGCTTGGCCGGCTGGACCGGCCGGTCGTAGCGGCGCCGCATCGGATGACGCTGGGCGGCGGCGTGGAGGTATGCCTGCCGGCCGACCGGATTGTGCTGGCGCCGGAGACGTATTTTGGCCTGGTAGAAACCGGCGTTGGCCTTATTCCCGGAGGCGGAGGCAGCAAAGGGGCCGCGCGGCTGGCTTCGGAGCGGGCCGAAGGCAAAGGATTAGGTGAGCTGCAGACGGAGCTGAACGCGCTGTTCGAGACGATTGCGCTCGCCAAGACGTCAACCAGCGGCTACGATGCGAAGCGGCTTGGTCTGCTGCGGCCGGAGGATAAGGCGATTATCCGGCAGGACGGCCGGATCGCCGCCGCCAAGCGGGCGGTTCTGGAGCTTGATGCTGGCGGCTACCAGCCGCGGCAGGAACGCCGCATCCGCGTAGCAGGCAGCGAAGGCAAAGCGGTGCTGCGCCTTGGCGTGGAGGCGCTGCGCCTCGGCGGGCAAATCAGCAAGCATGATGCGCTGATCGCCGGCAAGCTGGCGCATGTATTGTCCGGCGGCGACGTGCGGCCGGGGCTTGAGGTGAGCGAGCAGTATTTGCTCGATCTGGAGCGCGAAGCGTTCCTGAGCCTGGTCGGCGAGCGCAAGACGCAGGAGCGGATGAGCCACATGCTGGCCACGGGCAAGCCGCTGCGCAATTAGCGGCCGGGGTGCGCCTGAGGCGGGGCTTGCTGCGGTAAGCCGCCGAGCGGGCGGCTTGCTCGCTGGCAGCGCCAATGCCATTGGCGCTGCCAATGACGGCAGCTTACCGCTTTCGCGGCGCGGCCCGGCATCATTCAACTACTTTCAACGTTAAAGGGGGATGGCAATGTCTTATTTGCGTTTTGGCGAGCATGATCGCGACGCCGTCATAGTGTCCGCCGCCCGAACGGCGGTAGGGAAAGCGAAAAAAGGAAGCTTTGCCGAGACGCGGGCGGAGGATCTGGGACGCGCCGTTCTGCACGCGGTGCTGGACCGGGCGCCGGGCCTTGCGCCGGAGCAGGTCGAGGATGTCATTATAGGCTGCGCGATGCCGGAAGGCGAGCAGGGCCTGAACATTGCCCGCGTCATCTCGCTGTATGCGGGTTTGCCGGTGACAACGCCTGCCGTTACCGTCAACCGCTTTTGCGCCTCCGGGCTGCAGGCCATCGCTTATGCCGCCGACCGGATCCGGCTTGGCGATGCCGATGCCATTATTGCCGGAGGCGTTGAAAGCATGAGCCATGTGCCGATGAGCGGCTTCCGGCCGTCTCCGCATCCGGGCATCGTGGATTCGATGCCCGAGGTGTATATGGGCATGGGACACACCGCCGAGGAGGTGGCCCGGAGGTATGGCGTTACCCGCGAGCAGCAGGATGCGTTTGCGGCGGAAAGCCATCGCAAGGCCGCCGAAGCGATAGCGGCCGGCCGGTTCGCGGATGAGATCGTTCCGCTTCAAGTGGAACGGTCCGGTACGGACGAAGCGGGGCGACCATGGCGCAAGCTGAGCTGGTTTGGCATGGACGAAGGCGTGCGGCCGGATACAACGCCGGAGGTGCTTGCGGCGCTGAAGCCTTCTTTTGCCAGGGAAGGAACGGTAACGGCGGGCAATACGTCGCAGATGAGCGACGGAGCGGCAGCGGTCACGGTTATGAGCCGCAAGCGCGCGAAGGAGCTGGGGCTGAAGCCGCTGGCGGTATTCCGCGGATTTGCAACGGCCGGCGTCGAGCCGGAAATTATGGGCGTCGGGCCGATCCGGGCGATCCCGAAGGTGCTGAAGCAAGCGGGCATTGCGATGGTGGATGTCGATTTGTTTGAGCTGAACGAAGCGTTTGCCGCGCAATGTATCCCTGTTATTGAAGAGCTTGGCATTGACCCGGCCAAGGTGAATGTGAACGGCGGGGCGATTGCGCTGGGGCATCCGTTAGGCTGCACCGGCGCAAAGCTGTCCGTCTCGCTTATTCATGAGCTGGGACGGCGGGGCGGCGGAATCGGCATCGTCACCATGTGCATCGGCGGAGGCATGGGAGCGGCCGGCGTATACGAGGTGTACGGACAATAACCGGCGTGAGGCGCGCGGCAGCCTGCGGCAAAAAGCTTCTGGCATCAGGCGTCAGGCGTCGTCAGGCATGAGGCGTCAAGCATGAGGCTATTGGAAGCGCGGAATGCTGCCGCAGCTTCTGCGCGCCGGCCAATGATGGGGAGGCGAAGCGCAATGAGTCGGAAAGAACGGTTTGGCGGCTGGTTTGTCGTGGAGGACAGCCTGCCGGAAGATTTGTTTACGCCGGAAGATTTTACGTCCGAGCAGCGGCTGATCGCCCAGGCGGCGGCTGATTTTTTGGAAGGGGAAATAGTGCCGCATGACGAGCAGCTGGAGGCGCTGGATTACAAGCTGACGGTGGAGCTGCTGCGCAAATCCGGGGAGCTGGGGCTGCTGGGCGGCGACGTTCCGGAAGCATACGGCGGCCTCGGGCTGGACAAAGGAAGCACGACGCTGCTGTCGGAGACGATGTCGAAGGCATCTTCGTTTGCGCTGTCGATGGGGGCGCATACCGGCATCGGCACGCTGCCGATCGTTTTTTTCGGCACGCCGGAGCAGAAACGCACCTATTTGCCCGATCTGGCGGCGGGTACGAGAATTGCGGCATATTGCCTGACCGAGCCGGCTTCCGGATCCGATGCGCTTGGCGCGAGGACGACGGCGAAGCTGTCGGCGGACGGCAAGCATTACGTGCTGAACGGCTCCAAGCTGTACATCACAAACGGCGGCTTTGCCGACTTGTTTATCGTATACGCCAAGGTGGACGGCAGCCAGTTTACCGCGTTTATTGTGGAAAAAGGGACGCCTGGCTTTACGGTCGGGCCGGAGGAGAAAAAGATGGGCATTAAAGGCTCATCGACCTGCCCGTTATATTTTGAGGATGCGCCGGTTCCGGTCGCCAACGTGCTTGGCGAAATCGGCAAAGGGCACCGGATCGCCTTTAATATTTTGAATATCGGGCGCTTTAAGCTTGGAGCAGGTTGTCTTGGCGCAGCGAAGGAAACGATTGCGATTGCTGCCGCTTTCGCCAATACCCGGGAGCAGTTTGGCCAGAAAATATCGTCGTTCCCGTTAATCGGCGCCAAGCTGGCGGATATGAACTTGCGGACGTACGCGATGGAAAGCATGGTGTACCGGACGGCGGGGCTGATGGACCGGCTGCTGGCAGCCGAGCATATCGGCGAGGAAACGCCGGATGCGGGCGTCAAAGCGGCCAGCGCCATCGGCGAATATGCGCTGGAATGCTCGATTGTAAAGGTGTTTGCGTCGGAGACGCTTGATTTTGTCGCGGACGAAGGGGTGCAGATTCATGGCGGCGCAGGTTATATCCGCGAGTACAAGGTGGAGCGCATTTACCGCGATGCCCGCATCAACCGGATTTTCGAAGGGACGAATGAAATTAACCGGCTGCTTATTCCGGGCACGCTGCTTAAAAAGGCGATGAAAGGCGAGCTGCCGCTGCTGGAGAAAGCCGGGGCGCTGCAGGCGGAGCTGCTGCAGCCGATGCCGCTTCCCGAGTTTCAGCAGCCGCTGGAGCTGGAGGCTTACCGGATTAACCAGGCGAAAAAGATTTTCCTCGCTATCGGCGGTCTGGCCGTCCAGAAGCTGGGCACGCGGCTGGAGCAGGAGCAGGAGGTGCTGTGCGCGTTATCGGATACGATGATCCAGATTTACGCGATGGAAAGCGCCTTGCTGCGCAGCTTGAAGCTGCGCGCACGCGCAGGAACAGGGGCAGCGGCATCGGAGCTGGCGCAGCTGATGACGGAGGTGCTCGTGCAGGAAGGGATGGAGCGGATCGAATCGCTTGCCAAGCTGACCGCCGCTGCGCTGGAGCAGGGCGACGGGCTGCAAATGCAGCTGTCGGTGCTGAAGAAGCTGGTCCGTGCTCCTTATATCGATACGGTAGCCCGCAAACGGGCGATTGCCGCCCGCGTGATCGGCAGCGAGCGTTACATCGTGTAGGAAGGAGATGATGCAGTATGGAACCGCATCCGCATCAGTCACCGGAAGAAGAGAGAGGGCGGCGGCTGTCTTTCGCCTGGCTGCGCCATTATCCGGCGGAAACGCCGGCGTCGATTGACTATCCCGATGAAGGCCTTCCTTACTTGTTAACGCAGTCCGCCTCCGCTTATCCCGAGCATGAAGCGGTTCATTTTATGGGCCGTTCGATTTCATACCGCGAGCTGCTCGGACTGGCGGTCCGGATGGCCAACGGCCTGCGGTCGCTTGGCGTATCCAAGGGCGACCGTGTGGCCATTATGCTGCCGAACTGCCCGCAGGCGGTTGTTTCATATTTCGGCGCGCTGATGGCTGGTGCCGTTGTGGTACAGACCAATCCGCTTTATATGGAGAGAGAGCTGGAATACCAGCTCTCCGACAGCGGCGCGTCGGTTATGATTACGCTGGATTTGCTGTACGGGCGCTTGGCATCGGTACGCAGCGCGCAGCCGGACAGCGGGCCGCTGCCGCAGCTGAAGCATGTGATCGTTACTTCGCTGAAAGATGGTCTGCCGTTTCCAAAAAGCTTGCTGTATCCGCTCAAACAGCGCCGGGAAGGCTTTAAGGCGGACATTCCATACGGGCGGCATGGCGTTCTGGCTTACGCCAAATGGCTTCGCAGGCAGCAAGGCGATGCGGCTCCGGATATTGCGATTAAGCCGGCGGAAGATTTGGCGGTGCTGCAATATACAGGCGGCACGACCGGCACGCCAAAAGGCGTCATGCTCACCCACCGCAATCTGGTGGCCAACACGCTGCAGACGTCGTCTTGGTTTTACAAGGCGGAAAAAGGACGGGAAAAATATTTGGCGGCATTGCCGCTGTTTCATGTGTTCGGGCTGACGGTATTGATGAATATGTCCGTCTATACGGGCGGTTCGCTTATTATGCTGCCGCGGTTTGAAGCGGATGCGGTGATCCGCACCATTGAACGGCAGCGTCCGACGATTTTTCCGGGAGCGCCAACCATGTATATTGCGCTTCTCCATCACCAGGCCGCGTCAAGCGCCGACATGTCTTCGGTCAAAGCGTGCATCAGCGGCTCCGCGTCGCTGCCGCTGGAGGTGCAGGAGCAGTTCGAGAAGCTGACGGGCGGCAGGCTGATTGAAGGCTACGGCCTGACCGAAGCTTCGCCCGTTACCCACTGCAATCCGGTGTGGGGCAAACGGAAAAACGGCACGATCGGCATTCCGTTCCCCGATACCGCCGCCAAAATCGTTAGCCTTGAAACCGGTGAAGAGCTGCCTGCCGGCGAAATCGGCGAATTGGTTATACAAGGGCCGCAGGTGATGAAAGGGTATTGGATGCGCCCGGCCGAGACGGAGAAGGTGCTGCAGGCCGGCTGGCTGCGCACCGGCGATTTGGCCAAGGCGGATGAAGACGGTTATTTTACGATTGTGGACCGGATGAAGGATGTCATTATCGCCGGCGGCTTTAACATTTATCCGCGCGAGGTAGAGGAAGTGCTGTATGAGCACCCGGCTGTCCGGGAAGCTTCCGTCATCGGCGTGAAGGACGATTACCGGGGCGAAACGGTCAAAGCGTTTATCGTGTTAAAGGAAGGGTGGCAAGTATCCCGCATCCAGCTTGACAAATGGTGCAGGGAGAGGCTGGCCGCTTATAAAGTGCCGCATTTGTATGAATTTCGGGAAACGCTTCCGAAATCAATGGTAGGCAAGGTGCTCCGGCGGGTATTGATCGAAGAACAGCTGGAAAAAAGTGAAAATCATAATTAATCATTTTTTCAAATTGCTTATGTTGAAATCGTTATATTTAAATTGTTATAATCTTTAGGTATGGAAAAATTTTCACATTTTTATGAGTTCCGTCATGAAATTGTAATAATCCGCCATTGAAACCCGGTTAAAAGACGGGCGTATTTATCCGATATAAGGTTTTAGAGAAAGGAGGCGGGTGGATGGATCCTAACTGGGTTACCGTCGCAGTACTACTATTCGGCATCATAGTCGCGGTATACGGCGTATACGAATACTTGCGCATGTTCAAGCACAAAAACGACGAATCCGGTCCAAAAACGCCGCCTTCGGCTGAACATTCGGCTTCTTCGGATGATGAGGCAGCCCCTGCCAGCCCATCCGATAAAAATAAATAAGTTGATGCGATTGTTCCTTTTCATCCTTCCTTCGCAAATGGTATAATAGTGTGAAAAGTAAAAACATTTAGAAATATCCATGGAGTTGCCTGCACCGAAGGGGGTTCATGCGGATTTGTTCCGCGCGTAGTCTCGTACACTGTTTGGTACGACCAATCAACGTATAGGGAGGAGATTTCATGGCCAAACATAGCCAGAATGAAGTCAAGGAAAGCCTGAAGGAACTCACAAGAATTTATCAGCCCAAGGACTCGCGCAAGTTCGTTCGCGAGTATATCCGGAAGTATCGGATTACAGGCGGCTATGAAGATGAGTTGACGATGTTGGTCGATCACGAAATGGATAAAATTAACTCTTCCGTCAGTTGAAATTGGATATAGCAAGTCTTGCAGCCTGTGCAGGCAGATGCAAGACTTTTTTTCTTCCCGGAAATAGTGACAAAATCGTGAAATCGGGCGGAAAGCGGCGCTGGACGCTGCAACGATGTACTGAATGCCAATCCTTTGGAATAGGGTGATTTTGAAGGGGAGGGATGGCAGATGATCGTACCTTTAAAAACAGCCGAGGATCTGAAAAGCATTCGCAAAGCGGGGCGTATTATTGCCGATTGCCACAAGGAGATTGCCCGCCGGATAACGCCGGGCGTCACCACGCTGGAGATCGACCGGTTTGTGGAGCGGTTCATGATGGAGCGGGGCGCTTATCCGGCCCAGAAGGGCTATAAAGGTTACCCTTATGCAACCTGCGCAGCCGTTAATGATGTGGTCTGCCACGGTTTTCCCGATTCGATTCCGCTCATGAACGGCGATATCGTAACGATTGATATGGTGGCCGATGTTGGCGGCTGGAAAGCCGATTCCGCGTGGACGTATGCGATTGGCACGCAAACGGCAGATACATCCAGGCTTCTGAGGATTGCCAAGCTGGCTTTAAGGCGCGGAATTGCAGAGGCGGTACCGGGCAAACGGATCGGCGATATCGGCTTTGCCATTCAAAACTGCGCCCAGCAGGCCGGCTACCGGGTTGTTGATTTGTTTACCGGACACGGCATCGGCCGCTTTATTCATGAGCCTCCCGAAATATTGCACCGGGGCAGCCCGGGTTACGGAGAACGGCTGGAGGCGGGAATGGTCATTACCATTGAACCGATTATTACGGAAGGACGGCCCGCCGTTCAGATCGAAAGGGACGGATGGACAGCCCGGACGGTTGATGGAAGCCGTTCCGCCCAATTTGAACATACGATCGCCATTACCGAGAAGGGGCCGGTCATCTTGACGCGTTCTTAATCCGCTTGCTGCCCGGACGCCCTCGAACAGGAGACGATGACATGCTGCTGAAGCGATTACGCAAGGGCTATGGCAAAAAGCTCGTTAAACTGCACGCCTGGAACGCCTGGATTGTCGCCGTACTAGCGCTGACAGGCCTTGTGCTGGCCGGCGGCTTTTGGAGAATGGCGCTTGGCGAAGGACGCGTATGGATCAAGTGGCTCCATGTTGCGGTCGGGCTGGGCTCTCTCATTCCGGTCGTCTATTACTTGCTGCTCGCCGGCAAGCATTGGAAGCAGCTGCGCGGCAAACGATGGCAGCGCTTTAATGTGGTTGTTGTGCTGGCTCTGCTGGTCGGCTGGCTGCTGTCGGGCGTTGTGCTGTGGCAGTTCCGCGCCTTTGGCCCGGCCTGGTCGAATCCGGCGTTAACCGTCCACGACCTGCTGACATGGATCGGCTTGCCCTATATCATTTACCATTCTGTTACAAGGGTAAAATGGCTGAAGGAGCAGCCGCAGCGGCGGACGGTCAAAGCCGAGCCTGCTGCTGCAGCAGACAGGGAGGCGCCTTACCGGGATTATGCCCCGGGCGGTCCGCAGCCGCTCTATACGCGCCGGGGGTTTATCCGCGGGGCAATCGGCGCCGGACTTGCGATAACTGTCGGCCCCTCCTTCCTGAAGTGGCTGGGCAGCTCGATCGGCAGCGGCATTGGCGGAGGAACGACCGAGGAGTGGATCGCGAACGATAGAAACAGCCTTGTCCCTGCGCCACAGCCGCTGCCGGGATCGGTTCCGCCAAGCGGCGGCGGAGCAAAGGGCAATTTCCGGATTTATACGGTGACGCGTATTCCGGCTTTTTCGAACGACAACTGGTCGTTTGTGCTGGACGGATTAGTCAGCAACAAGCAGACGTGGAACTGGGAATCGTTCGTGGCGATGCAGCGGAAGGTGCAGGTCAGCGACTTTCATTGTGTAACCGGCTGGTCGGTATATAATAATACATGGGAAGGCATACCGCTTAAGGAGCTTCTGAAGGAAGCGGGCGTACAAAACGGTGCCGAGACGGTCAAATTTTATTCCGGCGATGGCGTATATACCGATACGTTAACGCTGGAGCAGGCGATGATGGATGATGTCATGGTGGCGGTTATGCATGACGGCAAGCCGATTCCGAGCGATATGGGCGGCCCCGTCCGGCTAGTCGTGCCGCAAATGTACGGCTACAAATCGGTGAAATGGTTGAACCGGATCGAGCTGATTGCAGGAACGCATACCGGTTATTGGGAGAAAAGAGGTTACTCCAATGATGCTTGGGTAGGAAAAGGAAACGGATTTGGGTAATTATGGGCAAAATGCTTCAATGAATAGAAGGAACCGGACTTCCTGATATTGGAGGACCGGTTTTTTTTTTGTGGCTTTCGTCGGGTACAGGCTTTCTTTTTGTAAGCATTATTGTGTATATTAGGCTAGGATTCAGGAATATCGGCAGGGAGTGTCGCCATGGGCCGCTTTGGGCAAATGAATACGCTGAGGAATCAAATATTTATCGGATTTATGTTTGTGATGCTGATCGTGCTTGGAGCGGTTGGTTTTTTCTCCTATGGGCAAATATCGGTTTTACTGCGCAATAATACGGAAAAACATATTCAGCAGACCGCTTTCCAGGCTACGGGCAAGCTGGACGTGCTGCTGCAGCAGGCTGATACATTTACAACGAGGGTTGCAACCAATGCCAAGGTGCAGCATTTGATGGCAAAGGAAGCGACAGGGGGAACCATCAGCTTTGATGAACGGCAGTCGCTGCAGGAGGAAGTGCGCAAGGAGCTTGCGTATATGTCGGGGGTCAAATCAATTGAGCTGTTTTTGTCCAATTACCAGATGCTGTTTCCGCTGTCGGATGTCAGCCTTGACCACCGGGTGACGGCTTCGTATATTCGGGAAGCGGACGAAGCCGACGGCAAGCTGGTCTGGTTTGGCATGAACCCTTCTTTTCCAGACTCCGTTATTGCGATCCGGCGTATCCGGCTGATGGACTACTCTTTTGCCGATGCAGGGTATGTAATGGTTCAAATTGATAAAAACTATTTCGAGCTTACTGCGGATGCGAGCGTTAAGGCCAATGCAGCGTCCAGCGAAATGATGGGGCTGTTTGACGGCGCGAACCAGACGATTACTTCCGACTTTTCCAAAGAAGTGGACGTCGAGAAGATGCTGCAGCAGGGCGATGAAACGGTCAAGCTGGATGGCGAACGGTATACGGCTATCGAAAAAACGTCGGAAGTGACAGGCTGGAAAATTATTATTTTAACGCCTGTTAAATATGCCAGCGAAGGAATTACCGTCTTGCGGACGGGGCTGATCGTATCGTTATTGGTCGGCGGCCTACTGTTTATTTTATTAACGTTTATTTTATCGACGATGATTACCCGGCCGATCTTAAGTTTGATTAAGGCGATGCGCAATGCGAAGCTCGGGACGATTAAGCCGATTCCGGTCACGTCCTCGACAATGGAAATTAACGAGCTTAATAATACGTATAATCAAATGGTCGACTCATTAAATGAACTGATTGATGTCGTTTATGAAAAAGAGCTGGCGCAAAGCCGGACGGAATTAAAGGCGTTGCAGGCGCAAATTAATCCGCATTTTTTGTTTAATACGCTGGAAGCCTTCTATTGGGCTTTGGAAGATAAAGGGGAAGAAGAGCTGGGGCAGGTTGTCATTGCAATGTCAGGCCTGTTCCGTTACGTCATTTCGCGCGCAGATGAAGAAGAGTGGGTTACCGTTGGCGATGAATTCGAGCATGCAGAGCGGTATTTGACCATTATGGATATGCGCATGGTGGACCGGCTGGCGTGGGAGATTCATTCCGAGGAAGGCTGCCGCAGCGTGCCGATTCCGAAGCTGTTAATTCAGCCGATTGTTGAGAATGCCATTCTTCACGGTGTGGAGCAGCAAATCGGCAAAGGAACGGTGACAATATGGGCAGAGCCGTCCGCAGTGCCTGGATATACCCGGATTTCGATATCGGATAACGGCCCCGGCATGTCGAGCGAAAAAATCCGCGCATTATATGAAGCGATGGACAGCGGCCAAGCCAATCCGGAGTCCAAAGGGACAGGGGTTGCTATCCGCAATATCCAGAAACGGCTGAAGCTTTATTACGGCGATGAAACGGGCGGGCTGGACATTCAAAGCGAAGAAGGCAAAGGCACAACGATTGCTTTTGAAATACCTAATGAACATGGGAGGGGGATGCTATATGAAGACGATTCTGATCGTGGATGATGAGCCGAGAACAAGAGAAGGCGTACGGAAAGTGCTGGAGGCCTGGTCAGCCGGACAATATGAGATAGCGCTCGCTTCCAACGGCATTGAAGCATTGGACTGGCTGTCGCAGCATGAAGCGAGCCTGCTGATTACCGACATTCGCATGCCGGAAATAGGAGGGCTGGATCTGGTAGAAAAAATCAATCATATGCCCCATCCTCCGGTCGTAATTATTATATCCGGGCACCCGGAATTCGACTATGCGCAGCGGGCGCTGCAATTTGGCGTTGTTGAATATTTGCTGAAACCGCTGGACAAAATTAAACTGATTCGGGCGGTAGAACTTGCATTGAAAAGGGAAGAAAGCAAAAATCGGATTGAACGGATGGAGAAACTGGTAGACCCGAAGCTGCTGGACTCGGTACAGGAGGAAAACAGCTACAGCCCCCAAGTCCAGGAGGCGATTCAATATTTAAACGAGCATTTGCAAAAGCCGCTGACGATGCGTGATACGGCAGAGCATCTGCATATGAACGCCAGCTACCTCAGCGTTTTGTTCAAGGAGCAGACCGGCCTGACGTTCAGTGAATATTTGACCAGAAAACGGGTGCAGCGCGCGAAGGAACTGCTGTCCGGAACCCGTCTTTCGATCGGGGAAGTTGCGGAGCAAGTAGGCTACCAGACGGCAAAATATTTCGTCAAAGTGTTCCGTTCCATGGAGGGGGTAAGCCCTGGCCAATACCGCAAAACGATTATGCACTCGGAAGAGAGCATCCAATAAAAGTAGTATTATTCCCAATTCATATCACCTTACAGCTCTACCGCCCCATTGCTACAATAGATTTGTAAGTGTGAATCTATCATCAGTAGAAAAGGGGTTGTAAACGTGTTCAAGAAAAAATGGGCAGTCGTGCTTCTTACGTTATGTCTCGCAATTGTGGCTGCTGCATGCGGCAACAATGCAAATAACAGCAGCAACAACGGCAACCAATCCTCGGATAGCGGCTCAAATGGAAGCGGTTCCGGCGAGAAGGTAACGATCAAATTTATGCATTTGTGGCCTGAAGGCGTTTCCGCAGGGCAAAATAAAATCGTTAACCAAATCATTAACGAATATCAAACCGAGCATCCAAATGTAACGATCAAGCAGGAAGTGCTTGATAACGAACAATACAAAAATAAATTGAAAGTGCTTTCTGCTTCCAATCAGCTTCCAGACGTAGGCGTAACTTGGGCGGCAGGTTTTCTGCAGCCATACGTAGACGGCAAACTGTTCGCTCCGCTGGACGACCTGCTGAGCGGCGACCTGAACGGCAAATTCGTAAACGGTACAACGGAAGCGTATGCAATCGACGGCAAAACGTACGGCTTGCCGCTTGAATTCAACATCACGCCGGTTTACTACAACAAAGCTATATTCGAGAAATACAACTTGCAAGTTCCTACCACTTACGATGAATTTAAAAATGTTGTGAAAACCCTTTCGGACAACGGTATTGCGCCAATTACGCTTGGCAACAAAGACCGCTGGACAGGCTCCCTCTGGTACATGTACCTGGCGGACCGTTTTGCAGGCCAAGAAACGCTTGCAAACGCAATCAACGGCAGCGGATCGTTTAAAGATCCAAGCCTCATCAAAGCGGCTACGGAAATTCAATCGCTTGTAGACAGCAACGCATTTGTGAAAGGCTTTAACGGCTTGTCCAACGAAGAAGCCAAATCCGAGTTCCTGAACGGCCATGCGGCAATGTACATGATGGGCACTTGGGAACTGCCGAACTTCACGACTAACGAAGATATTCCGCAAGACTTCCGCAACAACGTTGGTTTCTTCAAATTCCCGACCGTTGAAGGCGGCAAAGGCGACATTAACAGCTGGGTAGGCGGACCGGGCGTAGGCCTGTTCGTTTCCGAGAATTCGAAAGTGAAAGACGAAGCGAAGAAATTCGTTGATTATTTTGTACAAAAATGGGGAGAACAAGCAGTGACCGGCGCAGGTGTTATCCCGGCAACGAAAGTGGATACGTCCACGCTTCAGCTGCCGCAGCTGTACCTTGACCTGTTTGATGAAATGAACAAAGCAACGAGCATTACCTTGTTCGCAGACGTGCAAATGGAAGCTGGCGCGGCTGAGAAACATTTGAACTTGATCCAATCGTTGTTTGGCAAAGCGATTACACCTGAGAAGTTCTCCGAAGAGCACGACGCAGCACTTTCCAAGTGAGACTGACAGGATGTGGAGAGAATAAGCTTATCCGGCTTCATGCCGGGTAAGCTTATCCCTCGGTTATAGAGAAAGGAGTCGGCTAATTTGGATAAGGTCATGTCAAACAAAAAAATTATCGCGCTTTATGTTTTGCCTTCATTGCTGCTTATTTTGGCGATTGTATACATTCCGATTGTGCTCACCGGCTATTACGGTTTGAATGAATGGAACGGCATCGGCTCCATGAAGTTTATCGGTTTTGACAATTACTCCGCTTTGATTAAGGATCATCTGTTCTGGTCAAGCGCTGGCCACTCGCTTTTGCTGGCAGTGTTCTCAGCTCTTAGCCTTATCGTTTATCTGGTTATTGCAATGGTATTGTCCGCCAAACTGAAAGGCGCAAATCTGTTCCGTAAAATCTATTTGATTCCGATGCTTTTGTCGTCGGTTGCGATCGCGCAGCTGTGGCTCAAAATTTTGCATCCGACAAACGGCATTTTGAACAGCATTCTGGAATCCCTTGGGGTCGACAATCCTCCCGCATGGCTGGCAGAGCCTAATCTTGTATTGTTTGCTCTGTTCATCCCGATTTTATGGCAATATGCGGGCTTCTATATTCTGATTTATTACGCAGCATTGAAAAATATCCCGACTTCCCTGGAGGAAGCGGCTAAAATCGACGGCGCTACATCGCTGCAAATTGCGTATAAAATTAAGCTTCCGCTTGCGATGGAAGTCATTAAAGTGACGATTGTTCTCGCAGTGGTCGGATCGCTGAAATATTTCGATTTGATTTATGTGATGACTGACGGCGGCCCTAACGGCTCCAGTGAGGTTATGGCATCGTACATGTACCACCAGGCCTTCAAGTCGTACGACTTCGGCTACGGCAGTGCGATCGGCTTCTTCCTGCTTATCATTTGCCTTGTGGCAACTTGGGTCATTCGCAAATTAACTGCATCTAAAGATACGATTCAATACTCATAAGGAGGGACGCTTCATGATGTCCGGAACTGCAGGACAGCTTAAGGGCGGATCTGTTAAAACCAGATCAGGAGCGGCCGGCAAAATCGGCTATGTCGTACTGTATATCATCTTGATCGCCGTTGCGGTGTTTCAACTATTCCCGCTTGTATGGCTGCTGTTTTTCTCGCTGAAAAACAATCAGGAAGTGTTTAACCTTCCGCCGCTGTCGCTTCCAACTCACCCGCACTGGGAGAACTATAAGAAAGTATGGAGCGCCGGCAATATTGATGTTTATTTCTTGAACAGTGTCTGGATCACGATCGTGGCAACGGTGCTGACGGTTGTGCTTGGCAGCTTGGTGACGTATGCCATCACCCGCATGAAATGGAAAGGCAGCAATCTGGTGCTTGGCCTGTTCATGGTAGCGATGATGATTCCGGTTCATTCGACGCTGATTCCGCTGTTCAGCATGTTTAATAAAATTCATCTGATCGATCATCCGTTGTCGCTGATCCTGTCGTACGTGGCGTTTAATATGCCGATTACGATCATGATTTTGCTCGGCTTCTATTACGCCCTTCCGAAGGAAGTGGAAGAAGCGGCGGTACTGGACGGCTGCTCGGTCAACCAAATGTTTTTCCGGATCGTATTGCCGATGACAAGCTCCGTTCTGGCTACGACGGGTATTATTAACATGATTTATAACTGGAACGAATTTATTTTCGTCAACACATTTATCAGCTCCGATAAATTCAAAACGCTGACAGTCGGCGTGCAAAACTTTATCGGCCAGTATACAACGGACTGGGGCGCGATCGGTGCTACGCTTATGATCAGCATCCTGCCGATCCTGATTGCGTTCCTGTTCCTGAGCGACCGTATCGTCGAAGGGATCGCTGCCGGTTCGGTTAAAGGTTAAGCTCCCTGCAAGGTGTCATATATGTACGCACAAAACCCTCCGCCTGATGACAGGCGGAGGGTTTTGTGCGTAAACGGCTGCTGAACGAGACAGATGTTTCTGTACGTAAAACATGAACCGAATGCTGTTGCCGCAAGCGGCGGTGATGGTCAATAACAGCAGGGCTGCGATCGGCAGCAATGATAATTTAAGGAAACGGAACATGGGAAATGAGATTATATTCCGCCAAGCATCCTTGGCGCCATAAAGGAGGGAGGCAAGCTCATCCGTCTGCCTCCCTACGCCAAAAAAGCCGCCCCGGCTTCGTTCGAGCCGGGGGCGGCTTCCTTTAGATCAGCTTGTGGCGATACCATTTGTCGCCTTTGAACCGCCAAGCAAACACTGCGCCGCGCACGCCCCATTCCAGCACCATCGCCAGCCATACGCCCCAAATGCCGTAACCTAGCGTAATGCCCAGCACATAACCCAATATAATGCGGAACAGCCACATCGTTAGCAGCGAAGTAATGGAGGTGAACTTGGAATCACCGGCCGCACGCAAAGCGGAAGGCATGATAAAGCTTAATGACCATAGGAACGGCTGCGCAATAGATATCATTACGATAAGCGAAAAAATGGAGTGGACGATCTGATCCGGCGGCGCGTACATACGGACTAGCAGCGGGAACAGCAGCAGAAGCACAACGGTGATTGCGACAAAAAACCAGGTAGACAGCCATAGAAGCGACTTCGTAAATTTGCGCGCGTCCTCGATATCTTTTCGCCCGATACATTGTCCGACGACGGTGACGATCGCAACGCTGATCGCATTGCCGCCGATTTGAAACAGCATCGACAGCGAGCCGCTGATCGCATTGACCGTAATGGCGAGCGTTCCAAGCTGGACGATAAACGTTTGCGTCAGCAGCTTGCCCCCGTTAAAAAACATTTGCTCGGCTGCAAACGGAAGGCCGATAAACATAATTTTTTTCAATAACGAAACTTGCAGCTGAAGCATATCTTTAAGTTGTATCCGGATGGAATGGTTATATTTCAGCAAATAAACGACGGCAACGGCCATCCCCAATATGCGTGCTGCAATAAGCGAAACGGACAAGCCCAGCACGCCCATATCAAACAGCTTGATCAATATAATATTCAATAGAAAATAAGACACGTTTAAAATAAGCGAAAGCACCAGGCACGCCTTCGTTTCAGCCACGCCGCGCAGCACGCCGGTTACCGCCTGGTAAATGGCGAAAAAAGGGTACGATATGCAGCTGCCGATCAAAAAAATCATCGCATTGTGCAGCACATCGGCTTCTGCATTGCCGAACAGCAGCTGCAGGGTGGAGCCGTGAAACCCGATTACGATTGCACTAATTACGATTGATACGGCAGTGACGGCCGATATGGCCTGGGAAGCCGCCTTGGACACCATCTCCATGTTGCCGCTTCCTTTATATTGGGCGACAATGACGGTTCCGCCGGTTGCGACGGCAATAAACACATTGACGATAAACATATTGATCGAGTCGACCATACTGACGGCGCTGACCGCCGCTACGCCGGAAGAACTGATCATCGCCGTATTCAGCAAAGACATGATCACAATGAAAGCGGAATCAACAAAAACCGGAATAATAATCGCAAATATTTGCCTGTAGTCCATCGTTTTTCCGTTAAAATACTGCTTCAGGACGGAAGTGCTTTTGTTGCGGACCAATGCTTGTATGCCTTGCACCTGCATCATCACTTCTTTTCATAAGTTATATCGCAATTAGGGTCGACATCTCCCACTATAACAAAAAACCGATGAATCCGCTCTCATTTTTTGAAAGCAAGAAAACGAGTTTATGAAACTTTTTCCATAATTTAGAGTAGTTATATAGATTCATCAAATAGGGAGGGAAATGGAATTGAATTTGTTATCGCATTTACCTAAGCTGTCCACCTGGACCAAGGCGTTTACCGCATCGCTTGTCGCTGCCGCCGCCTTGTCCACATCGGCTTTTGCCGCCTCGCCGGAAACGACGGGCGCCGGCAAACCGGTGGAATTAAACGCAAGCAGCGCAGCCGCATTTCTGGATCAATTTTTCACCCAAGATGAAGTGAAGCCGCTGTATGTCGGCGCATCCGTAGTTATTGTCAAAGACGGGCAGGTGCTGGCCGAGAAAGGATACGGCGTCGCCGACCAGACAAGCGGCAAGCCGGTTGATCCGGCTTCCACCGAGTTCCGGGTAGCCTCTGTGTCGAAGACGTTTACGGCTGTAGCCGTGATGCAGCTCGTTGAGCAGGGGAAGATCAAGCTGGACGATAACTATTTAACGTATTTGCCCGGCTATAAGCAGGACAACCCTTTTGATCAGCCGGTTACAATCGAAGATTTGCTGACGCATACGTCGGGTTTCGAGGTGCGTGACATTCAAGCGGATGATATGGGCCCGAATTATGTGGGCAAGCGGCTGGAGATGGACGCTTATGCACAAAGCCATATGCCGCCGGTCGTACGGGAACCCGGCACTTCGTATATGTATGACAACTTTGCATATTTGCTGCTTGGCCTGATCGTGCAAAAGGTGAGCGGCGAGCCGTTTGAAACGTATATGACAAAGCATGTGTTCCAGCCGCTTGGAATGGCTAACAGCAGCTTCCTACTGGATGGCCATATTAAGGACAACCTGGCTACAGGATATACGGCGGCCGGCCAGGCGCTTCCGGTTTATGACTTTAATCCGACGGTATTGCCACAAGGCGGCATGCTGTCGACAGCCGAAGATATCGGCAAGTTTATGATCGCATTCCTGAACGGGGGCGCATCCGGTTCAAGCCGCATTCTCGCGGACCAAACGGTCCAATCGATGGAGCAATACCGGTCTTCGATCCATCCGCTCCTGCCGAATACGACTTACGGCTTTGAAGCGCCGTTCCAAATTCCAGGCGCGGGAGCAAGCTCCAAAATTATTACAAAGGCCGGCGATATGACAGACTTCAGCTCTTATTTATTCCTGATTCCGGAACAGCATGTCGGCGTCTTCCTGACGTATAACAAGCAGGGCGCATTGCGCAATTTGTTTTATCCGCAGTTTATTTCGGCATTTTACCCGCAGTATGCAGCCCAAGCCGACTTTCCGGCTTATAAGCCGCAAAGCGCTGATGAATTGGACCGTTTTGCCGGCTATTACGCTGACATCCGCGCAAAGGTACTCGTATCTGCGGTTAATGAGGGGCAAGGCGAACTGACGATAAGCGACTCTTATCTGGGGCCGCGCACGCTGCATCAGGTGGACGACAACTTGTTTATTGATGATTTAACGAAGCAGTTTACGGCGTTCCAGCTGGATAAGGACGGGAAGGCGAATTACATGAAGGAGCCTTACTTGAATCCGCTTGGTTATGAGAAAAAAGGCGATGACCCGGCCGGTTTTGCTGATGTCGGGGAAGACCATCCGTATGCTCCTTATATTTACATGCTGCAATCGTTGGGCCATTATCCAAACGATGGTACGCAGCTGTTCCATCCGGAAGCGGGCGTGACACGCGGCGATTTCGTGCAGCATGTGCTGGCGACATCGGGCGTAACCGCCGCCGAGCAGCCGCAATATTCCTTTACCGATATTAAAGGGCTTCCGTCCGCTCCATATATCCAGCTTGCTTTTGCAATAGGAATGGTAAAAGGCGACGGCCAAGGCAAGTTCCATCCGGAACAAGTCATTACAAGACAGGAAGCGGCCGTTATGCTGCAGCGCGTATTTGCTCTTCAATACCCGTCCATTATCTTCAATGACGTTAAATTATCCGGTACAACGGACGCCTGGGCGGTTTCCGCTGTACAGATGATGGTAGCGCTTGGCATTTACGGGCCGGAAATTCAGCCGGCTGCCGACGGCTCAGTTGATTTCCATTCCAAAGCAGCACTCAGCAACGAAGAAGAAGCAGCCATTATGTATACGCTTATTTTGCAGCCAACCGATCAGTTGATTGCGAATTTGCAAAATAGCGGAAAGTCTGAAGCCGCCGCTCCGAATGCGGCTTCGGACGCTGCTTAATCCAGCCGTTCGTGAGATAACCGTTTGAAGGCTGTCCTCTATCCATGAAAACGTGCCCGATTGTTGAAACAATCGGGCACATTCCGGAAGAGGGCTGCTTTTGTTTAATGGCGCGGAGCGCCGATTATAATGGCAACGCCGATGATGCACACCGCTGCGCCGATCCAGTCGTACAGATCGGGCGTCTTGCGGTCGACAAGCCAGCCCCATAACACGGCAAGGACAATGAATACACCGCCATATGCGGCGTACACCCGGCCGAAGCTGGGAAAGGACTGCAGCGTAGGGATAATGCCGTACAAAATAAGGATGACCGCGCCTGCAATGCCGTAGCCAACCGGATACGACTCGCGAAGCCACAGCCAGATCAAATAACCGCCGCCAATTTCAGCCAGGCCGGCTAATACAAATAATAATAATGCCATAGACGCTCCTTTAGTGCCGTATACTTGCACTGTTGTAACCGACCGCTGCGCGAAACGGCAGGTTCTACAAATCTTGGGATAAACGAATCATATCGAGGCAAGGGATGCCGTTCTCGTGGATCGCCTCCGGATAATGCCTTATAAAATATCCGGCATCTACCCCTACGATCCGAAAGCCGCATTTTTGGTAAAGCGCCAGCTGTCCGATGCTTGAATTGCCCGTGCCTACTTCTATCGTATGATAACCGCTCAGCCTGGCAGTTTCGATGGCATGCGACACGAGCTGTTTCCCGATGCCTTTGCCTTGCATCCTGTCCTGTACCGCAACATTAACCAGTTCAACCGTAGCAGGACGCGTCGGCAGAAGCACGTAAACCCCGACGGCCCGGTCTTGGATGATGGCTGTAAAACATTCTCCCCGCTGGATATAAGCTTCTACGAGTTCCAAGGAAGGGTCAGCCGACAGCAGCAAGTCCATCGGCGGACGTTCCTCCGGCCTTAATTTTCGGATGATCATATTTCGCTCCTTTGGCTGTTTATGACATTTTTTGATGATACGCAATTTATTTTATCAAATTAGTCTTTTGGATTGAAACGTGGCAAAGCCTTCTTGCGTATCAAGACCAAACGGCGGGGAAGGAGGGATCATGATGCAGTGTCCCGTGTGTGAAAACTCGCGGATGCGGGAGGTAGAAAAGGACGGCATTCTGATTGATGTGTGCCCGATCTGCAAAGGAGTGTGGCTGGACCGCGGCGAACTCGACAAGCTGATGAGCGATGTGCACGAAGCACGCGATCAATACAATGAATGGCAGCGCCGGGATGACGGGCGGCAGGGCCAGCCTTACGGTTACGACATCGGGCGCGGGTATGATCCGCACCGGAGCGACGGCCATTCATCGGATGGTTATCACGGTTACGGCAAACCTTATGGCAAGCACGACGGCAAACATGATGGCAAACATGGCTACCCGAGAAAAAAGAAAAAATCCGTATTTGACGTTTTTGGCGATTTGTTTGATTGATCCTGTCCGGAAATGGAAACATGATTTACGAAGAGAACCGGTGCGCAGTTGAAGCGCAGTCCGCAGCCAGGCATGGGGCCAGGCCAAGGAATGCATTCAACGAAGCAGCGGCTCTCTTTTTTTGAATGTAAACGTTTTATTGCGGCAATAAGCGGCATATGCTTGGATTAAGGCTTGTATCTTTGGACGAACTGGGCGATGATAAAGAAGCGCGTACTTTTTTTCTGAAACAACGCGGCCGTTTGTCCGTATGTATAGATGATACTTTAATTAAATGAGGGAAGTCCGTGGATAGTCTCCGATCTTTTTTTGCCCAGCCTGTAATCCGAAGAGTTATTTTTGTGCTGCTCGTTGTCCTGTTGTTATACAGCATGCGCCAATTGCTTAATTTGCTGCTGCTGCTGTTTGTCGTCACGTTTGTGATGAACCGGCTGCAAGGAATATTGACGAAGAGCATCCGGAAAGTGATCCCGATTTCGCCCGTCATCGTCAGCATTATATTATATGTGCTGCTTATATTCGGCCTTGTATACGGTCTGGCCAACTATGTGCCCAAGCTGATTAATCAGGTTGTGGACATCGTTAACAACGTGACGAGGTTTCTAAGCTCCTCGCAAAATGACAAAGTGGCGCAGACGGTGGCCGACGCGCTTGACAAGGTGGATTACAAAACGTATTTGGATAGCGCCATTACGTACGCCAAGACGGTCGGAAGCTGGCTTGAAATTATTTTGATGGTTATACTGCTCAGCTTTTTCTTTTTGCTGGAACGGCGTAAAGTCGTGCAGTTTGCGGAAAAATTTAACGACAGCTCGATTGGCTGGCTGTACAGGGAATTCCGCTACTTCGGCGGCAAATTTGTATCTTCCTTCGGCAAAGTGATCGAAGTGCAGCTGCTTATCGCGTTTTTTAATACGGTGCTTACAATCGCCGGCTTATGGATTCTCGGGTTCCCGTATTTGTTTGCGCTGTCGATTATGGTATTCCTGCTCAGCCTTATTCCGGTAGCCGGAGTGGTCGTATCTTTTGTGCCCATCGGCATTATTGGCTATGAGATCGGCGATTTTACAACCGTTATTTGGGTCATTGTGCTCGTGCTCGCCATTCATGCGCTGGAAACGTATTTCTTGAATCCAAGGCTGTATTCGTCCAAAACGAATTTGCCGATGTTTTTTACGTTCCTTATTCTGATCATTTCCGAGCATTACATGGGAATATGGGGTCTCTTGATCGGTATTCCGATCTTTATGTTTATGCTGGACGTGCTGAAGGTAGAGCAGTTCAGCGAATCGCCCGATGCTTCTCAGCAATAAAAAAGCGCAGCAGCGCTTGCCCGATTTGCATTCCGCCAGCTTGTCCTAATAAAAGGGACTTTCTATAAAGTTATGTTTAATGACTTTATAGAAAGTCCCTTTAACGTTCTGCACAGGAGGCTAAGGCAGGCGATTTGCCCGAGGCAAGCCATGTTTACCTATGGCAGACCATGCTGCACAAACTGCACCTATGCATTTGATTTTCCCGTAAAAACAAAATCTGAGACAATTAAATGTAATAATGCAGGTGCCGTTCGAGCTGACACCGTCCGGGCCGGCGGGGCTGATTTATAAGTGCAGCGTCAGCAATACCGGACAATGGTCGCTGCCGGTTACTTCGGAATCAATCATGGCATCGTCCAGAGCAGGCGCCAGCCGTTCGGATATAAGGAAGTAATCAATCCGCCAGCCGATGTTCCGCTCCCGGACCTTCGGCATAAACGACCACCAGGTGAAGGCATCCGTCCGGTCGGGGTACAGATGGCGGAAGGAGTCGATAAAGCCGGACTGGAGCAGGCGCGTCATTTTTTCGCGTTCCTCATCCGTAAAGCCGGAATTGCCGCGGTTGGACTTGGCGTTTTTCAAATCAATTTCTTCATGGGCGACGTTCAGGTCGCCGCATACGATAACCGGCTTGTGCGCATCCAGCTGCAGCAAATAATCGCGGAAGCGGTCTTCCCACTCCAGCCGGTACGGCAGGCGGGCCAGATCGCGTTTCGCGTTGGGCGTATAGACGTTAACGAGGTAAAAGGCATCGAACTCCAGCGTCAGCGTGCGCCCTTCCTCCTCGAAGTCCTCCTCCAGCCCGTACCGGACCGAAAGCGGCTCGATACGCGTAAATACGGCGGTGCCGGAGTAGCCTTTTTTGACGGCATAATTCCAATACTGCTTGTATTCGGGGCCGATTGCGAGCTCGATTTGGCCGGCTTGCAGCTTCGTCTCCTGCAAGCAGAAAATATCGGCGTCTATCTGCTGAAAATAATCATAAAAGCCTTTGGTCACGCATGCCCTTAGGCCGTTCACATTCCAAGAAACCAGTTTCATAACAGGTACAGCACTCCTTGCATCGCTTTTATCCGATTAATAGTTTAGCATAGAAATGATGACAGGTTATTGCATTTCCACCGATTTGACGCAAGGGACTTCCTGGAGCATGTCGAGCAGCCGGCCGGGGTCGCTTGCCGCAGGCAAACGGACGAACAGCTCGAGCGCCAGTTCGGAATGCTCCTGCAGCCCGGCTTCGGCATGGAAGCTCAAGATGGCGACATCTTTGGCTTTCAGCCAGTTTAAGATAGCATCAATAGATCCGTGATCGTTGGCGAGGCGGATCGTCAGCTGCTCGTTTTTGTCGGTGCGAAGCCAGCGGAACGGCTTATGCAGGATCGCCTGCCCCGCAAGCACAACGATGGCAGCGCTGATGCCCACCGTATACATGCCCGCCCCGATTGCCATGCCGACGCCGGCCGTCGCCCATATGCCTGCAGCGGTCGTCAGCCCGCGAACCGTCTGCTTTTGCATAAAGATCATGCCTGCGCCAAGAAAGCCGACCCCGCTTACAACCTGAGCCGCTACCCGGGAAGGGTCCAGCGAAAGCCCACCCCAGCCAAGCTGGTCCATAAAGCCGTATTTCGAAATCATCATCATTAACGAAGCACCAAGCGAAACGATAAAATGCGTCCGGATGCCGGCTTCTTTTTTACGGCTTTTGCGTTCATATCCGATAACGGCCCCGCATATGCCGGCAATCAGAAGCCGAAGCAAATATTCGTATTGCATGTCTGTCCCCTCCGCTTCATCATAATAATTACAGCTATTTTACCATTTCAAAGAGGATATAAACGAATGATTGTCGTAATTTACCATCTTAGCCTTCGCGCCCCCCACTATACCGGTAAAGGAGGAGCATCATGGCCGCGTTAAACAGCCAAGATCAGCCTGCCAAAAAAATGAATCAGTATTACGAAGTGTTAAAGCAGTATTTATTTCCGTGGAAAAAAACATTAATCGCCTTAACGGCTTTATTATTGGCGTCCACGCTGCTCCAGCTCGTCAGTCCGCAAATCATCCGCTATTTTATTGATACCGCCGGCTCCGGCGCAACGATGGAGCCGCTTTATTATGCCGCAGGGTTATTTATCGGCTTTGCGCTTTTGCAGCAGCTCGTATCCGTTATCGCAACGTATGTCAGCGAAAATCTGGCTTGGCTGACAACTAACCGGCTTCGCGGCGACCTGGCCGAGCATTGCCTGAAGCTCGACATGACATTCCACAAGTCCAATACATCCGGCTCTATTATTGAACGGGTAGACGGGGATGTGAACGCGCTCGCCAATTTTTTCTCCAGCTTTATCATTAATTTGGCAGGCAACCTGCTGCTGCTGGCGGGCATTATCGTCTTGCTGTTCCGCGAGCATGTATGGATTGGAGCGGGCATGCTGCTGTTTGTCCTGTTCGCCGTATTTGTCATTCAATGGATCCGCAAATTTACGGTGTCCGCATGGGCCAAATGGCGCCAGTCAAACGCCGAGTTTTACGGCTTTATCGGCGAGCATTTGGAAGGAACGGAAGATACCCGCGCCAACGGGGCGACCGGCTTTGTCATGAACCGTTTTTACGGGCTGCTGCGGCGGATGCTGCCGCTCCGCCGCAACGCTTTTTTTGGCTTTGCCGCGATGTGGATGACGACCATTGTGGTGTTTGCGCTTGGCAATGCGGTTGCTTTTGTCATCAGCGCTTATTTGTGGCATAAAGGCAGCATTTCAATCGGCACCGTATATCTCATTTTTTATTACACGGAGCTGATGGGCAAGCCAATTGAAAAAATCCGCACCCAAATTGAAGATTTACAGAAGGCCGACGCCAGCCTGCTTCGCATCCGCAGCCTGCTGGCCATGCGTTCCAAGGTCGAGGACGGACCGGGAGCCTTGCTGCCGGACGGCGCGCTTAGCGTCGAGTTCCGCGATCTGTCGTTTGGTTACGACGACAAGCCGACGCTGGAGCGGCTGGACATCCGGCTGGAGCCGGGAGAAGTGGCAGGTCTGCTGGGCCGGACCGGCAGCGGCAAAACGACAATCGCCCGGCTGCTGCTCCGGTTTTACGACCCGCAGCAGGGCGGTATCTTGCTTGGCGGCGTTGACATTCGGGAATGTACGCTGCATGAGCTGAGAAGCAAGGTTGCGCTTGTGACGCAAAATATTGAAATTCTGCAGGGCACGATCCGCGATAATTTGACGTTCTATAATGAGAGCATTGCAGACGAAGCGATTATGGAGGTGCTGGAGGAGCTGGGCTTAAGCGGCTGGCTTGCTTCGCAGCCGGAAGGGCTGGATACACGGCTCGCTTCCGGGGGCGGCGGACTGTCTGCCGGGGAAGCGCAGCTGTTGGCGTTTGCGCGTGTCTTTTTGACCGATCCCGGCCTTGTCATTCTCGATGAAGCTTCCTCGCGCCTGGATCCGCTGACCGAGCATCATGTGGAGAAGGCGATGGACAAGCTGCTGGCCGGCCGGACATGCATCATTATCGCCCACCGGCTTGCTACCGTACAACGGGCGGACCGGATTATAATTCTCGAGCAGGGCGAAGTGGTGGAGAACGGCGCCAGAGGGAAGCTGGCCGCCGATTCCGGCTCGCGGTTCAGCCGTATGCTGGCCGTTGGTCTTGAGGAGGTGCTTGCGTAATGAACGTATACGCTTATTTTTGGCGGCTGCTCCGCTCGCGGCCGGTCTGGTACACATGCAACGCCATGGCCTGGACGGTTATTTATTTAATGCCGATCTTCCCCGGGTTAATTACAAAAGCTTTTTTTGATTCGCTTACGCTGGACTCAGCTGCGGCATACGGCACATGGGCGCTTGTCGCTTTGCTTATTGGAGCGGCGCTTGCCCGCTGCGCGAGCATCTTTATCGGTTTTGTCACCGATGTGCATTTCCGCTTCCGGGTGGGCATGCTGGTGCGGCGCAACCTGCTGGAGCATATTCTGAAGGAGCCCGGCGCCCGCGCCATTCCTTGCAGCCCGGGCGAAGCGATCAGCCATTTCCGCGATGATGTTGATCAGACGGAGGAGACGGTCAGCTGGTCGGTGGATGCGTTCGGGATGTTAACCTTTGCCGCCGTATCCAGCGTAATTCTGATCGGCATCGACGCGCAGATGACGCTGTTTGTGTTCCTGCCGCTGGTCATCATTGTAATCGGGGCGCAGCTGGCGACAAGCCGCCTGCAAAAATACCGCGCAGCCAGCCGTGAATCGACGGCGGCAGTTACCGGAGCGATCAGCGAAATGTTCGGCAGCGTGCAGGCGATTCAAGTCGCGGGCGCCGAGGAGCGGGTGATCGGGCGCTTCCGGCAGCTGAACGACGCCCGCCGCCAAACGATGCTGAAGGACAAGCTCATGTCCGAGCTGCTGAACTCTGTATTTTCCAACACGGTCAATTTAGGGACGGGGCTGATCCTGCTGCTGGCAGGCCACAAAATGCGCGGCGGAAGCTTTACGATCGGCGACTTCTCGCTGTTTATTTATTACTTGACGTTTGTGACGCAGTTTATTTCGAATTTCGGCACGTTCCTGACCCATTTCAAGCAAATGACGGTTTCGTTCCGGCGTCTGGCCGGCATTCTGCAAGGAAGCCCCGCGACAGTGCTGTCGGCGCGGAATCCGCTTTATTTGGACCGCAGGGAACGGCAGGCTGCGGAGCGGCAGGAGCACGCGAACGGTGTAGAGCCGCGCGGGAAGAAGGCGGGGGAGAGCGCAAACGGCACACCGTTTGAACCCTTGAAGCTGCTCGAGGCGGACGGTTTAACGTACCGCTATCCGGATACGGGCAGGGGGATCGAGGATATCCGCCTAAGCTTGCGCAAAGGCTCCTTTACCGTTGTAACGGGGCCAATCGGCTCCGGCAAAACAACGCTTGTGCGCACGCTGCTTGGCCTGCTGCCGCATGATGCGGGGGAGGTCCGCTGGAACGGCAGGCCGGTTGCCGATCCGGGCAATTTCTTTACGCCGCCGCGCAGCGCTTATACGGCGCAGGTGCCTCGGCTGTACAGCGATACGCTGAAGGACAATATTTTGCTGGGGCATGATGATCAAGGAGGGCGGCTGGAGCGGGCGCTCCATACGGCAGTGCTGGATGCCGACATCGAGCGGCTGCAGCAAGGGCTGGAGACGGTGATTGGGCCGCGCGGCGTCAAGCTGTCCGGCGGTCAGGCGCAGCGCACGGCTGCTTCCCGTATGCTCGTGCGCGACAGCGAGCTGTACGTGTTCGACGATTTGTCGAGCGCGCTGGACGTCGAGACGGAGCGGCTGCTGTGGGAGCGCATGTTCCGGGAGCGGGGCGATGCGGCATGCCTGGTCGTGACCCACCGGAAGGCGGTGCTGGCGCGCGCCGATCATATTATTGTGCTGAAGGACGGCGGCATCGAAGCCGAAGGCACGTCCGAGACGCTGCTTGCCGAAAGCGACAGCTTCCGCAAGCTGTGGTACGGGGACGAGAGCTAGGAAGGGATCGCCGCGCCTGGCCCATAGAGTACGGATGACGTGCGTAAACGGGCTGGCCATAGAGCTGTTCATGTAGACAAGACAAAGGCTTGAGGATGATATCCTCAAGCCTTTGTCTTCAATAACGGGTCATCTTCACTTCTGCATGCGCCAAGCCCGGACCAGTAGAGCACCAGTAGCCAAGCCGCTTGTGGACATCAAATAATGTCAGCCGCCGGCCATGTTTCGCGCCGGTATCAATGCCGATTTTGCCATCGCCAAACCATAAGCTGCCCGATGGTTCCCCGAGCTTGAAGGTAGGCGTATTTGAAAGTAACGAAGATGGTTTAAAGAGATTCCGTGAAGTTTGGGACTCTTTTCAAATATGGTGGGTAAATCATGGGGAAAGTATGGTCGCTAAATTAACTGATGATACAACAATAGTAATATATAATAGAATTATCGAAAAATACAAAAATGAAAACAAGACACCCCCAAACGGTAATTTTGCAATTCTAGTGACATATGATCAATTACCAAAAGGGGTAGAAATAGCGAATGATTTCTTTATTATTGAATCGTTAGATAAATTAATGACTCAAGCAGCTATTGATGAAGTAGTGTCTCGATTATATTCGTTACTACTTAGATCTCTCTAACTCCGGATAGAGTGACCTAAGAAAACATCCCCAAAGGCCTGGTACTCCGTTCGGATGGCCAGCGCTCCCGTTCCCTTTTCAACGTCCTTGTGCTCCGAGAGAGCAACGAGCTCGCGCTCATGGCGTCCTTCTTGCGTCTGCAGCCGCCTTGTAATCGTTGACCAGGCTAGAAAGGTGTTGTGATCTCCTGGCCACGCTGTTGAGCTAGTACGACCTGTAATAATACAAATTATTCTGCTTCTGTAAGCCAGATAACGGCCTGCAGGAGCTTTTTTTATTTGGGTCCCGCAGCAGCGGCGGCACGCTGCAGGATGCGGCGGAGAAGCTGGGGCTGAAGCAGCCGACGGTCAGCTTTCATTTGCGCAAGCTGGAGGAGGAGCTGGGCATCAAGCTGTTCCATAAGCTGGCGCGCAGCTTGTACCCGACCGACAATGCAGCGGATCTGCTTCCGTATGCCAGAAGGATTGTGTCGCTGATGGAGGAAGCCGGGGCGATGGCCAAGGACCGACGGGACCGCGGCGAAGGCAGGCTGAAGCTGGGAGCAAGCTATACGCCGGCTACTTATTTGCTGCCGCCTTATATTGCGGAATTTGGCGGGTTGTTTCCGCGTACGCGCATTCAGCTCGCTGTCAAAAAAGCGGATAATTTGCTGCACATGCTCCGCAAATATGAAATTGATGCCGCCGTCATTTCGCTGCCGGCGGACGATCTGGAAGGGTTTGTAATGGAGAATCTGATGGAGGATGAGCATAAGCTGCTCCTGTCTCCGTCCCATCCGCTGGCGCAGCATGCCGAACTTACGCTTGCCAGTCTGCAGCCGCAAACGTTCCTGCTGCATGAAGCCGGTTCAACATCACGCAAGCTGACCGACGAATGGGCGGACAGTTTCGGGCTGGAATGGGAGTCGTTTATGGAGCTGGGCGCTATCGAAACAATTAAAGAGGCGGTCAAATGCAACATTGGCATTGGCGTCTTGCCAAAGCGGAGCGTCCTGCGGGAAGCGGCGGCGGGCGAGCTTGTTATGCGCGATCTTCCGCAGCATGAGAACCGGCGCCATATTTGCTTGGTTTACCCGCCGGGAGGAGCAAATATCAAGGCAGGTGAGGGCGTTTATCGAGTTTTTAATTCATAAGCGGGATACAGGCTCGTTAGGTTAACCCGTCCATAGAACCGGTCCGCGCTGCTCGTAAAATACGCAGGCCGGTTCTATGGGCTGCGCCGGGTATTCCGCCGTTCTGCCGGCTCGGCAGCGGGTGCCGGACCAGTTCGGCCGGCCGCGCCTCGACGTCACCGTATAAATCAATGGACAAGCCGTGAATATTTGGGGGGTAAACCCAAAGCAGTTCCTTTTCTGCGCCTGCTGCTGCTGATCTTACAGATATACTTCAATTCCGGCTGCAATAGCGTTATGATGGAGGCAGGCACCGCATGTTGTCCGCCGGACGGACAACTCTCATTTTGGACAAGTCGGGAGTGACGGGATATGGATTTGCATCTGAAGCATAAGTCGGTTTTTGTAGCTGCATCAAGCAAAGGACTAGGCCGTGCAATGGCGCTGCAGTATGCGCGGGAAGGCGCTCTCGTTACCATTGCAAGCCGCAATGAAGAAGAGCTTCGTGTCGCGCAGGCGGATATTACAGCGGCAACGGGCATAAGACCGCTTGTCCAGCGAATGGATGTCAGCAGCGCTTCTGATGTGCAGGCGGCGATTGCCGCAGCTGCCGATGCCCATGGCGGCATTGATGTGCTGGTTACGAATGCAGGAGGACCGCCGTCGGGAAGTTTCGAGGCGTTCGCCGACGAGGATTGGCAAAGCAGCTTTGAAGTTAATCTGCTGAGCGTCGTGCGTCTGATCCGCGAAGCGCTCCCTCATCTTCGTGAAGCGAGTGACGGGGGAAGAATTGTGAATATTGCTTCCACTTCGATTAAACAGCCTACGGAAGGGCTTATTTTATCCAGCGTATTCCGCGCCGGCGTTCATGCGCTGACCCGCAGCCTCGCAACCGAGCTTGGCCCGGACGGCATACTGGTCAACACCGTTTCGCCTGGACGAATCGGGACGGATCGAATCGTTCAGCTTGACCGGGCGCGTGCCGACCAGCTTGGCATTCCCGTTGAGCAGGTGCAAGCGGCTGCGGTATCGCAAATTCCGCTGGGACGAATCGGCACGCCGGAGGAATTTGCAGCGATGGCCGTTTTCCTCGGCTCTTTCGCCAACACATATGTAACGGGGCAATCGCTGCTTATAGACGGCGGTACCGTTAAATCGATTTAGCAGCGCGGCGCTGGAAAAATATTTATTGCGCAAATTGAAACCAAATGCCGCTCAAACGAGTATTACGAATGAAAATAATAAAGGGGAGTAGCTGCCTCAATAAAGCCGTCATTACGGGAATAAACATTCCCCGGTTTTATTGGCAATGACCCATTGCAGGCGAGACCTTTACCATAGTCGCAAAACAGCACCGCATCAGCGGTCTTTTTGCTTCGATGGTAAAGGTCTTTTTTTGCATCTATTCCCACAAAATGAGGAGGAACGGCATGGACGTTTCATTGTTGATGGAGTATGGCTGGGTATTGATAATCCTGGTGCTGCTGGAAGGATTGCTGGCTGCCGACAATGCGCTTGTACTCGCGATTATGGTTAAACATCTGGATGAGCAAAAGCGCAAGAAGGCGCTGTTTTACGGGTTGTTTGGCGCATTTATATTTCGTTTTGCTTCGCTGTTTCTCATTTCGTTCCTTGTAGACGTATGGCAGGTGCAGGCGATTGGCGCTCTTTATTTGCTGTTCATCTCAGCGAGCAATATTGTAAAATTTTGCAGAAAAAAAACCGGAGCGCTGCCGAAGGAGAAGGGCAGGCAGTCGGGATTTTGGACTACCGTACTGAAGGTGGAGCTGGCGGATATCGCGTTTGCGATTGACTCCATCCTGGCGGCGGTTGCGCTTGCCGTTGCGCTTCCGGCAAGCGGCATTCCGTCCATTGGAGGTATGGACGGCGGGCAGTTTATTGTCGTATTCCTGGGCGGCCTGATCGGGCTGATCATTATGCGTTTTGCCGCCAATTTTTTCGTCAAGCTGCTGCATGCCCGTCCGGTGCTTGAGCTGGCGGCTTTTGCCATTGTCGGCTGGGTTGGCGTGAAGCTTGCGGTTCATACGCTCGCGCATCCTTTTCTGCATGTGATTTCCCACTCGTTTGCGGAAAGCGGCCTATGGAAAAGCCTGTTTTATGCCGTGCTTGCGCTTATTGCGCTGGGCGGATGGCTCATGTCGGGCAGAGCCGCCAAAGCGCATGCCGCTGCCGGAGAAACGGCCGCTTCGGAGGAGCGGTTATAGTAGCAGACGGCTCTGCGCATGCGTTACGCTGCACAGCCGTATGACAGCCGTCCGGCACAGCCGTATGACAGCCGTCCGGCACAGCCGTATGACAGCCGTCCGGCATGGCCGGACGGCTGCACCGCGGTATGCTTGAAAGTGCTTACCGCATTGCTGAAAGGGCTTTAAAGGACTATAATGAAAGCGGCTAACATCATACATTATCGAACGAATACGTACTTATCGGAGGGAATAAACATGAAGAAGCACAAGGTGATCCAGCAGGTGGCGGAAGCCGGCGTAGTAGCGGTATTGCGCGCCGACTCGGCGGAAGAAGTAGCGGAGATGGCCCGCCGCGCAATTAAAGGCGGCATTAAAATAATCGAAATTACGATGACGGTACCATTCGCATTACGCGCAATCGAGCAGCTTGCTCGGGAATATTCCAGCGCTGCGGACCCATCCTCTGAGCAATTTGCCGTTATTGGCGTCGGCACGGTGCTTGATCCGGAAACGGCACGCGCGGCGATTTTGGCAGGGGCGGAATTTGTTGTTGCTCCGGCTTTTAACGCGGACACCATCAAATTGTGCAACCGTTATGCGATTCCGGTGCTGCCGGGCGCGATGACGATTCATGAAATTCAAAGCGCGCTGGAGCTGGGGGTCGACGTCGTGAAGCTGTTCCCGGGCAACCTGTTCCAGCCTAGCATTATTTCGGCAATCAAAGGCCCGCTGCCGCAAGCGAACCTGATGCCGACGGGCGGTGTTTCGCTCGATAACTTGAAGGATTGGATCAAAGCCGGGGCAGTTGCCGTAGGCATTGGTTCCGACCTGACAAAGGACGCTGTCAAAACAGGCGACCTTACATTAATCGAGAAGAAATCCGCCGCTTATATCGAAGCTTACCGCAGCGCCAAAGGGCTGTAAGAAACGGAGGGGACGGCATGCCGCATCGGACGGCCATTCGAATACGTGATCCTTATGTACTGGCTGAGCACAATGATCGTTTCTATTATTTATACGGGACGACGGATGATAACGTCTGGAATGGACCCGCAACCGGGTTCGACGTTTATCGCAGCAGAGATTTGGACAACTGGGAAGGGCCATATCCGGCATTCCGTCCGGAACCGGGCTTTTGGGCGGACCGGCATTACTGGGCGCCGGAAGTTTACAGCTACAACGGGCGGTATTATATGTTCGCTTCCTTTAAGTCGGAGCATAGGCGGCGGGGAACGCAGGTGCTTGTCGCCAAAGGGCCGCTTGGCCCATTCGAGCCGCTGACAGGCGAGCCGGTTACGCCGCGTGAATGGGAGTGCCTGGACGGCACGCTGCATCTGGACGGGAACGGCAGCCCATGGATCGTGTTTTGCCATGAATGGCTGCAGGTGAAGGACGGCAAAATGTGCGCCATGCCGCTGAAGGAAGATCTTCGCCGCGCTGCCGGCAAGCCGGTTGTGCTGTTCAGCGCATCGGAAGCGCCGTGGACGAAAGCGGGTCAGGACGGCACGGTGTATGTGACGGACGGACCTTTCCTGCACCGTCTTGCGGACGGCGGGCTGCTGATGTTGTGGTCGAGCAGCTCCCGGAACGGTTACGCGATTGGTGTCGCGCGTTCGGAATCGGGCAGTGTTACCGGTCCGTGGACGCATGACCCTGAGCCGCTGCTTCCGGAAGAGGGCGGGCATGGCATGTTGTTCCGCGCCTTCGATGGCGGGCTTGTTCTGGCGATGCATGCGCCCAATAAGCAGCCGAACGAAAGGGCGGTTTTTATCCGAATGGAAGAGAAGGGCGGTAAGCTAAAGCCTCTGCGCTCCGGCATTTGAAATAAGCCATCCGTTAAGTATAAAGTAAGAAGTAGTAAACAGGACATGAGGAGGCAATCAAGCATGGAATACCGGATTGAAAAAGATACGATGGGCGAAATCAAGGTCCCTGCAGACAAGCTGTGGGGTGCGCAAACGCAGCGCAGCCTGCAAAATTTCAAAATCAGCGGCGAGCGGATGCCGATCGAAGCGGTGTACGCGATGGCCTACGTGAAAAAGGCTGCGGCGCAAGCCAATGCTAAAATCGGCATGATTGATGAAGCGAAGGCATCCATTATCGGCGAGGTCGTAGACGAAATTTTGTCCGGCAAATGGGATGAGCATTTTCCGCTTGTGGTATGGCAAACCGGCAGCGGCACGCAAACGAACATGAACGTTAACGAAGTGATCGCAAACCGCGCCAACCATTTGCTGCAGGAGCGCGGCAGCGAAGTGCGCATTCATCCGAACGACGACGTGAACCGTTCGCAAAGCTCCAACGATACGTTCCCGGCGGCGATGCATATCGCGGGTGTCATTGCAGTGGAAGACCGCCTGCTGCCTTCGCTGGACAAGCTGTCCGCCACATTGGAAGCAAAAATGAAGCAGTTCGCGGACATCGTCAAAATCGGCAGAACCCATCTGCAGGACGCCACGCCGATTACGCTTGGCCAGGAAGTAAGCGGCTGGTATGCGATGCTGCAAAAGACGCGCAAAATGATCGAAAACAGCCTCGAGGATATGCGCGAGCTGGCGCTTGGCGGCACGGCTGTCGGCACGGGCCTCAACGCTCATCCGAAGTTTGCCGAGCAGGTAGCGGCGGAAGTGTCCGAGCTGACCGGCAAACGTTTCGTTACGGCTCCAAACAAGTTCCATTCCTTGACGAGCCATGATCATATCGTTTATACCCACGGCGCAATCAAAGCGCTTGGCGCGGATTTGATGAAAATCGCCAACGATGTCAGATGGCTGGCCAGCGGTCCGCGCTGCGGCATCGGCGAAATTGTTATTCCGGAGAACGAGCCGGGCAGCTCCATTATGCCGGGCAAAGTGAATCCGACCCAAAGCGAAGCGATTACGATGGCGGTATGCCAAGTGATCGGCAACGATACGGCAATCGGCATGGCGGCCAGCCAAGGCAACTTCGAGCTGAACGTGTTCAAGCCGGTCATCATTTATAACTTCCTGCAATCCGTTGCTTTGCTGGCGGACGGCATGGTGTCGTTTAACGATAACTGTGCGGTTGGCATTGAGCCGAACCTGCCTGTCATTCAACGCAACCTGGAGCAATCGCTGATGCTCGTTACCGCGCTCAACCCGCATATCGGCTACGAAAATGCGGCGAAAATCGCGAAAAACGCACACAAAAACGGCCTGACGCTGAAGGAATCCGCGATTCAAAGCGGCTTGCTCACCGCCGAGCAGTTCGACGAATTTGTCCGCCCGGAGAAAATGATCGGCAACCTGTAGCAGAGATGAAAAGGAGAGCGAGATGGCTGCGGCCATTTGGCCCTCCTTTTTTGCGTGGAGCGGCTGGCCATCGGAGGGAGGGGCTGTTGACCTCGGGGCAGCTGCGGCACCGCGATTGCTGCAATAGCGGCAGTTAGTGGTGCACCTGTCGCCGCGGCAGCCGCAAATGAACGGTTTTCAAGGAGGAACAGCCGGATGTTTTTGCGAGAAATAACAAAAATGAACGACCGGATCAGCCCGCATATGCAGGAGCAATACCCGTTCAACATTCCGAGCATCCGGTCGCTGGAGCGGCTCCGCTTGACCAAGCGGGTTACCTTTCTGGTTGGGGAGAACGGCTCGGGCAAATCCACGCTGCTGGAAGCTATGGCATACCAATGCGGGTTTCATACCGGTGGCGGCGGGCGAAACAACCAATATACGCTTGACAGCTCGGAGGCGGCGCTTAGCGATTATTTGCGGTTGTCCTGGCTGCCGAAAGTGACAAACGGATTTTTTTTGCGGGCGGAGTCGTTTTACCAGTTTTCTGCTCATATTGATGAAATGGTACGCGAAAATCCTGGAGAAGCATGGCTCATTTACAGGCCGTACGGCGGTAAATCGCTGTTTCAGCAATCGCATGGCGAATCCTTTTTTGCATTGTTCCAGAACCGTTTCGGGAAGCGGGGAATTTATTTGCTCGATGAGCCCGAGGCAGCGTTGTCGCCGTCGCGCCAGCTTGCATTTCTGAGCATTCTTCACACCCTCCAGCGCAGCGCGCAGCTGATTATCGCTACACACTCGCCTATTCTGCTTGGTTATCCGGGTGCGGATATTATCAGCTTTGACGGCGGGAACATTCATCCGGTTTCTTATGAAGAAACGGACCATTACCAGGTCACTCGGCGGTTTTTGGAAAACCGGAAAATGTATTTAAACGAGCTGCTGGACTAATTCGGCATGATGCTGGCTGTAGGGCTGCGGTCTTCCCGCGCCATTCCATTTATAAGACGGAGAACGAGGGGCCTTAATCGCTGAGCGGCTCAACCAGCTTCGCTTTCATCGCGCTCCATGTTTTAATTTTGATTAAATTTACATGTTTACTCGGGTTTGAATTTAAAAAAAGTATTGATGATCGAAAATCCGGATAGAAAAGCGATCAGAAAATGCCCGCCGTAGTAGTTGTACAACTCAAAAAAAAGAAATAGGAATACCGTTTGATCATCCAAAGCGCCTCCAAATTTATATCACTATAAAAATGATATTCATCAACAGATTCCTCATTCATTTCAATTCTCCTTCTGAATGGGCAGTGACTGCAGCCGCGTAAAGCGCGGAGCCGGCTTGTCTTTCGCAGGCGGCAAAACGGCTGCAAAATATGGTATGATACGGGTGGCGGCCGGCTGGCCGAACCAGTTTGGGCAAGGTAGGTACTGACAATGCATTTATTATCGGTTGAACATATAACAAAAAGCTACGGCGAAAAAATGCTGTTTGAGGACGTGAATTTTGGCGTCGAGGACGGCGACAAAATCGGCATTATCGGCGTCAACGGCACCGGCAAGTCGACGTTTCTGAAGGTCATTGCGGGCATCGAGCCGCCGGATTCCGGCTCCATCTCGATTGGCAATCGCGTAACGGTGCGGATGCTGGCGCAGGACCCGGTATTTACGCCGGGCGAAACGGCGCTGGAGCATGTGCTGGGCGGCGATTCGCCGCAGCTGAAGGCTGTACGCGAGCATGCAGCGGCGATGGAAGCGCTGGAGCTGAATCCAGGCGATGCCGCGCTGCAGCAGCGGGTTGTTGCGGCGAATCAGAAGATGGATGAGCTGGACGCATGGCAGCTGGAAAGCGACGCCAAGACGGCGCTTTCCAAGCTCGGTATTTATGACAGCGGCGTTCGCGTCGATACGATGTCCGGCGGGCAGCGCAAGCGCGTGGCGATGGCAGCGGCACTGCTGCAGCCGTCGGATATTTTGATATTGGACGAGCCGACCAACCATATTGACAACGAATCGGTGGCCTGGCTCGAAAGTATGCTGCAAAAACGCCGCGGCGCGCTGCTGATGATTACGCATGACCGCTATTTCCTCGACCGTGTCAGCAATCGCGTTATTGAGCTGGACAAAGGGAAGGCGCATTTTTATGAGGCGAACTACAGCCGGTTTCTGGAGCTGAAGCTGGAGCGTGAGGAGCGGGAAGCGGCGTCCGAGGCGAAACGGCAAAACTTGCTGCGCAATGAGCTGGCGTGGATCCGGCGCGGGGCAAAGGCGCGTTCAACGAAGCAAAAGGCACGGATTGACCGTTTCGAAGACTTGAAGAAGCAGGGGCCGCAGGCCGGCAGCGGCAAGCTGGACATTTCGGTAGCTTCCACCCGGCTGGGCCGCAAAATTGTGGAGCTCGAAGGCGTGAGCAAATCGTTTGGCGAGCGGACGGTCATTCGTGATTTCAGCTATATTGCAGTGCCGGAGGATCGTGTCGGCATCGTAGGCCGCAACGGGGAAGGCAAATCGACGCTGATGAAAATTATTGCCGGCCATTTGCAGCCGGACGAAGGCACAGTAGAGCTTGGCCAGACAGTGAAGCTGGGCTGGTTCTCGCAGGAGCATGAAGAGATGGACGAGTCGCTTCGTGTTATTGAATATATCCGCGAGGAAGCGGAGCAGGTCAAAACCGGAGACGGCACGACGATTTCCGCTGCGCAAATGCTGGAGCGGTTCCTGTTCCCGCCGGCGATGCAGTGGAGCCTGATCGGCAAGCTGTCCGGCGGCGAGAAGCGGCGCCTGCAGCTGCTGCGGGTGCTGATGAGCGCGCCAAACGTGCTGATGCTCGACGAGCCGACCAATGATTTGGACATCGCAACGCTGACCGTGCTGGAGTCGTATTTGGATGAATTTCCGGGCGTTGTGTTTGTGGTATCCCATGACCGCTACTTTCTGGACCGGACGGTGGACAAAATTATCGCGTTTGAAGGTAATGGCGTCATTACGCATCATACGGGCAATTATTCCGATTATCAGGAGCATGCGGACAAGCAGGCAGCAAGCGCTGCGCCTTCCGCCGCTCCCGGGAAGCAGCAGGGCACGGGCCGCGATGGCGGCGGAAGCCGGCCGGAAGCGTCTCGTGGCGAAAGCAAGGAACGCAAGCTGAAAATGTCGTATAAGGATCAAAAAGACTTCGAGCAGATCGACGGCTGGATTGAAGAAGCGGAACAGCGGCTTGCCTCGGTGGCCGCCGCAATGGAAGCGGCAGGAAGCGACTCCGCCAAGCTGCAGGAGCTTGCGGAGCAGCAGCAGCAGCTGGAAGCGAAGCTGGAGCAGCTGATGGACCGCTGGACGGAACTGAATGAGCTGGCCGAGCAAATCGCAGCGCAAAAATAATTTACGCCGCGCTCGCGTGCCGGTGCGGCGGGCTGGGCCGCGTGGCTGGCATAGCATGCGGTAAGCGGGTGTACGAGGCAGTGGAGCTGGAGCAAGCGACGGGCAGTGCGCGTGACTGGCGGAGCAACCGGCTTGCGAGTTTGACCGGTGTAACCGCGACTGAAACTGCAAAAATGCAGTTGTTTTTTAACGAAGTTGCTAGTTTGAAAGGTTTAACTGCAAAAATGCAGTTATTTCAACTGATTTTGACCGATTTAAGCCCAAGTGCGATGATTTAACTGCAAAAATGCAGTTGTTGATCCTTTTTTCTATAAAATGGACCCAATTAAATGTATTTTTGCAGTTTGATTTAGCAAGACGATGCCGATTGGATCCAAATAACGAGGAGAGAGTCAAATGACAACGGATATTCGCAACATTTATTGCATTGGACGGAACTATCGCCTGCATGCGCTTGAACTGGGCAATGATGTGCCCGATTCGCCGATGGTATTTATGAAGCCTTCGCATGCGGTGGTGCCGATGAACGGGCAAACGGTAGAGCTTCCCGCTGAGCGCGGCGAAATCCATTTTGAGCTGGAAATCGTGCTGCGGGTTGGCAAAAGCTACGAGCCCGGCATGGATGCGGATGCTTGCGTCGACGCGATGGCGCTTGGCCTTGATCTGACGCTGCGCGATGTGCAAAGCAAGCTGAAAGCGAAAGGCCATCCTTGGCTGGATGCCAAAGGATTCAAAAACTCGGCGCCGCTTGGCGAGTGGCTTGCTTATCCAGGCTGGAAGGCGCTGCAGGACAGCGAATTTACGCTTGTACGAAGCGGCGTTGAAGCGCAGCGGGGCAGCAGCAAAGATATGCTGTTCCATATTCCGCAGCTGATCGAGCATATTGCGGCAAACTTCGGCCTGAAGGAAGGAGACCTGATTTTTACGGGGACTCCTGCAGGCGTGGCCGCGCTGCAAGACGGAGACACACTCGAGGTTTATTGGGCTGAGAGGAATGCCGGCTCCTGCACAGTGCGCCTAGTGTAGACAACCCAGCGGCCCAGCCGTCTCCTGCACAGTGCGCCTAGTGTAGACGGCCGGGCGGCCCAGCGCGCACCAGCACCATGCTGTGTCCTCATCAGGCAGCGCACAGGGCTGGCCAATCTGCCAGCAAGCCCGTACCGTAGGGCTGACTTATCTGCCCGGAACATCCAACGGGCTGTTCTCCCCCGCCAGCGCGCAGGGCTGGCGGATGCGATCTCATAAACAAAGCAGGCTGCCGAATATCAATCCGGCAGCCTGCAGGCGGAGCAAGCGAATTCGTTTGCTCCGCCCTTTTTTATGTTAACGACCGTTGAAGGCGTTCAGCATCCATACATGTTTCTCAAGGGTAGTATGAATGGCGAGCAGCATATCGGCAGTCGTTTCATCGCCGGCGTTTTGCGCGGCTTCCATGCCTGCTTTAAGCTCCTCGATCAGGATGCTGAAGTCGCCGATCAGCGTGTCGACCATTTGCGTAGCGTTCTCGTCGCCGGCCGCTTCCCGAATGGCGGACGTCTCCATGTACGCCTTCATCGAAGCAAGCGGTTTACCTCTCAGCGCCAACAGTCGTTCTGCCAGCTCATCGACATGCAGTGCAGCTTCTTCATACAACTGCTGGAATTTCTCGTGCAAAGTGAAGAACTGCGTTCCTTTTACATACCAATGGTAGTTGTGCAGCTTGACATAAAGCACGCTCCAGCTGGCGATTTGGCGGTTAAGTATTTCATGAATACGAGTTGTCATATTGTATCATCCTTTCTTCTTCCGAGAATTCCAAGGAACGGATCCCTTGACTCTCACATTCAATTTGAACTAATTCCTTATTTATAATAATTATAATATAAGAATTAGAAAAGTCAATAGAAAGGCAAATAAAAAAGGTACAACCTGGATGAGCCATCCGGGGTTGTACCTTGCCGCATCCACAGCGGTGCAGCGCTGTGGATTCAGGGTTAACATACCATTTATATTAGAAACACTCTCAACAGCTTTATTATACACTGCTTGCGGCTAAAGAAACACCATTTTTTTAAAAGAATTTTGCCACGATTTAGGATTTAACGGTTTCGAGCGCATGCTCCTCGATAAAACGCTCCGCATCCAGCGCAGCCATGCAGCCGCTGCCTGCAGCAGTGATCGCTTGGCGGTATTTGCTGTCTTGAACGTCGCCGCAGGCGAAGACGCCAGGAATGTTTGTATACGACGAGCCGGGTACGGTTTTGATGTAGCCATGTTCGTCGAGATCAATCTGGCCGCCGAGGAAGCCGGTGTTTGGCGTATGGCCAATCGCGATGAAGACGCCGCTTGTTTCGATCAGTTCTTCTTCGCCGGTCGCATTGTTGCGGACTTTCAGCCCGGTTACGTTCATGCCGTTGGATACGACTTCAACCGGCGTACGGTTCAGGCTCCAGCGGATTTTTTCATTGCTGCGCGCGCGGTCCTGCATAATTTTCGAAGCGCGGAGCTCTTCGCGGCGGTTGACGAGTTCAACCTCTGTTGCAAACTTTGTCAAGAAATGCGCTTCTTCCATTGCGGAGTCCCCGCCGCCGATAACGACGATTTTTTTGTTGCGGAAAAAGAATCCGTCGCATGTCGCGCACGTGCTGACGCCGCGTCCGATGTTCTCCTGCTCGCCTTCGATGCCGAGGTATTTCGCCGATGCGCCGGTCGAAATGATGACCGTTTCCGCCAGCAGCTCGCCTTGGCCTTCAACATCCAGCTTGAACGGGCGGCTGCTGAAATCAACGCTTTTCACCGAACCGGTGCGGAATTCCGCGCCGAAACGCTGCGCTTGCTTGCGCATATTGGACATCAGCTCGCTGCCGAGGATGCCTTCCGGGAAACCCGGGAAGTTCTCGATTTCGGTTGTTGTCGTCAATTGGCCGCCCGGCTGCCAGCCCTCAATAACAAGCGGCTCCATGTTGGCGCGTGCGAGATATACGGCGGCGGTCAGCCCTGCAGGGCCGGTGCCGATAATAATGGATTTGTAAATCATATCTATATCCTCCTATCCGGAAATACAATTAAAGTTCTTATTTGAAATTATTATAAATAACGATGAAAGTCAACAAACTGCAATTTTCTTCATTTATATTTCATCTAGCTGTAGTACAGTATTGCTTAGCTATACGTTTGTCTATCAGGGAGGAACAATAGGATGGCCAAAATCTTAATTGTCGACGATGACCCGAACATCCGCGAGCTGGTCGGGCTTTTTTTGAAACGGGAAGGCTTTGAGGTGCTGGAGGCCCATGACGGCATGGACGCGCTGAAGCATTTGGAATCGGTGAAGCCGGACCTCGCGGTCGTGGATGTGATGATGCCCCGCATGGACGGCTTTACGTTATGCGAGGAGCTGCGGCGGGCGTATGATATGCCGCTTTTGCTGCTGACGGCTAAAGGGGAAACGGCCCATAAAATAAAAGGTTTCGAGCTGGGAGCGGATGATTACGTCGTCAAGCCGTTTGATCCGCCGGAGCTGGTCGTGCGGGTGAAGGCGCTGCTGCGCCGCTACCGGATTGCGGCATCGCAGACGGTGGAAGTGGGTTCGCTTGTCATGAACCACAGCGAATATTTTGTAACGGCGCAAGGCGAGAAGCTGACGCTCCCGCCCAAAGAGTTCGAATTGCTGTTTAAGCTGGCGAGCAACCCGGGGAAAACTTTTTCGCGGGAGCATTTGATTGAGCAAATATGGGGAATGGATTACGAAGGCGACGAGCGGACGGTAGATGTGCACATTAAGCGGCTGCGCGAACGGTTTCCCGAAAGCAAATGCGGCTTCCGTATCGTTACGATCCGAAGCCTCGGCTACCGGCTGGAGGAGGGGGCGTAAATGCGCAGCTTATATGTCCGGATTACAGCCAGCTTTCTGCTCATTGTACTATTAAGTATGGGCATCTCGTTCCTGATGGCTAATTCATTGTTCCGCAAAAACAATTCCGATCAGATGGAAAATCGTTTGTTCAACACATTAGAATCCGTCGAGCGGCTGTACAATGTATCCGCGCCGCGGGCATTGCCGATGCTGCTGCAGGAAACGGCGATGATGCAGGGGCTGTCGATCGTTGCCGTTGCCCCGAACGGCCAATACATCGCGGCAGGGCCGCGCAGCGAAGGCATCGTCTCCCGGCTCACTGCGGCCCAGCTGCAACATGTATTTAACGGCAGGACGGAGCGGATTGAGATGGAAAAAGCCGGGATAGGCGCTCCGCGTTCTGTTGCAATCGGGCACGGAGCCAGATTTGGCGGCATGCAGTGGGCTGTGTTTATGATGCCGTCCTATCAGCCGGAATTCCGCAGCTTCCAGCGCAATACGTATTCGATATTGTTCACCATATTAATAGCCGGGGGATATTAATATTAATTGTAACCCGTTATTTGGTGAAACCGCTGAAGATGATGAGAGCCGTTACGACACGGATTTCCAAAGGGGATTACAGCGCCAGGCTGCCGATGCACCGGAGGGATGAGCTGGGTGAGCTGGCCGACAGCATTAACCGGATGGCGTTTAACCTCTCCCGCCAGGACATGATGCGGCAGGACTTCGTCTCCAACGTATCGCATGAAATCCAATCCCCGCTTACTTCGATCGGCGGCTTTGCGGAGGCGCTTCGCAGCGATTTGCTTACCCGCGAAGAACGGGATCATTATGTGGGCATCATTAAGCAGGAAAGCAGCCGCCTGTCGCGGTTAAGCGAAAACTTGCTGAAGCTGGCCTCGCTGGATTCCAACCAGACGCCGTTTACGCCAAGCAGCTACCGGCTCGACCGGCAGCTGCGGGACGTGGTGCTTACGTTTGAGCCGCAGTGGCTGGCAAAAAGGCTGACGGTCGAGCTGCGGATGGAGGAAACCACGATTATGGCCGACAGCGACCAGCTGAATCAGGTGTGGGTCATTTTGCTGGCGAACAGCATGAAATTCACGCCGGAGGAAGGCATGATCTCGTTCCAGCTGCAGGAGAAAAACGGCTATGCGGTTGTCCGCGTGACGGATACGGGGATCGGCATTTCGGAAGAGGATCGCGAGCGTATATTCGAGCGGTTCTACAAAGCGGACCGCTCGCGTGACCGGAGCGCCGGAGGAAGCGGTTTAGGCTTGTCTATCGCCCGGAAAATCGTGGAGAACCATAACGGCACCATCGAAGCGGAGGCGAGCCAAGGGGGCGCTTCTTTTGTCATCACGCTTCCTGTCAAAGCCGGCCACGCCTAAAGGCAGTTGTATGGGCGCTTCAATAGGGTTAAGATAAGGGAAGCGGTTAGCAAGGTTTGGAAGGAGAGAATGAAGCGTGGCGCAATCATCGATTCGCAAGGCTATCATACCGGCGGGAGGTATGGGTACGCGTTTTTTGCCCGCAACGAAAGCACAGCCAAAGGAAATGCTGCCCATTATTGATACGCCTGCGATCCAATATATTGTAGAAGAAGCTGTGAAATCGGGCATTGAAAGCATTGTCATTGTGAGCGGCCGGCATAAGCGGGCGATTGAGGACCATTTTGACAAATCGTATGAGCTGGAGGCCGAGCTGGAAGCGCGCGGCAATGAGGAGCTGCTGAAGACGGTGCAAAGCATTTCCCGGCTTGCGGATATTTATTATGTCCGGCAAAAAGAGCCGCTGGGGCTTGGGCATGCAGTCATGTGCGCAAGGCGTTTCATCGGCAACGAACCGTTTGCCGTGTTGCTGGGCGACGATATTTTGAAATCCGATCCGCCCTGCTTGAAACAGATGATTGATATTTATGAGCGGGAACAGGCATCCGTCGTAGCCGTTATGGAAGTGCCTTGGGACCAGACGCACAAATACGGCATTGCGGCGATTGAAGGCGGCCAGCGGGGCGGCAGAATTACGCAGCTTGTAGAGAAGCCGCTGCCGGGGCAAGCGCCTTCCAACAGCGCAGTGGTGGGACGTTACGTGCTTCATCCGGCTATTTTTGATTTGCTGGAGAAGGCGTCGCCGGGCAAGGCGGGCGAAATCCAATTGACGGACAGCTTGCAGCGCCTGCTGGAGCAGCAGCCTCTTGTGGCCTATCCGTTTGACGGCATGCGTTATGATGTAGGCGATAAGCTTGGCTTCGTGCAGGCGACGATCGACTTTGCGCTGGAGCGCGAAGATTTGTCCGACGCGGTGCGCCAGTTTTTGCGCAACAAGCTGAAGTAACCGGTCTGGTGCCTGCAAGGCAAAGCGGCTGCGGACCATTCAATCAGAAGCACCCGGCGCGCTGAAACTGGCGGTTCGGGTGCTTTTTGTGTACAGGATGGACTTGTGTGCGTTATATGTACGTACAAGTTTGGCGTATGCTATACTACTTGTGCAAATTGATGATTAATGAGGTGTACTGTTGAAAGAGCAAATTCCGCCTAAATATATACAGCTGAAGCAAGAAATTATGTCGTGGATTGCGGCGCGCGAATATAAGCCGCATGACCGGCTGCCGTCGGAAAACGAGATTGCGGCGCAGTTTGAAATGAGCCGCCAGACCGTCCGCCAGGCGCTTGGCGATCTGGAGCAGGAGGGCCGGCTCTACAGGGTGCAAGGCAAAGGGACGTTTGTGTCCGGCCATGCGCCTCTGCCCGAACGATCCGGCGATGGAGCAGGCGGCATGACGGTCGGCCTGATTACCACCCATATATCGGATTACATATTTCCGGCCATTGTGCGGGGAGTCGAATCCACCCTGCGGCAGCAAGGGGCGAAGCTGCTGCTGGCCAGCACAGACAATGAGAAAGCGAAGGAGCGGGAAAGCCTTGCTTCGATGCTGCGCGAGCCGCTTACCGGACTGATTATCGAGCCGACCAAAAGCGCCGAAGGCGACACCAATTTTGATCTGTTCCTGACGCTGGACGCACAGCAAATTCCATATGTGATGCTGAATGAACGGTACAGCGACGTGGATGCCCCGGTGCTCCGCATAGACGACGAGCTTGGCGGCTATTTGGCGGCGCAGCATTTGCTGGAGCTGGGCCATACGCAGATCGCCGGTTTTTTCAAAACCGACGATTTCCAGGGCGTCCACCGGATGCGCGGATTTTTGCGCGCGCTCCGCGAGCACCGCATGGCGGTCCAGCCGGATAACCTGGTCCGGTATACGACGGAGGAGAAATATACCCGGCCGCAAAGCATGCTGGCGGACATGCTGGACCGGGAGCATGCGCAGCGCCCTACGGCTGTAATCTGCTACAATGACGAACTGGCGGTGCTGATGCTGGATGTCATCCGCAGATCGGGACTGCAGGTGCCGGAGCATTTGTCCATCGTCGGCTTTGACGATTCCAGCCTTGCGACGGCGACGGAAGTGAAGTTGACCACGCTTACCCACCCTAAAAGCGAAATGGGCGCCGATGCGGTCGATATGCTGATGAAGCTTGCCCAGCGGCAGCCGGGCGAGCGAATCATGCCGGACAAAATTTACGCGCCGTCGCTAGTCGTCCGGGAATCTACGCAGCCCCCTCGGCAGCCGATGCAGCTTTAAAGGCCGGGCGACGCCGCTCCTGTCAAAAAAGGCGTGACACACTTGTACGTACAACTTATAATAAGGGCAGAACCCTAAACTATAAGTTGTCCGAACTACTTCGGCAGACAACGTTGCGGAGAATGGTCCGGGCAATGTGCAAAAGGAGCGAAGCGGCGTATGCTGGAAGCTTTAAAGCAATCGGTATGGGAAGCCAATATGGACCTGCCCAAATACGGCCTGGTGACGTTTACATGGGGGAACGTAAGCGGCATCGACCGGGAAAGCGGGCTTGTGGTCATTAAGCCAAGCGGCGTGCCTTATGAGGAAATGAAGCCGGAGCATATGGTTGTCGTCAATTTACAAGGAACGGTGATTGACGGCGATTTGCGCCCGTCATCCGATACGCCAACCCATCTGGTATTATACGAGAAGTTCAAGAATATCGGCGGCATCGTCCATACGCATTCGCCTTGGGCTACCAGTTGGGCGCAGGCGGGGCAGGGCATTAAGGCGCTTGGCACGACGCAAGGCGATTATTTTTACGGCGAAGTGCCCTGCACGCGTCCGCTTACAAGAGAGGAAATCCAAGGCTCTTACGAGCTGGAGACCGGCAATGTCATCATCGAGACGTTCGACAAAAACGGTATTGATCCGAATCAGGTACCGTCTGTGCTTGTATACAGCCATGCGCCGTTCTGTTGGGGCAAGGATCCGCATCAAGCGATTCATCATGCGGTAGTGCTTGAGGAAGTGGCCAAGATGAACTGGCATTCGTACCAGATTAATCCCGGCCTGCAGCCGATGGATCAGCAGCTGCTGGACCGCCATTATTTGCGGAAGCATGGAGCAAACGCCTATTACGGGCAAATCGGGTAACGGCGAATGAAACGCGGGGGAGGCGGCATTTTTTGAGCAAAACATATGCAATTGGCATAGATTACGGCACACAGTCGGGGCGTGCGGTATTGGTCGATTTGGCTGACGGGGCGGAAGTTGCGGAACATGTAACGCCTTACCGGCACGGCGTTATGGATGAGGAACTGCCAGGCGGCGGGGTAAAGCTGGAATCCGACTGGGCGCTGCAGCATCCGCTTGATTATATTGAAGTGTTAACCCATTCGGTGCCGGCGGTGATGAAGTTATCAGGCGTGACGCCGGAGGCTGTCATCGGCATCGGCATCGACTTTACAGCCTGCACCATGCTGCCGGTGGACGGCAGCGGTACGCCGCTGTGCCTGCTGGATGCGTATAAGCATAACCCGCACAGCTGGGTGAAGCTATGGAAGCATCATGCGGCTCAAGCGGAAGCGAACCGCATTAATGAGCTTGCAGCGGAGCGGGGCGAGCGATTCCTGCCGCGGTATGGCGGCAAAATTTCATCCGAATGGATGATGGCGAAGGTATGGCAAATTTTAAATGAGGCGCCGGACATTTATGAAAGCGCTGACCATTTTATAGAAGCAACGGATTGGGTCGTGAACCAGATGACCGGCGGGAATGTGCTTCGCAACAGCTGTACGGCGGGCTACAAGTCCATCTGGCATAAGCGGGACGGTTATCCGGGCCGGAGCTTTCTTGCCGCATTGGATCCCCGGCTCGAGAACTTGGCGGAAACCAAGCTTCGCGGCGAGGTAATGCCGCTTGGCACCAAAGCCGGCGGATTGTCATCCGTGTTGGCGGCACGGATGGGGCTGGCGGCTGGAACGGCGGTTGCGGTCGGCAATGTGGATGCGCATGCCGCAGTGCCTGCCGTTGGCGTAGTAACGCCGGGCAAAATGGTCATGGCGATGGGCACGTCTATCTGCCATATGCTGCTTGGCACGGAAGAGAAGCGGGTGGAAGGCATGTGCGGCGTCGTGGAGGACGGCATTATACCGGGTTATTACGGGTATGAAGCGGGCCAGTCGGCGGTAGGCGATATATTCGAATGGTATGTGGATGAAGCGGTTCCGGCTTATGTGCATGAGGCGGCGCAGCGTGAAGGCGTGCATGTGCACGCTTATCTGGAGCGCAAGGCATCGGAGCTGATGCCGGGGGAAAGCGGGCTTCTGGCGCTGGACTGGTGGAACGGCAACCGTTCGGTGCTGGTGGACACCGATTTGACGGGCATCCTTGTCGGTATGACCTTGCAGACGAAACCTTGGGAGATATACCGCGCATTGCTCGAAGCAACGGCGTTCGGCACCCGCACAATTGTAGAAGCGTTCAACAGCAGCGGCGTGCCGGTCCATGAACTGTACGCCTGCGGCGGGCTTCCGCAAAAAAACCGGCTGCTCATGCAAATTTATGCGGATGTGACCAACCTCGAAATTAAAGTCGCAGCCTCCAGGCAGACGCCGGCCGTCGGAGCGGCTATGTTTGGAGCGGTAGCGGCCGGAGCGGCAAGCGGCGGTTACGATTCCATCGTAGAAGCTGCGCAGCATATGGCCCGTATACGCGAAGATACATTTAAGCCGATTCCGGCGAATGTCGAGGTCTACCGTAAGCTGTACGCAGAGTACCAGGCGCTGCATGATTATTTTGGCCGCGGTGCAAATGACGTTATGAAACGGCTGAAAAGCTTAAAGGATAAGGCGCGTTAAGGACTAATTTCCTAAATTTTGAAAAAGATGGCCGGCTTCGGCTGGAAATCATGTATCAATAAATTCAAGTGTGCTATTATGGATAAGAGTAAGACGAGGCTCGCTCCTCGGATTGCTCTTTTTTATTTTGCGGATTTCGGCAAATATTGGGGCTGGATAATCAGCCTCCTTCATCATAAATTGAATGTAAGAACAGACAATGGGGAAACGTCGGGGGTTGAACGGATTTGTATTGCCATCATTGCGGGAAAAAGCAGCCCGAGGATGCTGTTTATTGCAACCAATGCGGCCGGCTGCTGCAGCCGGAGGACGGCCGCGCGCCTTTGGAGCCGGAGCAGGGGCCGGAGCAGCAGGAAGCCGCAGCCGGCGTTGAAAGCGGCTTGTCCGCTGTGCCGGATCGGGAAGGCGGCCTGCTGCCTTCCAGCGTGCAGGCCGTCCGGCCGGATGAGCGGAAAAAAAGCCCGGGCTGGCTCATTTGGGGACTGATTCCTTTTGCCGTGCTGGTGTTGTCCGCCGGCGGGGTATTTGCTTATTATGTGCACGAAGACAACGTAAACAGCGAAGTGCGGGAGTGGCATATGCAGGCGCAGCAGGCCGGCCTTGCCGGCGATTACGAAAGCGCCATGAAGCTGCTGAAGCAGGCGTCAAGCAAACGCCCGGCTTATGAAGCGGTGCAGCAAGATATCGTAGCTGTACAAAAAGCGCTGCAGGATAAAAGCAGCTTGCAGCAAATCAGCGGTTTAATGGACAATAACTCATTAAACGAAGCGGAGCTTCAGCTGGAACAGCTGCGCTCGAAGCTGCTCGTGCAGGAAGGGACGTTGTTTGAGCCGATCCGCGCCGAACTGGAGCAGCTTAATGTAAAGCTTGAAGTGCAAAAGGCTGAAAATGAGCTGGATTCCTTGAATACGGTTGACGCGCTTGCCGCCAAATATAAGGAAGTGCAGCCGCTGACGGGCGCAGCGGCGGAAGCGCTGCAGGCCAAGCTGAAGGATAAAATCGCAGCGGTCAGCAACAAGGAAGCCTCAAGCCTGCTGGCGGCCAAAAAATTTACCGAAGCGCTGGCGGCTGTTCAGTCCGGCCTTGATTATGAGCCGGGCAATGAACCGCTTCTAAAGCTGCAGGAGCAAATTAAGCAGCAGAAGCAGCAGTTTGAAGACGCCGAACAGGCGCGGATAGAACACGCTATGCAAATTGCAGCGGAAGAAGATTTGCGCAATCATACGTCTGCCGTGGAAGTGGTGCGTCTGGAGCAGACGCTTGATGACAACGGCAATCTGATCGTAACCGGCCATTTGAAAAATTCAGCTACAAGGCCGATTTATACGGTTAAAGTACAGTTTACGGTATCCAGCCTCGAAGGAGAGCTGCTTGCCGCTGGCGAGGCGGATGCTGCGCCTAATTATGTAGAGCCGGGTGATGAAATGACTTTTACATGGGCTTCGCCGGACATCAAGCAGTCCGATGTAAAAGTTGTAGTCGATCACGCGACCTGGTATTTGGATTAATGGCTGCTTGGGGAGAAAAAGGACAATGAGAAAATCGGTATGGATAAGCGCCGCATTATGTACCGTTATGATCTGCGCAGCGGCAGGCGCGGCAGGCGTGGTGCATATGGAAGTGCCCAAGCAGCTGCAGGGGAAGCCGCTGCTGGCGGAGGTGCCGGAGCAAAGCGGCCCTAAATCGCTGAAGGACGTTATTTATGAAACACAAAAGCTGGTCGTTACAATTGAAACGCCGGACGGCATGCAAGGATCGGGATTTCTATACAATGACCAAGGCGATTTGATTACAAACGCTCATGTCGTAACAGGAGCAACGGATGTCACGGTCAAAACGGCGGATGCGCGCGTGCTGCAAGGGAAAGTGATCGGCATCAGCGAAGAGACGGACGTTGCTGTCGTGCGGGTGCAGGAGCTGGCAGGCGTCCAGCCGCTGCCCGTGATCCGCGACCGGAAAGCGGAAGTCGGCGATGAGGTGATTGCGGTCGGCAGCCCGCTGGGCTTTCAGAATACCGTCACAACGGGCATTATAAGCGGTGTCGGGCGCTCTTTTGTAATCGACCCGTACAGCTACAAAGATTTGTATCAGATCTCGGCAGTCATTGCGAAAGGCAACAGCGGCGGCCCGCTGGTGGATAAAGCAACCGGAGGCGTGATCGGCATTAATTCCGCCGGCATCGAGGAAGGCATGATCGGCTTCAGTATTCCGGTTATGGATGTGCTGGATTTGGCTGAAGGCTGGTCCAAGCAGCCGATGGCGACGCTGCCGGATACTGCGGCCTCTGGCCAGGACGATACGAATGCGTCTCAAGGGCAAACGCAAGGACAAGGGCAGCAGGCTGCTTCGATAACGGAATACAGCCAATATTTGGTGAAGCATTTTTACGACAGCCTGAACAGCGCCGATTACGTTTATGCCTACTCTTTGCTTGGCGGCAACTGGAAGGAAGGCACAAGCTACGAGGATTTCCGGCAAGGGTACTTGTCGACTCGCAACGTTGTTATTGACGATATGTATGTGACAAGCGACTCGAAGGACTCCGCCACCGTAACGGCCGTAATTTCGGTGGATGAACGGAAGGACGGCGAATACAAGCTGAGCAAATATCAGGTTACGTATGTTGTAGCCTATGAGAATGACCAGCTCAAGCTGATCAGCGGCAAAGGGAAAGCGATTGAATAACGTTTGCAGCCCATTGTCCGTTCAGACGGGTTCATCGGTTCAAACGACAAGGAAAAAGGTATCCCGGTGACCGGTGGGCGGCTGCGGGATACCTTTTGCTGCTTTCCGGCAGCTGCTGCCGGGTTAGACATCCCGGCATTTTTTATTCAAAGCCGGGATTAAAGGCGCCGGGAGCATAATAACCCGGCTGGAAGGAAGGCACAAGATTCAGCCGCACCGTATCGTTTGGATGAATCGGAAAATAAAGCAAGGAAAGCGGAATTTGCTCGCCGTTTAGCGTCAGGACAGCGTCAAACTGCCCTTCAACCGGCCGCTGATGAACGGAAGCGATTTGACCGCCGGGCGAAAGCTGGACGGCGCCCGTTTGCAGCAGCGATTCGATCAGCGTAAGACCTGGCCGGTAGGCTAGGCGGTATTTCTGGCTTTGCCCTGCAGCGCTTTCGATTTCCACCGTGACAGGCGCGGCGGGAATCGGGCCTTGGAGCTGCGGCGCCGGGAACGGGATCGGCATCGGGAACACCGGCCTTGTTTGCGGCGGATAACCGCCGTTTGCGGGATAGGGCGTTCCGGGCATCATGCCTGGAGCGGCGTAGGATGGTCCGGGCGCAGAAACATAGGCCGGCTGCTGCTGCAAGCCTGGTCCGGCTGAAGCGGCTGCACCTGTCCGGCGGCGCGGTCCGCCGCAGCCGCAGTCGCTGCCTGCGGGCACGGAAGGCGGGATATACTGCATCCGCTTGCCGGTTTGGCCGTTCATGTATGTCATCGGCTTGATTGCACTCCTTCACAGTAAGTTTGGGCGAAGATTCTGCAGTATTCTATGCGGCGAATGCCCGGCGGTGTGCATCCCGCATTGTGCGCTGCGGCAAGCCGCAAAAAAAAGGATCGTCCCTGCACCGGCCAACCGGCGGTGCGGGACGATCCCTTTGTAATACGGAACGAAACGTTATTTTACAGCAGCTTCGTAACGTTTGTTTGCTTCAGCCCAGTTTACAACGTTCCAGAACGCTGCGATGTAGTCAGGGCGTTTGTTTTGGTATTTCAGGTAGTAAGCATGCTCCCAAACATCCAGGCCAAGGATCGGCGTTTCGCCTTCCATCAGCGGGCTGTCTTGGTTAGGCAGGCTCGATACTTTCAGCTTGCCGTCTTTCACGGAAAGCCATGCCCAGCCGCTGCCGAAGCGGGTTGTAGCTGCTTTGGCGAAATCTTCTTTGAATTTGTCGAAGCCGCCCAGTTCGCTTTCGATTGCTGCAGCAAGAGCGCCAGTAGGAGCGCCGCCGCCGTTTGGTCCGATGATTTCCCAGAACAGGCTGTGGTTCGCATGGCCGCCGCCGTTGTTGCGGACAGCTGTGCGGATCGCTTCAGGAACGATTGCCAGGTTGTTAGCAAGCAGTTCTTCAACGGATTTGTCTTGCAGCTCAGGAGCGGATTCCAGAGCAGCATTCAGGTTTGTTACGTAAGTATTGTGATGGCGGTCATGATGGATTTCCATCGTAGTCGCATCAATGTGCGGTTCGAGCGCATTATTGGCGTATGGCAATGCAGGTAGTTGATGAGCCATAGTTAATCAGCCTCCATATGTGGTTTATGAAAATATCCAAATCCATTATCTCTCATTCATCTGAATAAATCAACATTTACGTTTCAAAAGTATTCTATGCCCTCCGGCCTTGTTTAAAAGAGGCAAAAGGATGTCTCCCGGCATTCAAAACGACAGGACTGTCATTCTTTTATACCATTACCCGATAAGCCGAATTTCATAACAAAAACGGAAAAATGGCAAGAAAATCGACTGTAAGCGCTTAAAATAAAGCGTTTTCAAGAGAAAACTACATATTTCTTTAAATTTTTTAAGGAATTTTAAAGATTTAAGCAGGGTTTCGTTAAAAATTGTCGTATAATAGTCATAACTGGCATCACTATGACAAGGTATAGAAGGTGTAAATCAATGAAGGTGCGTTCCTTTCAATTATCTGATTATCAGCTTGTTACCGGCTTGTTAGAGATGGTTCTTTCTGAAGAGTGTTACGAACAAACGATGGAAGCTTTTGCACGTCAGTTGTCATGGGACAGCGAGCTCGTTCTGGTTGCTGTCGAGGAATCCGAGGTGGTAGGCATCATGATCGGAACGATTGATAATAACAAAGGTTATTATTATCGGATCGCGGTTCATCCGCATCATCAGCGGCAAGGAATCGGCAAAGCGCTTATCCAGTCTTTGCGCCAGCGCTTTGAACAGCGCAATGTTATGAAAATTATGATTACAGCGGACGAGCATAATGAGCCGATTTTGCCCCTTTATGAATCGCTTGGTTACGCAGCCACTGATTTTTTTCGTTCTTTTCAGAAGCTTAGCATCGTCGCCGGCTGATGCCGACATTTCGTTTAACGTATAGAATATAAATGCTGTATATATTTAGGCATATCCGATGGGACGCCTCGCGGCTCCATGAATGGATATGCTTTTCTATTTGGCTTTGAATTGATATGATGGAGGCAAGTCACATGCTGACGATGTCTAATCTATAAGGTGCCGCGGGGTGAAACCATGAACACGTCCGATTTGGAAGGGCCGCATGACCAAATGGCGGAAGCTCCTGCTTCTTCGAAAATAAATTGGCCAAAAGAACTGTTCGAATGGTTAAAAACAGCGGGCATTGCTTTTGTTATTGTGCTTGCGCTTCATTTGTTTGTTTTTAATTTGTCCACCGTAGAAGGGCATTCGATGGAGCCGACGCTGCGGGACAAGGAATGGCTGTTTGTCAATAAAGTGGTGTATAAAGCCCGCAGCCCGAAGGCCGGGGATGTCATCATAATAAAAGATCCGCTGGACGTCCGGATGGGACTGAGCAAACCCGAGCTTCTGGTGAAGCGGGTAGTCGGCGTCCCCGGCGACCAGATTGAAATTTACAATAAAAAGCTGTACCGGAACGGCCAGCTTGTGAATGAGCCCTATATTGATACGGTAATTGAAGGGCATGATTACGGTCCTCATATCGTCGAGAAGGGCAGCTATTTTGTGCTGGGCGACAATCGGCACGCACAGGCAAGCAAGGATAGCCGCGTATTTGGCACTGTACCGGAAGCATTGATTCAGGGAAAGGCCGATTTTATCGTATGGCCGCTTAATCAAATGACGATGCTGTGATGGAGGGGAATATGAAGGAAGTTACGATCTATACGGACGGAGCATGTTCAGGCAATCCGGGTCCCGGCGGGTACGGGGCCGTCCTTTTTTATGGCCAGCATAAAAAGGAGATTTCGGGCGGAGAGAAGCATACGACCAATAACCGGATGGAAATATTGGCGGTTATTGAGGCGCTGTCTCTGCTGAAGGAGCCGTGCAACATTAAAGTGTACAGCGATTCGGCTTATGTGGTGAACTGCTTCCAGCAGAACTGGATTCGCGGCTGGCAGAGGAACGGCTGGAAAAACAGCAAAAAGGAACCGGTCGAAAACCAGGATTTGTGGAAAAAGCTGCTCGACGTGATGAGCCAGCATCAAGTGGAATATATCAAGGTCAAAGGGCATAGCGACAACGAATGGAACAACCGCTGCGACGAGCTGGCCCGCGAAGCGATTAAACGGCTGTAAGGTTTGGCATCGTTTTTGCCCTTGTGAGGAAGGGGAGCATTCTATGGCAGAACAACTTCATCAGAGCGGAGGCGCTGATTCGGCTTCCATGCCCGTCATGGGCGGCGGTTTTTGGGCGGCACTGAAGGAAGAAATGAAAGAGGCTGCTCCTCTGCTGGGCATTGATAAAATCGGGGTCGCTTCCTCCGCTCCGTTTACAGAGCTGAAGCAGCGGCTCATCCGGCACCGCGAGCTTGGGTATGAATCGGGATTTGAAGAGCCGGATTTGGACAAGCGCACAACGCCGGGACTGCTGCTGCCGACGGCGCAGTCGATCGTTGCGATTGCGGTCGCTTACCCGTCCAAGCTGGTAAGTCCGCCGAAGTCCGAACCGGGCGCCCGCAGAGGCATTATGGCCCGCTCGGCTTGGGGGCTCGACTACCATACCGTGCTTCGCGACCGGCTGGCCCGGCTCGAAGCTTGGCTGAAGGAGCGGGTGCCGGCGATGCTGGCGGAAAGCATGGTCGATACGGGCGAATTGTCCGACCGTGCGGTAGCAGAGCGGGCGGGCATCGGCTGGAGCGCCAAAAACTGTTCCATTATTTCGCCGGAGTTTGGGTCATGGATTTACCTCGGCGAAATGATTACGAACTTGCCGCTGCCGCCGGACGAGCCTGTGACGGACAGCTGCGGGGAGTGCACCAAATGTATCGACGCTTGTCCGACCGGCGCAATCGTTGCGCCGGGACAGCTGAATGCGAAACGGTGCATTTCGTTTATTACGCAAACAAAAGACTGGGTTCCCGAGCCGTTTATGCGCAAAATCGGCAACCGGCTGTACGGCTGCGACACCTGCCAGACCGTATGCCCGAAAAACCGGGGCAAAAACTGGACGCATCAGCCCGAGCTGCAGCCGGATCCCGAGCTGGCGAAGCCGCTGCTTGTGCCGCTGCTGACGATCGGCAACCGGGAATTCAAAGAGCGGTACGGCCATACCTCATCGGCATGGCGGGGCAAAAAGCCGATCCAGCGCAATGCGGTCATTGCGCTTGGCACCTTTAAAGAAGCGAGCGCCGTCCCGGACTTGACCGAGGTGCTGCTGAAAGACACCCGCCCGGTGCTGCGGGGGACAGCTGCCTGGTCGCTTGGCCAAATCGGCGGCGAGGCTGCCAAAGCCGCGCTCGAACAGGCGCTTGCCGCCGAGACGGACGAGGAAGCGGTCTGTTATATCAAGCGGGCTCTGGAGCAGCCGGCCATAACGGGCGAGCATCCGCCGGTCTAGGGCAGGCATGAAGCTGTCGGCACTGGCGGACGAATAGCCGCCGGCTATAACGGGGGCGAGCAGCCCTGTTCAAAGATGGCGAAGAAGCCTGATGCGGCGCGGCCAAAAGGCAAAAAAAGCGGTTTGCGGACGTGCCGTTTTCCGTGCTATTATAGGTTGAATTATGACAAAGCTTGTACATCCATAAGGTTAATGAGAAAGGGCCAGGTGACCGTTTTTTATGTGGAGCTACATCATTCCGATTATTACGCTAATCGTTGGGGTTATTGTTGGATTTGCCGCAGGCGTATTCTATTTGCGCAAGCAGATCGAACGCATGCAGAACAATCCGGAAATGATTCAAAAAATGGCAAAACAGATGGGCTACAATCTGAATAAGCAGCAAATGAACCGCGCGCAACAGATGATGAAAAATCAAAAGTTACCACGTAAATAATTTGCCTGTCGATTGGGTCCGATGCAGAAGGAGGGCAACCGACTTATGGCGGGCAGAAAAGACTATGTAAACAGCTCGGTAAATAACCATAGAGAGCAAATCGAATACCATGTTCGTGAAATTTTAAAGCTGATCGGCGAAAATGTGGAGCGCGAAGGCCTGCTCGAAACGCCGGCACGCGTAACCCGCATGTATGAGGAAATTTTCGCCGGTTACGAAGTGGATCCCCGCGAAGTGCTTGGCGTCACGTTCGACGAGCAGCATGAAGAGCTTGTTATCGTCAAAGACATTGTGTATTACAGCCAATGCGAGCATCATATGGCGCCGTTTTTTGGCAAGGCCCATATCGGATATATTCCAAGCGGTAAAATTGCCGGCCTCAGCAAGCTGGCAAGGCTGGTGGAAGCGATCACCCGCCGCCTGCAGGTGCAGGAGCGTATTACAACCCAGCTGGCCGACATCCTGATGGAGGAGCTTCAGCCGAACGGCGTCATGGTTGTGGTGGAAGGCGAGCATCTGTGCATGTGCGCGCGCGGTGTTAAAAAACCGGGAAGCAAAACCGTTACATCGGCTGTTCGCGGCGAATTCCGGACCAATCCGGCGATTCGGGCGGAATTTCTTGATTTGATCAAACGGTAATTGCATTTATAGCTAAAGCTGGTGAATGGAAGGCTGCCTACGGCAGCCTTCGTTTTGTATGGGGAGAAGAGGAGGCTGCTTTGCGGTATGGTCAAAATTGAGACGGGCATTTGGATTGATGCGCCGGTTGAGGTTTGTTTTGATCTGGCGAGAGACATCGGGGTTCATACGCAAACAACGTGGCCGTTTACGAAGGAGCGCGCGATTGCCGGAGTCACTTCGGGCATGATCGGAGACGGGGAGACGGTAACGTTTCAAGCAACTCATTTTGGCGTGCGGCAAAAGCTGACTTCGCTTGTAAGCGAATACCGCCGTCCGTATGTTTTTGTCGATTCGATGCAGCGCGGCGCGTTTAAGAGCTTGCGCCATGAGCATTATTTTGAACCGTCGGGAAGCGGGACGCGCCTGAGGGACGTCTTGTATTTGGAAGCGCCGCTTGGACCGCTGGGCTGGCTCGCGGAACGCCTTGTGCTGAGGACATACATGAGGCGTTTCTTGGAATACCGCAACCGCGGGCTTAAGCAGCTGGCAGAGCAGCGGATTGCACCGCAGCGGCGATAGCCCCCGCCGGCAGGTCAGAGAATGCAGTAATGCCAATAATTGTAGAGCAAAACAAAAGGTCAGCCGGGATATTCCGGCTGACCTTTTGTTCTAGCTGTTGCGGATAGCGATTACGCCTGTCCCTTGTACCGACGTAAATAAGGTGCTCCCCGGTCCAAATGCCGGAGCGGCAAATATGCCTTTTACCGGCGCGTACGCAAAAGCTTCCGCTTGGCCCAAGGAAGCTCCGGAAGGCGCCAGCACAAGCAGTGCATTATTGCCAAAGGAGGCATACGCTCCTTCATGCATATGCCCCTGCGGAATCGCAGTAGCGAGCCACAGCCGCCCTTCCGTATCAAACGCCAGCGAGCGGGGCGAACTGAAGCCGCTCAAACGGCTGCCGGATACGGCAAGGTCGGACTCGAACCGTTCTGCTCCGGCGTCGCTGTCCTTCTCCGCCAGACGCAGTACGCTGCCAAAGCCGTGGCCGTTAGCCGCGCTTCCTGTTTGCGCGATAAACAGCGACTGGTCCGCCGGATGAAGCGCCAGGCCAAAAGCCTGCTCCAGAACGGTTGCGCCAAGCACAAGCGCAGCTTCCTGCGCATAGACGAGCACATCCGCTTGTTCCCGGATATCTTCAAGCAAATCCTCGCGCAGCCGGCTGGCTGCCGCCGGCATTTGGAATGCCGGGTCGGACAGCTTGCCGCGCACAGCGTCAGCCGTCAGCTCGATCCAGCTGCCGCGGCCCAAATCGGCTGCATACAGCTTGCCGGATTCGAGCAGTTCAGCGTTTTCTTTGCCGCGCGCGGCGTCATATTGGCCGCTGCTTACGAATTTGAATAAAGTCAATCCGCTGCACATATAGACGGCAACCCGCTTGCTGCGGGTAATCGCTGCAACGGCATCGCCGCGGGTAAAGCGGCCGAGCGCCGTATGCTTGCGCACGGCAAAGCGGCTGTCCGCCGGATCTGCCTCGGCGATCCAGCCCGTAGCCGAAGGGGCAATGCCGGCTTTGACTGCGCCCGCATCGGCTGCTTGTTCGCCGGCCAGCGCCGTTCCCCAAGGCGTCCGGCCGCCGGAACCGTTGCTCCATAGTCCTTGTACGGCCGCTGCGCTGTGAAGCGCCTTGGACCCGCTTGCCGGTCCGGTCAGCCGAACACGTTCGGTTGCTGTTATGCGGCGCTGGCTCACAGCGCTCCACGCGCCCCGGCCGGGTGCCCGTTTCACGGATAATACGGAGATGCCGCGTTCGTCTTGCGGAGCATCCGCCGGATGGCTTACCCACAACAGCTCTTCTTGGCCGGAATCGGCCGGAACGGCCCAATACCCGATATAGCCGGCGCCGCTGCTCGCCAAGGAGTCGAATGCATAACCAGCCGGTACGGCCAGTTTATTTGCCGTTTGCGGCTGCAGAGCCGGAAACGGCAAAGCGGCGGGCAGGCCAAGCAGCTTTCCGGCAGAAGCTTCGGCGGTTTCCAGCAATGGAGTGAGTCCCGTTGATGCTGCAGCCAAGGCGGCGGTGCCGGTGCCGATCATGGCCAGAAAGGAACGGCGGGAAACTTCTTTATTAGGGTTCATAGGTACCTCCCAAAGGTCCGACTCGAATCATTGTGCTTGTCTAGTCTAGCAATAAGATAGCATATTATGGTTCTTAATGAATCTATTTTTGGATAAAAATAGTTTTAATTCGCCAGTTTTCGAGATATGATGACATAAAAGGCTGCAAGCCGCCGTTCTTGCAGGGACTAGAATGGTTAAGAACGGCGGATGAGCAAGGGGGAACAAGATGATCGGGCGGCTGCCGGTTTCGGCAGATATTATTTTTTTGGAACGGCTTTATTATGAAACGAGGCGCGGGGAAATGGAGCAGTGGGGCTTCGCTCCCCAGCAATTAGCGGAGATCGTGAAGCTTCAATTTAGAGCACGGGAGCTGGCTTATCAAACGAATTATCCGGGCAGCGAATGCCGTATCATCAGCGACGACGGACAGCCGGTTGGCGCATACCGGGTCTATTATGGGACAGACGCAATCAGGCTGGTCGATATTGCGCTGCTGCCGGCTGCGAGAGGCGGGGGCATTGGGACAAGCCTGCTGCGCATGCTCCAAGACCAGGCCAGGCAAAGACAGTTGCCGCTTCGGCTGAGTGTGGACAATGGCAATACCCGGGCACGGCTGCTGTACGAAAGACTGGGGTTCCAGGTTGTACAGGAAGGGGAGCTGTACAGCGAAATGAACTGGCCGCCCCAATAAACCGGCACCCTTGGATATAACCAAAAGGAGGATCATGCAATGGCAGATTCGTATACAGGCGAAATTCGCATGTTTGCAGGCAATTATGCCCCTGTAGGATGGATGTTTTGCGACGGGCAGCTGCTATCTATAGCAGAAAATAGTGTGCTGTATTCGCTCATTGGCACGACATACGGCGGAGATGGCGTAAACACGTTTGCTTTGCCGGATTTGAGAGGCAGGGCGCCTGTCCACCAAGGCAATTACCAGGGCAGCAGCTTTACGATTGGGCAAGCCGGCGGAACGGAGACAGTTGCGCTGACTATTAACCAGCTTCCTGCGCACAGCCATAGTTTCCTTACGCAAACGAAGCAGGGCAATACTAGCAATCCGAGTCAAGCGTCTCCGGCTATGTCCTCGCTTGCCTTTTATACAGAAGCAGCACCGGCCCCTGCGGTGAACGGCCAAATGATGGCTGGGGCGATCAGCCCGGCCGGAGGCAGCCAGTCGCATAACAACATGATGCCGTATGTCGGCATTCATTTCATTATTTCGTTAAACGGCATTTTTCCTCCACGTTCTTAATGAACGGCACACATTCCACGACGAAAGGAGAACTGGTGAATGAGCGATCAGTTTCTCGGTGAAATCCGGCTGTTTACCCTCTCGTACGTGCCATTGGGATGGGCGTCCTGTGACGGCCAGCTATTGCGAATCGAACAAAATGAGGCGTTATTTTCCTTATTGGGCACGACATACGGGGGAGACGGCGTTACAACCTTTGCGCTCCCGGACTTCCGCGGCAAAGTTCCCCTGCATGCTGGCGGGAGTTATACGCAGGGCCAGCAAGGCGGCGAGCAGACGCATACGTTAACGATGAACGAAATGCCCATTCATACGCATACCGTTCAAGCTTCATCGGCACCGGCCGCGTTATCTTCGCCGCAAGGCGCGACATGGGGGGCAACCGCCGTCAGCGCGTATCATACATCGGGACCTAGCGGCGGCACGGCCGGGACGATGTCCTTTTCCGCGGTCGGACAGACGGGCGGCACACAGGCGCATAACAATATGCAGCCTTATCTCGTATTTAATTTTTGCATCGCTGTCACAGGTATATATCCGTCACGGAATTAGAAGAAAGGAGCTGAGATTTGTATGGAGCCGTTTCTTGGCGAGATTCGTATGTTTGCCGGTAATTATCCTCCAAGAGGCTGGGCATTGTGCAACGGTCAATTGCTTGCGATTTCGCAAAATACAGCGTTATTTTCCATATTAGGAACGACATACGGCGGCGATGGCAGAAGCAACTTCGCATTGCCGAATTTGCAGGGAAGTATACCGGTCCATCCGGGCCAAGGCCCCGGACTGTCCACGCGATGGCTTGGCGAAACAGGAGGAAGCCCGTCGGAGAGCCTGCTCAATTCGGAAATCCCGCAACATGCCCATACCTTAAATTACGGCGATTCGGCTGTGCCGCAAAGCGCTCCGAACGGAGCTTTGCCTTCGGCTACGCGGGGAAGAAGAGCGCCGCTTGCCTATGTCGCCGGCCAGGCGGGCCAAGCTGTAACGTTGCATCCGCAAACGATCGCGCTTGCAGGCGGATCCCTGCCTCATAACAATATGCAGCCTTATTTGACAGTCAATTTTATTATTGCGCTAAGCGGGATATTCCCGCCCCGATCATAAGCAAGGTTGCTTTATTTATGACCAAAAGGCAGGGAGGTTTGTTATGAAGCGGTTTGAAAACAGGCATCACAAACGGTTTTGGACGGTGATGACTGCGGTTGTCGTGCTTCTTGCAGCAGCTGGTTTAGGAACGGCCCGGTACATTTCGGCTGATCCCGAAACGGTTACCGTCTCGGATACAGCCGGGTTAAGAAACGCGCTCGCCAGCGGCAGCGCGGCGGTCATCAAGCTGGATGAAGGCGTCTATTCCTTAGGCGGAACCCCGCTTGTTATTAACCGCGGCGTTACGGTTATCGGCGCAGGAGGCAACCGTGAAGGCGACGCCGCCAAAACGAAAATCGTACAGAACGGGACGGACAGAGCCGTCATTATTAATGATGCGCTGAATGATACGTTTGCCGATGTTTCGCTAGAGGCGCTGACCGTAACGGGCGGGAAGGCTGCAGCTGCGGATGAGTCTTTTGGCGGCGCTGGCATTTTGGCGGATACAGGCACTTCTGCTTTATCGCTTTACAATGTTACCGTATCGGATAATAATGGCGGGGCTAACGGCGACGGAGGCGGCTTGTTTGTATCCGGTCTGGAAGGCGGCAAGCTGAAGCTGGACAGAGTAACGGTTGCGAATAATGTGACACAGGCCGGAGGCGGCGGTTTATATGTAGAAGGCGACATGGACGTCTCCATCACCCGTTCGGCGTTTGACCATAATACAGCCGGCAGCCGTCCGGGCGGCGGCGTGGACATTGTACCGGCTTCTGCAGCCGGTGCGGGTCCGGTGACCATTACCGACAGCGCGTTTATCGGCAATGCAGCCACGGGCAACAACGGCGGCGGATTAAATGTGAACGTGGCGGCCATCACCGTTCAAAATACGACGTTTAGCGGCAACAGCGCCCAATATGGCGGCGGCATTGTATCTTCCGCCGGCAATGGCGGTTCGGCCGTGCCGGTATTCGACCATATAACAGTTGCCGAAAACAGCAGCTTCCAGGAGGGCGGCGGTCTTTATATTGCTGGCGGCAGCGTACAGCTGACCGGGTCCATTGTTTCAGGCAATACGACGGCAAACCCGGCTTATGCCGCCAATGCCGACATCGCCAAAGACCAGACTGCGCCGCTGCTTGATCCTGCCCGCAACGGCTACAACGTCGTGTACCATGCCCAAAATATGTTTGCACCCGGTGCAAGCAGCAGCAAGCTTGGCGCAGATGCGGGATTAGGGGCGATTGGCGATCATGGCGGCTTTACGCCAACGTACGCTTTGCAGCCGGACAGCCCGGCAATCGGCATCGGCGGAACCGCTTCGCTGGTATATGATCAGCGCGGGTTCCCAAGGATGACCGGGGAACCGTCCGCCGGCGCTTATGAAATGCTGCAGGCGGCCGCACGGTACGGCAGCAGCTACTCCACCGCATGGAATGTACAGGATGGTGCAGCTGCTGTCACGGTACAGCTGGCCAGCGAATCCGTGCCGGGGCTGATTACGTCCTCTTCGATCACTTCCGGAGGCACGGCAAGAACATTTAACGCCGTTTCGAGCCCGGATAAAGCGGGACGCGCGATATTTACCGTTCAGGCCACGAGACAGGTCGGCGGCACAACGATGACGATTCCGGGAACCTTCGTGCTGGATCTGGTTCCGCTTCCGGATGTGGCTGCGGCGATCAGCATGCCGGCGGACGTCTACCAGGGACAAGCCGATGTACCGATTACGGTAACGGTCCGGAACGCGGGCACCAAAGATACGTCAGGTGAAGTGAAAGCAGTTGTGACGATTCCGGCAGGCCTAATGATTACGAGCGCGGATGTGCCGTCCAATTGGACGAAATCCTCGGCAGGCGGGACTTATACATTCTCCACGACAGCATCGCTTCCAGCCGGTTCCAGCGCAGTCTTTACGCTTCACGGTTCGGTTAGCGAGACCGCGGCCGGTGCCGGACAAGCCTCGGTAACGGCAAACGGCGGCGGAGAAGCGGCGGAAGATGGAGGCAACAATAACGCTTCGTCTTCATATGCTGTCCATGAAATTCCGCAGGTCATTTCGGTTGCTGCACCAGATCCGGGTTATTACAAAAAAGGCGATGAACTGCTGTTTAACGTTCAATATGACCGGGCTGTGCAAGTAACGGGCCATCCATCTCTGCTGCTGTATATCGGCAGTTCAACCGTAGAAGCGGCTTATAAGGCAGGCAGCGGGACAAGCCAGCTGCAGTTCGCCTATTCGATCACGGACGGTTTGGCGGATTATGACGGAATTAGCCTAGGCACTGCGATTCAGCTGAACGGAGCAATTTTGGAAAGTTTGGAGCATGCGCCGGCAAGCTTGACGTTAAATAGCGTGTCCAACACGAGCGGTGTTGTAATTGACGCGCAGGCGCCTTCGTCAACCGCTGTTGCGCTTCCCGTTAACGGTTACTACAAATCGGGAGACACGCTGAATTTTGTTCTTCATTGGAACGAGAAGATTAAGGTAAGCGGACAGCCGTCCATTCCTGTTCAAATTGGCGGGACAACGGTGCAGGCGGTGTTTACGGCTTTGTCGCCCGCACAGGACGAGGCTGCCTTCACTTATACGGTACAAGCCGCTGATGATGACCCGGATGGCATTACATTAGACGGCAGCATTATGCTGAACGGAGGGTCTATAACGGACCTGGCGGGAATACAGCGAACCTGGCCGTACCGTCAGCAGATGCGTCAGGCATCAAAATGGATACACAAGCGCCGCAGCTGAACAACGTCAGCGTTCCGGCAGACGGTTACTACCAGACGGGGAGTACGCTGATTTTTCAAGCGTCGTTCAGTGAGCCGGTAACGGTTGTTACAGCAGGCGGAACACCACGCATTGGGCTGACGGTAGGCGGACAGACACGATATGCCGTTTATGCCGGCGGCACCGGAACAAATTTGCTGTTATTCAGCTACGCCATTCAAGCAGGGGATGAAGATAAGGACGGCATTGCATTCCTGAATCCGGCAGCCGGGCTTATGGATATGAACGGGGCAGTTGTTCGGGACGGGGCAAACAACAATGCTGTCGTGACGGGATTCCCGGTTCCGGATGTCTCCGGGATTAAGATTGATACGAATCCCCCTGCAATTGTATCGGCAGCGGTTAACCCGGGAACGTATCTGGCAGGAAGCAAGCTTTCGTTTGCATTAACGTTCACCGAGCCGGTTACGGTAACCGGTACGCCCAAGCTTAGTTTTACCATCGGCACAGATCCGTTCCAGGCCGATTATATAAGCGGCAGCGGCACAAATAAGCTTATATGGGAATTTGCGCTGCCTTCAGGACTGCTGGACGAAAACGGCATTCAGCTGGCTGGTTCGCTGCTGTCCGGCGGAGCCATTACGGATGAAGCGGGCAATGCGGCATTATATTCGCTGCCGGAGCCGCTGGATTTGGCCGATGTTAAGGTGGATACGATCATTCCGAGAATCGTTTCCGTTACGGCTGACCCGGCAGCAGGCGGCTACTACCGCGCCGGTGATTCATTATCGTTTAGCGTTACATTCGACCGGAATGTCACCGTCTCAGGCGGGGCAGGCGATGAACCAAAGCTGCCGTTCCAGCTGGGGCTTAACCATCAGAGCGCCCATTATGTATCGGGCAGCGGCAGCTCCGTGCTGACATTTGCTTATACAGTTGCGGCAGGCGACGGTAATGGAGAAACGGCGGATTTGTCGGATTCGAACGCCCTTCTGCCTGGCGGAGCGGCAATCCAAAGCGCCAGCGGCAATCCGGCATCGCTTTCGCTGGCGGGCACAGGGCTTTTATCCAATGTGAAAGTGGATTCAACAGCCCCTTCCATAACCGGGATTCAACTTCCGGTTAAAACGTATGCCGCGGGCGACACGCTTGTTATAACGCTTCAGGCGAGCGAAAATGTTCAAGTGACCGGCCAGCCGTCCCTTCCGCTCTTTATCGGAGTGAACGGGGAAGCGGGCACGGAGCGGCTGGCCGCCTATGACACTGCTGCTTCCAGCGCTAACGAGCTGGTATTCCGTTATGCCATTGCAGCAGGCGACTTGGACACGGATGGCATCAGCTACGGGGCGCTGGCCTTGAACGGCGCTGTCATTACGGATGAGGCAGGCAATCCGCTGGCCGGTCCGCTGCCGGCGGCCGATTGGTCGTCTATTCAAGTCGATACCATTAATCCGGTTGTGAAACAATTGGATATCCAAGATTCGTCGGGTGCTCCGGCCGCTGGCCCTTATAAAGCAGGGGAGCAGCTTCAGTTTACGCTGCCGCTCAGCAAAACGGTCAATGTGGACCTTGCCGGCGGCACACCAAGCTTAACGTTGCAGTTTGACGGCAAAACGTCCAGCGCAGCATATGCCGGAGGTTCCGGCTCATTGTCTCAGCTTGTGTTCGCTTATACAGTAGCGGCAGGCGACAATACAGACGGGTTGTCCGTCCTGGCGATAGAGCTGAACGGAAGCTCGGCAAAAGATGCCGCAGGCAATCCGCTGATCTTGACGGTTCCAGGGGGCGGTACAACGGCTGTGAAGCTGGATACGACGCCGCCGGCAGCGCCGGTCTTTACCCTTCCGGATGGCGCCAAGCTCAGCTACGATGCCGTTATTTTGAGCGGCACGGCTGAAGCGGGAGCAACCGTCGAAGTGATCAACGGCACGGATACGGGCACAACAACAGCGGCGTCTGACGGCAGATGGTCCGTTTCGTTTACTGGCTTGGCCGAAGGGACGGCTGCATTCACAGCAACGGCAGTGGATGAAGCGGGCAACAGGAGCGGTACATCTGCCATTACAGCGGTTGTTTCTCCAAAATTGGCGTTTGGCCATACGTCATACAGTCTCCGTGAAGGAGAAACCGGAGATTTGACCGTCCAGGCGCTTCATGCTGATGGTACAGCTGACGATGTAACCGGAGCTGTAACGTTCAGCACAGGAGATTCAACGATAGCAGCGGTTGAATCGGCGAAGCTGAAAGGCGTCTCGCCAGGCACAACGCTTGTTACGGCATTGTGGCAAGGCTTATCGGCGACGGCAGATGTTACTGTTACACGCAGCGCAGGAGGCAGCGGCGGCACCACGGCATCTTATAAGCTGTCGGTAACGGTTGACGGCAAGCCTGTACAGCTGACAATAGCTGCACAGGACATCGTATCGGGCCTGATTACGCTTAATCTCAACGGGCAATCTTCCGCTTCGCTCACATTAAGCAGACAACTGCTTGACGAGTGGCTGGGCATCAATGGCGGGCTGGTTGTGGACATGAAACTTGCCGCAGGATCGGTGCAGCTGAAGCTTCGCGATTTGCTGGAACAAGCGGCAGCTTCAGCAGGCTCCCCGCAAATGGTGCAGGGGTTATCGTTGTCCATGGCGCAGGCCGATCCAAGCCAGATCAGTTCGGCTCAGCAGGCATTAATCCGCAGCGGTGCTGAAGCGATATCGGCTCCGGTATGGTACAAAGCCGGTTATACCGATGAAGCCGGCAGCCAGTATTCGCTTGCCGGCCTGACCGGGTATATGAAACGCACCTTTGCGATTGGCAGCGCCAAACCGCTTTATGGTTCAACGGTTGTAAGATGGGATGCAGCTGCAGGGGCGTTCCAATTTGTTCCGGCTGTCTTTAAACAAGTCGGCGGCATATGGACGGCCGAGCTTAAAGACCTTGGAACGGGCTTATATATAGCTGTATCTCACCCGGTTTCGTTTGCCGATACGGCGCAGCACTGGGCGGACAGCGATATTTCGCTGCTTGCATCCATGTTTGTAGTTAACGGAGACACGCAAGGGAAATTTAATCCGAATGCTTCGATTACACGCGCTGAATTTGCCGCGCTTATAACCAGAGTGCTTGGACTGGAGGGAGGCTCCTTCGGCAGCTCGTCTTCCTTTACAGATGTCCAGGACGCAAGCTGGTATGCGAATGCTATTCGTGCAGCGGCAGCTGCTGGCATTATAACCGGGTATGAGGATGGTGGCTTTCATCCCAACGCTGCGGTTTCCCGTCAAGAAATGGCGGTGATGCTGCTGCGGGCCATCCATTTTGCAGGGGCTGACGCTTCATCCGGAACTTCAGCCGTTACGTTCCACGACGGCACCCACATTGCCGGCTGGGCCGCGGAGTCCGTTGCGCAAGCTGCGCAGCTTGGTTTAATCAAAGGCGATTCCAGCGGCGCTTTTCGTCCGTCGGATCATGCGACACGCGCCGAATCGGCAGCGATGCTGCTCCGGCTGATGCGTTACGCAGGTTTATCGCCTTGGTAATCATTTAGAAGAGATCCCTTTCGGTTACCCGAAAAGGGACAAGGCACTGTATCCGCCTAATCCCTTTCGGTTACCCGAAAAGGGACAAGGCATTGTGTTTGCCTGATCCCTTTCGGTTACCCGAAAAGGGACAAGGTATTGTGTTTGCCTGATCCCTTTCGGTTACCCGAAAAGGGACAAGGCACTGTATCCGCCTAATCCCTTTCGGTTACCCGAAAAGGGACAAGGCATTGTATTTGCCAGATCCCTTTCGGTTACCCGAAAAGGGACAAGGCATTGTATTTGCCAGATCCCTTTCGGTTACCCGAAAAGGGACAAGGCATTGTATTTGCCAGATCCCTTTCGGTTACCCGAAAGGGATTTTAAGTTAGTGGCTTTGTGCGGCGGGCGCGGGCAAGTAGGCAATCCTATTTTTGTGGGCTATACTAGAAAACATTCGAGAAACAGGACAGGCCGGATCGTTCACCGGGCGGCTTACAGTCCGGAATGGTGCGGAGACAAGGGAGGACATATGACGGTAAAAGCTTATGTGACCGATTTGGACGGCACATTATTGCATTCGGATCAGACGGTATCCGAATATACGCAGGAAGTGGCGGCCAAGCTGCAGGAACAGGGAATTATTTTTACTTATGCAACGGCTAGAAGCTACACGAGCTCGAACAAAGCAGCCGGCGTCATTTCTTGGAAGGAGCCGTTTATTTTATACAACGGGGCGCTGATATACGACAGTATTGCAGGGCAAGTGATCGACGGCTACTGGCTGGACAGCGAGATGACGAACCGGATTATGGGTGTCGGCCGCAAGCATGGCATTACGCCGCTGTTATTTACACTGGATGAGGACAGCGGAGAATGTGTGCTTCATGAACGGCTGGAGCGGGAAGGCGATTTAAAATTCCGGGAGAGCCGGAAAGGAGACCCGCGTTTCCAGGAGAGGGAACAGCTTGTATGTCCTGACGGCCACCGTACGCTGACGGTGACGTACATTGGGCTTCGCGAAGAGCTGGAACCGATTTTGCAGGAAGTGACAGATGTTTGCGGACCGCTGGTGCATGCTCATTTTATGAAAGATTATTATATCGAACATCATTATTTCCTCGAATTCAGCCACGCGTATGCGAATAAAAAAGAAGGGCTGAAGCTGTGGGCCAAGCATATGGGCATCAGTCCCGGCGATATAACGGTATTTGGGGATAACCTCAATGACCGCGGATTGTTTGAAGCCGCCGGCACAAAAGTTGCTGTGCGCAATGCGCATGATGCGATAATTGCAATGGCGGATGTCATTACCGGCAGCAACAATGAAGACGGGGTCGCCAAATATTTAGCGGATAAGCTTTTGCGTTAAACCGGCTTGTCCCCGCTTATTTATGGGAAAGCTAAATAGATGCCGTGACAACTCTTTTAGAATGAACAATGTATGATGGGATGGAGTGGACTTATATGGCAAAGCCATTGGTTGTTCAAGTAGAGATTGGAATTGATGCGCCGGCCTCCAAGGTGTGGAGTGTGCTGGTCAAGCCGGAATATATCAAGCAATGGGATGAGGTTCCGGATGATTTTACAGAAGCAAGCTTGCAGCTGGGCACGGAGATGGTATGGCATTTGGAGCACGATGAATATACCAAGCTGACCGTAACGGCATTTGATCCGGAAAAAATGCTGCGCACCTCGCTTTATGTATCCGCATGGGAGGAAGCGGGCGAACTGAACGAAGACGATATCGGCTATACGTATACGCTGACCGAGCTGGACGGGGGTACGCTGCTGAACATATCCATCGGGGATTTTGCCAAGCTGGCGTCGGAAGGGCAGCCGTATTATGAGGCGACTATCGGATTCGCTCAGGAAGCGGCGCACACCATTAAGCAGCTCGCTGAGCAGTAATACATGCTCTGGCGCATGGCGCAGGCGGGGGGAGCGCAGCCCCAGCCTGCATTAACGTCGGCAATGGCCGGCAGCAGCCCATTTGAAGGCAGTGCCGTTCCAAACTGCGGTGCGCCGCGCTTTGTGCGCGCCAATCAAACAAGGCTCCGGCAATTCGTGCCGGAGCCTTGTTTGATTGGCGCTGAGTGCGGGGATAACATCAGCCGATTTGCATAAGCGTGCCTAGCGCTGCGAGCCGTAAACCGTGTAAGCTGAATCGGAAGCGGCATTAAGCTGCATCTCCGTCGCGGCTGCCTGCGTCAGCGGCAGCTTGCACCGCTTGTGCAGGCGCGGGAGCGTCTTGGTTTTGCTGCAAACCATGCTGCTGGCCTACAGCATCCAGAAAAGCGGCTGCACGGGCAATGTATTCGTCAGGATGCACCTGGAAAACAAGCTCATGTTTGCCGCCGGGCACAATCCATGAACGGGAAAGCGCGTTTTTTTGCTCCCCGGCAATCCGTTCCGCGGTTTGGTAGCTTGCTTTTTCATCATCGGTTCCATGAATGATATAAATCGGGATATCGTAAGCCTGCTGCAGCACTTCCGGCGCCGGGAGGCTGCTCAGCGATGTTCCCGACCAGATCGGCATCATCGTCTCGAGAAGCGGGATCGCCGGATAACGCGGCAGGTTAATAAAATTGGTTATATTATGATACAGCGTTTCTGCGCTTGTCAGGAACAAGCTGTCCAGGATAAGCGCATCAATCTCATCGGTTTTTAACGCCGTTTGCAGAGCGGTGCCCGCTCCCATCGAAAATCCCCAAACCACAACCTCGTCGGCGCCTTGCGATTTGGCGTATTGGACAGCCGCAAGCAGCTCTTCGGATTCTTCCGCCCCGCCGGTCGCGGGCGCTTTATGGGTTTTGGACGCGTAACCGTAATCGAATAAAAGCACATTGTAATCCATGTCGTGCACAATGCTTGCGAGCTTATACATCGGAACCCAAGATTCTTCGCGGTTCGTACCGTAGCCGTGGCTGAACACGATCGTTTTGGATAAGCCTGCTGCCGCGCTGCCGTTTGCAGCGGCATTCCCGTTGTTCAAAGCGGCCGTGTGGACGCGGCTCGAAGCCGGGCCCGGGCTGCCTCCTGCCGGAATATACCAGCCGTTAACGATGGTCCGCCCGCTTGCGCTTGGAAATTCAACGTCGATATAATCGAGACCAATCGCTTCTTTCGGATTGGAAGCAAGCGGAGCAACCGGCGGATAGGAAAGCATATAGGAAAGCAGCCCCATGACGCCTGCAAATAACAGCAACACCGCTGTTGAGAAAATAATCAGCACCTTGCCCCATCGCTGCATTCGCCGTTTTAATTTCAGATCAAGGCGGGGCGCAACAGATTCCGGAAATAACAGCGGAAGTCCGCCATCCATTGAAGCAGGAGTAATCATGGTAGAATGAGTGCTCATCGGCAACGCTCCTCTCGCGGCAAAGGTGTGCTATGAAATAAAAAATGGCGTCTCCCATGAAAGCGCTTCCTATACTAGTGTTAATTAACGATTGCTAGACCCTTATAGCGGTATTTGTGGCTGCCGAAACAGGTACAAGCGAAACGTTGTTTAACAAATCCGGAACCGGATAGGGAGAGGGCTTACGGGAGAGGATAAACGGATGTTTCTAGTTCTTTTATCGTATGCCGATAGGCGGAGCCTGTCAATTAGCGTCGACAATATGTAAATGCTTTGTAATATGACTGTAATGTTGGACAGTGCCGCTCGAAGGGCTTTACGGACGCAGCGCCAATCAAGTATACTAAAAATGAGAATTGGTCTCACTCTATGAAACTCGTGGAAAATATTAGCTGGGAGGCGCAGAGGGTGGAGGAAGGGAAAACGACAGTACGTGCGGTTGACCGCGCGCTTGATATATTGCTTTGTTTTACGTCGGGAACGGATCTCGCAATGACGGAAATAGCCGAAAAGGTGGGCTTGCATAAAAGCACCGTCCACCGGCTGCTTGCAACGCTGGAGGAGAAAGGTTTCCTTGAGCGCAACCCTATGACGGAGCGGTACCATCTGGGGTTGAAAGTATGGGAACTGTCCGCGCATCTGTCGCGTTCCGACGACCCGGCTACGTTATGGCTGCCGGAAATGGAGCGGCTGCGCGACCAGCTGGGCGAGACAGTCAGCATTTATGTCCGCGACGGGATGGAGCGGATACGCATTCAGGCGGTGCAAAGCAACCAGGCGGTACGCCGGGTTGCGCCGGTTGGCGCAAGGCTTCCGCTGTATGCCGGCGCATCGAGCAAAGTGCTGATCGCCTTTGCAGCGCCGGATGTGCAGGAGCAGATCCTGAACCAGAAGGAATGGCAAACTTTTGTAGATAATTCGCTGTACCGTAAGCAGCTGGAGGAAATCGCAGCGCAAGGGTACGCAACCAGCTTTGAAGAACGGGAGACGGGGGCGGCCGCCGTCTCGGCGCCGATTATGAACCGCAACGGCCAGCTGGAGGCCGCATTATCGGTATCGGGTCCGGCTAACCGGATGACTAACGAAGTGATGCGTGATTTTGGCCCGGTCGTGGCGGAAGCGGCACGCAGAATGGGAACGATGCTCCGCTAGCTGAGCGGCCGCCGGAAACGCCGCCCTTGTGTTCCGCAGACCTCGAAGAAATCGCTTTCTGATGCCCCAAAACCGCTCTTGAACAATAGGATCGGGTTTGGGGCATCCTATGCAGCGCCGAAAATAGGTGAGGGGTGAGACATTTGTTTTATATCCTGTTGTTATTTGTCATCGCGCTTGACCAAGCCGCCAAGCTGTGGATTCGGTTTCATATGGAGCTCGGAGAATCGATTCCGGTGTGGCGCGGGTTTCAGCTGACCTACATCCATAACTCCGGCGCCATGGGAAGCAGCTTTGAAGGGTACGGCAAGTTTTTTGTCATCCCGGCTGTGCTGATCATAATCGGAACTATTTATTATTTGCATAAAGGCAGGTTGAACGGGGCGGTGACGAAAGCCGGCGCGGCATTGTTTGCCGGCGGCGCCGCCGGAAATGCGATAGACCGCCTTATGTTTGGCGAGGTAACGGATTTTCTCGATGTCGGCAGAGGGATTTCCAATTTTGCAGACCATGCAATCAGCTTAGGGCTGTTGTTCATCATTATACAAGAGCTGATTATCGCCCCTTTGCAAAGAAGAAAAGCTAAACGGCTGTGCCATTAATCGGAGGACGGCCCCAATAAAACGCCCCTTTCGGCAGACGGTTGAAGGAGCTGATCCCTGTTGGACAAACAAGGGACGGCTTTAACCAGTCTGCTGGAAGGGGCGTTTAGGGCTGCAGCTGCGCAAAATTGCGCTGGCAGCTTTTTTCGGGCGGCTATTTCATGCCGGCAATCATTTGCCGGAGCACCGTTTGCAATATGCCTCCATTCCGGTAGTAATCGACGTCTACCATCGAATCCAGCCGGACCGTCACTTGAAAGTCAAATGAGGTGCCGTCCTCATTAGCTGCAGTAACGGCAATCGTATCGCCCGGCATTACATCGTTCGACAAGCCGGATATCGTAAACTTCTCGCGTCCGGTAATACCGAGCGAACGCCAGCTTTGCCCTTCCTTGAATTGCAGCGGCAGCACGCCCATGCCTACCAGATTGGAACGGTGAATCCGCTCGAAGCTTTCGGCAATGACCGCTTTGACCCCCAGCAAATAAGTCCCCTTTGCCGCCCAGTCGCGGGAGCTGCCTGTGCCGTATTCTTTGCCGGCAATGACAACAAGCGGCTGATTCTCTTCCTGATACTTCATGGAAGCATCGTAGATCGACATCACTTCGCCCGTCGGCAAATAGGTGGTGACGCCGCCTTCCGTACCCGGCGCCACCTGGTTGCGGATACGAATGTTGGCGAACGTGCCGCGCATCATCACTTCATGGTTGCCGCGCCGCGAGCCGTAGGAGTTGAAATCTTCACGTTTGACGCCGTGCCGGGTCAAATATTGGCCGGCCGGGCTGTCCGCCTTAATATTGCCTGCTGGGGAGATATGGTCGGTCGTGACCGAATCGCCAAGCAGGGCAAGCACCTGCGCTTCCCGAATATCCTCGATGTCGGCCAGCTTTTCCCCAATAGATGAGAAAAACGGCGGGTTTTGAATGTAGGTGGAGTCCGCATCCCATTCGTAGCTTTCGCCAAGCGGCACCTCAATCGCGTTCCAGCGTTCATTTTGCGAGTAGACGTTGGCGTACTTTTGCCGGAACAGCTCCGGGCTGAGCGCGCTTGCTTCCGCCTCGGCGATTTCCTTCGAAGTGGGCCAAATATCCCGCAAATAAACCGGCTTCTGATGATGGCCGTAGCCAATTGGCTCGCTAACCATATCGATATCCACCGTTCCGGCCAGCGCATAAGCGACGACAAGCGGCGGGGAGGCCAGGTAGTTCGCTTTCACTTGCGCGTGGACACGCCCTTCGAAGTTGCGGTTGCCCGACAGGACGGCTGCGACGGTCAGATCGGATTCGGCAATCGCCCGGCTTACTTCATCGGGAAGCGGTCCGGAGTTGCCGATGCATGTAGCGCAGCCGTATCCGGCCAAGTAGAAGCCAAGCGCTTCCAGCGGCTCCATCAGGCCGGCTTTTTTTAAATAGTCGGTTACGACCAGGGAACCGGGCGTCAGCGAGGTTTTGACGTAAGGCGGTTTGACAAGGCCGAGCTCGACCGCTTTTTTGGCCACCAGCCCTGCGCCCAGCATGACGCTTGGATTGGAGGTATTCGTACAGCTTGTAATCGCGGCAATTACGACGGCACCGGTCCGCATTTCGCTAGTTTGCCCGTCTTTATAAGTTACCGTCACCGAGCGGCCGATTTCTTCATCATGCAGGCCGTAGCCGCCTTTTTCGATCGGGGCGCGCAGCACTTTGCCGAACTGCTCCTTCATGGCGGTCAGCTCCACCCGGTCCTGCGGCCGTTTCGGGCCGGCAAGCGACGGTACGACCGAAGCGAGATCCAGAGTCAGCGTATCGCTGAACACCGGATCGGGCGTATTATCAGTCCGGAACATGTCCTGCGCTTTGTAATACGCTTCAACAAGCCCGATCTGTTCCTCGCTGCGCCCGGTTTGGCGCATATAAGCAAGCGTTTCGCCGTCGACGGGAAAATAACCGACCGTTGCGCCGTATTCCGGCGCCATGTTGGCTACTGTCGCCCGGTCCGCCAAGCTGATATTGGACAAGCCCGGCCCGTAAAATTCTACGAATTTGCCAACGACACCTTTGGCGCGCAGCATTTGGGTCACCGTAAGCGCAAAATCGGTTGCGGTGGCTCCTTCGGCCAGCTTGCCGGTCAGCTTAAAGCCGATAACTTCCGGCGTTACAAAATAAAGCGGCTGCCCGAGCATGCCGGCTTCCGCCTCAATGCCGCCAACCCCCAGCCGACAACGCCAAGCCCGTTGATCATCGTGGTATGCGAGTCCGTGCCAACGAGCGAATCCGGGAATACAAGCTCTTCCCCGCCAACCTTGCGAGTTGCCGCCACAGAGGCGAGAAATTCCAAATTGACTTGGTGCACGATGCCCGTTCCCGGCGGTACAGCCCGAAACTGCTCAAAGGCGGTTTGTGCCCACCGCAAAAAACGGTACCGCTCGCCGTTCCGTTTGAACTCCAGCTTCATATTGTTTTCAAGCGCTTCCGGATTGCCGAAGTCGTCGACCATGACGGAGTGGTCAATGACTAAATCAACGGGAACAAGCGGGTTAATCCGCTTCGGATCGCCGCCGGCTTGCTTAACGGTATCCCGCATGGCCGCCAGATCGACCACTACCGGCACTCCGGTAAAATCCTGCAGCACAATCCGTGCCGGGATAAACGGAATCTCCTTCGGTTCGCGGCCGTTCGCCCAATTGGCCAGCTGCTTCACATGTTCGGCTGTAATCGCCCGGCCGTCAAACTGCCTTACGGCCGCTTCCAGCAGCACTTTAATGGTAAACGGAAGCTTGCTGACCGGACCGGCGCCCTGCTCTTCCAGACCGGCAAGCCGGTAATAGGTGCGTGTTTTTTCGCCAGCCTTTAGCTGCGCCTTCAGGCTTTCGTAAGTTGAACTCGACATAATCGGAATAATCCTCCTAAAAAGTTTTGCGAAGCATGCGCTTCAAAGAAATAAGCGAAACGATTACTGTTCATAATGGGATGCGCCTTTTTGGTACGTCCCTTCGGCGGAAAGTTACATGAATCCGCAGACCGGTTCATATAATGAACCAGTTTATCCTAGGAGGGATTGCGATGCCGTCACGTACGGTCAGACAAAAAACGGGCAAAAGCGCAAATAAGCGCGGCAAGCTTCACGGTTTTGCCGCAACGGCCGGGTCGCAGCCGAAGTCGAAGCACCGCTCGGCTCCGCGTATTCCCGTACCGGCTGATCCGCTCCCCTCGCTTGCGAGAGGGACGGCGCCCGAAGCCGGGCAGGAACAGCTTCCTTCGGTGCCGGGCGAATGGAAAGAAATTTTACAGCGCTACATCGGCTTGTACAACCAAGCGGAAAATGAGCAGCATGCCGAAGGCCTGCATGACTTCGTCCGGGACTCGGAGCATTGCCTCCGGCTCGGCCAGCGCCTGCAGCGTTTGAGAGACCGCGATTTGCTGCGCGGCGCTTTGTCGCTATACAGCGAAACGACCGCCGAGCTTGCCAGAGTAAACGAGTCCGCATCGGAAGTTTCCGTCCTGCTGAAGCTGCATGTGCGCCGCCAAATGGATCAAAGCGGCCGCGGATACACCGAAGAAAGAACGGAGTATGAGCGGCTGTGGCTGGAGCGCAACAACGGCTTCTGGACGGTAGTCCGCGTCGAGCCGGTAATCGCTGAACGGCGGCCGCGGTACGGCTCTGCTGCAGAAGCATGGATCGCCGATATCCAGGAAGATCATCGCAGCCATAACCGCCCTCCGGCAGGAGCGGCAACGATACCCTATTTAAATTATGACCTTTTCCCGCAATTCAAACACCGCGCCGCTGCAATTCCTTACCGCCGGGACCAAGTGACCGCGTATGCCGATAGATATTGGAACGAAGGCAATGAAGCATTTGAGAATTTTGAAGTGAACTGCACGAATTACGTGTCCCAGTGCGTTTTTGCAGGCAATGCGCCGATGAATTATACGGGGAAAAGAGAAAACGGCTGGTGGTACAAAGGCAAAGCCGGCGGACGGGAGTGGTGGAGCTACAGCTGGGCGGTGTCCAATGCGCTAACGCAATATTTGTCCATTCCAAGGGAATCCGGACTGCGGGGCGAGATTGTGTATTCGCCCGAGGAACTGCAGATCGGCGACATCATTACGTATGACTGGAACGGCGACAACCGGTTCCAGCACAGCGCGGTTGTGACCGCCTTTGATGCGCAAGGGATGCCGCTTGTGAATGCGAATACGGTCGCGAGCAGGCACCGGTATTGGGATTACCGCGACTCTTACGCCTGGACGGAGCAGACGCGGTACCGTTTTTTTCACCTGGCAGATCTGATGTAGCTGTCAGGCCGGCTTTGGCGCACAGAATAACGTACCGGAGGGCACAACATGGGACGGAAAATTCGGGTAGGGCTTGTGTACGGAGGGAAATCCGGCGAGCATGAAGTTTCGTTGCAGACGGCTCTCGCCGTGATGAAAGCATTCGATTACGATAAATACGAGATCCAGCCTTTCTACATCACCAAACAAGGGCAATGGCGGACGGGAAACACGCGTGCTTCCGCGCCTGCCGGGGTAGAGGAGCTGCAGTTGGCTTCGGCGGAAGACGGGCAGGGCATAAGCGCGCTTGCCCCGATTTTCCGCGGCTTGTCCGGTGGAGACGGGGCGCGGGAGGAGGGCGGCCCGGCCATTGATGTCATGTTCCCGCTGCTGCATGGCACTAACGGCGAAGACGGAACGGTTCAAGGTTTGTTCGAGATAGCCAACATCCCTTACGTTGGAGCAGGCGTTCTTGCGTCTGCGGTAGGGATGGACAAGGTGTTTATGAAAAAAGTGTTTGCGCAGGAAGGGCTGCCGCAATGCGTTTTTCGCAGCGTGAGCCGGTCGCAGTGGAACCAGAACGCCGAGGATTTCCTGCTGGAATGCGAAACGGCGCTTGGTTATCCGAGCTTCGTCAAGCCGGCGAATCTGGGCTCCAGCGTAGGCGTGTCCAAAGCGAAAAGCCGCGAGGAGCTTGCGGCAGCGATTGAATATGCGTTCCGTTTTGACCGGAAAGTGATTGTAGAAGAATTTGTAGAAGGCCGTGAAATCGAAGTGAGCGTCCTTGGCAATGACGAGCCGATTGCTTCGCTACCGGGCGAAATTATTTCATCGAACGACTTTTACGATTATAAAGCGAAATACATCGACGGCAAATCCGTCATGCAAATTCCTGCCGCTCTGCCGGAGGAAGCCGTCGCTGCCATCCGCGGGATGGCGGTCCGCGCCTTCCGGTCGATTGACGGCTCCGGTCTGTCGCGGGTTGATTTCTTTTACCGGAAAACCGACGGGGCTCTCCTGATTAATGAAGTAAACACGCTGCCGGGTTTTACTCCGTTCAGCATGTATCCGCGTATGTGGCAGGAGTCGGGCATTCCTTACCGCGAGCTGCTGGACCGGCTGATTGAGCTGGCGCTGGCGCGGCATGCAGAGAAGCAAACGATTCGATTCGGCGATACGGATTAAGGCGGATTAAGGCGCTTTAAGGGAAGTAGGCATTTAGCGTCATTAAGCTTCAGCGGCAGCCTGGCAGCTGCGCCCAGCACGGGAAGCCCGCGCTCTGCCGAATTTGTGTCCTGATTTTTATTAACAACGGCAACTATGGTATTCTGGGATAGATAGATAGCCGGCAATTGTAGGAAAGGGGGGAGCAGCTGTGGGATTTCAAACGGAGTTTAACTCAGTGTGCAAATTCAAGTCCGAGCAGGAACTGTATGAATTATTGGAATACGGCCGGGGAAAAATGGTGAAAAGCGGTTTCCGCGTTTATCCGGCCGGGCAAAAGGTTATCGCTTACTCGCCACATAATCAGGCGATTGCCATTGTCCGGATCGTAGCTTCGATTGCGGAAATTAATTTTCAAGGCGATGAAGTGACGGAAGTGGAGATGGAACTGGTGCGCAAACTGACAGAAGAAGAAGCGCGGGTGCAGACGGCGCTTGCATATGAAATGTTTTTTGGAGAGCGCTCTTAGGCGATGATGCGGATCCGGTTCGGTTTTGTTGCGATGAGCATGGTGCTGGAGAACGCCTCTCCCTCCAAGACGATGACCTATACCAGCTTCGCGAAGCTGGAGGACATACAGGCAGGCATCCATAAGCTGGAGCGGATTGCCGAGCAAAACTTGCACAACACGCTGCGCCTGTTAAAACATTGCGCGGCGGAGCATATCGGGATGTACCGGTTTTCTTCCAAGCTTGTGCCTCTCGCAACACATGAGGCGCTGGAGGGATGGGACCCGGTCATTGCTTTGCAGCCGGCGTTTCAGGCTATCGGGGATTTTGCAAAGGCAAAAGGAATCCGGACATCGTTTCATCCGGATCACTTTTGCGTGTTCAGCACGCCGAGGCCCGAGGTGCTTGCCAAATCCGAGCAGGACCTTGCCTTTCATGTCCGGATGCTGGAAGCGATGGGATTGGCGGAGGATGTCAAATGCAATATTCATATGGGCGGCGCTTACGGCGATAAGGCGGGATCGGGCGAACGGTTTATTCAGCAGTTTAACGCGCTTCCCGGCCGGCTGAAGCACCGCGTCACACTGGAGAACGACGATAAAACGTACACGGTCCGGGAGACGCTTGCGGCAGCCGAAGCGGTTGGAGTGCCGATGGTGCTTGATTTGCATCATCATGCCGTCAATGACGGAGGCGATTCGTTCGAGGCGCTGGCAGAAGAGCTGTGGCCGAGAATCGAACGTACCTGGGAACGGGAAAGAACAAGGCTGGGCTTAAATGCGGAACAGCTCCCTCCCAAAATCCATGCTTCCAGCCCGAAAAGCGTATCTGATCCAAGAGGCCACGCCGATTATGTCGAGCCGCAGCCGCTGCTGCAGTTTTTTCATGCCGTTGCCGGCTCTACGCCGGGAATCGACTGCATGCTGGAAGCCAAAGCGAAGGATAAAGCGCTGTTCCGTTTAATGGAGGACTGGCGCGGGATTGAACGGGAAAATCCGCTCGTCCGGGTAACGGACGGCGCGGCAATCGAAGTGAATCATGTGTAGTGGCCCATGTCAGCCCTTGTCGGAGTCGCAGCTGCCCTGTTCGGCAGCCTGGTTGGACTTGGCGGGGGCATTATTATTGTCCGGCGCCGAGACTCTCTGGCGGCTGGCGGCTTAATTTTATGGAGGCATAGCGGGGCTGCTGACGGTCTGCTGCATTTCAAATTGGCGCCAAATGCGAAACTTCATGCCCGGACGCGCGTATTTATACTAATCATACCGATAGGGACTTTTTGTCCAAAATATTAGAAGAGAGCAGAGTGATGCTTGTGAGCGACAGTCAAACGCAATCGTCCATTATCGGCGGCAAAAGCTTTACCGCTGTGGCGATCAACTGCGCGGCTAAAGCAGGGGAATGGATCAAGACGAAGCTGGGCAATTACGCCCGGCTTGACATAAAGCAATCGCCGCAGGATTTAGTGACGGAAGTGGATAAAGGCGCGGAGAAGCTGATTCGCAGCTTGCTGCTGACGCATTTTCCCGAGCATTCGTTCCTCGGCGAAGAGGGCGTTGAACCGGGACCGGCAGCTTCTGCCAAGGCGCTGGAGGATGTTAAAGATGCGGAGTACTTATGGATTGTGGATCCGGTGGACGGCACGACGAATTTTGTGCACGGGTTTCCGTTTTTCTCCGTGTCCATTGCGCTTGCCCGTTATGGTGAAGTGATTGTCGGCGTCGTATACGACCCGATGCGCGATGAGCTGTTTGTAGCGGAACGGGGCAAAGGCGCATACGTGCATGGCAAACGGATGAGCGTGTCGGGCGAAGAGACGCTGGCGACCAGCCTGATCGCAACCGGATTCCCCGCGGAGCCGGCATATGCGCAGCCGCTTAATCTGAAAGGGCTGCAGGCGATTGCGCCGCAGGTTCGCAATATCCGCTCCGGCGGCTCGGCCGCGCTGCATATGGCTTATGTTGCGGCAGGAAGGCTGACCGCCTTCTGGGAAATCGGGCTGAACAGCTGGGATCTGGCTGCAGGCGCCTTGCTTGTGCAGGAATCCGGCGGCGCGGTAACCGATACAAGCGGCCGGCCGTACCATTTGGGCGTCCGCAACGTTGCGGCTTCCAACGGCAAGGTACATGAAGCGTTTGTGGGCGCATTGGTGAAGGCGGAAGCGGCGGAGTAAACATAATTAGCGCTGCATTCTCTCTGGTGCAAAGCTCGGAAAAAAAGGCTGCAAGATTCGCCATCCTTGAAGGGATGGCATCTTGCAGCCTTTTTATTCGGCCTTCCGCCGTTACAGAGCGGCAAATGCATGCTCCGCCGCTTCCAGCGTCGCGTCGATATCGGCTTCGGTATGAGCCGTTGTCAAAAACCAGGCTTCATATTTGGACGGAGCGAGGCAAATGCCCTGCTCCAGCATCAGCTTGAAGAAACGGCCGAACATTGCGCCGTCCGTATCCTGCGACTGCTCATAATTGGTGACCGGATGATCGCAGAAATGCGTAGACAACGAGCCGCGAATCCGGTTAATGGTCAGCGGAACGCCGTGGCGGTTCGCCGATGCTTGCAGCCCGTCCGCAAGCTTGGCGGCGAGCGCGTCCATCCGCTCGTATACGCCCGCTTCCTGCAGCACCTCCAGGCAGGCGATGCCCGATGCAATCGAGGCCGGGTTGCCGGCCATCGTACCTGCCTGATAAGCCGGGCCAAGCGGCGCAACCTGATCCATTACCGATTTGCGGCCGCCGTACGCGCCGATCGGCAGGCCGCCGCCGATAATTTTGCCCATGGCGGTCAAATCCGGCTCGATGGCCGCAAAGTCCGGGAATACGCCGTACGTTTGCGCCAGTCCGTAGTGGAATCGGAAGCCGGTAATGACTTCGTCATAAATAACTAGAGCGCCCGCTGCGCGAGCCAGCCGGCATAAGCCTTCCAGGAAGCCGGGCTCCGGCATAACCATGCCGAAGTTGCCGACAATCGGCTCGACCATGACGGCCGCCGTCTCCGCGCCCCATGCGTTAAGCGCTTCTTCCAGCGCGTTCAAGTCGTTAAACGGCACGGTGATGACTTCCTGCGCAATGCTTTTCGGGATGCCGGCGCTGTCCGGAATGCCGAGCGTAGAAGGGCCGGAACCCGCTGCAACGAGCACCAGATCGGAATGGCCGTGATAACAGCCGGCGAATTTAATGATTTTGTTGCGGCCCGTATAGGCGCGCGCTACGCGGATCGTGCTCATGACCGCTTCGGTGCCCGAGTTGACGAAACGCACTTTATCGAGCGAAGGCACGGCATCCTTCAGCATTTTGGCCATATGGATTTCCAGCTCGGTAGGTGTTCCGTACAAGACGCCGGTTTGCGCGGCGCGGGTAATCGCTTCGGTAATATGCGGATGGGCATGCCCCGTAATGATCGGTCCGTATGCGCACAAATAATCAATGTAGCGGTTATCGTCCACATCCCAGAAATAAGCGCCTTCCGCCCGTTTCATAAATACCGGCGCGCCGCCGCCTACCGCCTTGAATGAACGCGAAGGGCTGTTAACGCCGCCGACAATATGCTTCAGAGCTTCTTCATAAAGCTCGCTTGAACGTGTTCTCGTTTGACTCATAGAGGTTCCTCCTCCAGCTATGTAAAGCTGCTTGTTATGTACTCGTTACGGTTGAAAAAAACAACCCCTCGCTCTCTTTCGGCAGAGGGCGAGGAGTTGCTTGGCGCTAGTTGTCCGAGCCGGAATCCGCCGCCGGGCCGGAAGCATTCGTATCCGGCGAAGCGTTGGGATCGGCTGAAGCATTAGGGTCAGGCGTTGCCGCCGAATCGTCAGCCGCAAGTGTTTGTTGTACAAAAGCTTTTATATCATCAGGGTCCTTAATGCCGATAACGGAAGCGCCGCCAACCCGTTCCTCGGAAATCTGGTCCATCGGCGGGATTTGCGCCGTGCCGGCAAAATGACTTTCAACGCCAAGCTGGCCCAGCTTCAGCATATCCATAACACTCAGGTTCGTTTCGATATAATCGGATACATTGTTCAAAATTTTGCCCATTTGCACAATGTTCCATGTCGACTGCATTTTGCCGGCAACAGCCATAATGAAGTTGCGCTGGCGTTCCGTACGGGTAAAGTCGCTCATCGCATCGTGGCGGAAACGTACGTATTGGAGCGCATGGTCGCCGTCCAAATGCTGATAGCCGGCTTTCAGGTCAATGTCGTAACGGTTGTCGTCGGCATTATCGGTGTAATGCATATCTTTTTCGACATCATAATCGATACCGCCGATCGAATCGACCAATGCTTTGAATCCTTCGAAGTCGGTATACACATAATACTGAATCGGAAGGCCAAGCAAATCGCCGATGGTCTTCATTGCGAGCTGCGGGCCGCCGTACGTAATCGCCGTATTGATCCGGTCTTTGCCGTGCCCGTCAATATCGACATACGTATCGCGCAGGACGGAGAACAAGTCCGCTTTTTTCGTAAGCGGGTCGATGGATGCAATCAATATGGAGTCGGAACGCGGCACCTGGTTTTTGGCCAAGCCGCGCGCATCGCCGCCAAGCAGCAATATATTGACGCGCTCGGTGCCTTGCCATTTTGGAGGCTCGTTGTCCGTTGGTTCGAACTGGCTGAACCGCGATTCATCCTGCGGCTTGCTGAAATCATCAAGTGCATTATATACGCCGACGCCCCAATAGGTTGCCCCGGCAATTCCTGCGACAACTAAAACCAAGAGTGTAATGAGAACCCATTTCCAAGGCCTCTTTTTTGTAGGTTTGCTTCGCATTTCGTTAAAAGTGCTCCTTTCAGCAGTTGCTTTTCCTTTTGCAAATACTGTTGTAATATTACATATCATAAAATTATAAGGCCCAAAGTCGAGTGGAAGCAAGTTTTATACAATTCCATGGAATATTCTCGCAATTACCCGGGAAATGTCGACAGCTTGGAAGGAGAGTAACAGGAATTACTATGCTTGCAATAGATGTACAGCAGCTGACCAAAACGTTTCAGGTGCAAAAAAACCGGGAAGGTTTGTCAGGCGCCATTAAAGATTTGTTCAGCCGGGAATACCGCCAGGTCGAGGCGGTTAAGCAAATATCGTTTCAAATTCCGCAAGGGGAGATTTGCGGGTATATCGGCGAGAACGGCGCCGGCAAATCCACTACCATTAAGATGCTGTCCGGCATCTTGATGCCAACCTCGGGCAAAATTGAAGTAAACGGCTACGTTCCGTTTCGCGACCGTGAGAAATTTGTGCAGGAAATCGGCGTTGTATTCGGCCAGCGCTCGCAGCTTTGGTGGGACATCGGCGTCATCGAATCGTTCCAGCTGCTCAAAAAAGTATACCGCGTGCCGGAAAACGAATTCCGCCAGCGTCTGGACGAGCTGGTCGAGCGGCTGCAGCTCGGCGATCTGCTCAACCGTCCGGTCCGCAAGCTGAGCCTCGGGCAGCGGATGCGGTGCGAGCTGGTTGCTTCGCTGCTGCATAACCCGTCCATTTTGTTCCTGGATGAGCCTACGATTGGCCTCGATATCGTGGTCAAAACGGAAATCCGCGAGTTTCTGAAAGATTTGAACCGCGATCACGGCACGACAATTCTGCTTACGACCCATGATCTGCAAGATATTGAAGCGCTTTGTTCGCGGGTCATTATGCTGGATGACGGGCAGATCATTTATGACGGCGGCCTGGACGATTTGAAAAACCGGTGGAGCAAAGGCCGCGAGGTGCAGTTCCAATTCGCCCGGCATACGCCTTTGCATCAGCTTGACCAATTAACAGCCGGTTTAAGCGTATCCTGGACACTGGAGAACGAGGTAACCGCCCGGATGTGGGTGCCCAACGATGTGAACGTATCGGACGCGCTGGCACGGGTGGTTGGCGGGACGGAAATCCGCGATATTAAAATTTTTGAAACGAACACGGAAGATATCGTCCGCGAAATATACTCCTCGGGCAGCAGCGAGGACAAGCCTGTTCCTGCCGCAGAGCCGGAAGCGGAGCAGGGCCGAGCCGCTCAGCCGGAACAGAAGCTGGCCGCTGCAGAGCAGGGGGCGCAGCGGCATAACGCCGTTCAATCGGAGAAGCAGACTGATCCGAAGCCCGAACAGGAGCAGGAGAAGGAGCGGTCGCTGCGATGATGAGTGCGTATGTGGAATTTGTCCGGCTCCGGTTTTTGACGATGCTTGCTTACCGGGTTAATTATTATTCCGGTATCATCATTTATGCCATTAATATTGGCGCTTATTATTTTTTATGGAAAGCCGTTTACGGCGGTCAGGAGACGCTGGCCGGATTTACAGTTGCCCAGATGACGACGTACGTCGCCGTCTCCTGGATGGCCAGAGCTTTCTACTTCAACAACCTGGACCGGGAGATTGCAAACGAGGTGCGCGACGGCAGCGTAGCGGTGCAGCTGACCCGGCCGTATTCGTACCTGATGGTCAAAATGATGCAGGGCTTCGGCGAAGGGGTGTTCCGCCTGCTGCTGTTTATGGTGCCGGGCATGGTTATCGCCTGCCTGCTGTTTCCCGTTAAGCTGCCCGCCGATCCGGCCACATGGGGCGTCTATTTGGTGATGCTGTTTTTCAGCTTCCTTATTAATTCGCAGCTCAATTTGCTGACGGGCCTGTGCGCCTTTTATGTCGAAAATATTGAAGGCATGATCCGCATGAAGCGGGTGCTGGTCGATTTGTTTTCCGGCGTTATTGTGCCGATCGCGTTCCTGCCGGGCTGGCTGTCCGCAGTTATGCAATGGCTGCCGTTCCAGGCCATCACCTATTTGCCAAGCGCGGTGTTTACCGGCAGAACGCCGCTTAGCCAGGCGGGCGGAGTGCTGGGCTTGCAGCTCGTCTGGTTTATCGTGCTGCTGCTGCCAATCGTGCTCATGTGGCGGACGGCCCGCAAGCGGCTGTTCGTGCAAGGGGGGTAAGGCGGATGAGATATTTCATATTGTTTTGGGAATACCTGAAAAACTACGCCAAAACGAGGCTGACCTATCGCTCCGACTTTTGGATTGAAGTGATGTCCGACCTGCTCGGGCAGGCGTTAAACCTCATTTTTATATTGGTCGTATTCCGCCATACCGCTTCGCTGGGCGGCTGGTCGGAAGCGGAAGTTATTTTTGTATACGGCTTTTTTATGATTCCCTACGGCATATTCGGCACGTTTTTTAATGTATGGAACTTTGGTGAACGCTATATTGTAAAAGGCGAAATGGACCGCATTTTGACGCGTCCGGCTCACAGCCTGTTTCAAGTGCTGCTCGAAAATCTTGACCCGCCCGCACTCATCGGCTCGGCGGTCGGGGCGGTCATTATGGGGCTGTGCTGGTCGGATTTGGGACTGCCGTTTTATCCGGTGCACGTGCTGATGCTGCTATTGTTTACGGCGGGGGCGGTGCTTGTTTATTCCGGCATTTATACGCTGCTGGCGGCGATCTCCTTTTTCTCGGATTCGCCGACAGGCATTATGCCGCTTATGTACAACATTCAAAACTACGGCCGTTATCCGGTCCATATTTACAATAAAATCATCCGGTTTGTCCTCACATGGCTGCTGCCGTTTGCGTTTGTCGGCGTTATCCCGGCTTCCTATTTCCTCGGGGCAAAGGAAGGCGGCATGGATAAGCTGGCGCTGCTGACGCCGGTGATGGGCGTTATTGTATTCGGAATCGGCTTGTCGCTGTGGAATTACGGCGTGAAGCGGTACCGCGGCGCGGGAAGCTAGGCGGAGTTAAACTCCAGTACGAAAAGGAAGTGGAAATTATGGCGCAAGTCGAAATCGGCAAACAGGTGCCGGATTTTACGCTGCCTTCCGGGGAAGGCGTCCCGGTGTCGCTTCGTGATTACCGGGGGAGCAAGGTCATTGTTTATTTTTATCCGAAAGATTCAACGCCCGCTTGTACGCAGGAAGCGTGTGATTTCCGGGACAGCTATGAAGCGTTCCAGGGCAGCGGCGCAGCCGTCATCGGGATTAGTCCGGACAACGCGCGAAGCCATCAGCGTTTTGCGGACAAGCAGCAGCTGCCGTTTGTGCTGCTGACGGATGCGGAGCATGAAGTATGCGAGCTGTTTGGCGTATGGCAGCTGAAAAAGCTGTACGGGCGTGAATATATGGGACTGGTACGCTCCACTTTTTTGATTGATGAGAATGGAGTGTTAGTCCGGGAATGGCGCAATGTGCGGGTGAAAGGCCATGTCCAGCAGGTGCTGGAGGCGGTCCGTTCCGGCGCATAGCGGCAAGCGCGGCTGCCAGGCCCGGAATGTTTGCGCCATTTGGACGCGTCCGGGCGGCCGTGCGCACCGCGGCATGTGATACGTTGAAAAGCGGAGGATTCCCAAGCTTGTAAGCTTGGGAATCCTCCGCTTTTCGTTTTTAGAGCAGCTGCACACATTTATGGCATGCAGCAGTCATCGTCTGAATCTTTCATTCATATAATCTTGCAAATCGGCTGATAGAAACGGCCCCGCCGGGCCGTATCGGCAGGTCTAAACGGCATGGAAGCTGGCGACACTGAAGATAGAATAGAATCTATCGTTACGGAGGTCGTTATGTATGCCTGTTTATTCCTATAATACAGTCCAACCGATCGCGCCAAGGCAATGGGGCGAGGAACCGCATGTTTTACTTAACCGGGTTGCCGTCAAAATGGAAAGTGTGCTGCTTGGCAAACGGGACACGATTGTCCATACGTTAACCGCTTTGCTGGCCGGAGGCCATGTGCTGCTGGAGGATGTGCCCGGAGTCGGCAAAACGATGCTTGCGCACGCATGCGCAAGAGCAATCGGCGGCGACTTCAAGCGAATCCAATTTACGTCGGATATGCTGCCGGCGGATGTCATTGGCGGCTCCGTCTGGGACGGCAAAGCCGGAGAGCTTGTTTACCGCCCGGGGCCGATTATGGCGAACATTGTGCTCGCCGACGAAATTAACCGGACGTCTCCGCGCACGCAATCTGCGCTGCTGGAGGCGATGGAGGAGCGTTATGTAACAGCGGAAGGGGAGACGCGCAAGCTTCCCGAGCCGTTTATGCTGATTGCGACACAAAATCCGGTCAGTTATGAAGGAACAAGCCGGCTGCCGGAAGCGCAGCTGGACCGGTTTATGATGCGCCTGTCGATCGGTTACCCCGATTTGCGCGATGAAATCCGGCTGCTTGAACAATACTCGAACGAAACGCGTGTCGAACCCCGGCATATGATGCCGGTTGTAGCTCTGGAGGAATGGCTGGGCATGCAGCGGGAGGCAGCCGGCGCGCATGTGCATCCCGGCCTGCTGGAGTACGTCGCGCTTGTTGCGGACGCGAGCCGCAAAGCGCCCGAGCTTGCGCTTGGCTTAAGTCCGCGTGCCGGACGCGACTGGCTGAAAGCGGCCAAGGCAAAGGCTTATTTTGAAGGCCGCGGTTATGTGCTGCCGGATGATTTGCTGGATACGGCAATCCCGGTGCTGGCCCACCGGCTGGCTGCCCGTCCGGGAACCGTGCTGCAAGGGGGAGCGATTGCCCCGCTGCAGCGTATTTTGCGGGAGACCCCGTGGCCGGCTTCGGTTCGGCCGGAATCGGCATCGGGAGGCGGCCGCAAATGAGCCGGCACGGCATCCCGGTTTCGGCGCAGCAGGGACAATCGCCTGTCGCCGCTGCTCTTCCGCTCGCCGGGGAACGGTTGCTGCCGCATAAGGGCAAACGTTACCGTACCCGCTGGGCGGCGTGGGGGCTGATGGCGGCCGCTTTTGCCGGTTCACTGGCGGCTGCCGTCCGGACGGGCGAAGCGGCGTTTTGCTTCATGGCCGCAGTATTAAGCCTAGTTATGCTGATCAGCTTTGCCGCTCCCCGCATTGCGCTTGCCGGCATGACAGCTGAACGGCAGCTTCCGCGCTCCTCCGTCCGGGCAGGAGAGGCGCTGCATGGCATGCTGCATATCCATTCTGCCATCCCCTTGCCGTTTGTCTGGTTTTCCGCAAACGATGAAGCGGTACCCGCAAGCTCGCCGGGGAGGGAGTGTATACGCTGCGGCACAGGGGCGATGCCGCATGTCCGCCGCAGCATAACCGCCGAGTATGAGCTGGCGCTGGACCGGGGGTATACCGGTTCGGCCATATCCGGCTGGCCGCAGGCGATTTGTTTGGTTTAACGGTTGTGCATAAGACGATTGATACCGGTTCATCTGCGGCGCTTGCCGTATGGCCGGCAGCCGTTGCCGAAGAAGAACAGGAGCATCTCGCCTTTGAAGTGATGGCGCCGGGGATGCGCGCACAATCCGGGACGCAGCGATTCGTTTCGGCGCAGGGCGGAACCCCGGAAGGGGATGCAGGAATGTATTTGCCTTTTCAGCGGCAGCCCGGCATCGGACCGGAAAGCAGGACGTACCGGGCAGGAGATCCGATGCGCGCGGTTGATTGGAAAAGCGCGGCTAAAGGGCGCGGCCTGCAAACAAAGCTGTATCCGCAGGAAGAGCCGGCGGAGACGGTCATTGTGCTCGATACGGCGGCAGAAGCATACGACGGCAGCTGGCGGCTGTTTGATGCCGCCGCCGCTTGGGCTTCGCTTGCAGCTGAGCAGGCGGCAGCCAAAGGCGGCGCGGTCCGGCTCATGGTTACGCAGCAGGCTGCCGGCAGCAGCAGTCCAAATATGGACGCAGCCGGCGGGATGCTGGTTAAACCATCCGGCGACATTGCGCCGCTGATGGATTTTTTGGCGGAAGTAAGCTGGACAGCCGGCAATCCGCAGACGGCAAAGCTGCTGCCGGATCGTCTGGAGCATGGGCTGCATAACCGTTCAGGCGTATTGCTGTTTACGGGCGATTGGAGAAACGGCGAACGGCTTGAACAGCTGGCCGGTTCGGCGTCTGCTGCAGGCATTACGGTCAAGATCGCCGCTATCGGCGACCAATTGATCCCTTCTTATGCGATGAGAGAAAGGCAGCGCATGCTGGAGAAGCTGGGGCTAATGCTCGTCTGGCTTCCGGTTCCCGCCGCAATTGCGCCGCTGCCGCAACAACCAGAAGGAGGCGTATAATATGCTCAAAACGAATCGACTGCCTGAAGCCTCCGGCCGTTTGGACGGCGGCGCTTCAGCGGAGGAGCCAAGCAGCCTGGCATACCGGCTGTGGACGACTGTGCTGCTGCTTGGTCTCATTGCGGAATGGATGATTCCTTGGATGAGCAGCGATTGGGGTTCATTTTACGGCTTGCAGCCGCTGCTTGCGGCGATTGTCTGCATGCTGCTTGCCGGCGTGTTTCAGCCGGCATGGGGCGCATCGCTTATGTTGAACAGCTTTATTTTGCTGCTGGGCTTGTTTTGGCAGTTCCGGATGGACGGACAGTCAGCGGCAGGCTGGCTGTCCGGCTTCGCCTCCCGGGTTTGGGAGCAGCTGTCCCATATCCAAACGTACGGGCTTGGCGTGTATTCCGGCGAATTGCGGACGCTGCTGCTTTTTGTCGGCGTTGCGCTGCTGGCGCCGGCTTTGCAGTCGCTTATATGGCTGCGTCAGATGGCGCTTGGATTTGCCGCTTTAACCGCGGCTTATTTGCTTCTTCTGCATGCTTTTGCCGGAACGGATGTGATGGGAGCTTTAATTCGGACCACGGTAGAAGGGCTTCTGCTGGGAGCCGCTGTCGGCTTGCCCCGCGTGCGCCGTTATGAAGATTCCGGCGCAGGAACCGCCCGTAACGGGTATGGCATGTTCAGCTCAGCCGCCGCTGCGGTAATGATCGTTGGCATGATTGCCGGTGCAGGCTGGCTGTTCGCGCAAGGGCGCACCGTTTCTGCGGAACCGGCGAATTGGGCGGCATCGCTGACCGGCCGGGTGGAGCAGTCGGTGCGCGAGATGGCCGCAGGCGGAACGGGAAGCAGCAGCGAGGCGCTCCGGACGGCTGATAATGGCCGTGCAGCCGGAGCGACGACCGGATACGGCTTTGACGACAGCCGCCTTGGCGCGCCGGTTACGAAAGACGATACGGTTCTGTTTACCGCGCAGTCCCCTTTTGCAACCTATTGGCGGGGTGAGGCGAAAAGCGTCTATACCGGCACCGGCTGGACAGAAGCTTTCAGCACAAGCAGCTTAATGAAGGTAGAGCAGGACGCGGAAGCAGCCGCGTCGCTTGAAGCCGATGCGGCTTCGGGCAGAACGGTGCAGGGAAGCGCCATTACGCAAACCGTTACGTTCCGCGAGCCGGAGAAAGGATTGCCGCTGTTCGCCGGCGGCATCAATAGCCGTCTTGAACAGCTGACTGCCGGCACTTCCGGCATCAAGCAGGATCATTATCTCCGTTCTAATGCAACAGGCGCGCTATACGCATATTCCGGCGATGTTCCGGTCAAAAGCTATACGGTCCGCACGATGCTGCCGATTACGGACCCGGTTAAACTGCGCGGGCTGGGCATCTATACGCATGAGCTTTCCGCTTCCGCCGCTTCAACGGCGCAAACATCCGGCGTACGGACGAATGCTTTGCCTGCCGAACCCGGCAAGGCGGACGATTCCGGCAAGCCGGCTGAAGGAGACGGCACGGAAAGCATGCCGCTGGATAACAAAGGCGAGCCGCTGGAAGGCAACGGGGCGTTCGAAGCCGCCTTGCGGCTTAGGCTGCAACAGCTGCAAGGCGGCTTAAACAGCGAAGCTGCAGCCGGCGGGGCGGAAGCGGGAACGCCGCTGCAGGCGCAAGGCGCAGAGCCACAATCGGCGGCTGGAGCAAAGCCGGGGTTTGCGGCGCTGGAAGCTGAACCGATGATTGCGGCATCCGCCGGAGCAAGCGAAGGAACCGCGCAAGGCGCTAAATCTCAATCGGCGTCTGGAGCAGAGCCGGGGTTTGCGGCGCTGGAAGCTGAACCAATGATTGCGGCATCCGCCGGAGCAAGCGAAGGAACCGCGCAAGGCGCTGAATCTCAATCGGCGGCTGAATCCGCAGCGGCGCTTACGGCGGCAAATGCCGACGCGCATACGCAGGCTTTGACGGATCCGCCGTCTATGGCGCCGTATTTGCAGCTGCCGCCTTCGCTGCCAAGCCGCGTGCTGGCGCTTGCCGCCGAGGTAGGCGGCGGGGGCATGACGAACCGGTACGATCAGGTGAAAGCGATCGAAAGCTTTTTGAAAAACAGCTACCGCTATACGCTGGACACGAAAGCGCCGCCGAAAGGGGCGGACTTTGTCGATCATTTCTTGTTCGACCAGCGGGAAGGCTATTGCGTCCATTTTTCGTCGGCGATGGTTGTGCTGCTGCGGGCTAACGGCATTCCGGCCAGATGGGTAAAAGGTTTTGCGCCGGGGACAGAGCTGGCGGGTGACGGCGGCAGCGGCAACACGGGAAGCGGCAGTGCGGAAACGGCGGGGATGAGCACTTATGCGATCCGCGCCGAAGACGCCCACGCCTGGGTAGAGGTATATTTCCCGGGAGCAGGCTGGGTGCCGTTTGACCCGACGCCGGGCTTCTCCGGCTTTGGCGATTCCGGTGCGGCTGCAGCCGCTTTATCCGGGCTGGATGCTCCGGATGCGGATGTGCCGGCAGCCGCCGGCGAAGCCGCCCCGGCAGCAGGCGGGCTGCTGGCGCGCGCCGAAACGGCGCTTGCTTCGTCCGCAGAGCGGCTGTCGCAAGCGGCGTCGGGCGCCAAGCTTGCGCTGCAGGGCGCAGCGGACGAAGCCGCGGCTGCAGCGCCTGCCGCTTGGGCCGCCGCCGGCGGGGCCGCATTGGCGCTTGCCGCGGCCATTGCCGCCGCCGCGCAGCGGAAGCGGCTCCGCCTCGCGTCGGCGCTGCGCCGGTACGGCCGCGCTTATGCCGCTGCGGCGCCCGCAAGCGCGGCTTTGCAGCCATTGTTGGCGGCTGCGGCTGATGCGCTGCCGGGCGCTGGCACAAGCGCCGGCACATCAGCGGCGCGCCGGCAGGCGCACAGGCGCTTCTTGCGCCCGTTTGCCGGGACGCGGCATACTGCCGGCTCCGCATCCATGGAGCCGTATTTTAGCAGCGTGTCCGCAGCCGTGTGGGATCAGCTGAGCAGCGGCCTTACTGCACGCAGCGGTCCGTCCCGGACTTCGCGGGAATACGCGGCGCAGATCGCTGGCGCTTGGCCGTCCGGCAAAGCCGAGGCTTTCCGGCGTTTTGTGGATTGGGACGATGAAGCCAGGTATGCCCGCAAGGAATGCTGGCAGGCGCCGCCTCCGGAAGAACTGAAGGCGGTAGTCCGGTCGCTGGTGAGCAGAAGCAGCAAAGCTTAAAAAGCCGATTTAAAGCAGTATGCGCGGCTGCCGCTGGAATGCGGCGCGCGCGTGCTGCTTTCGTTTTTTTCGGGCCGGACGCCTTGTCCGCCTCTGCCTTGACTCGTTCGAAGCCCGTTATATATAATGACTACATCAATTGAGGGAGGCTCGGTAATGACTAAACCACAAGAAATCATCGTTGTGCTCGATTTTGGAGGACAATATAACCAGCTGATCGCACGCCGCATTCGCGATTTGGGCGTATACAGCGAGCTGCTGCCATACAACACGCCGGTTGAGCGGATCCGCGAACTGCAGCCGAAAGGCATCGTGTTCTCGGGAGGACCGGCTAGCGTATATGAAGAAAACTCGCCGCTTGTTGATCCGGCGATTTATGATCTCGGCATTCCGATTTTCGGTATTTGCTACGGCATGCAGCTGATGTCGCATCAGCTGAACGGCAAGGTGGAACGCGCGGGCAAACGCGAGTACGGCAAAGCGGAAGTGGAATTTACGGAAGGAAGCATGTTTACGCAAGGGCTGGAAAGCAGCCAGACGGTATGGATGAGCCATGGCGACCATGTCGTAGAGCTGCCTGCCGGCTTTAAAGTGGACGCGAGCACGGACCATGCGCCAATTGCGGCGATGAGCCATGAGCAGCGCCGGTTTTATGCAGTGCAGTTCCACCCGGAAGTGCGCCATTCCGTATACGGCAATGAGATGATCCGCAACTTCCTGTACAATGTGTGCGGCTGCGAAGGCAACTGGACGATGGAATCCTTTATTGAGGACACCATCCGGGAAATCCGCCAGCAAGTTGGCGACAAGAAGGTGCTTTGCGCCTTGTCCGGCGGCGTGGATTCTTCGGTTGTAGCTATCCTGCTTCACAAAGCGATCGGCGATCAGCTAACTTGCATGTTTATCGACCACGGCCTGCTCCGCAAAGGCGAAGCGGAAGGCGTGATGGAGACGTTTGTCGGCAAATTTGATATGAAAGTTGTCAAAATCGATGCGCGCGAACGGTTCCTCGGCAAGCTGAAAGGCGTAGACGATCCCGAGAAAAAACGGAAAATTATCGGTAACGAGTTTATATATGTATTTGACGAAGAGTCGGCTAAATTTGACGATTTCGCGTTCCTTGCGCAAGGCACGCTGTATACCGATATCGTCGAAAGTGGCACCGCTACGGCGCAAACGATCAAATCGCACCATAACGTCGGCGGGCTGCCGGAAGATATGAAGTTCAAGCTGGTTGAACCGCTGAAAGCTTTGTTCAAGGACGAAGTGCGCAAAGTCGGCGAAGAATGCGGACTGCCTGCCGAAATCGTATGGCGTCAGCCGTTCCCGGGACCGGGCCTTGCGATTCGTGTACTTGGCGAAGTGACGGAGGACAAGCTTCATATCGTTCGTGAATCCGACGCGATTTTGCGCGACGAGATTGCCAAAGCGGGTCTGGACCGCGAGATCTGGCAATACTTCACGGCATTGCCTGGCATGAAGAGCGTTGGCGTTATGGGCGATGCGCGTACGTATTCGTACACCGTCGGCATCCGCGCCGTCACCTCGATCGACGGCATGACCGCCGACTGGGCGCGCATTCCGTGGGACGTGCTCGAAAAAATCTCCGTGCGTATCGTCAACGAAGTCGAGAATGTCAACCGCGTCGTGTATGACATTACGTCCAAGCCACCGGCAACGATCGAGTGGGAATAGGGCGGAGACATCCGAACTTTTGCTATAGTTGCTTGATTTTGATAAAGCTCCCTTCTATTTGCGAATTTATCGCAAATAGAAGGGAGCTTTTTTATGCCCCGCTGTTATTCTTCATGTTCCTCCACCACAACGGACACGGTATTGGAAAATGATGTTCCGCTAAGCTGACGGGTAGCTCCGGCGAATATGAAGGAGGCTTCCGCTCGGTTCATCAGTTTTCCGCCAGCCGGCTCCGTCTGAATTTTCAACGCGAAGGATACGGTTGCCGACGCATGTGGGGCAAGCACGGGGATTGGGAGCCCGGTTTCTATCGCTGAATCGTTAACAGGCGTCCCGTTTAGAAGGACGGAACCGGGGACAACGGCTGCAGCTGGAGATACCGGATCGCGGAACACGATGCCGGCGGCTTGTATGGACATCGGATTCAGCAGAGTAACGGTGTAAAAAATAGTGTCGCCGATGGAAACGAAGGATGAGCGTGTCTGCTTGTGCAGCAGCAGGCCGAAGACGGTATAGGAGTCGGCAGCGATGATCTTTCCGATCTGGTTTGAGGTTGCCGATGCGGTATTGGAGAATACGGTGCCGGGCGTTTCTGTTACGACTGTGCTGAAGAATGAGCTTGCGATCGTGCCGACCGATAACCGCTGAATTATGGACTCTCGTTGGAATGCAACATCTGTAAACTGAATATTTTCAAGCAAAACATTGCCGGTGTTTTGTCCGGTCACATTAAATATAACGGTTTCGCCTTGAACGACTTCCGTTTGATTGGCTGTTTTGGTTAATGAAAGCTGCGCAAACGGCAAAGTTTCGACCGAAATGGATATTTGCTGCGGCGACAAGGTGATGGAGCTGACTATAAAGGTTAACGTAAACAGAGTTCCCGGATCGGTGCCTTGCGGAATAGTGAACTCGATAGATAATATAAAGGTTTCACCTGGTCCCAAAATTTCCAAGACGGACGTGTAATGGATCAGCGGCACTTGCAGCAATAAGTTGCGGGCGTTAGTCGAGGACTGGTTCGTTGCTTCCAGACGGAAGGTAACGGTTTGCCCGGGAATGGCAGTACTGGAGCTGACGGTGCCATTTACAACAATGACAGGTGCCGACGGCGGAACTGGCGGAGCGGGAGGAAGAGGCACGTCGGTAACGACAGCGGAAACTCTGGAGCTGACCGGGGGAATCCCGCTGGCCTGAGCAACTACGACATTGGTTATAAATGTGCCGGAGGGAGTTCCTTGCGGCACGATAACCGAAGTGGCAAAATCTTGCGACTGGCCGTCAGGCAGCGATTGGATTAAAGTCTGAAAGCCGGCCAGATCATCGAAAATAACAATATCGGTCAACGTTGTATTGCCGCCGTTAAAAGCTCTGATCGTATACACGATCGTGTCGCCGGGGTTGACGAATTCGACATTTTCATCCTTGGTCAGCACAAGAAGGGAATCGCCTTCCACGCTTATTGTATTGCTGCTTGTTAAGGAACCGAAGGAACCGCTAAGCACAGCAGTATTGTCAATGGTTGTGCCGGCTGCCGTTCCGTTCGGTACGGTAAAGGATTCGTTGAGAACGACCGTTGTGTTCGGGCTGATTTCAGCAATTTGCCGGGTAAAATCTAATAACGGATCGCTAAGCTCAACGGATTGAAGCAATCCGGCAGATTTATTTTGAATGGTAAAAAAATATTGAATCGTTTCCCCGGGCAATACAGAAGTGACATTGGCGCTTTTGCGGAAGCTTGCTGCGATAGGCGAAGGAACAATTTCGATGGATTCGCTGCTCTCTACAAAGCCGGGTGCCGGCAAATTATTTGCGGTCAGCCGGGCGGTATTCTCAAACGTGCCTGCTGTAAAACCGGCAGGAATTGTAAAGGTAGTCTGGGTAAGGACGCCTTCAAAAAACGACGGCGCGCTAAAGCTAAGGCCGATAGCGGGGTCTGTTAACTGCACGTTCAGCAGGTCGGAATTACCGAGATTAACAATCGTAAACGTATAGATGACTTGATCGCCAGGAACGGCGGAAGCTACGCTGGCTGTTTTATTCAGTTGGATGTTAATGGGAAGAGCGGCAATTGTAATAGTAACGCTGGCACTAATCATCGCAGTCTGGTCGCCGCTAACCGTCACTGTATTGGAGTATTGGGTGCCCGCCTTTCCGGCTTCCACCTCTGAGTCAATGACAATTGGAATTGATTCGCCGGTATCTATCAGAGGTACGGATTGCTGGATGCCAAGCTTGGAATCAAGGATCGTAACGTTGGTTACCGGGATGGCTCCATTATTCGTAACGGTGACAAGGTAACGAATAGGAGTGCCGGGCGTACCGGTAAACGAGGATGCTCCTTCGACTGTCTTGGTGACCGTAAGCGACGGTCCGCCGCATGAAGTAATGTCAGGCAGGCATCCGGTAAATAAAGCGTCAACAATCGTAAGGGTAAAGAAAGGGAAGTTGGTATAGGAAACGCCAATGAGCTGCCCGAGCAATTCACCGCTGCCGGCGGCGCTTATAGCTGCAAAAGGAGCAAGAATCGTTCCGACATAACGGCCGCTGCCATGCGTAAGCGCAGCCGCTTGCGGAAAGTTCCAAACGATCTTGCTGCCGGCAGCGGGGCTGCTGGGCGTTACGCCGTTCACAAACACAGAATAGTTGCCAAGGCCAACGCTTGTGCCCGTTACATTAATTAATACAGTAGAATCCGGCGGTACCACAATATTGACGGAGCTGGCACCGGCAAGTGTAACGCCCGATCTTGCAACATCTGCACCATCTAATGTAATGATATTGAACGCGGGGTCTGTACCTGTCAGCGTAATATTATTAAAAGCTACGGCAGCCGTGCCGTTCGGGACTAAAGCGCCCCACCCGGCTGATGCGCATTGCAGATAGTTTTGGATTTCCGTAAAGTTAATAAGCGTATCTCGGAAAGGCTGGCCGGGTACATTGTTGCGATTCGTCATGGTATAGGCTGTAATGACCGAAGTCGGGCTGATGATTGTGTTTCCATGATTGACGCCGTTAACGGCGCTGATTGCGCCATTAACGATGAGGTCTGCCCTTGTTGTGGAAATCGGAAGCGCTACGCCGACGTTCTGGTTCTGGAAGTCCAAATTACCACCTACTGCGACTCTGCCGCCAATCGAGGTGTTAAACAATCGGAAATTGCTAAATAGGAAAACGTTAAAATCGTTCGCTGTGCTGAAGTTTATGCAAGCCACCCGAACACCCTCCTTCTTCTGCGTGCTGCTGTTGGTCTAATATATGAGTCCCGGTAAGTTTCAGTACCTGTCGGAAGCTGCTGTTAGCAGGTTCCAAAAGGTGGAAGATATCCGAATGTTAAACGTGGATATTATGGATAATGTTCGTTTTCTATTGACATATCCGCCTTTAAGCCTATAAAATGAAAATCGAAAATCAAACAGCATATATACTACTTCGTATAATCTTGGGAATCGGCCCTGGAGTTTCTACGAGATCACCGTAAATGATCTGGCTACGAAAAAAGGAAAAGTTCCGCACGGTCCAGCGGTATACTTTCCCTGTTTTTGCAAAGCCTAGGTGATGATGCGATTCGCAATCATTCCTAGGCTTTCGTGTTTTCAGCTTATTTTTTGCAAGCTTGGCGTATCGCCACAATGACATTGGGAGGTTTTTAGTAACAATGGAACGGTTATTTCGCCTAAAAGAACTGGGCACGAACATCCGAACGGAAATTATGGCGGGTCTGACGACGTTTATGACGATGGCTTATATTTTGGCTGTCAATCCGTTGGTGCTTTCGCCATCCGGTTTGTCCTGGGACAGCATCTTCCTTGCAACTGCGCTTGCCGGCGGCATTTTCACGATTTGTATGGGCCTGTTCGTGAATTTCCCGGTTGCGCTTGCTCCAGGCATGGGGCTTAACGCTTATTTTGCATCTACGGTTATTGCTTCGAAAGCGACGGACAAGCCGATTGATCCGTCTATCGGTTTAACGGCGGTTTTTGTGTCGGGCATTATTTTCCTCATCTTGACGGTGACGCAAATTCGCCAAATGCTCATTACGGCTGTTCCGGACAGCCTGAAAAATGCCATTACGGTTGGTATCGGCTTGTTTATCGCCATTATCGGCCTCAAAGGCAGCGGCATTATGACCATCGCTGTATCGAGCTTTTCAGATATTCCGGCTAACACCTATACGAATGTAACGTCGAATGAAACGGTTATCCATATCGGCGACTTTACGGACGGAACCGTGGCGATGACGGTAATCGGCCTTATCCTGATCGGTGTGCTGCTGGTGCTTCGTGTGCCAGGCGCTATTCTGTGGGGGATTCTTGGCACAACGGTTATCGCAATGCTGGCGGGGCAAGTGGACTTCCACGATACGCTTTCCGGCAAAACATGGGTTCCGAACTTCAGCGACTTGAACTTCTGGAACTTCGATTTCAAAGGCATGTTTGAAGTAGGTCTTGTTACGGTTATCCTGACCTTTACGTTTGTAGAATTGTTCGATTCGTTTGGCACTTTGGTAGGTACGGCTAACCGTGCCGGCCTGATGAAAGATAAAGAAAAAGGCCGCAAAAACGTCGGCAAAGCTATGTTTGTGGATGCGGTTGCGGTAAGCGGCGGCGCAGTGCTTGGCACCAGCACCGTAACGGCGTTTGTCGAAAGCTCCGCAGGCGTTGCCCAAGGCGGACGTTCCGGCCTCACGGCAGTTACTACCGGCGTATGCTTCCTGCTTTCGTTGTTCCTTGCTCCGGTTGTAGCCTTGATTCCGGCTTCGGCAACGAATGCCGCGCTCATTATGGTAGGCGTAATCATGATGCAGGCCGTGAAAGAAATCGAATGGTCCGATCTAGTTTATGCGATTCCGGCATTCCTGACGATTTCGCTTATGCCTCTTACGTACAACATTGCGAACGGCATTTCGTTCGGCATCGTCACGTACGTGGTACTGGCGGTCATCTCGAATGTGGCAGGCAAAGGTGAAACCAAGTACAAAGTTCACTGGCTGATGTGGATTTTGGCAGTTCTGATCATTTGCCGCTATATCTTTATTGGTGCGGAGTAACACCGGTTAAAATACGAAATAAAGTAAGGCACCTGCGCGGACCGGCGCAGGTGCCTTTGTCGTTGTTGGATTCATCCGTTTGGCTTGGGCAGGCAGCTGCTTATGTTGCACGATGATCCCGCATGCCCTTATACAGTCGCCGGAATGCAAGGGAATGCGGCGCTTTTCCGGTTTAGGGCAGCCTCTCAGCCCGGTACGAGGCTGACGGCCAGGACGCCGCAGGAACATCGAATGAACACTGATCGAACACCGATTGAACACCGCGCAGGCTCCTCTTGTATGCCCGCCCGTCTCGGCTTGCCGCCCCGGGCGGGCATACAAGAGACATGCATATGAGATGCACGTATAAAAAAGAAAGGCTTTCCCTTGTGTCCGGCTGGACATTCGGGAAAGCCTTTATTCACACGCGCGCGTTCGATTATACGCTTGTATTACTCAGCAGAAGTAGTGGCAACTTGTTGTTTTTCGCCTACCGGAGCTGCAGCCGAAGCTTGAGCCGTTGGAGCAAAGTCTTCCGCAGGCGTAGCCTTTTTAATAAAGAATGCAAGTACAAGAGCTGCAATGACCATCCATGTTGCGACAACGAATGCATAGTTGATGCCGTGAACCATGGCTTGCATGGTAAGTTCGCCCATTTTTGCTTTATCGGACGGATCCACTTGGTTTTGAACCACAAGCTTCTTCACTTGGGAAGTCGTGTCGTTACTCATAATCGTAACCAGGAATGCCGTGCCAAGCGCGCCTGCAACGTTCCGGAGCGTCTGGGACATCGCCGAACCATGCGCGTTCAAGCGGCGCGGCAGCTGGTTCATGCCGGCTGTTTGAATTGGCATCATGAGCATCGACATACCAAACATGCGGAGCGTGTACATCAGCATAATATGGCCGTACGAAGTTTCAATCGTCAGACGGCTGAACTCGTAAGTTGTTATTGCTGTAATAATCAAGCCTACAACAGCAAGCCAGCGTGCGCCGATTTTATCGAAAATAATACCGGTAATCGGAGACATGATCCCCATCAGGATTGCGCCCGGCAACAGCAGCAGACCGGATTTGAGCGGCGTAAAGCCGTGGATTTGCTGCAAGTAAATCGGAAGCAAAATCATGCCCGAGAACATAGCCATCGTAATGATAACGTTGATGACCGTTGTCAGCGAGAACATATTATATTTAAATACGCGGAATTCCAGGATCGGCTTTGCAGCCACCAGTTCGCGCCAGATAAATAAAATGAGCGAAACCGCGCCAACAACCAGGCTGACAATAACAGTTGTGCTTCCCCAGCCGTCGTTGCTGGCATCGCTAAAGCCGTACAGCAGGCCGCCAAAGCCAAGCGTGGAGAAAATAACGCCCATAATGTCGAGTTTCGGATCCGATTTGCGTGTAACGTTCTTCATCGAGAACGAGCCGTAAATAAGGGCAAACAGCGAGATCGGCAATACGATGTAGAACAATACGCGCCACGAATGGTGTTCGACGATCCAGCCGGACAACGTAGGGCCGACTGCCGGAGCGAAGATCATGGCAAGACCCATCATACCCATTGCTTTACCGCGTTCCTCAACCGGGAAAATCGTCAGGAATACAAGCGACATAAGCGGCATCAGAATGCCGGCGCCTGCTGCTTGAACAAGGCGTCCGGTAAGCAGGATGCCGAAGTTAGGTGCAACGGCACTGATAATAGTACCAATTGTGAATAAGCCAACTGCTGTAATAAACAGCTGTCTTGTCGTAAAGCGGTCGATTAAGTATGCGCTGATTGGAATAAGGATACCGTTAACGAGCAGGTAGCCCGTCGACAGCCATTGTGCTGTGTTAGCTCCGATGTCTAAATCATCCATAATGCTTGGAAGTGCTACGTTTAGAATCGTTTGGGCCAGCAAAGCTACAAATGCGCCAATCAAAAGGGAAGCGACAATAGGGCCCCTTTTAAATGCTGGTGCTGCTTGATTCATTGTTAATTACCTCTCTTACTTTCTGTAATATCTTGACTACTCTTTGGTTCAAACGCTGCGTTTCCAGACGGTCATGCTCCGGCATTTCAGTTAGAGGAGACATCATTTTAACGGAGATATCTCTTGTTTGCTGCCACAGCATTTCTCCTTTCTCTGATAATAGAAGCATAATCGAACGGCGGTCGTTATGACCTCTCTCCCGAATCACCATTCCCGCTTTTACCATACGATCGATGATGCCGCTGGTTGTACTTGAACCAAGACAAATGGTCTCAGCCGCCTCCCGCAGGCTGATTCCAGGCGACTCGGATAAAATCCGAAGCATCATCAGCTGCACCGGCGTTACATTGTTGCATTGCGCCGCTTTAAGCATCGTTTGGAATAGGGCTTGATTCACTTCACGATACGAGAGGATAAGCTGGAGAATTTCATTTTGCGGATCGCTCATGAAACTCCTGCCTTTCATTGATAAAAAGTTTATTACTAAACTATTTGCATGAGAAACATTATAAAAATATGTGCTTGTATAAGTCAATCATTTTTTTTCCTATTCTTTGGCCAGGAAAGGAAGACGATTGGGCGCATAAAAGGCTGGCACAGCAATGACAGCGTTTCCACTAATAATGTAAAAAAGAAGAAGCGCTCCTGTGTTATGGAAGCACAAAGAGCGCCGGACTTATTTAAAGAACAAAAAGTTAGTGGCGATTTTGCGCAGCTGTCCGCCGTCCGATGGGTGATTGATGACTTTGCCGTTAAAAACAAGGGTCGAGGAGCCGCCCCGTCTAAATTGTAGCCATCCACCGCACCGTACCGCTGCAGCAAAATTTGCATTTCCGAAAGCGTGGCGCCTGAGCTTCCGTTCTCGTTGTAGCCATCGACTACAAGGAACAGGAGCTGATCGTCCTTATAGTTCGCAAGGACGGTACGAGGTGCTCTTGCAGGGCTTGTCTGCCACTTCACCGGAATCGACTGCGGCTGGCCATGCTTAAGCAATATCGGTACAAACGAAGCGCCAAACCGGATATGCTCGGCATCCAGCTGCTCCTTGCTTGAGTAATTGCCGCCGACCAGTTCATTGTCCTCATTAATACCGGCAAAAAAAAGATCGGTGTATGAAGCTTCAAATCCGTTTACGTATTTGCCGTTTACAATGGTTGTACTCAGCGGGTACCGTTTGCCGCCGCCGTCAGCAAATCCGCCGGCATTGACGCCTATGGCAGCGCCTGTACGTTTAACGGCATGCAGCGTTGTTTCCGCGCCGCCGTTCTGGTCATTGCCAAGCGCCATCGTCATTGCTTTATCGGACTTCAGCTTGACTTTCAGAGCGTAGCCTTCAAAGTTTTGCGCATGTATGTAAAATAATTGTGCCTTCAGCTTGCTGGAATTAATGGTTGCCGCAGGTTTGCCAAGCTTGACTGTAATATTGTTGTCGTAAATTTGCAGCGGCCGTTCTGCTTGTGCAGCGGCTATCGACACCATCTGATTCACATCGGCATTCGTTTGGTTGTACAGATGGATTTGCTTCTGGATCGACTTGCTTGTTTGCTGAGCGGTTACAGCCGCTTGGTCTAAGCTGTCCTGCAGCTGTTTGGCTGTAGCTGCCGCTGCCGGCGGTTCAGATTCTCCGGCTGATTGTTGTCCGGCTGCCCCATCGGCAGCGGCCGGTTGAACCGCCGGAAAAGCGGCCTCCGACAGTTCGATAGTGGCGCTTGAGAAAAACAGCCACAGCAGCATGCCGAGAAACGGTGTGGCGGCAAGCAGCATCATACGGTTCAATCGTTTGACGGGATTCATTTCAACACATCCAAATTTTTTTGCAGGGCGTCCAATTGCTTTTTCACTTCGCTAAGCTGAGTATACAGTTTGTTGCTGTTATCCGTCTTGGTATCGGCGTTGTCCTTCGTAAAGTTCAGCAGCTCGTTTAAGGCGTCAACCTTCGTCTGAAGGTCGGCCAGCTGGGATTTGTAGTCCGTGTCCATCTTGGCTATGCGCTGCTCGTAATCGGCCTGCAGTCCGGCGATTTGACTCGCTGTCTGCTGCTCCAGCTCTTGCGCAAGCTGCTGCTTCATATGGTTGGAATAAATAACGGCTCCGCTGATGCCGGCGCCGATTAGAAATGCCCATATCGCAACAAACAGCAAAAAAGCTCTGTTGTTCTTTTTTCTCCGGGGCGACTGTGTTGGCAGACCGGATCTTTCCAGCGAAATTTCACTCATATTCGTTCACCTCTTCTTACATGTGCTGTCCGTGCTGCTCAGGAAAGGTTGAACGCACTGCGTAATCATGTTTTTTCTTACCTATAGAAGACGACAATAGATAGGAAAAGTTGCGGATGTTACCTTATTGTAGCAGACAAGCAGCAGTGATTGGACAGTTGAAATGTGGAAATTTTAGGAACAAAATAGGTCGTGTCAGAAGCGCCAAAACGCAGGCAGGCATCGGAATAGAGTGCGAAGCTTCATTCATGTATAATGGAAGTGTTCATATTGCGCAGGCTTCGCAAAACTTAAGCGTATGCTTGCGAAGCAAAGTTTTGCTGCGAAGTACATTCAGCGAAGCATAGGCTTCGCAAAACTTAAAGCGTATGCTTGCGAAGCAAAGTTTTGCTGCGAAGTACATTCAGCGAAGCATAGGCTTCGCAAAACTTAAGCGTATGCTTGCGAAGCAAAGTTTTGCTGCGAAGTACATTCAGCGAAGCATAGGCTTCGCAAAACTTAAAGCGTATGCTTTCGAAGCAAAGTTTTGCTGCGAAGTACATTCAGCGAAGCATAGGCTTCGCAAAACTTTTTAGGAGGGTTTCAAATGTCTCAGACTGAACGCGCCATATTTGCCGGAGGCTGCTTCTGGTGCATGGTTTCGCCTTTTGAGGAAATGCCGGGCATCGTGTCTGTCGTATCCGGCTATACGGGAGGCCATAAGCCTAATCCGACCTATGAAGAGGTATGCTCCCATACGACAGGGCATACGGAGGCGGTGGAAATTACGTTTGATCCAGCCGTGTTCCCTTATGAGAAGCTGCTGGATATTTTCTGGCGCCAGATTGACCCGACGGATGCAGGTGGCCAGTTCCACGACCGCGGCGACTCGTACCGGACAGGGATTTATTACACAACCGAGGAGCAGCGCGTGAAGGCGGAAGCCTCTAAAAAAGCGCTGGAGGAAAGCGGCCGGTTTGATAAGCCGATCGTAACGGAAATTGAAGCGGCAGGACCGTTTTATCCGGCGGAAGATTACCACCAGGGTTATCATAAGACCAATCCGTTCCGGTATAAAATGTACCGCAAAGGATCGGGGCGCGACGCGTTTATCAACAGCCACTGGAAGCTGAAAAAGGATGAAGCCGAGCTGCGCTCCCGTTTGACGCCGCTTCAATATGAAGTAACGCAAAACAGCGCAACAGAGCGGCCATTCACCGGCGAATATTGGGATCATCAGGAGGAAGGGCTGTACGTCGACATTGTGTCGGGAGAGCCGCTGTTCAGCTCCCAGGATAAATTTGATTCCGGCTGCGGATGGCCGAGCTTCACGAAGCCGATTACGCCGGCGGCGGTGACGGAGCATATCGATACGAGCCACTTTATGGTGCGGACAGAAGTGCGGAGCAACGATGCGGACTCACACCTCGGCCATGTATTCGAGGACGGGCCGCAAGACCGCGGAGGCCTTCGTTACTGCATCAATTCCGCAGCCATCCGGTTCATCCCGAAAGCCGACTTGGAGAAAGAAGGCTACGGGGAGTATCTCTCCTGGTTTGAAAAAAAATAAAGCGATGCTCGAAAGCTTTTTGGAGTAAATAAGCTTTCCATCGTTATAAGTAAAAAGGATTATTGGCGCCTTATGCCAGTAGTCCTTTTTTTCGTTTTATGCCCGTCGGATTGCTCCGTTTCGGGATAAACGGACAGTCTCTGAACAGCGGATAAGCGCAGGTACGTTAAGCATGCTGCTGGTTTTTATTTATTTACTAAATTTAACCGGAATTTTTTAATTAGAGTTGTTTGGCCCATTTCGAAGAATAGGGGATTAATAGACAATGGGATCAAATTTTTCTTCAACAAATTTTAATAAAAATTTGTCGAAAAGGAAGTTTTGAAAAGAGCCAAATCCCTTTTAAACACACAATAAAGAGAGGTTTAGTACCGTCTCCAACATAAACATATGAGGCGAAAGACATAAGTTTAGTGACGAATAAAAACAAAAGTTGAAATATAGTTAAACGAAATAAAATAAACTATTTACAAAAGTTGAAGATGTGATATATACTCGGTTTGGAAATGTAAGCGCATACGTAACGGCAAAGGCAACGGTGTGGCGCTTGCTTTTACTTTCCTAATTGGGGGATTAAGGATGAAGAAGAATGTGCGCCAGACTTTGCTGTTAGCGTCGTTGGCTGCTGCGATGGCAGTTACCGCCTGCTCGAACGGAAACAGCGGCAGCGGATCGGATAACGGTCAGCAGCCAGCGGCGAATACGAACGATGCGGGGGCGGCAGCAACCAATTCGGGTCAGAAGGAAGAGACGAAGGGACCGCTTACGATCACAATGACGCTGATGGCCGGCCCGAAAACGCCGGATTCCTGGGCGGAGCATGCGCTGGAAGATGAATTGACGAAGCAGATGGGGCGCCAGGTGGATGTGAAGCCTATCTTCCTGCCGGACTGGTCGGAGCTCAATACGAAAATCAATTTGATGATGAGTGCAAAGGATACGCGCCCGAACATTTTGTGGACCGGTGATACAAAAGAATATTCGAAGTGGGTTGATGCAGGCATCGCGCAAGATTTAACGCCTTCTTTGCAGAAATACGGCAAAGATATTTTGGATTACTACACGAAGGACACGTTGTTCTATCACTGGGACAAGAGCGGCAAGATCTACCGGCTGCCGGGCGACGTACCGGAAGCGAGCTATATGACGACGATCTTGCGGAAAGACTGGCTTGATAATCTGGGCCTCGCCGTGCCGAAAACACTGGATGAATATGTGAATGTGCTGCGTGCTTTTACGAAAGACGACCCGGACAAAAACGGCAAAAACGACACGTACGGCTTGTCCGGCGACAACTACTACCGCAGCCTTGCGCCATTCTTCTACGCGTACGGCATCGACGTTGAGAATTTCGTGAAGCAGCCGGACGGCACGATAAAATTCGGCGCTTTGATGCCGCAGGTGAAGGATGTGCTGCAGCTGCTCCAAGGGCTGTACAAGGAAGGCGTTATCGATCCGCGGATGACAACAAGCGCCAACAATGATGATAACAAGGTGAATGATATTTACGCGTCCGGCAAAGTCGGCTCGTTCTATCGCTGGGTAGATTACTTCAACCCGGGCAACGGTGCGCTTATTTCGTTCAAAAAGCTGAATCCAACCGGCGAATACATCTCGATTGATCCGATTCAAGGGCCGGACGGCTTCAGCTCGGATATGCCCGACCCGCAGATCGGCTGGTGCTACCTGATTGCAACCGACACGGTTAATGTTGACGATGCGGTGCAAGTGCTGGATACGATGGCGAAGCCGGATGTATTTAAGCTCATCACGTTCGGCAAGGAAGGCGAGCATTACAAGATGGACAACGGCGTGTTCACCCCAACCATTGCGCCGGAAGAAGGCAGCAAGCTTGGTTTCGGCAACTTCGGCTGGATTATTCAGCGCAAAGATGCGGCAAACATCAAGAATACGCCGGAAGTAACCGAGATGTTCCAGCATAAAATCGAAACCTCGCAGCCGATGCGCGATAAGATTGTGACGTTCAAAGCGATTGACCGCCCGCAATGGGACAAATATTCCGCCGACATTACAAAGGCTCGGGATGAGTTGTTCTGGGGCATTATTACGGGCAAGAAGCCGGTATCTGCATTCGACGGCTTTGAGAAGCAGTACGAGAAGCTTGGCGGTAAGCAAATTGATGAAGAAGCGGCTAATCTGTACAATACGCAGCAGCAGGAGCGGGAGGAATATGACAAATGGTATGAGGCGAACATTACTCCTTACAAATAAGGATAACTTCGCGGAAGGGGAGGGACATGGAACAGCAAGTAGAACGTCTGGTCACGCAATTAGAACGGCGGCCGGCAGCGGCAATACGCAAGGCGCTGATCCGCGACAAATATTTGTACCTGCTGCTGCTGCCGGGCTTGCTGCTCATACTCCTGTTCCGCTATGTGCCGATGTATGGTGTTGTAATTTCCTTCCAGGACTATAACATGTACAAAGGGATCGGCGGCAGCGAGTGGGTAGGATTGTATCAGTTCGAGCGGCTGTTCCGCTCGCCTGACTTTACGGAAGTGCTGACGAATACGATTGTAATCAGCTTATATAAGCTTGCGGCGTCGTTCTCGCTGCCGATTATTTTATCACTGTTGCTAAATGAGCTGAAGAGCATCGTCTTCAAGCGGTTCGCGCAGTCTATCATTTATTTGCCTCACTTTATTTCGTGGGTCATTTTCTCCGGCATTATCATTACGTTCCTGAATCCGGTTGACGGCATGGTTAACGTAATCATCCGGCATTTCGGCGGCGCTCCTATTGATTTTCTGGGCGACGTCCGGTATTTCCGTTCGGTTATTGTGCTGAGCGATGTGTACAAGGAGGTAGGCTGGGGAACGATCATCTACCTGGCTGCCATAGCGGGCGTCAATGCCGATTTATATGAGGCGGCGAGAATAGACGGCGCGAACAAGCTCCGCCAAATGTGGCATGTGACGCTGCCGGCGATCCGCCCTGTCATTATCATTTTGGTCATTTTGAGCTTGGCGAACATTCTGGAGGCCGGCTTCCAGCAAATTTTTCTGCTCTATAACGCGCTTGTATACGATGTCGCGGATATTATCGACACGTATGTGTATCGGGTCGGGATTCAGGGAGCGGATTACAGCTATGCGACAGCGGCGGGGCTGTTCAAGTCGGCAGTGGCGATGGTGCTTATATTGACGGTTAACAAAATAGTAAAGCTGACAGGCCAGGACGGCCTATGGTAAGGAGGGCTCAGGCATGAGTTTGACTAGGGGCGAACGAGTGTTCATGGCGTTAAACGTGCTGTTCTTCCTGATCTTGATGGCCGTTATGATTTATCCGTTCTGGTACATGATTATGGGCTCGATCAGCGATTCTTCCTTAACGGCGGACGGGGGCTTGTTCCTCCTCCCCGCCGGCTTCTCCATATCGGCTTATAAGGTGGTATTCCAGAATGTCTCGATATTAAGCGGGTTTAAGGTCACGATTGTGACTACCGCACTCGGCACGTTTATCGGCACGTTCTGCTCGGCGGCAATGGCTTACCCGTTGTCGAAAAAAAGGCTGGTCGGCAGCAAATTTCTTTCGCTGCTCGTTTTGTTCACGATGCTGTTCAGCGGCGGCATGATTCCGTCTTATCTGCTCGTCAAGCAGCTTCATCTGATTGATACGTATTGGGCGATGGTTCTTCCTGCCACGATGAGCGCATGGAATATATTCGTCATGATCGGCTTCTTCCGCGGCATCCCCGATGAAGTCGAAGAAGCCGCGAAGATAGACGGCGGTAATGACCTGATGGTTTTCTTCCGGATTGTCCTGCCGCTGTCGAAGCCGGTGCTGTCCACGGTTGGCCTGTTTATCGCTGTAGGCTATTGGAATGATTTCTTCTCTTCCGTGCTGTATGCGACGGATAAAAACATGTGGCAGCTGCAAATGGTGCTCAAAGACCTGATCAGCAATACGTCGGCTGCGATTACGCAGGCGGGCATATCAATAGGCGTGCAGCAGGAAGTGAACCCGTTCACGGTCAAGATGGCGTCGATTATCGTATCTTCCTTGCCTATATTGGTCGTGTATCCGTTTCTTCAAAAACATTTTGTGAAAGGCGCAATGATCGGTTCGATCAAAGGGTAAGGCGAGCGGCTTGGGGCCGGTGTGCCGGGCCGGCTTCAGCTTTTGTTATTGCGGATAACGCAATGGCGTCGAGAAGGGAGGCATGAGGTTATGGACAAAATCGCTTGTGTAACCGGCGCGGACCGGGGGCTTGGTTTTGCGCTTGCGCTGCAATTGGCCCGTGCCGGCTACCGCGTGTTCGCCGGACGGTATATGCCGGACTGGCATGCGCTTGATGAGGCTCCGCCTGAGCTCGCGTCCCGCATCGCCCCTATTCCATTGGATGTGGCAAGCGGCGAGAGCGTAGAACGGGCGGCGCAACTGATCGCGGACCGGGCAGGGCACATTGATTTGCTCATTAATAACGCGGGCATCGCCGGCGGGCACGAAGGTTCAATCTTGGGACCCGCGAATATCGACTTCGGGCTTGTGCGCCGGATTTACGAGGTGAATGCGATGGGGCCGCTCCGCGTGACGAGTGCGTTAAGCGGTTTGCTTGCGAAGGGAAGCGGCAAGATTGTGGTGAACATTTCGTCCGAAGCGGGCCAAATCAATCAAACGTGGCGGGAAGGCTGGTACGGCTATTGCATGTCGAAGGCCGCGCTTAACGTCCAGACGAATATTATGCATAATGAGCTGCGCAAGCTGGGCGGGAAAGCGCTGGCGGTTCATCCGGGCTGGATGAAGACGTATATGGGCGGCGAGCGCAATGAGAATGCAGCTATAGAACCGGAGGAAGCGGCTGAATCCATTACGAATTACATTCAAGGCTATATCGGCGAGACGGCGGAACGGGCACATCCGCCATTCGTGGACTATACAGGCGCCGAGATGCCTTGGTAGCCGCAAGCGGATCTGCACCGTGCAGCAGTTGCAGCGAGGCAGCCGGACTTCATCCGCGTCAATCCGAATACGATAATATCACTGTACAGCGACAGCGCTACGAGCATGCAGGTGCTGATGAATATGCCGGGAGCATGCCATGCACCTAATAGGATGAGCAAAGGAGGGGATTTTTTGTGGCTTTTTTGCAAGTGCAATTCCTGTCTCAAACATTAGCCCAAGGCTGCTCGATGAACGTCATTTTGCCGGAGGCGCATCACCGTGCTCCCGGTTCTTCGCAAGGCTTCAAGGCGCCTTATCCGGTACTGTATTTGCTGCATGGCGCCTCTGATGACCACTCCGCCTGGCAGCGGTATACTTCTATCGAGCGGTATGCTTCCGAGCGAGGGCTGGCGGTCGTTATGCCTGCGGTGCAGTACAGCTTCTACAGCAATATGAAAGCGGGCTACGATTATTTCACATACGTTTCGGAAGAACTGCCGCGCATCGTTCAATCCATGTTCCCGGTATCGGACAAACGCGAGGATACGTTTGCGATTGGCCTGTCGATGGGAGGATATGGCGCATTTAAGCTCGGAATTACTTGCCCGGACAAGTTTGCGGCCGTTGCAAGCTTGTCCGGCAGTTTGGATCAGCGCTGGCGTTTGTCGGACAAAACGACATTTTTTAATCCGATGATCCACCGGATGGCCAAGCTGACTTTTGGCTCATATGAGGAGTACATCGAAGGCGATGACAATCTGCTCCGGCTGTTAGAGCAGCGCATTGCCGGCGGCGTGGAGCTGCCCAAGTTTTATCATGCTTGCGGAACGGCCGACTTTAATTATGAGCTTGGGCGCGAATTCAAGGATGCGTTCGAGGGCCGGATTGATCTGACTTATGAGGAGGAACCCGGAGCGGAGCACGTGTGGCCGTTCTGGGACAAATATGTCCAGCGGGCAATGGCGTGGCTCCCGCTGCGGCAGTACGAAGGGGCGTGAGGCAGATGGGTTTGCGGATTGGTGTGTTATGCGACGATGAATGGCATCCTGCAGAAATAGTAAAGCAAGGCCTCGCACCGCTCGCCGGGGACGGGCTGCAGTTCGAATACAGCACGCATGCGAGGGAATGGTCGGCAGCGTGGATGGACCGTTTCGATGCTGTCATCTTGGCCAAGTCGAACCGGGTATCCGCAGAAGACCGTACGCCTTGGCTGACAGAAGAGGTTCAAGCTGCATTCCGGGACTATGTGGAACGGGGCAAAGGGCTGCTTGTTCTTCATGCGGGAACGGTAGGATACAAGGAAGAGCCTCTCTTCCGTTCGCTTGCCGGCGGCGTATTTCGTTCTCACCCGGCCCCTGGTCCCGTCACGCTTATTCCTGCCCGGGGCGAGGCCGCCTCCTTGGCAGCGCGGATAACGGGCGGAATGGACCGTTTCGTTGTGCATGACGAGCATTATGAGATGGAAGCGGATACGGATGAGGCGGACATTTTTATGCACAGCGAGTCTGAACATGGCATTCAGCCGGCAGGCTGGATGCTCCGGCGCGGGAGCGGGCGTGTTGCGGTTCTGACGCCCGGCCATTACATTGGCGTATGGCTTCACCCTTCGTATCAGCTGCTGCTGAAACGCGTTTTGCTCGGGTTCAGTAGTGCAGGCATGAACGAGCACAGCTGAACCAGCAGCTGTTAAGGAGACATTTAACCAGGGATCGGACGAAGCGGAGTATGGCTCAAGGGTCATTCTCCGCTTTTTTCAATTCATAAGTTGAAATAAGTTGAAATTTGAGATATGGTATAGTTAAGTGGAATATAAAGGGAGCGATTACTATTAAGAAAGTAACCTTGCAAATGATCGCCGACAAGCTTGGTGTATCGAAAGCGTTAATCTCCAAAGCGCTCTCCAATGATCCGGCCGTCAACGACATGACGCGTGAACTCATATGGAAAACGTCGGAAGAGCTCGGATATAGAATCAAGTCCTCGAAGAAGAAAATGATGTCCGGCGTGACCGGCAATCTAGCGGTGCTTATGCCGAGAGCTTACCTGGACGATCCAGAGTATTGGGGCAAAATCATTAAAGGGATCGACCGGGAAATGGCCGATCACAATTATAGCATGCTGCTTTCCTCAATAGACGTATCTATGCGGGTAAATGAGGGGATGCCTACAAGCATTACGGAAAACAAGGTGGACGGCGCCATCGTGCTCGGGCAGCTGCCTAAAGACTATACGGATCAATTGAAGAAACGAAATATTCCGTTTGTGCTCGTTGACCCAAGCGAGCAGGACCCGGATACGGACCTCGTGCTTGCAAATAACTACCAGGGCGCTTACCAGGCTGCGCAATTGCTGCTCAGGCAGGGACACCGCAATTTGGCGTTTGTTGGCGACGCGGACACGACTTGGAGCTTCTCGGAACGTTATCGGGGGTTCAAGGCAGCCGTACAAAGCTTCAACGGCAACGGCAACGGCAACGAAGAGGCAAGCTTCGCCGTCATCGAAGGGATGGGCGTCAGCGGCAACGGCATGTATACGAAGCCCGAATATAAAGCGGATTTGAAGCGCCATTGTCAATCCGATAATCCGGTAACCGCGATTTTCTGCGCCAATGACCTGATCGCAATGGACTCCATGGCGTTTTTCCAGGAGTGGGGTATTTCGTGTCCTGGACAAATATCGGTTGTCGGGTTCGATGACCTGACGCTGGCGGAATTGAAGGAGCCTAAGCTGACGACGATCAGCGTGCCGAAGGAAGAAATCGGCGCAAAGGCGACTCAGCTCATTCTCGAGCGTCTCCATACGCCGGATAAATTGCCGGAGCTGGTTATGATCTCAACGACGCTTGTGCAGCGGAATTCCACAGCGCCGATGAAGAGCCGGGTAGAGACGGCATAAGGCTGAACAGCCTGCAAAAGGATGAAGGGCATTGCTTCGATAAGAAGCGATGCTTTTTTTTGTTACAACCTTACAGCGGAGTGCGCCGGAATGGCTGGATCGTTAGCGGATCGAACATGCACCCGGTCATTTAATTTAAATGATATTCTGAAACAAATTTATTTTGTTTAAAGAATAGTTGAAATTGTTTAAAATGGATGTTATTCTATCCTTGTAAACGCCATCATTTAACCTGTTACAATTTGTAATCGCCATTATGCTGAGGAACAAGAATGTTCCGCGAGCGGTTAACGATCTTTAAGTATAAGAGAAAGCAGGAAAATCTATGGAATCTATTGTTCATTTTATAACGAGGTCGGGTTCGCTGCTGTATGAGGATGGCAAGCCGTTTCGTTTTGCCGGCCCGAACATTTATTGGCTCGGCCTCGATGAGAATGTCGGCGGTGTCGATTGGCCAACTCCGTTCCGCGTGAACAACGCGCTGGATACGGCTGTCCTGATGGGGGCAAACGCCGTTCGCTCCCATACGCTTGGCGCCTCTGTTGGGGCTCCGAAATCGTTGATGCCTAGGCTTGGCGAATATAACGAGGAAGCCTTCAGACGGGTCGATTACGCCATAAAGGAAGCGGCGAACCGCGGACTCCGGCTCATTATTCCGTTCGTGTGCAACTGGTTTTATTATCACGGCGGCAGAGAGACGTTCACGAAGTGGCGCGGATGCGAAGATGTGAAGTTATTTTATACAAACCGGGAAGTGATCGAAGATTTCAAGGCGTATATTTCATCCATCATTAACCGCGTGAACAGCTGCACAGGGGTCGCTTACAAAAATGATCCGGCGATTATGGCATGGGAACTCGGAAATGAGCTTAATGACGCGCCGGTGGAGTGGACAGCGGAGATCGCCGGGTTTATCAAATCGCTTGACCCTAATCATCTTGTAGCACACGGCAAACAATTTCAGCTTGATGAAGATAAATTAATGATTGAAGCGCTGGATATTCTCGATGTTCATTATTATCCGGCGCGTGCAGACGAATTGATTAAGGATGCGGAGAAAGTGCAGGCGGCAGGCAAGGTGTACATGAGCGGTGAATATGGCTGGGCGGACACCGATCTCGAACGATTTTTATCGGCGGCAGAGCATCATAGCGCTGTATCGGGGACGCAATTCTGGTCGCTGTTCCCGCATCATGATGAATGCGGATACGTTGAGCATTATGACGGCTTCTCCGTGCATTATCCGGGCATCGGTATGAATGCGGACGTTGCCGAGCGAATTGATAGAATGAGAACGCACGGGTACAGGATGACAGGAAGAGACGTGCCTCCGCTGCCCGTCCCGGACGTTCCGGTTATTGCCGCATGCGATCATGCCATTGTATTCCGCGGTGTTGTAGGCGCAGCATATTATACGATCGAGAAATCGACGGCAGGTGAGAATGGTCCATGGCATAAATTATACGATAAGCGGCCGACTGATCATATGATGCCATGGATCGACCCGACCCGCGCCCATACGGTGAAGACATGGTACCGGATACAAGCGTATAATGCATCCGGTGAAGGAAGCGGCTTCTCTGCGGCGGCGGTGTCTGGCGCATTTATTCCCAATCTATCCTGATTGTGCAATAAAAACCGTTGTACCTGCAGCCGGGCAGTGTTAACGCCATGGAGCGGAGAACCCCCATGTCATCTTAATGACACGGGGGTTTTGCCGGTTTGAGGTTGCCGTTAGGCTTCGATTGACCCAATGATTGATGTACATCAGAAAATTTATAAGGTACACTAATTTACATGATTTCGTATAACTGCCTGCGTGCCGCAGAGAGGAGAAAAGCTTATGCAGCTGCACATTTCGGATGCCGCCGTCGATTGCTTTATAAAAGAATGGGGCTTCAGCAAGGGAGAAAGCATTCGCATCTTCGTCCGTTACGTAAGCGGCGGCCAGGAGCCGTATGCTCTTGGCATTACGCGGGATGATCCCATTCATCCTGCATTGTCCGCCAATGCGGGCGGCATCGGCTTTTTTATGGAGCATAACGATGTGTGGTTTCTGGAAGGCAAAGATTTAGCGATTGATGCGTCCGGCGAAGATATTATTTTGAAAACCGGTTAAGCGGGCTTATTTCGAGGAAAAAGGAGCTAACATGCAATGGAATTATATGAAGCAATCCGTACGCGCAGGTCGCTTGGCCGCGTGAAAAAAGACGAAGTGCCGCGCGAGCTGATCGAGCGTGCGCTGGAAGCGGCATCCTGGGCGCCAAGCCATCATAATACACAGCCGTGGAAATTTATCGTGATGACCGGTGAAGGCCGCTCGAAGCTTGGCGAAGGGTATGCCCTTACAGCAGCGCCTGGTTTTGAAGGTCTCAGCAGCGAGGAGCGGGAGGAGAAGCTTGCCAAAGAACGGGCAAAAGCATTCCGCTCCCCGGTCGTCATCGCTGCCGTATGTTCACCTTCGGGCGACAAGCGCGCGCTGCTTGTGGAAGAAGTTGCAGCCAGCCATGCGGCTGTCCAAAACTTGCTGCTGGCGCTTCATGCCGAAGGGCTTGCCGCTATTTGGCGGTCGGGCGAGCCGATGTACAATCCGCTGATGAAGCAGCCGTTTGGCCTGGATGAGCAGGAACAGCTGGTGGGCCTTATTTATGCCGGTTATCCGGACATAACGCCGCCAAGCATCCCGCGCACGCCCATTTCGGAAAAAACGGTCTGGATCGAGCAATAAGACCGGCGGCGCTTGCTTATAATAGGAATGTTCAGAAAAGAAGCCTTTTCAACAAAGGCTTCTTTTTTATTGTGGATAAGAATCGCATTTATCCACATGAAGTGCACAGCATTGTGGATAAATATGTATACAATGTGGATGATTTTGTGGATAATTAATAACAGGAAATGCTGCAAAGCAGCTCCGTTCACTTGACTAAAATTTGTCTTAAAGCTATATTGTTACTGCTTAAATTGATTTTCTTAACGGTATATATAAAGAATGGACAACATAGCTTTGACCGGCGTCGGAATGCGGATCAGGAGGAAACAGGAATGGCTGAAAATGAAACATTGTTCCAGGTAACATCGATGTTCCGGACTTTGCTTAAAACGATAACGCACGAATGGAATAAAAACGGAAGCCGTTACAATCTGTCGCTTCCTCAATTTAAAATTTTGTATTCGCTTCAGACCAAAGGGCCGCAAAATGTTTCTCAGCTTGCTGAAGCTTTGGGGATCACATCAGCCGCCATTACGGGCGCCACCGACAAGCTGCTTGCAGAAGGGCTGGTGCTGAGGGAAAGAGGAGAGGCGGACCGCAGAGTCGTGTTTGTTACATTGACCGATGCGGGCAAAGCGATTTTGGAGGAAGTCAAAAAAGACCAGCAGATCGTGTTGGATAAAGTATTTCATATGCTTCCCCAAGAAGATATTCAGCATTTGAAGCGCATTTACGGGCAAATGCTGGCGAATGTCGATAATCCATGTCCGCCGGGCCAAAATTCAAAATAAAGGCTTCATATATAATGGTGTTCGCCAGCCAAACAAAAACGACAGCAGACAAGCTGTCGTTTTTGTTTTTTTTACCTGTCCGGGAAGGGCAGGAATGAACCGCAGAAGCGGCGAATACACTCGGTGAAGCGGCGGTTTGCACTGTAACTCATTTGTAACGAAATGCTCAGTCTGTCGTCCTATACTTTGAATAGATTAAGTTGAAGAAAGAGGCCATGCAAGATGAAAGACAACAAGAGTCGGGACAGAGGAGAGCACAACGTATGCCAAGACCGGTGAATAATAGCGGGAAGTATTTTCCTGGTTTAGATGGGCTGCGGGCGATAGCTGTACTTGCGGTTATCGTATATCACTTGGGTTTTAAAGGGGCGCCGGGCGGTTTGCTTGGCGTAGGAATCTTTTTTACGTTATCCGGTTATTTAATTACCGATTTGATGATCGGGGAGCGCAGAAGAAACGGGCGGATCAACATGTCGCGTTTCTGGCTGCGCCGGGCACGGCGTTTGCTGCCTGCGATGCTGCTTATGATTGCGGGGGTATCCGGCTGGCTGCTATGGGCGGATCCGTCGCGGCTGTCGTCGCTTCGCGGTGAAATAGCGGCATCCGTATTTTATGTCGCCAACTGGCGGCAAATTTTTCACCATGTTTCTTATTTTGAAAGCTTTGGCCCTCCTTCGCCTTTTGGGCATTTATGGTCTCTCGCTGTAGAAGAGCAATTTTACTTGTTATGGCCTTTGCTTTTGATGCTGCTCGTATGGCTGTTGCCGAAGCGCGGTTTTCTCGCATGCTGCGCGCTTGTACTCGCTGCCGGCTCAGCGGCGGCTATGGCGGTTTTGTACGAACCGGGCGTTGACCCAAGCCGTGTTTATTATGGTACGGATACGCGGGCGTTTGGCATGCTGATCGGCTCTGCGCTCGCCTTTGTATGGCCCAGCTGGAAAATATCCTCAGCTGCCAAAGTGTCGCGGACAGCGCGTATTGTGCTGGATTCGGTCGGTTTAGCCGGTCTTGCGGCCATTGTGCTGATGATTTTAAAGGTGGGGCAATATGATCCGTTTCTGTATCAAGGAGGAATGGTGGTCCTTTCGCTCGCGACGGCGGCAGTCGTTGCGGTTGCGGTTCACCCGGCGAGCCGGATTGGCTCCTTGCTTGGCATTCAGCCGCTTAAATGGCTGGGCGTCCGCTCGTACGGCATATACTTATGGCATTATCCGATTATTGTGTTAAGCACTCCGGCTATCGATACGGGGGACGGCCACTGGCAGCGCAGCCTGCTTCAGCTGGCGGCAACGCTGCTGGCGGCGGCTATGTCCTGGAAATGGATTGAAGAGCCGATTCGCCACGGCGCGCTCGGGAAGCTGTGGAAACGGCTTGCCGGCAGACAACGTTCGCGCATACCGGCTTTTGCGGCGGCAATTGGTGTTGCGATCGTAGTGTTATGCTCATTTGCAGGTTTGTATAAGCTGCAGCCGGAAGATGCAAAAGCGGCATCCGTTGATGCCGGCGAGACATCCGGATTAATGGATGAAGGCCGCACCGTATCTTGGGATACCGCGGTGGAAGACTGGGTCGATCACGTCACTCCGCCGGTTATGCCTGATGAGACGGCGCCGCCTTCCCCGTCGCCGGGCACAGCGCCGCCTCCGGCTGAAGCTCCGCCGCAGCAGCACAAGCCGTCGCCGGCCGCGCCATCGGCTGCCGGAAGCGGCAAAGCGGAGCCTTCGCCGGCTCCAACAGCGCCGCCGGCAGCATCCGCCGCACCGGATGACGGCGGCAAAGGGCAGGAAGCCAGCGCCCCGCCGGCGCAAGGCAGCGCCGATCCAGCCGGAGGCAGCGGTGCCGCTGGAGGAGGAACGGCTGCAACGCCGCCTCCGCCGGAAAGCAGCCAGCCGCCAGTCCAGGAGGTCAGATCCGGTAAAAAAGTGACCGCGATCGGCGATTCCATCATGATCGACATTGAACCGTATTTGAGCAAGATGCTGCCGGGCATCCGGATCGACGGCAAAATCGGCCGCCAATTCAGAGAAGCGCAGGATATCGTTGACGGGCTGGCCAAAGACGGCAAGCTGGGGAACGAGGTCATTATCGGGCTTGGCTCGAACGGCGCTTTTACGCAAAAGCAGCTGAACAAACTGCTGGATTCGCTGTCGGGCGTGGATCAGGTGCTGCTTGTGAATACACGCGTGCCGCGCGACTGGCAGGACACCGTGAATGAAATGCTGGCAGATACAGCTAAAAAATATGACAATGTGCAGCTGGTCGACTGGTATTCGGCAAGCGAAGGCATGGACAGCTATTTCGCCAAAGACGGCGTCCATCTGAACAAGTCGGGATCGGCCGCGTACGCTTCGCTTGTCGTAAAAGCGCTGAACGATTAATGAAGCGGAGAGATAGCTGGCCGACGAAATGAATGGAAAAAGAGCGTACTTTACGCGCAGAGTGCCGGTGCAGCCGGCTCTGCCTAAAGCACGCTCTTTTTTTTTTCTCTGCGGAACGGGTGCAGTCCGGCACCGTCTGCTTGCGGAGGAGCGCGGCGGCTTTTCTGCTAATTGGCGCCGGAACTTGCGGACGGGAACGGCAGCTGACGGATCGTAAAGTTATCCTTCAGCACATACCAGTTCGGCACAAAAGGAACGCCAAGCACCCAATAGCTCACGCCGCGCAGTCCGTAGCTTTTGACCAGATTGTATTTCGCCTGCACGCTGCGGGCATCTTCAAACCAGACGACATGCTCTGTCTTGGCGCTGTCATAATAATGGTAAAAAGGTGATTCCGCCTGCTCGTCATATTCGATGTTTGCGTGCATCGTTGCGGCGCGTTCGACCGCTTCCTGCGGACTGACCGTCTCTGCGGTCGTTCCCGGCTTGTAGGGCAGCGTCCAGTCATAGCCGTATAACGGCATCCCCATTAAAATTTTGTCCGGCGGAATGACCGATACGGCATAACGGACGACCTTGTTCACCTCGTTCAGCGGCGCAACGGCCATCGGGGAACCGCCAAACCAGCCCCATTCGTACGTCATCAGGATGACAAAGTCGACGATTGCTCCCTGCGCCGCATAATCATGCCCTTCATACAGCAGCCCCGCTTGGTCGGAGCTCGTTTTGGGCGCAAGCGCTGCGGAAACGAGATAGCCGTGCGGGTGTAACGTATCGACCAGCCGCTGCAGCAGCTGATGGTACATGTTTTTATCGGCAACCGGCACATATTCAAAATCTACATTAACTGCGATGTAGGACTTGTCTTGCATCAGCTGCAAAATGTTTGCCGTCAGCTTCTCCCGCGCCCCGGCATTCTGAAGCAGCGCATGGGCGAGGTCCGGGCTGAAATTATCGCCTTCGAAGTTGGAGACGACGAGCATTGGCGCGGCTCCTCCGGCAATGGCCGCCTGGATCAGCGCCTCGTCATCCAGCGGGACAAGCGAGCCGTCTGCCGATACCGAGTAGCTGAAGGGGCTGAGGTAGGTGAGCGACGAAGCGTATTGTTTGGCATCCCGCACGCCGTTCGATCCGGGCTTCACATAGCCGTTTACTTCAATCTCCGGTTTTGCGGCTTCCGGTATGATCACGGATGCTCCGGCAGCGGCAAGCGCAGGATTGCCGATTGAATTGGCCTGCATGAGCTGCTGCAGCGAAAGGCCATACTGTTTGGCAACCGCATGCATCGTTTCGCCTTTTTGGACCGTATGGACGCCTGTTTCCTTCCTGGTAAGGCTGTTGCCGCCGTTCTCAGGTACGGGAATGACAAGCGCCTGCCCGATAACCAGCACATTGTTGTCTGCCAGTCCGTTTACAGCGCCAATCCGGCTTGCCGGAACTCCGTAACGCTGCGACAGCTGCCATAAGCTATCCCCTTTTTGGACTACGTAAATGTGCATGAAATGACGCCCTCCTCCTTTGCGGAGCTTTTCTTCTATATAGTAGTGTATTCACGCGCCTATTCTTTGATTTCATGTATGGATAGAGGATGTCGGGCATAATAAAGGCAAAAAAGCGCGGAAGCAGCCGGACAGGCTTATTGGCTTGGCTTATGGCCGGATGAGCCGATTTGTAAGCATTTTACTCCATATGCTTTTTATTGTTAACGGTGGATGATACAAAAGCGAACTTTAATAAAACGTGTCATATTTAATGTTCGTATTTTGTTGACAGTCTGACGCCGATTGGATAAACTAGAGTAGGTCGCGGAACGATTCCGCAATAATTGAACGAAGTTTTGTATCGTCTCGTATATATTCGGGGATTGGCCCGAACGTTTCTACCCGAAAACCACAATTTTCGGACTACGAGCATTGGTGGCGCACGCACAGGTTGCCTCATGATGAGGCAACCTTTCACTGTCTTTCACGCCGGCACAGGTAAAATTTGTTTGTATAACCGGCCGCAGACCAGCGCCGCCTTCAGGCGGGAAACGATAGCCGTTCGTTCGTCAAAACGACGGATCGAATACAGCGTTTCCGCCATGCTCGGGTCCCGCAGCTGCCGCCATTTATCGGTGTATGCTGCAGGACCTTTTTTTTGGCGGTCAGCCAAAATGTCCGTTGTTGCACATATAAGGATTCCATTAAAGAAAGGTATGATTTCATGTCTCCGATCGTAGGCGTCATCATGGGCAGCAAGTCCGATTGGGATACGATGAAGCTGGCTTGTGACGTGCTGGAAGAGCTTCAAATTCCGTATGAGAAAAAGGTGGTGTCCGCGCACCGCACGCCGGATTTGATGTTTGAATACGCGGAAACAGCCGCTGAACGCGGCATCAAGGTTATTATCGCGGGCGCCGGCGGCGCTGCGCATTTGCCCGGCATGGTTGCTGCGAAAACAGCTTTGCCGGTTATTGGCGTTCCCGTGAAATCATCCAATTTGAACGGACTCGACTCCCTGCTGTCCATCGTGCAGATGCCTGGCGGCATTCCGGTGGCTACGGTAGCGATCGGCAATGCGGGCGGCACGAATGCCGGCCTGCTGGCTGCGCAAATGATTGGCGCTTTTGATCCGGAGGTGCAGGCGCGGGTTGTTGCCCGCCGTGAACGGATCAAGCAGGAAGTGCTGGAAAGCAGTGAGACGTTATGACGCCGGGCGGCAACAGGGAAGCGAAGACGCTGCTGCCGGGCAGCACGATTGGCGTGCTGGGCGGCGGACAGCTTGGACGGATGATGGCGCAGGCGGGCAGCGCAATGGGCTACCGATTCGTGACGCTGGACCCGACGCCGGATTCGCCTTGCGGCCAGGTGGCCGACCAGATCGTCGCGGCGTATAACGACCGCGAGGCGGCCAAAGAGCTGGCGGAGCGCTCGGATGTCATTACGTACGAATTCGAGAATGTCGATGCCGGCGTGGCGGCAATGCTGATGGAAGAATCCTACGTGCCGCAAGGCAGCGAGCTGCTGTACACAACGCAGCACCGGCTGCGCGAGAAGCGGGCGATAGAAGCGGCGGGCGTACCGGTTGCCCCTTACCGCGAAATCGGCAGCGAGGAAGAGCTCCGGGCAGCGGCGGCCGAGCTGGGCTTGCCATGTGTGCTGAAGACGGCGACCGGCGGTTACGACGGCAAAGGGCAGTGGGTGCTGCGCAGTCTGGACGAGGTTCCGGAAGCTTACGAAACGTTAAGCAAAGCGCGGACGCAGCTGGTGCTGGAGCAGTTCATCCGCTTCGACAAGGAGCTGTCGGTCATTGCGGCCCGCAGCCCGCGCGGTGAAATCCGGACCTTCCCGGTAGCGGAAAACATTCATATTCACAACATATTGCATCAGTCGATTGTGCCGGCCCGTATTTCAGGTGCGGTGCAGCTGGAAGCGGAAAAGCTGGCGGTGCGCATCGCTGAAGGGCTTGGCGTGATCGGGCTCATCGCGGTAGAGATGTTCCTGACGCCGGACGGCAAGCTGTACGTGAACGAGCTTGCCCCGCGCCCGCACAACAGCGGGCATTACACGATGGAAGCTTGCCGGACGTCGCAGTTCGAGCAGCATGTCCGCGCGGTATGCAATCTCCCGCTTGGCGATCCGTCGCTGCTGACGCCGGTTGTGATGGTCAACGTGCTTGGCCAGCATGTGCAGCCGCTGCTTGAGCGGATGGCACAGCCCGACGAGGCGGCCGAGCGGCTCGGCACCGCGCCGAAGGTACATTTGTACGGCAAAAAAGATGCCGTTCACCAGCGCAAAATGGGCCATGTGAACGTGCTTGCGCCAGATATAGATTCCGCATTGCAGTGGATAGAAGAGACAACTATTTGGAAGGTGTGAAGAATACATGTTAGAGCGTTACAGCAGACCGGAAATGAGAGCGATTTGGACCGAAGAAAACAAATTTAAAGCTTGGCTGGAAGTGGAGCTTTGCTCCTGCGAAGCTTGGGTAGAGCTTGGCGTTATTCCGCGCGAGGACGTTGAAGCCCTCCGCAAGAACGCAAGCTTCAACATTGACCGTATTTATGAAATCGAGCAGGAGACGCGCCATGACGTTATCGCCTTTACCCGCGCCGTATCCGAGACGGTTGGCCCGGAACGCAAATGGGTGCATTACGGCCTGACGTCCACGGACGTTGTAGACACGGCTAACGGTTATCTGCTGCTGCAAGCCAATGCGATTCTGAGAAAAGACATCGAACGCTTTATCGGCATTTTGCGCGAGAAAGCGGTCCAATACAAAGACACGCCAATGATGGGCCGTACGCACGGCGTTCACGCTGAACCAACGACGTTTGGTTTGAAAATGGCACTGTGGTACGAGGAAATGAAACGGAACCTGGAGCGCTTCGACCATGCGGCAAACGGCGTTCAATTCGGCAAAATTTCCGGCGCGGTTGGCACTTACGCCAACATCGACCCGTTTGTAGAACAGTTCGTATGCGACAAGCTGGGCATTACGGCTGCGCCCATCTCGACGCAAACGCTGCAGCGCGACCGCCACGCCGAATATATGGCGACGCTTGCGCTTGTAGCAACATCGCTGGACAAGTTCGCAACGGAAATTCGCGCCCTGCAAAAAAGCGAGTTCCGCGAAGTGGAAGAGCCGTTCGCGAAAGGGCAAAAAGGCTCGTCGGCAATGCCGCACAAACGCAACCCGATCGGCTGCGAGAACATTTCCGGCCTGGCGCGCGTCATCCGCGGCCATATGATTTCGGCTTACGAGAACGTGCCGCTCTGGCATGAACGCGACATTTCGCATTCGTCCGTAGAGCGCATCATTCTGCCGGATGCAACGATGCTCTTGAACTACATGCTGAACCGCCTGGGCAACATTATCGCGAACCTGACGGTATTCCCGGAAAACATGAAGCGCAACATGCAAGCGACGTACGGCGTACCGTTCTCCGGCCGCGTCATGACGAAGCTGATCGACAAAGGCTTCAGCCGCGAGCAGGCGTACGACACCGTGCAGCCGCGTGCGATGCAGGCATGGGAAGAACAGCGCAAATTCCGCGACATTATTGAAGCGACGCCTGAAATTACAAACGTGCTTTCGCCGGAAGAAATTGACGATGCGTTTAACCCGGCATGGCACCTGAAGCATGTCGATACGATTTTCCGCAAGCTTGAGCTGATCTAGGTTTCCAGCCTGGAGCAGCATGAATGGATATAAAGAGACGGCTGGCCTGTACAAAGGCGAAGAATAGAGGAGGAGCTGACGGATGGCAACGCAAGCGGCGGGACTTTCTACTGCGGTGGATTATATTAAAGCGCCTTTGCTGTATAAAGGGAAGGTTCGGGAACTGTACGACCTTGGCGAGCATTACCTGATCGTAGTGACAGACCGGATTTCGGCGTTCGACTATGTGCTGGACCCGGCGGTGCCGGATAAAGGCAACGTGCTGAACCGGCTGTCGGCTTTCTGGTTTGAGCAGACGGCAACCATTATGGAGAATCACGTTGTTCACACAGACGTCGAAAAGCTTGGCGAGATCGTTACGGCTCCCGAGCTGCTGAAAAACCGCATTATGGTGACGCGCAAAGCGGAACGCATCGATATCGAATGTGTCGTGCGCGGCTATATTACGGGCGGCGGCTGGAGACAATACCAGCAATCATCTTCCATTAACGGCATTGCGCTGCCGGCCGGCATGCGCAAAAACGAACGTTTTCCGGAGCCGATCTTTACGCCGGCTGCCAAAAACGACGTGGGCCACGACGAGGACATCCCGTTTGAGCGGATGCAGGAGCTGGTCGGCGCGGAGCTGGCCCATGACCTGAAAGAACGGAGCATCAATCTGTATACGTTTGCTCATGCGTATTGCGCGGAGCGCGGCATTGTTTTGGCCGACTGCAAATTCGAATTTGGACTTATCGACGGCAACGTTATTTTGATCGATGAAATTTTTACGCCGGATTCCTCGCGTTTCTGGGCCGAGGACAAATACGAGCTCGACGTCGAAATCGACAGCATGGATAAAGAGCCTGTACGGACCTATTTGCTTGGTTCGGACTGGGACCGCAACAGCAAGCCGGCCCCGCTGCCGGAGGCCGTGGTCGCTGAAACGACCCGCCGTTATCTGGAAATTTACCGCCGTTTAACCGGCGCTGCTCTTTAATAAAACATTTTTCAGGAGGCTACTAAACGCATGAAAGCAACCGTCTATGTCACGATCAAGGAAAACGTTCTCGACCCGCAAGGCACCGCCGTCCAAGGCGCATTGCATTCGCTTGGCTTTAACGAAGTCGGCAAAGTGCGCATCGGCAAATATTTGGAGCTTCAGCTCGACACGAACGATAAAAACGAAGCGGAAGCACGCATAAAAGCGATGTGCGAAAAGCTGCTTGCCAATACGGTAGTCGAAGATTACCGCTTTGAACTGGAGGGTTAAGCGATGAAGTTTGCGGTAATCGTTTTTCCCGGTTCCAACTGCGATATTGACTGCTACAAAGCGGTAGAGGAAGCCATCGGCCAAGAAGTCGATTACGTGTGGCATACGGCAACGGACCTGTCCGCATACGACGCGATTCTGGTGCCGGGCGGCTTCTCGTACGGCGACTACTTGCGCTGCGGCGCAATTGCGCGTTTTGCCCCGGTTATGGCCGAGGTTGTGAAAGCGGCTGAGCAAGGTAAATATGTGCTGGGCATTTGCAACGGATTCCAGATTCTGACGGAAGCGGGCCTTTTGCCAGGTGCTTTGCTGCGCAACAGCGGGCTGAAATTTCTGTGCCACCAAGCGCCGCTTGAAGTGGTCAACAACGAAACGGCGTTTACGAACCAATACGCCAAAGGCGAAATCGTCAACATTCCGATCGCTCACGGCGAAGGCAACTACTTCTGTGATGAAGAAACGCTTGCGAAGCTGGAAGCGAACAACCAGATTGTATTCCGCTACGCGCAAGGCTCCAATCCGAACGGCTCGCTCAGCGACATCGCCGGCATCTGCAATGAGCGCGGCAACGTGGTGGGCATGATGCCTCACCCGGAGCGCGCAATCAACCAGCTGCTTGGATCGGAAGGCGGCAAACGGATGTTTACATCGATACTGAATGCATGGAGGGAACAGCATGGCGCAGCAGTTAACAGCTAAGGAGCCGACGGCGGAGCAAATCGCCGATCAGAAAATTTACACGCAATTTGGCGTTACAGATTACGAATATGAGCTTATTTGCGGTTTTCTCGGACGGAAGCCTAATTATACGGAAATCGGCGTATTCAGCGTCATGTGGTCGGAGCACTGCTCGTATAAAACCTCCAAGCCAATCCTGAAAAAATTCCCGATTACAGGCCCTCGCGTCCTGATGGGTCCGGGCGAAGGCGCCGGCATCGTGGACATCGGCGACAACCAGGCCGTTGTATTCAAAATCGAATCGCATAACCATCCGTCCGCGGTTGAGCCATACCAAGGCGCAGCAACGGGTGTAGGCGGCATTATCCGCGATATTTTCTCGATGGGCTCGCGCCCGGTCGCTTTGCTGAACAGCCTCCGTTTCGGCAAGCTGGAGAATGAACGCGTGAAATACTTGTTCGAGAACGTCGTCAGCGGCATCGCCGGCTACGGCAACTGCATCGGTATTCCGACGGTTGCAGGCGAAGTGATGTTCGACGAAAGCTATGAAGGCAACCCGCTCGTTAACGCGATGTGCGTTGGCCTGATCGATCATGATAAAATCCAGCGCGGCGTCGCAAAAGGCGTGGGTAACCCGGTATTTTACGTAGGCCCGGCAACCGGCCGCGACGGCATCCACGGCGCAACGTTTGCGTCGGTAGAGCTTTCTGAAGAATCGGAAGAGAAGAAGACAGCCGTTCAGGTTGGCGATCCGTTTATGGAGAAGCTCGTCATGGAAGCAACGCTTGAACTGATCAACTCCGGCATCGTGCTTGGCATTCAGGACATGGGCGCAGCAGGCCTTACCTGCTCCAGCGCGGAAATGGCATCGAAAGCCGGCAACGGCCTTGAGCTGTACCTCGACGAAGTGCCGCAGCGTGAAGAAGGCATGACGCCTTACGAAATGATGCTGTCGGAGTCACAGGAGCGCATGCTGTTTGTCGTAGCTCCGGAGAATGAAGCGCAAGCGCAGGAAATTTTTGACCGCTGGGGCGTTATTTGCGCCAAAGTCGGCAAAGTAACGGATGACGGACGTCTGCGCCTGTTCCATAAAGGCGAAGAAGTGGCGGATATGCCGGTTAAAGCGCTTGTAGACGAGTGCCCGGTATACGACAAGCCGTCCAAAGAGCCTGCTTATTATGGCGAAGGCGCAAAGGTGGATACGTCTGCTTTTGCCGAAATTACCGACCTGAACGGCGCACTGGAAAAAGTGCTCGCTTCCCCTTCGGTAGCAAGCAAAGAGTGGGTTTACAACCAATACGACTATATGGTGCGCACCAGCACGGCTGTTCAACCGGGCTCGGACGCGGCAGTTGTTACAATTGGGGGCACGCGCAAGGCGCTGGCCATGACAACGGACTGCAACGGCCGTTATGTGTACCTGGATCCGGAAGTTGGCGGACGCATCGCCGTAGCGGAAGCAGCGCGCAACATCGTTTGCTCGGGCGCAGAGCCGCTGGCGATTACGGACAACTTGAACTTTGGCAACCCGGATAAGCCGGAAGTGTTCTGGCAAATCGAGAAAGCGGCCGACGGCATGTCCGAAGCTTGCCGCACACTCGAAACGCCGGTTATCGGCGGCAACGTCAGCTTGTATAACGAGAATGCAAAAGGCGCGATTTACCCGACGCCGGTTATCGGCATGGTTGGCCTCGTGCATGACATTGACCATATTACGACGCAAGCGTTCAAAAACGAAGGCGACGTTATTATCCTCGCAGGCGCCGAAACGAAAGCGGAGTTTGGCGGCAGCGAGCTGCAATACGTGCTTGGCGTAACGGAAGGCCGTCCGCCGGTTATCGACCTGGCGGAAGAGAAAAAGCTGTTGAAGGGCGTGCTTGGCGCGATCCAGCAAGGGCTTGTTGCATCGGCGCATGACCTGTCGGAAGGCGGCCTGGCGGCTGCGCTTGCCGAATCCGCGATTAGCGGCGGCATTGGCGCGAGCGCTAACGTAACTACGGCGCTTCGCGCGGACCATGTCCTGTTCAGCGAAACGCAATCGCGTATTTTGCTCTCGGCAAAGCCGGAACAAGCGGAAGCGCTTGTGGCTTACCTGACGGAGCAAGGCGTAGCAAGCAGCACGATCGGCAAGGTAGGAGGTAACAGCCTTACGATTACGGTGAACGGCAAAGCCGCTGTCGAATCGCAAGTGAAGCAACTGGAGAAGGTCTGGAAGGATGCGATTCCATGTCTGATGAAATAAAGCAGCCCGTCCAGCTCTGGACAGGCGACCATTATAACGAAGGCATCGGCCGCGACGATATATTCGACAAGTTGCGTGAGGAATGCGGGGTGTTCGGCGTGTTTAACATTCCGAACGCTTCTTCCCTTTCGTATTACGGCTTGCATGCTCTGCAGCACCGCGGCGAGGAAAGCGCGGGAATTTGCACGGTTGACTCGGAGCACGGCCGCCAGTTCCATTACCATCGCGGGATGGGGCTGGTCAAGGAAGTTTTCGACCAGCGCCGGATCGAAGAGCTGCCGGGTGACCGCGCCATCGGTCATGTCCGTTATTCAACGGCGGGAGAAAGCAAGCTGGCGAATGCTCAGCCGCTTATTTTCCGCTATCGGGACGGCGACTTGGCAGTTGCCACCAACGGCAATATCGTGAATGCGCCGGAAATTCGCAAGGAGCTGGAAAGCCAAGGCTCGATATTCCAGACGTCCAGCGATACCGAAGTTATTGCGCACTTGATCGCCCGCTCGAACAAAGATTTCGAATCGGCGGCCAAAGACGCATTGCAGCGGCTGATCGGCGGATTTGCATTCCTGCTTATGACCAACGACAAGCTGATTGTTGCATCCGATCCAAACGGGCTGCGTCCGCTTGTGATGGGCAAGCTGGGCGACGGCTACGTTTTCTCGTCGGAGACATGCGCATTCGAGACGATTGGCGCTGAATATGTACGCGACGTGCAGCCGGGCGAGCTGCTCTATCTGGATGCGGAAGGGATCCGCGAGGACCGTTACGCCGAGGTGGAGCGCCGCGCGACTTGCGCGATGGAATATATTTATTTTGCAAGACCGGACAGCGACATCAATACGATCAACATTCACTCCGCCCGCAAGCGGATGGGCCGCCAGCTGGCGATGGAATCGTTTGTGGATGCGGATATCGTAACCGGTGTGCCGGATTCGAGTATTTCCGCAGCGATCGGCTATGCCGAGCAGACGGGCATTCCGTACGAGCTTGGCCTGATCAAAAACAAATATACCGGCCGGACGTTCATCCAGCCTTCGCAGGAGCTTCGCGAGCGCGGGGTCAAAATGAAGCTGTCGGCCGTTCGCAAAGTGGTGGAAGGCAAACGCGTCGTTATGATCGACGATTCGATCGTGCGCGGTACGACCTCCCGCCGCATCGTTAATATGCTGCGCGAGGCGGGCGCAACGGAAGTGCATGTGCGCATTACGTCGCCGCCGTTCAAAAACCCTTGCTATTACGGCATTGATACGCCGGACCGCAAGGAGCTGATCGCGTCGTCCCGGACGCTTGAGGAAATCCGGGAAGCGATTAATGCGGACTCGTTATACTTCCTGAGCAACAACGGCTTTGTTGATTCGGTAGGCGGCAACGACGGCGCGTACAACCGCGGCATGTGCCTGGCCTGCTTCGATAACGATTATCCGACGCCGGTCAACGAGGAATCGGATAAAAGCTGCAGCTGCTAAGGCGCAGCGGTTTGAGAAAGACGGTGCGGCGCACATCTTTCGCGCAGCCGGATAGATAGAACTTTTTTTAGCGTGAAGCAACCCCGCCTGTAAGGCCGGGAAACGGATAAAGGAGTGGTAGGTAGTGGCAGAGGCGTACAAAAAAGCCGGCGTGGATATTGCCGCAGGCAACGAAGCCGTTGAACGGATGAAAAAACATGTCAAAACCACGATGCGTCCGGAAGTGCTGACGGATCTCGGCGGCTTTGGCGGGCTGTTTGGCCTGAACAAAGACAAATACGAGGAGCCGGTGCTTGTATCGGGGACGGACGGCGTTGGCACGAAGCTGAAGCTCGCTTTTGCGATGGATAAACATGATACGATCGGCATCGATGCGGTTGCAATGTGCGTCAACGATATTATCGTGCAAGGCGCGGAGCCGCTGTTTTTCCTCGACTACCTGGCAACGGGCAAGGTCGTACCTGAAAAAATCGAAGCGGTTGTCAAAGGCATTGCCGACGGCTGCGTGCAGGCGGGCTGCGCTCTTATCGGCGGCGAAACGGCTGAAATGCCGGGCATGTACCAAGGCGACGAATACGATATCGCAGGCTTTACGGTTGGCGTAGTCGACAAGAAAAAAATTATCGACGGCTCCACAATCGCTCCCGGCGATGTTGTGCTTGGTTTTGCTTCAAGCGGCATTCACAGCAACGGTTATTCGCTTGTCCGCCGCCTGCTGCTGGAAGAAAGCGGCTACAGCCTGGAAGAAACGCTGCCTGAACTGGACGGCGCGAAGCTGGGCGATGTGCTGCTGGAGCCGACCCGCATTTATGTGAAATCCGCCCTGAAGCTGATCGACAGCGTGCAGGTAAAAGGGATGGCGCATATTACAGGCGGCGGTTTCATCGAAAATATTCCGCGCGTATTGCCTGAAGGCGTAAACGTCAATATCGAATACGGCTCTTGGCCGATTTTGCCTATTTTCAAGCTGATGCAAGAAAAAGGCGCCATTACGAACCGCGACATGTTCACGACCTTTAACATGGGGATCGGCCTCGTGATCGTTGTTCCGGAGGATCAAGCGGACGAAGCGCTTCGCGTTGCGGCTGAGCTTGGCGAGAAGGCTTACCGCCTCGGTACGGTTACGGAAGGCAGCCGCATCGTAACCTTTACGGGAGCGGACGTGTAATGGGCAAGCTTCGGATCGCCGTATTTGCGTCAGGCAACGGAAGCAACTTCCAAGCGCTTGTTGACGCGGTCCGGCACGAGAAGCTCGATGTTTCCATCGAGCTTCTTGTTTGTGACAAGCCCGCTGCACGTGTGGTGGAGCGGGCGGCGGAAGCGGGCGTAGACACGTTTCTGTTCAAGCCGAAGGACTATCCGTCCCGTGAGGCGTATGAGACGGAAATACTCGCGGAGCTTGTGCGCCGCGATGTCCAGCTGGTCGTGCTCGCCGGCTATATGCGGATTATTACGCCGGTGCTGGTGGAGGCTTACGAAGGCCGGATGATTAACATTCATCCGTCCCTGCTGCCGGCTTTTCCTGGCGTAAACGCCATCCGCCAGGCGCTGGACCACGGCGTCAAAGTTACCGGCGTATCGGTCCACTTCGTGGACGGAGGGCTCGACAGCGGCCCGATTATCGCGCAGCGGGCCGTCGAAATCGCGGACGGCGATACGGAGTCGTCGCTCGCGGAGCGAATCCATGCGGTGGAGCAGGCGCTCCTGCCGCATGTGGTGCAGTTGATCGCGCACGGCCGCGTTGCCGTGGAGGGGCGGCACGTGCGCGTGGGCTAGCGCGCGGAACGCGCGCAGCCGCTGCCGGCGAAGCGGGCGGCTGTGCCGCAGGCGCGAGCAGGCAGCGCAGCGCGCAGCCATGCTGGCGGAGCGGGCGGGTGCGCCGCAGCAGGTGCGAGCAGGCAGCGCAGCGCGCAGCCATACTGGCGGAGCGGGCGGGTGCGCCGCAGCAGGCGCGAGCACGCGAGCAGGCAGCGCAGTGGCATTACATTCGATTTAACTGCAAAAATGCAGTTAAAATGAGCCGATGTTGGTCGATTTCGCATTTTAAATGTAAAAATGCAGTTGAAATCGCCGTTTTTGCTCGTTTGGCCGGTTTTTGAGAGAAATTACCTGCATTTTTGCAGTTAAACCTTCAATTTAGCGATTTAATCGAACATTTAAATGCATTTTTACATTTGGCATTGGCATTAAACAGACCGCATGACGACCAGCGCTAATTTACAGTAAGTAGTGTAACAACGGCGGCTTAGGCGGTAAGTTGCAGGATATACGCAACAACTAACGTAACGTATGAGCACGTTAGCTGCCACATTGCATCACGGCAACGCCGGATGAGGGGCTGCAAAATCATGTGGCGAATGAGCTGATGAATCATAAAGCAGCTTCTATAAACATTTTTTTGAGGAGGATTTCGGGTGGCTATTCGTAGAGCGTTAATTAGTGTGTCCGACAAATCGGGGATTGTTGAGTTTTCGCGCGAGCTTGCAAGTCAAGGCGTGCAAATTATTTCGACGGGCGGCACGTTCAGCCTGCTGCAAAAAGAAGGCGTTCCGGTTATCGGCATTTCCGATGTGACGGGATTCCCGGAAATTTTGGACGGCCGCGTTAAAACGCTCCATCCGGCTGTACACAGCGGCCTGCTTGCGGTGCGCGACGATGAAGAGCATCAAAAAGCGATGAAAGAGCTTGGCCTCGACTACATTGATCTGGTTGTCGTGAACCTGTATCCGTTTAAAGAAACGATCGCGAAACCGGACGTGACGTATGAAGATGCGATCGAAAATATTGATATCGGCGGTCCTACGATGCTCCGTTCGGCAGCAAAAAACCACGCGTTCGTGACGGTTGTTGTGGACAGCAGTGACTATGCGGGCGTGCTTGAAGAGCTGAAAGCGGAAGGCGATACAACGCTTGCTACGCGCAAACGTCTTGCGGCGAAAGTATTCCGCCATACGGCTTCCTACGACTCCCTCATCTCCGACTACCTGTCGAAGCAAGTGGGCGAGCCGCTTCCTGAATCCTATACGGTTACGTACGAAAAAGTGCAGGATCTCCGCTATGGCGAAAATCCGCACCAAAAAGCAGCCTTTTACCGCAAGCCGCTGGCGGAAGCGGGCAGCTTGACGGCTGCCGAACAGCTGCACGGCAAAGAGCTGTCGTACAACAATATCAACGACGCCAACGCGGCGCTGGCGATCGTGAAAGAGTTCAACGAGCCGGCAGTCGTTGCGGTGAAGCATATGAATCCTTGCGGCGTAGGCATCGGCCAAGACATTCACGAAGCGTACCAAAAAGCATACGCAGCCGACCCGACTTCGATTTTTGGCGGCATTGTAGCTGCAAACCGGACACTTGGCGCGGAAACGGCTCAGCTGCTGAGCGAAATTTTCCTCGAAATCATCATCGCGCCGGACTTTACGCCTGAAGCGCTTGAAATTTTGACGAAGAAGAAAAACATTCGCCTGCTCAAAATCGGCGAGCTGGAAGCGGCCGGCGAGCGCAAGCCGGAATGGCTCGTGACGTCAGTTGCCGGCGGCATGCTCGTGCAGGAAAGCGACGTGCACAGCTTGACTGAAGCGGATCTGACGGTCGTAACGGACCGCAAGCCAACGGAAGAGGAAATGAAGCAGCTTCTGTTCGCTTGGAAAATCGTGAAGCACGTCAAATCGAATGCAATCCTGCTCGCTAGCGATAGCATGACGGTTGGCGTTGGCGCGGGCCAAATGAACCGCGTAGGCGCGGCTCGTATCGCAATCGAGCAAGCTGGCGAGAAGGCAGTTGGCTCCGTGCTCGCTTCGGATGCTTTCTTCCCGATGGGCGATACGCTCGAAATCGCGGCAAAAGCCGGCATCACGGCGGTTATTCAGCCGGGCGGCTCGATCAAGGACGCGGAGTCGATTGCGGTTGCCAATGCCAACAACATGGCAATGGTTGTAACCGGCGTACGCCACTTCAAACACTAATCAACCACAGGTCCGGATGACAATGGACTCGGCGAACGTTGACCCGGAACACGTAGATGGGGTGAACGGTGACCGGGCGGTACACGTAAATTCGGTGAACGTGTAGCCGGTAAATGTAAATTCTGCGGTTCCGATAAACATGAATCCGGCAAGTTGACAAGAGGGAGCCCCATATACGGCGCGGTACAAGCGGTGGGCGGCTCCCTTTTTGATCATCGAGCGGCGGCAGGAGATGCAATAATAGCAGGAAGCTCTAACAATTGCGGGGGTAGAATACGTGCGTATTTTAGTTATCGGCGGCGGCGGACGAGAGCATGCAATCGTCTGGGCGCTCAAAAAAAGCGAAAAAGTGAAGGATATTTATTGCGCGCCGGGCAACGCGGGCATCGCGCAGCTGGCCGAATGCGTGCCGATTGCTGTAAACCAGTTCGGCGAGCTGGTGCAGTTTGCGAAGGATTCGGCGATTGATCTTGTGTTTGTCGGCCCGGACGATCCGCTGGCGGAAGGCATCGTGGATGCTTTCGAAGCGGCTCAAATTCCGGTATACGGACCGAACAAAGCGGCAGCGGAAATCGAAGGCAGCAAAATTTTTATGAAAAATCTGCTTCATAAATACAACATTCCGACAGCGAAATATGCCACATTCACGGACTATGAAACGGCCGCGAATTACCTTGGCAAGCAAAGTATTCCGGTCGTAATTAAAGCGGACGGCCTTGCCGCGGGCAAAGGCGTTACTGTTGCCTACTCGATGGAGGAAGCGCAGCAGGCGCTTCGCGAAGCGATGGTCGACAAAGTGTTTGGCGACTCCGGCAACCAGATCGTCATCGAAGAGTTCCTGGAAGGGCAAGAAATGTCCATCCTTGCTTTCGTTGACGGAGAAACCGTACGCCCGATGGTAGCGGCGCAGGACCATAAGCCGGTATTCGACAACGACAAAGGCCCGAACACAGGCGGTATGGGCACGTATTCCCCGCTGCCGCATATCGACCCGGCTCTTATTGAGGATGCGGTTACCAACATTATCAAGCCGACAGCCAAAGCGATGGTCAGCGAAGGCCGCCCGTTCCGCGGCGTATTATTTGCCGGCCTTATGATAACGAAAGACGGCGTGAAAACGATCGAGTTTAACGCGCGCCTGGGCGATCCGGAAACGCAAGTCGTTTTCCCTCGCCTGAAAACGGATCTGCTTGACATCGTGTTGGCTTCGCTGAATGGCTGCCTCGACCAAATCGATATCGCCTGGAGCGATGAAGCAGCGGTTTGCGTGATCGCGGCATCTGAAGGCTACCCGGCTTCGTATCCAAAAGGCCGCGCCATTACCGGCCTTGCCGAAGCGGAAGCGCAAGGCGCGCTTGTATTCCATGCCGGCACAGCGGAGAAGGACGGCCAAGTCGTGACGAGCGGCGGCCGCGTGCTCGGCATCGTTGGCCTTGGCCGCGACATCGCGGAAGCGCGCGCCCGCGCGTACGAAGCGGTGAGCGTGATCCATTTTGACGGCATGCATACCCGCAGCGACATTGCGATGAAGGCATTGCGCTAGGCTGTATCACGCAGCGGCATTCCAATTGTCGAGCTGTTGCTGGAATACGGCAGGCTAGAAGGAAGGAAGCGGTGCTTTATTGCACAGCTTCCTTCTTTTATTTTGCCGCGAAATAGAAACAAGCCTTCGGAATAACTATAGTAAGGGGTGATCCGAATGGCCATTGTGGAGATGGAGGACATTTCGAAATTTTACCGGACGGGCGGGCAGAAGTTTGCGGTTTTGGATCACATTTCACTCGAGGTGCGGCAAGGCGAATTTGTTGCAATTCAAGGGCCGTCCGGCTCGGGCAAATCGACGCTGATGAACATTATGGGCTGCCTGGATCAGGCAGACGGCGGAACGTATACGCTGGACGGCAAAAAGGTTTCGGCAATGAGCGATAATCAGCTGGCGGATATGCGAAACCGGAAGATCGGGTTCGTGTTTCAGAGCTACAACCTTCTGCCGGGCTTATCTGCTTTCGATAATGTGGAGCTGCCGCTCATTTACCAAGGGAAGCGGAGCAGCGAGAGGCGCAAAGCGTCACTTGAAATGCTGGAGGCAGTCGGGCTGAGCGCCCATCTTCGCCATAAGCCGTCCGAATTATCCGGCGGCCAGCAGCAAAGAGTTGCCATAGCACGTGCGCTCGCAACCGCGCCTTCCATTTTGCTGGCTGACGAGCCAACGGGCGCGCTTGATTCCCGGAACGGCGCTGAAGTTATGAGCCTGCTCGCCAAGCTGCACGCAAACGGGATGACCATTATTCTCATTACCCACGACCACCAGGTAGCCGCCCGCGCAGAACGGGTAATTTACATTCGGGATGGCACGATTGCTTAGGGGAGAAAAACAACAATAGAAGAAGTCCGCTTTTCTTAAGCGGGTTCCTTCTATTGTTGTTTAGACGAAGGGGAATCAACTTGCATGAAAAAATTGCAGTTGTTTTCATCAATCGACGGCTCAATTTTAAGGTAAAATTCGGGGCTGTAGTATCTTTACCACATGCGAGTGTGGACTGTAACCCGTAAGAGGTCACTTTTTTCAAAGCGCGGGTTACAGTTCCGTTATACACTCGCGTGTGGTTTCCTTTGTTCTATGAACTGCACTCTATCCAGTGCCGAATGAATCGGGCGGCATGAAACCACCGGCCCCCCCATATTTCCATCAACCTCCTACGATTTCACAGAGTGAAGCGGGGCGGCGGTCGACTGGCGTTTCAGCAGCTCGGTAGGCAGCAATACCTTCTGCTTAGGCTGGCGCGGGTCGTCCATGACTTTCAGCAGCAGCTTGGCGGATTCCTTGCCGATGAGGCGCTCCTGCTGCACGACGACGGTTGGCGTCGTCACATGCAGGTTAGGAAATTCGATGTCGTCAAAAAAAGCGACGGACAGCCGTTCGGGTACGGACAAGCCAAGCTGCTTGGCTGCTTCGAGCACCGCTTGACCGACGCCGGAGTTTTCGGCGAATACGGCCGTGATGTCCGGATTTGCTTCCAGAAAGTCTACAATATCCTGCGGGCTGACCACTTTTGCCCGGTGATGGTGAAAGATCGGCATGCCGGAGTCGACCAGCGCTTTCTCGTAACCGGCAAGACGTTCTTCCATGCTGCTTGTAAACGGCGGGCTTGCCGACAGGTATGCGACGGACGTATGTCCGAGCTCAATCAGATGTTTGGTGGCTGCATAAGCGCCGCCTTCATGGTCCGAGCAAACGCAATGCATCGAAAGTCCCGGCAAATCCCGGTCAATCAGCACAATCGGAAAGTCGGACATGCTCAGCTGGACAATTTCCTCATTATATTTTTCCCCGTCTGCCGGAAAAATCAATATTCCTCGCACCCCTAGTTCAAGCGCCTCTTGAATCAGCTGTTTTTCCTTGATCAGGCAGCCGTCGGATTTGGAAAAGACGACTTTATGCCCATGCTGCGACAATTCTTCTTCAATGCCGCTTAGCAGCAGAGCGGTAAATGAATTGTTCAGCACCGGCGTGATATAAGCAACAAGCGGGTGGGAAGCAGGCTCTTCCTTCCGGTACAAGGCCGGCTCTCCGCCGCTGACAGAAACAAAGGAGCCTTTACCTTGAATGCGGTAAATGATGCCTTCTTGCACAAGACTGTCCAGCGCATTTTTGACGGTAATGCGGCTGACGCCGAATTGGGCGGCCAGCTCATTTTCGGAGGGCAGACGGTCGCCTTCACGCCACTTTAGCTGCTGGATTTGATCATTGACATATTTCCGAATCTGGACGTAATGCGGGACTCGTTTGGTTGGCTGATCCATTGCTTTGATCTCCTCGAATGTTAATATAACAAATATACAACTTACTTGAATCAATGTAAATAATTTCTTGACGGTTTTTAAGGGCAATGGTAATATACAGACAACAATATTTACATGTAAATAGGTTATATCACAAATATACAAGTTTAGGGGGTGTACATAAGGGAGGGCAGTTGCTGGAGGGATCGTCTGAGGCTTGAGACTGTCGTCAAGCGGATCAATCTGGAAATGTCCAAATTCGTTCAGGTTATTGTTGTAAACGCTTACTCGAACATCAATCAACGAATTGAGGTGCCCGCATGCTGGAAGCCAAGCTGGATCGTCAGCCCCGTCGCCAACTGTCGGTGTTGATGAAGACGGTATGGAGGTACCGGTTTATGTACCTGTTATTTATACCGGCGATTATTTATTTTGTTGTATTCGCTTACATTCCCTTTTATGGGCTGACCATTGCATTCAAAAAGTATATGGCGTTTAAAGGCATCGCCGCAAGCCCGTGGGTCGGCTGGGACAACTTCCATTACATTTTTTCGTCAGACAAATTTTTAGCCGTCTTGAAAAACACCATCATCATCCATATGTACGGCCTTATATTCGGCTTCCCGATTCCGATCCTGTTTGCCATTATGCTGAATGAAGTTAAGGCGTTATGGTTCAAAAAGACGATTCAGACCGTTACCTACTTCCCGCACTTCTTGTCATGGATCGTGTTTGCGGGCATCGCCATTAACTTTGTCGGGCCAACGGGCATTATTAACACCATTTTGACGAATGCGGGCATGAACCCCATCCAGTTCCTGACGGATACGCATCTGTTCCGGCCGGTACTGATCGTAACCGGTATCATTAAAGAGTTTGGCTGGGGAGCTATCATTTATTTGGCGGCCATCACCGGGATCGATCCGGAGCTGTATGAAGCGGCGAGAGTGGACGGCGCCAAGCGGATGCGGCAAATATGGCATATTACGCTGCCGGGCATGCGTCCGATTATCGTCCTCATGTTTGTGCTGAACCTTGCGAGTCTGCTGGACGCCGGCTTTGACCAAGTGTTCAACATGTATAATCCTTCCGTATATGATGTGGCGGACATTATTGATACGTATGTGTACCGGATCGGTATTTTGTCCAACGATTATTCGCTGGCTACAGCGGTGGGCATCTTCAAAGGCGTCATTAGCTGCGTGCTTATTATTTCGGCCAATTCGATGGTGAAGAAATGGGAGGGAAGATCGCTATGGTAACGGAAGCCGGAACAGCTGCTGCAAAGGAACAACGAGTCGTCCGGTCTACAGGTTCTTCCCTGCTGAACCAAAATCCGTGGTGGGCGCAAACGCTTATTTACATCGGGCTGCTGCTGCTGGGGCTGGTTACGTTTATTCCAATCCTGAACGTGCTGGCGATCTCATTCAGCGAAGCTTCGCAAATCCGCCTGCACCCGATGATGCTGTTTCCGTATCACTTTACTTTAAGCGCTTACAAATACATTTTTGGGACTCCGGTTCTTACCCGTTCCTTTATGGTGACGGTCTTTATTACCGTAGCCGGGACGTTCAGCAACCTCTTGTTTACCGCTTCCGCGGCTTACGGGCTGTCGAAGCGAAAGGTGCCGGGCTACTCGTTTTTCACTTGGATCATCATCATTCCGATGCTGATCGGAGCGGGGCTTATTCCTTACTACATCTTGATGAAAAACTTGGGCCTGCTTGATTCATTGTGGGTATTTATCGTCGGCGGCCTTGTATCTCCGTTCAACTTTGTCCTGATGCGCAACTTTTTCTGGTCGATCCCGGAGGGGCTGGAGGAATCGGCTTCCATCGACGGGGCCGGCGAACTGACGATATTGTGGAAAATTATATTGCCGCTGTCGAAGCCGGTTATCGCAACGGTCGGCTTATTTTACGCCGTGGGCCACTGGAACGATTATTTTACGGGGCTTATCTTCATTAACGATAACGCCAAATGGCCGCTGCAAGTGGTGCTCCGCTCGATCATTATCGACCAGAACATGATGAACATGGGGGCGATCCCGCAAATTATGGACCCGTCCAAGATCGTGATCACGCCGGATAATATTAAAGCGGCGGCCATTATATTCGCCATCGCGCCGATTATGGTGACGTACCCGTTCCTGCAAAAGTATTTCGTCAAAGGCATTATGATCGGTTCCGTTAAAGGTTAAGCAATGACAGCCCGAATTAAAACCGGGTTCTCATAAATACAAATTAAAGGGGAATGGATGCCAATGAAAAAGGCTGCAGCACTGTTAGTTTCCGCACTTTTTCTAACTTCGATTGTCGGATGCTCCAGTTCAAACGGGAATGAAAACGCGGGTTCGGCAGCGCCAACTCAATCGTCCGACAGCGGTTCGGGCAGCACTGCCGATACGGGCAGCAAAAGCGCGCCGACGAAATTCTCGTATTTGAAGCCGGTATGGGGCCCTGCCACGTATCAAAAAGGTGGCGCATTCGAGAAAGAGCTGTTTGAAAAAGCAAACGTCAACATCGACGTGCAAATCGTGCCGGTTACCGACTATGACACGAAAGTGAAAACGATTGTTGCATCCGGCGAAATTCCGGACGTCATGTGGGGTTCCGGCCCTGGAGACGCCTTCTTCCGGGAGACGCAGGAGCAGGGCGCTTTCTTGAAAATCAACGACTACCTGGATAAATACCCGGCGGTGAAAGAAGCGGTGCCGCAATCCATCTGGGATATGCTGAAAGATAAAGACGGCAATATTTATTTCCTGCCGAACACGGTTAATCCGGATGTGGCATTCCTGATGTATTACCGCAAAGACTGGTTTGAACAATTAAACATTCCGGAGCCGAAAACCGTCGACGATCTGGTTGCCGCGCTGCAAAAGTTCAAAGATACGCCGATTAACGGCCAGAAAAAAATTCCGCTGACCGTCAGCGACATGTGGACGTTTAAAGATTTGGCAACGTCGTGGGGTGCAAGCTTCAGCGGCTGGCAGCCGGCGAAGGATGATCCGAACAAGCTTGTGCCGTCTTATATGTCGCCGGAGCAAAAAGATTTCTATTTCTGGGTGCAGAACCTCAGCAAAAACGGCTTGGTTGACCCGGATCTGCTTGTCAGCCCGAACGCTTCCAAATCCGAAGACAAATTTAAAGCGGGCAATGTAGCGGTACTCATCTCGCATTATAACAACTATCCGACTATCGTTAACGATTTGAAAAAGACGGATCCAAACGGCGAAGTCGGCATCATTTCGCCGCTCGTTGGGCCAACGGGCATTAAAGGCGGCGTGCGCGCCGTATTGCCGATCGACCGCGGGTTCTATATTTCGGCCAAAGCGAAAGATCCGGACGGCATTTTCCGTTATTTGAACTGGGAGCTGACGGAAGGCCATAACATGATGAAATACGGCGTGGAAGGCAAAAACTATGAAGTGAAAGACGGCAAAATCATTCCGTTCCCGGAAGACAAAATTCCGGACGATTACAAACGCCCGCAAATGGAGCCGTTCTGGTCGCTGACGCCGTTTAGCGATTCGGGCATGGTGGACTGGAATTACAACAAGGACTGGATGGCGAGCCTCGGCGAATCCGACCTGTATGATTATTACAAGAGCAAATACGAGGAATATTCGCAGAACGAATTCCCGGATTACCGGAATCCGTTTATTCCGAGCCAAACCGAAAGCGAAATCGGCTCTAAAATTTACGAAGACAATATGAACAGCATTGTGAGCGGCGTTGTCATTAACCATAAGCTGACTCCGGAAGACTGGGATAAGCATGTTCAGGATTGGCTGAAAGCCGGCGGCAGCAAAATCATTGATGAAGTGAATGCGAACCAGACAGACAAATCCAAGCCGTCTTATAAATAAGCGAATAAGCGTTAAAGAAGCACATACAAGAAGCCTGCCCCAGCTTGTCAGGGGGCAGGCTTCTCTGCTTCAACAAGCGCGGGAGATTCGGATAAATAGAAAGGGTGAAACCTTGTGATTAACGGCAAGCAGATCGAACGCACTTTGCAAAAAGTAAAGCGGCTGGGGGAGCATTACAGCCAGTACCTATACGAGCGGGCGGATACCGTGGAGGTCACCTATTGGGAGACGATGGAGCATCTGTACGAGGTGCCTGCCGGAGAGAACTGGCAGCCTGCGCACAAAGGAACCAAGTGGGGCAGCCCCGGCGGTTCGATCTGGTTTAAAGGGACGTATCGGATTCCCGAACGGCTGCATGGCCAAAAGCTGTACATAGAAGCGAAAACCGATGCGCATGAAACGATGTTATGGGTAGACGGCACGCCGCGCGGCATCTACAATGCGAAACGCAACGCCGGTCAGCTCGGTTTCCATACGGCGCTTATCCTTACCGGGCAGGCGGAAGCCGGCCGGACGGTGGAACTGGCATTCGAAGGGTACGCCGGCAAACCGATTGTCGGGACGCAGCCCTACCAAAGCTATGCATCCGACGATACGTATGCGAGCCCCTACAACCGCGAATTTGACGGCATCTATATCCATGTGCGCCGAGAAGATGTGAACGAATTTCTTTATGACGTCAAAACCCTGGTGCAGATTGCTTCCGCGCCAAGCACCGATCCGTTCCGGAAAGGGCAAATCGTAAACGGCTTGATCGACGTGTTCGAGGCAGCGGTGCAAAAGCCGGAAGAAACGGAAGAGCATGTGTGGCGAGCGGGGCTTGCCGCTGCCATCCAGCGGATGAAGCCGCTGCTGGCCAAATCCAACGGCGATTCCGCGCCGTCCGCCGGCATTATCGGCCATTCGCATATGGACACCGCATGGCTGTGGACACGTGACGAGGTCATTCGCAAATGCGCCCGGACGTACGCCAATGCCCTCAATCTGATGGAGCATTATCCGGAATATGTTTTTATCCAAAGCTCGCCATTCCATGCCGAGCTGATGCGCCGGCATTATCCGGCTGTGTTTGAAGGCATCGTGAAGCGGGTTGCCGAAGGGCGCTGGGAGCCGACAGGCGGCTCCTGGATTGAGCCAGACTGCAATTTAACATCGGGCGAATCGCTGATCCGCCAGTTTTTGAAAGGACAGCGCTATACGCGGAAATATTTCAACTATACGGCGGATACGTTCTGGCTGCCGGATACGTTTGGCTACAGCGCGGCGATTCCGCAAATGTTGAAAGGCGTCGGTATTACCTCCTTCCTGACGACCAAGCTGAGCTGGAATGATACGAACCGGTTCCCTTACGACTCTTTTATATGGAAAGGGCTCGACGGGACGCCGGTGCTGACGCATTTTAACCATATACACTGCTGGCCGGATGCCGAGACGATTATCGGGCGCATCTATGGTTCGGAAGGCGACCGGAACGACATCCAGCACAAGCAGGTGAATGATCGACGGTTAATATCATACGGCTACGGGGACGGCGGCGGCGGCCCGCATGACGGAATGCTGGAAGCGGCAAGAAGGCTGGAAGACGTAGAGGGCGTGCCCAAAACAGCGCATACGACGGTCAGCGCTTTTATGGAGGAATTGCGTGATACGTCGCGGCTGCCGGTGTATGCCGGCGAGCTTTATTTTGAAGGACACCGCGGCACGTTGACCCAAATGGCGCAAATTAAGCGGAACAACCGTAAAGCGGAAATTGCGCTGCGGGATTTGGAAATGCAGGTGGTGCTGGCGGCGCTGCAAGACGGGCGGCAGGACCTGGCAGCGCCGAAAGCGCAGCTGGAAGAGTTGGAGGAACTGCTTCTGATCAACCAGTTCCATGATATATTGCCGGGCACATCCATTCCGGAGGTGCATGACCGCGCGATCCGCGAAGTGGGCGGAATCATCGCGGAGGCCGAAAAGTTATCCCGTAAACTCCGGCAGGAAGCAGCGCAAGGCGAAGAAGAGATGACGGTTTGGAACACGTTAAGCTGGGCGCGCCGCGGGCAGTTTGTGACGGATGCCCGCGAGGACGGACGCGTTCCGGCCGGCGACTCTGTTATCACGCAAAGCTTCACCGATCTGAACGGCCGGGCCAAGCTGGCGGTAGGCGGCATTACGGTACCCGCTCTCAGCCATGTGTCCGTGCCGCTTGGCAGCCGGGCAGCCGCCGCTGGCAGTGCGGCAAGCGCAAGCCCGTTCAAGTACGACGGCCGTACGTTGCAGACGCCGTTTGCGGCTATCGTATTTGATGAGCACGGTTATATGACCTCTTTTACCGATTTGCCGAGCGGCCGGGAGCTTGTGCGGGGAGAGCAGCCGCTTAATGCGCTGCTGATGGGTGAAGATGTGCCGCTTGCCTGGGATAACTGGGATATCGACCAGGACAGCAAGCTGAAGCTGGAGAAGCAGACGAACCTGCTATCGCGCGAGGTTGCGGCGGACGGGCCGCTGCAGTTCAGGATACGCAGCGTGTACCGGATCGGCAGCCGTTCGGAGCTGAAGCAGGATATTGTGTTTTACGCCGATGACGCACGGATTGATTTCGAAACGGTTATCGACTGGAAGGACCGCTACCAGCTGCTGAAAGCGGGATTTGATGTGCAGGTGCTTGCGGGCAGCGCGCGCCATGAAGTGCAGTTCGGGCATGTCGAACGCCCGACTCACCGCAACACGGTGTATGATCAAGCGATGTTTGAGGTATGCAATCATAAATGGACGGATCTGTCGGAAAACCGGTTTGGCGTTGCGGTGCTTAACGATTGCAAATACGGCATTTCGGTAGAGGAATCGGATATCCGGCTGACCTTGCATAAAGGCGGCTGCCATCCGGACCCGCGCGGCGACGAAGGCGTTCATGAGGTGACGTATTCCTTCCTGCCGCATAACAGCGGATTCCAGGCAGAATCGGTTATACGCCCGGCTTATGAGCTGAACATGCCGCTGAACGTTTCGGAAGGCCGTCACCGCGCGGATAACAATCCGCTGTTTACCGTGGATGCGCCCAACGTGATCGTTGAGGCGGTAAAGCCGGCCGAAGAGGAGAATGCCTATATCGTAAGGCTGTACGAAGCGGAGCGCTCGGCAGCTGCGGCAACTCTTTCCTTTGGGCATCGTCCTGCCAAAGTAGCCGTCACGAACATGCTGGAGGAGGAGCAGTCGCTTCTTCCGGTGAGTCAATCCGGTGAAGTGAAGCTGCAATTGAAAGCTTTCGAGATTGTAACCCTGAAGGTGCAATTTTCGTAATCAATACCGCGGAAACCGCGCCGCTGCAACGTTTTTTAGACAATAAGCCAGCCCTTTACGGGCTGGTTTTTTTGTTTTTATAAATGCGATTGTACAAATTGCGATTTTACTGAAAGCGCTTGCATAAGAAATTGGAATTGAATTGGAGAAATTGCGCATATCGGCCCGGCTGCTGCTTCCCTTAAGCTTGGATTGAAGATGCAGCGGGATCATCAGCCGCATTCTTCAATTCAATAATGGAGGAAAACGAGTATGAGAAAAAAGTTGACTTCTGGGTTAGTCATCGCTTTGTTAGGCTCGATGCTAGTCGCTTGCTCATCCGGAGGGGGTAACAACAACAGCAATACCGGTGATAAAAATACAGGCACCGGCGGCAATGCTGAAGCAACCAATTCGGCTGGAGCTGAAGCAACAACTTATCCGATCAAAACGGATAAGACATTGTCCTACTGGGCTGAGCTGACAGGCAATCTGGTTGGCGTAAAACCGTCTTTTGAAGAAGTGCCGTTCTTCCAGCAGTGGCAAAAGAACACCGGCGTTCCGCTCAAATTCATCTCGCCGCCAAGCGGCGAAGCGAAAGAAGCGCTTAACGTTATGCTTGCTTCGGGCGAGCTGCCGGACATGATCGAATACAACTTCCTGTCGTTCCCTGGCGGTCCTGAAAAAGCGATCAAAGACGGCTATATTTTGAAGCTGAACGATCTCATCGACAAATACGCGCCTAACTTGAAAAAATATTTGCAGGAGCATCCGGATATCGACAAAATGGTCAAAACGGACAACGGAAGCTACTATACGTTCCCATTCATCCGCGGCGACCAATACCTGCAAATCTTCCAAGGCCCGATCGTGCGCAAAGACTGGCTGGATGAGCTGGGCTTGCCTGTACCGGAAACGATTGACGACTGGACGAATATGCTGCGTGCGTTCAAAGAGAAAAAAGGCGCAGCCGCGCCATTGTCCTTCAACAGCAAACCTAGATTTTTCAACGACTCCGGCAACGGCGTATTTATGGGCGCTTTCGGCGTAACCCGTGGCTTCTATCAAGAAGACGGCCAAGTGAAATTTGGACCGGCTGAACCGGGCTTCAAACAATATTTGCAGCTGTTCCACGACTGGTATGCAGAAGGCCTGATCGATAAGAATGCTGCAACAGCCGACTCCAAAGCGGTGGACAGCAATGTGGCATCCGGCGCAACCGGCGCGATGATCGGCAATGCCGGCGGCGGTATCGGCAAATGGCAGCCGCTGGTTGAAGCGAAGGATCCAAAAGCTTTGCTGGTTGCAGCGCCGTACCCAGTGCTGAACAAAGGCGAGAAACCGAAGTTCGGCCAACGCACCGATGCTTATTCGTCGGAAGGCACAGTTGCGGTTACGGCCAAGTCCAAAAATGCGGAGCTTGCCGTCAAAATGCTCGACTATGGCTACAGCGACGAAGGTCATATGTTCTTTAACTTCGGTACGGAAGGCGTCAGCTACAACATGGTTAACGGCTATCCAACCTACACAGACCTGCTGATGAAAAACCCGGATAAACTCGCTCCGGCGCAAGCGATCTCGATGTATGCGCGCGGCAGCTATAACGGGCCGTTCGTACAAGACAAACGTTATGCCGAACAGTTCTTCGCTCTGCAAACGCAGCGTGATGCGATCGGCGTCTGGGCGAACACCGATGCGGAGAAATACAACCTGCCGCCGATTACGCCTACACCGGAAGAGAGCACGGAATATGCAACAATTATGAACGATATCAATACGCTCGTGGATGAAATGACGATCAAAATCATTTTGGGTGACGAGCCGGTAGACAGCTTTGACAGCTATGTGCAAAAAATGAAATCGCTGAAGCTGGACCGCGCGATTGAAATTGAAACGGCTGCGCTGCAACGCTACAACAGCCGCTAATTGCCCGGCGAAAGCCGCTTCCTGCGGCTTGTAACAACCGCCGCAAGAAGCGGCAGCGCGGGGCTGCCGCGGAGGTGCAGGCAAAGCGCGCATCTCCCGGTTCCCCGTAGCTGCGACCGAGGGGGGAAGTTTCCCCCTCTTCTTTAATCGAAACGAGGTGACGACGGACCGCCATGCAAACCAACGTAAACGCAAACGCCAATGCAAGCACAAGCGCAAGTGCGAAGCAGAACTCTTTCAAACGCCGGTTTATCCGTGATTTCATGCTCAACAAATATTTGTATCTCATGATGATTCCAGTCATTGCTTTTTACGGGATATTCCATTATGCGCCGATGTACGGCGCGCTGATTGCATTTAAAGACTATTCTCCGATGAAGGGTGTGCTCGGCAGCGACTGGGTCGGCCTGAAGAACTTTGAAGATTTTTTTAACAGCTATTATTTTGTACGCATATTGAAAAACACGCTGCTCATCAGCTTGTATTCGCTTATATTTGAGTTCCCGGCGCCGATTCTGCTAGCTTTGCTGATTAACGAAGTAAGAAGCCGGATGTTCAAGCGGGTTGTGCAGACGATTACGTATATGCCTTACTTTATTTCGCTCGTCGTCATTTGCGGTATTATTACCGATTTTACGAACGCAGACGGGCTGATTAACCGGTTTTTCATGCTGTTTGGCTATGATGGGCAAGCGATGCTGCAAAAGCCGGGATTGTTCCGCCCGATCTACATTTTATCGGAAATATGGCAGCGGATCGGCTGGGAGTCGATCATTTATATCGCAGCCTTGATGAGCATCGATCTGGAGCAATACGAAGCAGCCCGGATTGACGGAGCCAGCCGGTTCAAGCAAATGCTTTATATTACGCTGCCGGGCATCCTCCCGACGATTGCCATTATGTTGATTTTGCGGATGGGCAACCTGCTCAATGTCGGCTTCGAAAAAATTATTTTGCTGTACAACCCGGTTACGTACGAAACAGCCGACGTCATATCGTCTTTCGTCTACCGGAAAGGTTTGCTCGAGTTCGGATGGAGCTACAGCTCGGCTGTAGGCTTATTCAACTCGGTAATCAATCTTGCTTTGCTTATTACGGCGAATTATGTTAGCCGTAAAGTAAGCAAAAACAGCTTGTGGTGAGGTGGCATGCATGAAAACGGAAACCGGCTTGTTTGATCGTGCGTTTGATGTCGTCATTTATACGCTGCTGATTCTCCTGGTAGTCGTTACGTTATATCCGCTGCTGTACGTGCTGTTTGCCTCGTTTAGCGATGCGGGCCAGCTGGTCGCAAACAAAGGGATCTTGTGGAAGCCGCTTGGCTTCAGCGTGGAAGCATACAAGAGCGTGCTGAAAAACCCGAGCATTACGACGGGTTACCGGAATACGGTCTTTATCGTTGTATTTGGCGTTATCGTCAATCTGTTTATGACATGTCTTGGCGCGTACGTCCTGTCACGCAAAAATGTGATGTGGAACAATGTTTTTATGTTTATTATCTTGTTTACGATGTTTTTCGGGGGCGGTCTTATTCCGCTTTATCTGGTTGTCAAAGGCGTCGGCCTGCTCGATTCGTTATGGGCCACGATATTGCCGTTCAGTATCAGCACGTTCAACCTGATTATTATGCGGACTTCGTTTATGGGGATTCCGGACAGCCTGGAGGAGTCGGCCAAAATCGACGGTGCCAATCATTTCACCATATTGTTCCGCATCATCATTCCGCTGTCGATGCCGGTTATTGCCGTTATGATTTTGTATTACGCGGTTGATAAGTGGAACGGATGGTTTTACGCATCGGTCTTTATCCGGTCCAGGGATTTGTTCCCGCTGCAGCTGGTGCTGCGTGAAATATTAATTGCCAACTCGACGGACAGCATGTCGACGGGCGCTTCGGCAGGCGACCGGTTTGAGATCGGGGAAACGATTAAATACGCAACGATTATGGTTGCAACGATTCCGATATTGTGTGTTTATCCTTTTGTGCAGCGCTTTTTCGTAAAAGGCGTAATGGTAGGTTCTGTGAAAGGATAAGCCATGCATATCGCATGATCGGTCTACAGGGAACAGGAGGCATACGGAATGAGCGAACGGGATTTGAAAGCAGCAGAAGCAATATGGAACAAAGTGGCCGGCAAAATCGGTCAAATGTTGGAACAGATCGGGGACAAATCGCCGCATGTGGCAGGGGCAAGCGGCCGCTACGACGATTTGCGGCTCGACTGGTGGACGTCCGGCTTCTGGCCGGGCATCCTGTGGCTTGCGCATGATATGACCGGCGAGGAACGGTTCAAGCAGGCGGTCTGGAATTGGGATGAGCGTTTCGAGCGGCTGTTTTTGCAGCCAAACAGCTTTGACCATGACGTTGGTTTTCAGTTTCTGCCGACAGCGGTCTACAAGCATAGGCTGACGGGAGATCCGGACGGCCTCCGGCGCGGACTGTTTGCAGCGAATTTCCTGGCCGGCCGGTTTAATCCGAAAGGCCGGTTCATCCGCGCCTGGAACGGGGATAAGCACGGCTGGTCCATCATTGACACCGCGATGAATTTGTCGCTGCTGTTCTGGGCAGCGGAGCAAAGCGGAGATCCGCGTTTCGCCCAGGTTGCGGCCGCTCATGCGGATACGGTGCTGAGCCAGTTTATCCGCGAGGACGGCAGCGTGCATCATATTGTCGTCTTTGATCCGGCAACGGGCGAGCGGCTGGAAGCATTAGGCGGCCAAGGCGCAGCGCCGGATTCCGGCTGGAGCCGGGGGACGGCATGGGCTTTGTACGGCATGGCCAACACGTACCGCCATACCGGCAATGCCGCTTATTTGAAGGCGGCGCAGCGGGTGGCGCATTACTTTATCGCCCATTTGCCGGAAGATCATGTGCCGCATTGGGATTTCCGGGCCGAAGAGGAAGCGGGCGAAACGCCGCGCGACAGCTCGGCGGGCGCGATTGCAGCGTCCGGACTGATCGAGCTTGCCGCCCATTTGCCGGAGAAGGAAGGACGCGGCTACCAAGCAGCTGCGCTCCGCATTCTGCAGTCGCTGGACGAGAACTATTGCACATGGGATAATCCGGCGCATGAAGCGATCCTGCTGCACGGTACAGGCCACAAGCCTGCCGGGCAAAATGTCGACGTATCGCTCATCTACGGCGACTACTTCTTTGCGGAAGCGATCGCCAAGCTAAACGGCTGGCGGAACCGGATTTTTTAAACGGCAGCTGGAGCCGATCTCCCGCGCGAATCGTCTGAACCAGGCCATGCTCTGCTAACGGTCTCGCCTGAACCGGGTCATGATGCTCTGCTGCGGACTCGCCTATATCAATCAAAAACAGCAAAAGCCTGAATGGACACCTCCCGTGTCTGTTCGGGCTATTTGCGCATGCTGCGCGGAAATGTAAGCGTTTTTACTTTTTGTAAATCGGTTTGCATTTTTTATATATTCCGCATGTGCGGCTTCTTTCGCTATAATAAAAGCCTACAATCATTGACGATTTAACCAAATCAATTGAACATACGGGTGATGAGCTATTGTTGAACATTCGGCAGTTATGGCGTAAACGGAAAAGCATTGTTGTCACGTGGCTTGTATCCTACAGTGCAGTATTAATTGTTCCAATTCTGATCAGCCTTGTTATTTATTCGCAGGCGAGCCAGGCGCTCAAAAGTGAAATTCACCGGGCGAATGACTCCTTGCTGAAGCAAATGGGCTATACGATTGACAATCAGATCGATTTGATGAAGCGGCTCAATACGGAAGTAGCATGGAATCAAAATTTGCAGACGCTGATGTACTCGAACAAGCAGGATAAAAGCACGCCTTATACGGCGCATGAGCTGGTGGACGAGTTCCGGTTGTATAAAACGTCCTATGCGTCGATTGATGAGTTTTATGTCGTATGGAACCAGGACTCGTCCGTGCTGCGTCCCGGCAATATCCGCTCTCTGCCGGTCGCGTTCCAAACCATTCACGATACCGGAGCCATGACGTATGAGCAATGGAAAGAGGCTGTGCTTGGCGGCGAAACAAACCGTTTTACGTTGCTGCCGCGCGAAGGGGCGGGCGAATCGGAAGCCTCAATCGCGTACATTACCCATTTGCCGCGGGATTTGAACGGCAGGGAGACCGGAACCGTCGTCGTGATGGCTGATACGAAGCGGTTTCAGGATGCCATTGAAAGCATCTCGGGTTTTAACGGCGGCCTTGTGCTTATTTTAAACCAGGATAATGAAGTGCTGCTGTCCAATCACCCGGACGCGCCGGAGCTGGCGCCGTTTATGGACGGCTCGCATGTGCGGCTTACTTCTCCCAGGGTGGGAGATTCGGAGCTGTTTTATATTCCGTCGGCGAAGTCAAACCTGAAATATGCGCTTATTATTCCAAGCCGGCTGTATTGGGAAAAGGCGGAATACGTCCGCAGCTTTACGTATATCAGCATTTTGATCAGCCTCATCGGCGCCGGCGTGCTTACATGGTTTTTTATGCGCCGCAATTATTCGCCGATCCAGGAGCTTGTCCAGACGCTTACCGACAAAACGGCGGACAAAGACCGGCCGGACGACTGGAACGAGCTGCATCTGATCCGCAAAGCGATTATGAGCGCGCGCAGCGAGAAGGATGAGATCGCCCTGCAGCTGCAGAAGCACCAGCATGTGCTTCGCTCCAACCTGATCAACCGGCTGCTGAAAGGGCGCCTCGATTCGCTTGTTCCATATGAGGAGGCGTTCCGATCCTATCATATGACGTTGTTATCCAGCCATTTTGCCGTTATTTTGTTTGTGGTCGAAAATGAGGAAAGCTTGTACGCCAATTTGCCGGGCATTGATGTTAATGAACGGAGGAAGCTGATCCAGTTCATTATCGCCAATGTCGTTGAGGAGCTTGCCCAGCAGCATCAGCATGTCGGTTACGTTGCGGAAGCGGACGATATGATTGTATGCCTCGTTAATTTGCGGCCGGATGCGGAGAACGGCCCGCAGGATTTGCATGATATTGCGCTGGAGGCGCAAAGCTTTCTGCGAAGGTACGATATGGAGCTGACGATTTCGACAAGCGGCTGCCATCCGTCCTGGGCGGGAATTGCCGAAGCGTACCAGGAAGCGGTGGATGCGATGGAATACAAAATGGTGCTTGGCAAACAAGGCATCATTTCGTATGAAGATATCCGCAGCGAATACAGCGACCGGGCGGAATACGGCTACTATTATCCGCTGCAGGTCGAGCAGCAGCTTATCAATTTCATTAAAGCCGGCGATATGGAGCAGGCTTCCGCTTATATGGACGAAATTACGACGCGCAATTTCGAGAAGCCGCTTATTTCGCTTACGATAGCCAAATGTCTTATTTTTAATTTGGCGGGCACGATGGTGAAGGCGATTAACGAGCTGGGAGAAGGAGATATTCTCGCAAGCAATCCGCTGTGGATGGACAAAATTATCGCCTGCGATACGATCCAGGAGATGCAGAAGGAGCTGCACGCGATGCTTGGGGAAGTATGCTCGTTTGCTGCTGCCAAACGCGTATCCAATTTGACGCAGGAGCGGGAAGATTCGCTGCGGGATTTAACGGCCAAGGTGACGCAATATATCGAGCGGAATTACCAGGATGTTAATCTGAATGTGAACGCTATCGGCGAATATTTCGACTTAAAAGGAAGTTATCTCTCGAAATTATTTAAGACACAGACCGGCGAAGGGCTGCTCGACTGCATCCACAAATTCCGGATCGAGCATGCCAAGCGGATGATTAGAGACAAGCAGGAATCTATTAATGAAATATCGCGGCTGGTCGGCTATAACGACGCAGCGACGTTCATACGGGTATTCAAAAAATACGAAGGCATAACACCGGGGAAATATAAAGAGATTTGTTAGTCATCATCGTGAAAAAAGGGGCTGAGCCGAATTGATTAACAAATATGTGGCACTTGGGCTTACGGCGGTGCTCGCGCTTTTGCTGCTGACCTCCTGCGAGCGGAATGAGGCTTCATCGTCATCTGATGCGGGCAGCGCTGCTTCAAGCAATTCGCCGGTATTGTCGTATTGGGCAGAGCTGAACGGCAACGCGGCCAGCACCAAATCAACGTTTCAAGAGGTGCCCTTTTTTCAGGAATGGCAGCGCAGAACCGGCGTAAAGCTTCAATTCATCCAGCCTCCGACCAATCAGGCGAAGGAAGCTGTTAATGTAATGCTCGCTTCCGGCGATTTGCCGGATATGATCGAATACGAGTGGAACAGCTATCCGGGCGGACCGTCGAAAGCGATCAATGACGGCTATATTTTGCGGCTGAACGATGTGATTGATCAATATGCTCCGAACCTGAAAGCTTATTTAAAGGCGCATCCGGATATTGATAAGCAGATCCGGACGGCGGACGGCAGTTATTATATGTTCCCCTTTATCCGAAACGAAAACGAGCTGCGCACATACCAGGGGCTGATTATCCGCAAGGACTGGCTGGATGAGCTGGGCTTGCCCGTTCCGACAACGATTGACGAATGGCATACCGTGCTTACCGCCTTTAAAAATAAAAAAGGGGTGGAAGCCCCGCTTATTTTTTTCGGCGTGCCGAGTCCGCTGTCCGGGGTGGAGAACGGCAGTTTTATCGGCGCATACGGTGTTGAAAAAGGTTTTTACATTGACGGCGGCAACGTGAAATTCGGGCCGATGGAACCCGGGTACAAACAGTTCCTCACTTTATTCCGCGACTGGTACAATGAAGGGCTGATCGACCGGAATTTCGCCGCCGTTGATTTCGAAACGCAGGATATGAGCATGATTACAGGCCGAAGCGGGGCCAGCATATGGAATGCAGGCGCCGGCATCGGCACGTGGCTTCCGGTTATCCGGCAGCAGGATCCGAAAGCCGAACTTGTTGCGGCGCCGTATCCGGTTCTGCATAAAGGGGACCGTCCCGAATTCGGGCAGCGCGCTTTGCAGGTCGGATCATCCGGCGGAGTAGCCATTACGACAGCCAGCAAGCATGTGGAAGAAGCGGTGCGGATGCTCGATTACGGCTACAGCACGGAAGGGCATATGCTGTTTAACTTCGGTATCGAAGGACTCAGCTATAAAATGAAGGACGGGTATCCGACATACACGGACCTGATTTTAAACAATCCCGACAAGCTTGCTCCATCACAGGCGCTGGCGATGTACACGAGAGCAAGTTATTTTGGCCCGTTTGTGCAGGACACGCGTTATATGGAGCAGTATTATACGCTTCCGGAGCAAAAGGACGCGGTGCGCATCTGGTCGGATACGAACGCGGATCAGCATCAGCTGCCGAACCTGCCCATGACGGATAAGGAAAGCGCCGAGCTGTCGGCTATTATGCAGGATGTAACTACCTACGTAGACGAAATGTCGCTGAAGTTCATATACGGCATCGAGCCGCTTGATTCTTTTGACGCTTTTGTGGAGCAGCTGAACACGTTAAATATCGGCCGCGCCATTCAGATTCAGCAGGCTGCACTCGACCGCTATAACAATCCGTCTTCATCGCTTTTGGCTCCTTAATGATATCGGCTTACCTAGCAAGCCCCCTCCGGGGCGTGCTTCAACTGCGTTAGTTGGAGGACGTTTCCGGCAGGGGGTGTTACTTTTTTGTAACGCACTCGCAGAAGCTGTTCATTATGATTAATTGTTAACGGGTGTTTCATGCTGTATAAACGGCATCAACACTCTATTTAATAGCAAGGATTACCGGATAATAACGGACATTCTGACCTTGATAGGATGCTATAATAGGATAGATTAAGAAGAAGCGGGCGGCAGCTTGCGGACGCATTAAGAGGGGGCGGAAGGGCATGGCCGCGAAAGGCAGCCAGGAACGAATAAAGGAACCGGAGCGGCATGCCGCTGTCCGGCGGGGGACGCCTGAGTCTCCTCCAGCCGGCGTCATATCCCGCTGGCGTACATACCGGAGCGTACCGGCAGCTTTAGTCCTGCTGCTGTTAGGTATACTTGCAGCAGGCTGCAAGTATACGGCTGCGCCGGCTGATCTGCTGCAGAAGCCGCCGATATCGTCAGAGAAGCAGCGTCTCGTGCAGGCGGTCAGCGATCTGCTGCCGGAATACAGCAAGCTTGCGCTTCCGCTGCGCGAGCAGAAATCGGAAGCCATCCGGCTTGTCGATATCGACCATGACGGAAGCGATGAAGCAGTCGTTTCGTATTTTAATGAATATAATGCGCCCGAGCTGATGGTGTTGTCCCGCAAAAACGGCAGCTGGAAGCAATGGGCGCTGATCGAGCAGCCGCTCGCCCGCCAGCTGGACTTGCTGCAAATTGCCGATTTGAACAATGACGGCACGATGGAGCTCATCGTCGGCTGGTCAGGCAACGGCTCGTTTGACAGCCCTAACATTTTGTCGCTGTATACGTTCGAACAGAAGCCGAAGCTGAACGAAGAAGGCAAGCCGGTATTGGCTGCGGCGGAATCAATGCCTTATATATACGCCGACCTTGGCGATGTGAACGGGGACGGAAGCAAAGAGCTTGCGGTCATTACTTCAAGCGGCAGCAGCGAGCAGGCGGATATGCCGGATTATTTTCTAACCTTGTACAGATGGAACGGCTATCATTTGGCGGATGTCCAGCAAATTCAGCTTCCATCGGACGTGAACCAATATGACCGTCTGCTGATGGGGAAAGTATCTGCCCGTAAAAACGGCATTATTGTTGAAGCGTCGATTGGTGCCCATTCCTCCTACACCATTATGTTTGCATGGGATAACGGCAAGCTGAAGAAGGTTCCGGCCGATGACCCTTATGAGGAGCCAAGCTGGGCTCCAGTCCAAAACGGCGATGTGAACGGGGACGGCATTTTGGAACTTGCGGAGCTGGTGCAGCCGCCGGACAGCGATGATGTTCCTTATGTCGGCATGATGTGGATTACCCGGTGGAACCAGTGGGATGGAGATAAAGGATTTAGGCGCATTATGGAGGAATACAGCAACTACGGGTATTCGTTCCGTTTTGCGTTCCCGGAAAGCTGGTACGGCCATTATACGATCGGCAGCCCGGCAGGCAGCCCGAAGTACAGTGTAGCCGAATTTGATTATTGGAATGAAAAAGGCGGCGTACGGGCGGAGCTGGCCACTTTGTATGTTGTTCCTCAGCAGCAATGGGACGAATACCAAGCGGAAATGAAGGATGCCGGCCGTCCGCTGAACATCCTTATGACGGCTTCGGGGCTTGTATATGCTGTGCATCTTGCGGATGGCGCGCCAGAATCGCTGCCGTCCGGCAATAAGAAAAGTTTTGAGTCGATGCTGCTTACGACCGAGCAGGCGAAAGGATGCCTGTCGCTGATTCAGGATAACTAAGTAAAGCGGGTGAGGAGAAGTTGCATATTTTGTTATTGGAGGACGAAGAAGCGATTCGCGGGTTTGTACGGATCAACCTGAAGCGAAACGGGATGGAAGTGACAGAAGCGGATAACGGGGAAACGGCGCTTGAACTGGCCGATACGGAAGGCCCGTTTGATATTGCGCTGCTGGATGTCATGCTGCCGACCATCAGCGGCTTTGAAGTGTGCGAGCGGCTGCGCGAACGTTACCCTCGTATGGGCATTATTATGCTGACTGCCAAATCCCAGGAGGAAGATAAAATATACGGTTTGGAGCTCGGCGCGGATGACTACGTGCAAAAGCCGTTTAGCCCGGGCGAGCTGATCGCCCGGATCAAATCGCTCGCGCGCCGTATGATGCTGGAACCGCATATGCCGCAGAGCGCTGGAGCGGCAGGCATCGCAGCGGGGCCAGCGCAGGCGCAGGATGCAGCGGAGCGCGAAGCGGCAAGCGCTGGCGCTGGAGCGGCAGGCACCGCAGCGGGGCAAACGCAGGCGCAGGATGCAGCGGAGCGCGAAGCGGCAAGCGCAGGCGCGGGAGCGGCAGGCACCGCAGCGGGGCGAGCGCAGGCGCAGCCGCAGGATGCAGCGGAGCGCGAAGCGGCAAGCGCAGGGGCTGGAGCGGCAGGCACCGCAGCGGGGCAAACGCAGGCGCAGGCGCAGGATGCAGCGGAGCGCGAAGCGGCAAGCGCAGGGGCTGCAGGCGGCGGAGGGTACCGCTACTGGGGTCGTGCGCCAGAGCCGGCGCCCGTCGAGCCTGCGGCGGCGGTGTCCCGTCCCGGCGTGCTTCGGCGCGGCCGCATGACGCTTTCGATTCCCGAGCGGCGCATGTGGAAGGATAAGGACGAAATTATTTTGACCCCTACGGAATGGACGCTGGTCCGGCTGCTGATGGAGCGGGAAGGGCTTGGCGTTAGCCGGGATGAAATATTAAGCGAAGTGTGGGGCCGGTTTTATGTCGGCGATCTGAAGGTTGTGGATGTGAATATCCGGCGTATCCGGCAAAAAATCGAAGATAATCCTTCCGATCCGCAAATTATTGAGACGGTATGGGGCTACGGGTACCGCTGGAAACGGAGCGCGCCATGAAAATCGGTATGAGCAGTATTAAGACGCGGATGGTTTGGAGCTATCTGCTGCTCGTATTTTTTGTGGTCAGCGTGCTGGGCGTTCTGTTCGGATCGCTTATATGGAATTACTATTACGGGAGCGCGCAAAGCTCGGTCAAGCAGCGGGCGATATCCGCTTTGGCGCAGCACAGCCGTTCGCTGGCGTCCTTAACGCCGCAGGATCAAGGCCAATATATGCTGAAATATATGGCGGAAGGCGGCACGAGGCTGCAGCTGCTGGACGGCGACGGCAACGTGCGGATTGATTCGGACGGTTTTGCCGAGGAATTGCGTTACACCACGCCGGATGTCAAATCAGCCGAGCTTGGCTCAACCGGCACATGGATGGGGATTGACCCTTATTACGGCGAGCGTGTAGCGTCGGTGACCGTTCCGGTCTGGAACGGCGTGCGCATCGTATCCATGCTTCGCTATTCGGCGGGACTGAGCCAAGTCGACGATATGGTGCTCCAGCTCATCCGGATGACTTTTTTTGTGGCAATCGGCGTACTGCTGCTCGTGCTTGGCTTAAGCTTATGGATGGCGCACCGCATCGTGAAGCCGATTAAGGAGCTGACCCGGGCGGCCCGCTATATGGCGGACGGCGATTGGACACGCAGAGCTTACAAACGCAACAATGACGAAATCGGGCAGCTGGCCGAAACGTTTAATTCGATGGTTACCGAGCTTGAAAAACGCGAACGGCTGAAAAATGATTTTATATCCTCGATTTCGCATGAGCTGCGGACGCCGCTGACGTCGATCAAAGGCTGGAGCGAAACGCTCAAGGATGGACAACCTGAAGATACGGAAGAGATGCAGATGGGCTTGTCCATTATAAGCCGCGAGACTGAACGATTGTCCGGGCTTGTTGAAGACTTGCTTGATTTCTCGAAGCTGTCCGCGCGCAATATGGAAATGCTGACAGAGACGCTGGATTTCAATGGGCCGGTCCGGGAGACCGTCCGCCAGCTGGCAGTCCGCGAGGAGCAGACGGGCGTGAAGCTGCTGGCGTCGCTTGGCAAAAGCCCGATTATCGTCAGAGCGGATGCAAACCGCATCAAGCAAGTTATGATCAACTTGATCGACAACGCGTTTAAATATACGCCGCATGGCGGATCGATACGGGTTACCACGACAGTTTCGGGTGACGAGGCCGTGCTCACTGTGGCCGATACCGGAACCGGCATATCGCCGGAAGACTTGCCGCATGTCACCGAAAAGTTCTACAAAGCGAGCACCGGGCATGGCGGAAGCGGGCTTGGGCTGGCGATATGCGGAGAAATTATTGATCTGCATGGCGGAACGATGTCGATTGACAGCGAACCGGGTGCCGGAACCATTGTAACCGTTAAGCTCCCGCTGCTTGCCGGGGAATAAGCGGCGATATGAAGCGGCGGATAACCGGCAGTCTGAGTCCCGGTTAGCCGGCTTGAACAGCCGATGCGGCGGACTTGGCTAATATGCGAGCTGCTATAACGATTTGCCGCAAACATGCAGGCTTTTCCCATCTCAAACCGTCCGCAAGGATGATTCAGGAGGAGAGGCCTGCATGTTTGCATATACCCGCCGGCATCTTCGGATTTTTCTGGACAGCCGGGCTCAATTATTCTTTGAAAAAAAGCGTGTCCCGGTTCATGTAAACAAACAGCAGCGCAACTGCAATTCCCGCAAGCAGCATGACCGGCAGCCAGTGGTCGGTCAGCCATACGATCCATGTCGGCAAAATAATTCATCTCCTTGTCTCCAAAGCAGGCAGCGTTATCAACTTCATCACGTTTAATTCGTAGCATGCCCTGTTCAGCGGAAATTCCCCATTCCCCGCCCATAAATTAAAGGGAATCGCAGGTATCGCCTGCGGGTGATAGCGTTTATGCACTTGACACCCAGCAGCACGGGTGGTATTATTTTTTTACAAAACACAGTAAATAGGTAGGAATTATATACATTAATAGAAAGTACGCACATGGGAGGTTCCTTGCGATGGAGAAACAATTGGTGCTGCGGCATGAAGGATTGGAATTAACCGCTTCGCTTCATTATCCGACAGGCGGAGGGCAAGATACTGGAGATAAGAAACAAGCTGTTATTATTTGCCATGGCTTTGTTGGCAGCAAAGTTGGCGTTGACCGCCTGTTTGTTAAAACCGCCCGCGCGCTTGCAGCCCAAGGCTCCTATGTGCTCCGTTTCGATTACGGCGGCTGCGGAGAAAGCAGCGGCGATTACGGTTCGCTTGGCTTTGACAGCATGATTGACCAGACCCGTACTGCGATTGATTACATCGCGGATATGGACGCAGTCGATCCGAGCCGCATTACGCTGCTGGGCCACAGTCTGGGCGGTGCGGTTGCGATCGCCGCAGCGGTGAGAGACAAACGAGTCAAACGGCTCGTATTATGGTCCCCGGTCGCTTATCCGTTTAACGATATCGTTCGTATTGTCGGGCGCAGCAGTTATGATGAAGCGGTTAAAAAAGGCAGCACCGATTATGCGGGTTACACGCTGAAGCCGGTGTTTTTCGACTCGCTGCTGCAGCATCAGCCGTTTCAGGCGGCGCCTAAGTTCGGCGGCGAGGTGCTGCTTGTGCATGGCACAAGCGATGAGCTGATTCCGGTCGACTACAGCTTCCTGTACCAGAAGGTGTTCTGGACCCGCAGCGAAGGGCTGTGCGATAAAGAAATTCTTTTTCAGGCGAATCATACGTATTCGTCCCGCCAGCATCAAGAGGAAGCGATCCGCGTTACAGCCGATTGGCTGCAAGGCTTGGACCGCCAGCATCAGGACTGGTTTCATTGGAGCATTTAATGGCATAGGCTATGAATATAAGGCATCTGCAGCCGGACATCCGGTATGGGGCAACCCGTACGGACGATGTTCAGCCCGCAGATGCTTTATTTGTGTTCGGGCAAAATGTCAGGAAAAGAAGAGCCTCGGCAATCACGCTTGCCTTCTTTCATCCGGCAAAAGGAGACAAGCGGGGTTCCCCTATGATTAAATATACATATGGAACTTTCAGGAATTATGACATGATTCTTTCAGGAGAAAGGCGGAAACAATCAAATGAAAAAAAATCGCCGTTTTTTGTTCATTTTATGGCCGGCAGTGATGAGTGTACTTCTGTTATTAGCCGCTTGCGCCTCAAGTGGCTCGAATGAAGCGCCTTCGCCGGCGCCGGAGGCAACGGCAACTGTTTCGCCAAGCGCAGAGCCGGTTCCGACCGAACCGCCGATGACGGCGCCGCTCACCGGGATCGGGCGCGATACGCCCGCGGATGCCCGTCCGATTGGCGTTATGATCAATAACCTCGCGCCGGCAAGACCGCAATCCGGCTTAACAAATGCCGATGTGGTGTGGGAAGTGCTGGCGGAGGGCGGCATTACACGGCTCGTCGCTATTTTTCAAAGTACGGACAAGATGGATGATCCGGTTGGGCCGATCCGCAGCATCCGGCCTTATTTTATCGACTTGATTGAAAGCTACGGCGGGATTATCGCGCATGCGGGCGGCAGCAACGATGCTTATGCGATTTTGCAGACGCAGCACAAGCCCGACCTGGACGAAATTACGAACGCAGGCAGTTACTTCTGGCGCAGCAAGGACCGGAAAGCGCCGCATAACCTGTATTCGGATCTTGGCAAGCTGAAAACCGCAGCGGCCAAAAAGAAATACGGCCCGCTGGACATAGTTCCGGCCTATTCTTTTGACGCTGCAGGCGCTGTTGCGGATACCGATAAACCGGCGGGCAGCATCAGCATCCGTTTTATGCTCAAAAATTATACCGTCCGTTATGAGTATGATGCAGGCAGCGGTATTTATAAAAGATTTATCGGGGACGAACCTCATATTGATATGAACAATAATGAACAGCTTTCGGCGGCCAATCTCGTTGTGCTGAGCACCAAACATGAAACGCTGGATGATGAAGGGCGGCTGGCTGTAGACATGAAATCGGGAGGCCCGGCCGTTTTGTTCCAGAAAGGCAAGGCGCTGGATTGTGAATGGACCCGTGCGGCCGACGGCATGATCCGCATCATGAAAGACGGCAAGGAGCTTCCTTTTATACCCGGGCACACCTATTTCCACATAGTTCCTAACGATAAACCGCTGGAACAGCATGTCACTTACGGGTAAGAATGGTGCGGTTCGGATAAAATGATAGCAGGTCTCGCGTCTGGAAGATGCAAACCTTTATTTTTTTCAATGAACGTTAACAATCCCTTAACAAATGTGAAGTAAACTGTGATAAGATAATCTAGGCTTTTTTTGAAGGAGCAAGGCTGCAACAACTCAACATCCGGCCGCATCAGGTAAAAAGGAGATTACGATGTTTAAGAAAAAAGATATCTTTTTTAAGACGTTGGAAGAAATGGCAGATACGCTTGTAGAGGCGACAGCTTATTTCGCGGAAGGCTTAGACGACTTGTCTGACGTAACGGCATTCGCCAAACGAATGAAGGAATATGAATCTGAATGCGACAAATATACGCATACGATCTTTACCGAGCTGAATAAAACCTTCATTACGCCAATTGAGCGAGAAGATATTATGGCGCTCACGACTTCGCTTGACGACGTGCTGGATGAAGTTGAAGCTTGCGCTTCCCGCTTTGAAATGTACAACGTTACGGAGAAAGACGAATACATAGGGCTGTTTGTCGACATTCTTGTTCGCTCCAGCCAGCAAATTAAAAAGGCGATATACCTTCTCACCGAGAAGAAACTGCTGGCTATCCGCGAGCCGAATATCGCGCTGAACGAATTGGAAAACCAAGCCGACGACTTGCTCCGCGTAGGGATCAAAAGCTTGTTTGCCAATGTAACGGACCCGATTGAACTTATGAAACGCAAAGAAATTTACGAAATGCTGGAGCAAACGACGGACTACTGTGAAGATGTGGCCGATACACTGGAATCGATTATTATGCGTAACAGCTAATCGAAGGAAGCAGAGGTCACCACACATATGGATTCCATAACGTTATGGCTTGTCGTATTACTTGCTCTTGGATTTGATTTTATTAACGGTTTTCACGATACCGCCAATGCAATTGCAACTTCCGTATCGACACGTGCGCTGAAGCCGCGGGTTGCAATTCTGCTGGCTGCCACGATGAACTTTGTCGGAGCGATTACGTTTACCGGCGTTGCCAAAACAATCGGCAGCGGCATTGCCGATCCGGCCAAGCTGGAGCATGGGGTACAGGTCGTAATTGCGGCGCTTATTTCTGCAATTGTCTGGAACCTCGCTACCTGGTGGTTCGGCATTCCGTCTTCTTCATCGCATGCTCTGATCGGATCGCTGACCGGCGCGGTTATTGCCTCGGCAGGCTTCTCCAGTGTAAACGCGGGCGGATTTGTTGACATTGTTAAAGCGCTTATTTTCTCGCCGCTTATTGCCTTCACCATCGGTTTTATTGTCATGTGGCTGCTTAAAATGATATTTGCCCGCAGAAGCCCGCATCAGATTAATAAAGGGTTTCGTTTCGGCCAAATTATTACCGCCGCTTTTCAATCGTTTTCCCACGGGACGAACGATGCGCAAAAAGCAATGGGGATCATTACGTTTGCCCTTGTAACGGCAGGCATCCAGGACCATTTTGAAGTGCCGCTTTGGGTTAAGCTGGCGGCAGCCGCTTCGATGGCATTGGGCACATCAATCGGCGGCTGGAAAATCATTAAAACAATGGGCACGAAAATTTTCAAAATCGAGCCGATTAACGGCTTTGCAGCAGACGTCAGCTCTGCGGCGATTATTTTGACGGCAACGATGATTCAGCTGCCGGTCAGCACGACGCATGTCATTACGTCTTCCATTCTCGGCGTAGGCAGCGCCAAACGTTTCTCCAGCGTCAGATGGACGCTTGCCGGACGTATCGTCATTTCGTGGGTCATTACAATTCCGATTACGATATTGTTTGCGGCTGTTGTTTATTGGATTATCGAAGCGTTATTCCTGTAAACGGCGATATGGACATGCAGGAGGCTGTTTTCAAGAGGGTCAATGTTCTGATTCCGCTTGAAGCGGCCTTTTTTTGCGTACCGGCGTAGCTGGCGCTGCCCCGCCTCTTGGATATAATGTCCTATGGCGGGCGGCTCTTTAACGGCGGCAGGCGCGTTCCGGCGGCGGCAGGTCCCCCTATGTTATTCATAAAGGGAATGCCCCGTGCGGAACGCGCCTGCCAGACGCGCGTATAGTTAAAGAAAGCGGGATACGGCTGGAACTGGCGGTATGAGCGGCGCAGCCTGCCCATGGCCGAAGCTTGCAGAAGCTGCTTCTATTACCTGCGGCGGCGGCCGGGCCGGTAGCTGTAGCGAAGCGGCTTGCTGGGACGATGCTGCTGCGGCTTGCGGCGTTTAGCCGGTGTTGTCCGCTTGGCGGTACGCCGTTTGACGCGGCGTTTCTTAGGCCGCCATTCCGTCGTATCTTCTGTTTCGCTGCCTGCGTTATCATCGGATTTTTTGCTGCTGAAGGAGCCGACAAGCAGCTTCATAAGCGGAGCCATCGACTGGACGCTGCTGATTACTTTCTGAAACTTGGTTACGGAAGACAAAATGCCGTCAATGCCGCCCATCCGGTCGACAAACCCTTTAATGTCCGACAAGTTGGCAAGCGAAAACAATCCGCCTGCCTTCGTGTCCGCTGCAGCAGCCGAAGCTTCGACCACTTCGCCGACAAGAGGCTCCGGCGCTGCCGGCGCTATGGCTTGGGGCGGCATTGGAGGCGCGCCAAAAGCAGGCTGGACCGGCATCCCCTGCATCCCTTGCATCCCCGGCATAAACCCGGATGTAAAACCGGGGAAATTCGGCTGCGGTTGAGTTTCGCCTTGGCGAACCGGCTGATACCCGATGGACCCGGACGGCTGGCGGGAGCTTATGCGCACGACCGGCCCCTCGGAGGATTGGCCCGGATAACCGCTGTTATGCGGGTGCTGCCCGTAAGCGCCGGAACCGGCCTGCGGCGTATAGCCTTGCGTGCCGGGATAGCTGTTCGGCTGCGAATAACCGCTGAAGCCGGTACCGGGATAACCATCCTGCTGCCCGTTGTTATTGCTATAAGCGCTTGCCCCGTTCTGAACGAGTCCGGGATATGGCCCGCCGGCGTAACCGCCCTGCTGGCCGCCTCCGGCATAGCTGCCTGCTTGCGGTCCCAAGCTTCCGCCGTTCGGCCAGCCGTTTGGTAATTCCTGCGAACGCCACTGGCCGCCCCCTGCATAGCCGTAACCTTGCTGCCCGTGCTGGGATGAAGACGTCGGATAACCATAATAGGCGGACTGTCCGTAAGCGCCGTTCTGCGGATTTTGCGGGTATGTGTAGGAGTGTCTTGGCGTTTGATCGTCTTTGCCCTGTTGACCCGGTTTGCGTAAACCGGAAGGCTTGCGGAATTTCACTTGGATCACAACCCTTTTTTTACTAGTCTATGGCATAGGCGAACAGAGGTGACAGAAAACGGGGGCTTCAGCCTATTTTTTTCGTGACAGACGCCTATATTCTGCGATTCAGTAAAGCGTGAACACGTCATAGATTGAAAATTAATCCCAAAACCTATACAATTGATGCATTAGTTATTATTGAGGTGAATAATGGTCATGCAATTGAAAAAGCTAAACGATAAAGCAATAGATCAATTATTTGAAGCCATTCTTACACTAAAAAACGTGGAAGAATGTTATGTATTTTTTGATGATTTGTGCACCGTGAACGAAATCCAGTCGTTGTCCCAGCGTCTGGAAGTCGCACGCATGCTTGGCAAAGGCAGCACCTACAACCAGATCGAAGCGGAGACCGGCGCGAGTACGGCGACTATCTCTCGGGTGAAGCGCTGCCTGAATTACGGGAACGACGGCTACAAAATGACGCTGGACCGCCTGGGACGGTAAGGCGGAGCGGCCATGAAGCAGGGTGTGCTGGTTATTAGCCACGGGTCCCGCGAGGCAGACTGGATCAAACTAGTGGATGACGCGGTGAACGAGGCGGCGTCATCTTTGTCGTTGTCCGGAGTGCCCGTTGTATCGGCATTTCTTGAAATTGTAGAAGGCCGTCTGATTCAGGACGGCATCTGGGAATTGGAACGGCAGGGCGTAACGGATATTTACGTCCTGCCGTTATTCGTATCTTCCGGCAGCACGCATGTCGATGAAATCGCACAGGCGTTTGGCTTGCCAGCCGCTCATGGGCTGCAAGGCGACCTGGAGCCGTTTGAAGTAAAGGCAGCCCGGGTGCGGTTCGGTCAGCCGATTGATGACGACCCGGAAGTGGCGGAAATATTGCTGGGCCATATCCGGGAGCTGTCCCGCGAGCCGGAGCGCGAAGCGCTGCTGCTTATCGGGCATGGCAGCCGGGAGGCGGGCTTCCATGAGCGCTGGCAGCAAGGCATGAGCCTGCTTGGCTCGCGGCTGTGCAGCCTCGGCGGCTTCGCACGGGCGGAGCAGGCGATGCTGCTGCCCGATCAGGCGGCGGAGAAGCTGCGGGGGATGCAAGCGGAACGGCCCGATGAAGCGGTGATCGTCGTGCCGCTGTTTTTGAGCCGGGGGTATTTTACGAACCATGTCATTCCGGGACGGCTGCAAGGATTAAGTTACCGTTACAACGGCAAGGCGCTGCTGCCCCATCCGGCTATTGCCAAGTGGATTGCGAGGCAAGCCGCTGCGGGGCTGGAAGGCTGCGGCAGCGGTTGGGCTGGCAGCAGCGGTGGCTGAAAGGCTGCGGCAGCGGTTGAGCCGGCCAACAGCGGTGGCTGGAAGGCTGCAGGCAGAGAAGAGGCTGCCCGCGGGTTTGTGGGCAGGAGCAGGGGATCATGGGAGATCCTTAAGGATACTCCAGCTTTTTTTATGACGCGACGGGCAAGTGCCTTGGAGGCTGATTGTAAGTGGTTAGCCGCTCAGCTGAATACGCCCCCGCCCGGCTTTTGAAGCTGCGCAGCCGCTCTGTCAACGTTGTGCAAGAAGGACGAAAAATGTTCTTAATTTCGATATTGAAGGCGGTTCCGGTAAGGCATACAATACAAGAGTATATGACATTGCGCGAGCTTAAACAGTTTTAAGCCGCAGAGCGGATCGGGGGTTCAAACGTAATGAAACGGGCAAGGCTGATATATAACCCGACATCGGGAAGAGAAGAGATGAAGAAACGCCTTCCGGACATTTTGCAAAAGCTGGAGCAAAACGGGATCGAGACGAGCTGCCATGCGACGACCGGTGCAGGTGATGCGACCAAGGCCGCTGCCGATGCGGCTGACCGGGATTATGATATGATTATTGCCGCCGGGGGCGACGGCACGCTGTATGAAGTCGTCAACGGACTGGCGAAAAAAGAAAACCGTCCGCCTCTCGGCATTTTGCCGGTAGGGACGACCAATGATTTTGCCCGTGCCGTTGGGATTCCGAAGCATTGGGAGTATGCGGTTGACCTTATCGTTCAGCAGCATACCAAAGCGATCGACGTCGGCAGGTCGAATGACCGTTACTTCATTAATATAGCTGGCGGCGGCGCGCTGACGGACCTCACCTATGATGTGCCGAGCCGGCTGAAGACGATGATCGGACAGCTTGCTTATTACATGAAGGGTCTCGAAAAAATGACCCACCTCCGCCCAACGGAACTGAAGTTCGAAGCGAAAGGCGTCGGTGAATTTCATGAGGAGTTTATGCTGTTCCTGATTTGCAATAGCAATTCGGTAGGCGGCTTTGAGAAGCTCGCCCCGGATTCCAAAGTAGACGACGGCTTGTTCGACGTCGTACTGCTGCGCAAATGCAACCTTGCGGATTTTATCCGTCTCGTTACATTGGCGCTGCGAGGAGAGCATCTTGGCGATTCCCATGTCATCCATTTTCGGACGGACGAGCTGAAAGTATGGACGCCTGACCATGTCCAGATCAATCTGGATGGCGAATTTGGCGGCACGCTGCCGGCGACGTTTACGAATATGCCAAGCCATTTGCAGATTTTTACCGATGCAACGGGGATGGCGTCTTACCGCTAGCTGAGCGGCGGGGAGAATTGTGACCAGATTAATGGGGCGGCAGGGGTTAACACGTTTACGGAGATGTCACGCCGTTATAGTATTCTAGTGAACGGCTCCCTGTGAGGGGCACAGCAATGAAAAGCGGCAGATAAATTTACTAAGCGGATTAGATAAAGAATGAACAGACGCCAAGCGATGCTTGGCGTTTAAACATAGAATCGGAGAGAGTTATGAACAGAAAAAAGCAAGGATTTGCACGAAAACAACCAGCGGCAGCGAAATCCTCCGCCCATGGAGGCGGAAAGAGAGCCGCCCATGCCGGTGCAAAAATAGCCGCCTCAGAGGAAGCTAAAACCGCCGCGCATGGGGGCGGAAAGACCGCAGCCCATACCGGTAGAAAGACTACGGCCCGAACCGCCGCTAAAACCGCTGCCCACACCGGCGTCAAAACTGCCGCTCATACCGCACCGGTCGATAAAAACGATGAAGTCGTGCTCGACATCGTTGGGCTGACGCACGAAGGAGAAGGGGTAGGCCGCCAGAACGGCTTTACCCTTTTTGTACATGGCGCGCTGCCGGGTGAGCGCGTGCGGGCGAAAGTGCTGAAGGTAAAGAAGCAATACGGCTATGCCAAGCAGCTGGAGCTGCTGTCGGCCAGCTCCGACCGCATCGAGCCGCCGTGCCCGATCTACAAGCAATGCGGCGGCTGCCAGCTGCAGCATTTGAGCTATGAGGCGCAGCTTGCGTGGAAACGCCAGCTCGTCGTGGACAACCTGACGCGGATCGGGAAGCTGAACGTGGCGGGCAGCGAAGCTGGAGCAGGTGCGGCCATCAGCGGCGGTACGATTGCAGGGGCAGGGAACGGCAGTGCAGTTGAAGACACCGGAGCAGCCAGCCCTACGAAAGCTTCCTCCAGCAGCAGCTTAACGAATGCCGAAGGCGGAGCTAACGCGTTTTCCGCAACTGGTGCGGGAATTCTTGTTCACCCGACCATCGGCATGACCGAGCCGTGGCGCTATCGCAACAAAGCGCAGGTGCCGATCGGCGTACGCGGCGATCTGAACGAAGGCGAGCTGATCGGCGGCTTTTATGCCCAGGGCAGCCACCGCATTATCGACATGAACGAATGCCTCATCCAGGATGAGCGCAACGATGAAATCGTCCGCATCGTGAAACAAATCGGTCGCGAGCTTGGCATCAAACCGTATAATGAAGAGACAGGGCAAGGCATCCTGCGCCATGTCATGGCACGTACCGGTTATGTCACGGGCGAAATGATGATCGTGCTCGTCACCAACGGCGACCGTCTCCCGCGCCGGGAGGAATGGATCACGCGTATCCGCGAAGAGCTGCCGCAAGTAACCAGCATCGTGCAAAACGTCAACAATCGTAACACCAACGTTGTTTTTGGCGACACCACGAGAAGGCTTTGGGGCAGCGAAGTCATTTACGACGAGCTCGACGGCATTCGTTTTGCCATCTCCGCGCGTTCGTTCTACCAGGTGAATCCGGTTCAAACGATCGCCCTCTACCGCAAAGCGGTCGAATACGCCGGCCTGACCGGCAGCGAGACAGTAATTGACGCCTACTGCGGCATCGGTACCATCTCGCTGTTTCTGGCACGTAAGGCCGGCCGCGTATACGGCGTCGAAATCGTGCCGGAAGCCATCGAAGACGCCGGCCGCAATGCCGCGCTGAACGGCATCACCAACGCCTCATTCGAGGCAGGCGCCGCCGAAGTTGTCATCCCGCGCTGGCGCGAAGAAGGCATCGTGCCCGATGTCATGGTCGTCGACCCGCCGCGCAAAGGCTGCGATGAGGCGCTGCTGGACACCATCCTCGCGATGAAACCCGAGCGAGTTGTGTATGTTAGCTGCAATCCATCCACACTCGCGCGCGATTTGCGCGTGCTCGAAGACGGCGGCTACCGCACCGTCGAGGTGCAGCCGGTGGATATGTTCCCGCATACGGTGCATGTGGAGTGTTGTGTGTCGCTCATAAGGAAGTAGTAGTTAAGAGCCGCATTTACCTATTATATAAAGACTTTAAGAGCCTAAGCGGGTTAGCGCTTGGGCTTTTCTTATGCGGAGATACTGCAGAGGCAATAGTGGAAGATATTCAGGAAATGGAAGGGGATTGAAGAAATATGTCGAACTATTTGAGGGTAATGATTATTCGGTAACGATCTGGCAAGAGGTTGGAAGTCACCCATGAAGGATTGAGAGGTTTGAGTATGAGTAGATTAATTGATAGCAGTATAACAATATACGAGGCTTTACAAAACATTAAAAACGGCAAGTTTGTTATGCCTGCATTTCAAAGACAGTATGTTTGGAGCATTGAGCAAATTGAAAAGTTGTGGGACTCCATTCTGCTTGATTACCCAATTGCCACATTCCTGTTCTGGCACGTGGACGATGACAATGTGACATGGGATACATACTTCTGCAACTTCCTGTCTGAGGTAACGTTCGATAGCAGAAAACAGGCAGACAGCGTAAATTATGAATTGACCAGCATAGATGTGAAGATTACTGATACTGCGGTATTGGACGGACAGCAGAGATTAACTTCTCTGTTTCTGTCCTTGTTAGGAGATGCTTATATTCGGCAAAAACACGCAAGGAAGCAAAATGGTGGTGGATTGGTTACAAAGCTATTGATTGAACTGAATAAGAATAAGCTGACTGTTGATGAAGAGGAATATAATAGTAAAAAGTATGACATCAAGTTCAGTGAAAAGGTAGGCAAGCTGAGTCCGACACAGTTTGAAATTAAGAGTATTCTAAACGAGAAGTTCCAGGATGGATCAACCAGAGACCAAGCTATCGATGAAGCTATTGCCAATGTTCCGGCAGACAGTAAACAGTATGCAAGGGATATTCTAAATAAGCTGTATAATAAAATCTTTGTAGAAAAGCTGATTCGGTTTACAGAAATCCAGGACATGAAACAGGATGATGCCCTTGAGATGTTCGTAAGGTTTAACAGCGGTGGCAAGGCACTCCGCAAATCGGAAATTACGATGTCCATCCTTGAGGCATATTGGCCAAGTGCAAAGACGGAGTTCGGAAAGCTACTTGTGGAGTCTTATGCTGGATTCGGTTCGGATTTTATAATCCGTTCTGCTCTTATGCTTTATGGTGATGTTGTAAAGTCAAATATTAACAAGCAGATAGCAGAGGAACTGAAGAATAACTGGAGTGCTTTCAGAAAGGCACTAAAGGATCTGGAAACCGTGCTGAAAGGCATGAAAATCGAGGTCAGCCGTTTTTCAAGCAGCTGGAACGTACTGTTACCTATAATCTACTTTATTTATTACAACCCAGAATATAATAAAAACCTTGATGGCATTCGTGCTTATTTGATTAGAGCGGTTCTGTTCACGTATTTCCAATCTGGCACAACTAGCAAACTTCAACAGATGAAGAGTAACATCAACAGCTATGATTATGAAATCAATGTGGATATGCTCAACCAGATGAATGAACTCCGAGTAACGGACGGCAAAATTGAAGATATACTCAATGCAGAAAAAGGCAGTAGAGTTGCTGGAGAGGCACTATATTATCTGTCCCTTGACTGGATGAACAGGAACTATAAGTATGAGCAAGACCATCTGCATCCATATGACAGATTTGAAGGTAACAAGCCTGTGTCTGTTTCTATGGAAGATTGGAAAAGGTGGCGTGGAAATCGTAATCGACTACCTAATCTACATTTGCTTGAAGGTAGAAGTAACGGTAGCAAAAATAATATGCGACTTGTTGATTATTACAATGATATGAATGATGATCAGAAAGCGGAGTTCCTGAAGCAGGCTATGATTGCAGATGGTGTTTCACTTGAAATTGAGGATTTTGAAAAGTTTTATGAGGCAAGAAAAGCAATACTCTCGGAAAGGGTACGAGAGTTGCTAAGGTGATTAACTTTTGTTGTTAGGTCAAATAGATATTTTTTACGAGTGGTAAGGTTGAATGTGAAATGTCAACATATCGTGTTGACAAATAACAGGAACCAAAACCACTTTTGTTTTTAACAATAACGAGTACTTTCTTTAAAAAACAGTTGGCTCCCAACGTAACCCCTCTTAAGCCCCGAAATTGGATTTGAGTCTAGGCTACTTAACGTAGTAAGCTAGATGAAGAATCAGTGGAGGGGATTTTTTATGCAACGTAGACGGTTTACGATCGAGTTCAAACAGCAAGTGATTCAAGAAGCTAAAGAGGTCGGGAATGCTGCGCAAGTAGCGCGCCGCCATAACATAAATCCGAAGATGTTATACCGATGGATGGAGCAAGCTGAACATACGGATTGGAAAACAACAGATTCTGCATCCAAAGCGATTGCGGCTTATACACCTTCACCGCAAGAGTTTCGTTCACTTGAAGGCGAAAATAAACAACTGAAGGAACTCCTTGGCGAGAAGGATCTGGAGATTGCCGTTCTTCGTGATTTGCTAAAAAAGCAGAACCCAGCTTATCGGACAAAATTGAAATAGCCGACAAGTGGATTAAGCTGGGACATGTGGTCAGCCGCATTTTGCGGATTGTCGGTGTGAGCGAACAGATTTATTATTACCGCAAGAAGCAGCCTAGTAGTCAGGTTCCTTCTACTGGTAAAGGTGGTCGCCCGGTGCCTGGTTTCTCCATGACGAAAGCCGGCGTACCGATTAGTGATGGTCAGATCCAGGAATGGCTTTGTGAGCTGCTGAATGGCGAAACTGACGTCTATGGCTACCGTAAACTGACGATCTGCTTGCAGCGTGAGTACAACCTGGTGATCAACAAGAAGAAGGTTTATCGCCTGCTTGATGAGATGGAAATGCTCCAGCCTCAGCGGAAAAAGCGGATCAAACATCCACGTAGATTGGCAAATAACCGTGAGATTGCGGCTTCCAACGAACTGTGGGAAATGGACATCAAATACGGCTACATTGCAGGAGAACAGCGCTTTTTTTACCTACTATGCGTTTTGGATGTGTTAGACCGTGAGATCATCGATTTCCACATGGGACTGTCCTGTGAAGGCAAGCATGCAGCAGGATTAATTCAGCGTACCCTGTGGCAACGACAGCTTTTCGAGACGAAGCAACGGCCCGTGATTCGCACCGACAATGGCCCGCAGTTTATTTCTCACGTCTTTGAAGAAGCATGTGAGGCGTATGAGGTCGTGCACGAGAGAATCCCGCCAAAGACACCAAACAAGAATGCGCATATTGAGTCGTTTCACAGTTTACTGGAAACGGAATGTTTACAGCGCTATGAATTTGGTACCTACCAGGAAGCCTACGAGGTCGTGACGAACTATATCTGTTTTTACAACGAACGACGTATGCACGGGAGTCTCTTTGATTTAGCACCAAAGCTGTTCCGCCAAGCTGTAGCGATGCAACAAGTGAAGGCCAAGAAAATTAAAGTATGAGGAAAAAGAAAGAGAAACTATGATAGTAGCTGATTAAGTGACGTAGACTCAAAAATTCGGGTGTTTAACCGCTTCTATCAAGAAAATCTTGACTAACCCTCATTATGTTGGTGACTTGGTTCAAGGAAGGCAGACAACCGTTAGCGTTACGTCAAAGGTACGTGAAGAAATCCCAAGGGATTGACAAATCATTACCGAAAATGCCCACCAAGCCATAATTTCAAGAGAAGACTTTGAAGCTGTACAACAGTACATGGAGGGGCGAAAGCGACAAATTGCAAAGCCCAAGGCAAAGAAGCACCTGTTTACAAACTACCTTTTCTGTGCAGATTGTGGGAAGGCTCTATGGTACGTCCATTACCGTAAAGGCTATGTTTGTGGCAACTACTATAAGCATGGGAAGTACGTTTGTAGTCAGCATAGCGTGAAGGAAAAGGAACTCATTGAGGTTGTCTTGACCGATATTCGTAACAGTGCTGAGAGTCTTAATGAAAACGAGATTATGGGGCGGCTTGAGGTAAAGAGCCAACAAGCAAGAAAGCAGACAGAGAAGCAAATACAGTCTTTACAAAGACGTATTGAAAAATTGAAAGAACAAAAGACAGGCTTAATCAGACTGTTGGCGAGCGGTACGATTACTGAGATAGAGTATAAGGAAGCAACGGAAAGCGGCAATGCTGAACTGTATAGCCTACAGGAGCAGTTAAAAGGCTTCCAGTCTCAACAAGGGAATAAAAGTACAGGGGAAAGTATTGCTCGGTTGAAGAAAGAACTCAAGCAATTCATGAAGCTTAAGGAACTTACTCCTGAAATGGTGCATCGTTTGGTTGATAGGATTGAAGTTCAAGCGGATGGTTCGGTAAACATTCATTACAAGTTTGCCGCCACCGCTCTTCTTACGGCTTAATATACAGTGACCGACACTCAAGCCATGTGGAGTCGGTGGTATGGATGGATCGAAAATGATTTGTGACAGGTTCGCTTAAATAAATTATGTTTTTCATTCGTCCAAGGCGTATATGAAATATCAAAAAATTCCAATGAGAGGTTTATTCATTATGGAACATGAAAAAGGCGAGTTGTCACCGGAACAACGCGAAGAGTTATTCCACGTATGGAAAGTTCGTTTTGAGAAAAACATGAACCGTCATAAAGGTATTGAATGGGCTGGAGTACAAGCAAAGCTGGAAGCTAATGCTGAAAAACTATGGTCACTTCACGAAATGGAAAGAACCGGCGGTGAACCAGATGTTGTTGGCTATGCTGAAGCGACGGGTGAATATATTTTTTATGACTGTTCGGTTGAAAGTCCTAGTGGCCGCAGAAGCGTTTGTTACGATAATGAAGCGCTGGAGTCAAGGAAGGAGCATAAACCGAAGAATAGTGCTATCCATATGGCGGCTGCCATGGGCATTGAGCTTTTGACAGAAGAACAGTATCGGGAGCTGCAGAAGCTTGGACAATTCGATACGAAAACATCGAGTTGGTTGAAAACACCTTCTGAGATTAGAAAACTCGGTGGTGCTATCTTTGCTGATTTCCGCTACGGAACTGTCTTCGTGTATCATAACGGTGCGGAATCCTATTATGGCGCCAGAGGGTTCCGTGGTTCGCTCACGGTTTAAATTCTATTATAAAGTGGTGAAATGGGATTGAGGAATCCTGTTTCGTCTAAGCCTTAATTTTCACTATACACAGCAACAGAACAGCCCTCTACCGCCTTATCGGCGGCGGAGGGCTGTTGCTTGCTATATTATGTTAACGACTGCCACAGAAGGGAGTGTTTAAATTAAACAATGAATATTGAAATGGTAATGCAGGAGCTTGAAGCTCTCAGCAAGGAAGTAGAATGCACGATTAGTGATGCCCCCGAGCGAAATACGCGATGAACAATTTTTTGTACACAGTCGCTGTAAGACAAATGAAAGCAGAACATGTATAAAATCTGTATTGCAACTATTTGGATCAATTCGTGCAAACGATTGCATTGATGGGCAAATAAAATTATAATGACTTATACAATGTTATAGTTTTGAAGATACCGGATGGAACAATTACAGTTGCCGTCGCAATAATCATGGTTACAATTGTTTTCGTGCAAACGATTGCACATTCTTATCCTATAACAAACTGCGCAGCGATTTGCAAAATATGCATTTCATTCCAGGGATGTTTCTTTGCTTTTGCTCAGCTGCCGCTTCAAACGTTCATCCCAAATGCAAAGAGGTGAAGTACATGAAAGTCACCATTAAAGAGGTCGCCAAACAAGCAGGCGTTTCAGCATCTACCGTATCGCGAGTGGTTTCAAACAGCTCGAAGATTAGTGAAGAAACGAAGCAGAAGGTACGCATCGTGATGGAAGAACTGGGATTCCATATCAACCAGAACGCTCGTAATTTGGTCCGGCAATCCACGAAGACCATTGGAATCGTCATGAAGAGTTCTGCCGGCGAATCGCTGCATGATCCGTTTTTTCCTGAGGTTTTGCGGGGCATAAGCGCTTGGTGTCATAAGCAGGGTTTCAGCATTTGCCTGACAACAGGCGATTCGGAGGAGGCTATTTTTCAAGATACGGTCAACATGGTTCGCGGTAAAAGGGTCGACGGGATCATCGTATCCTACTCCAAGCAAAAGGATAAAGTCGTTCCTTATCTGATTGAAAGCGGCATTCCTTTTGTCGTGATTGGCAAACCTTATGGCAACGCGGAAAGCGTGACCTATGTGGACAATGATAATGTGAAAGCGGCCAGGGAGGCTGCTGAGTTTCTAATCGAACAAGGCCGTAAAACAATCGGTTATATTGGCGGGCCGCTGACGTTTGAAGTCGCGAAATACCGGCTGCAAGGCTTTAAAGAGGCGGTTCTGTTCAATCAGCTGGATATGTCCGGGGATTATATGAAAAACCCGGAATCGCCGGATTTTATCCGCAATGCTGTTCATGAGCTCATGGATTTGGAGGCGCCGCCAACCGGGATTGTTGTAATAGACGATTTAACGGCGCTTCATGTTTTGCTGGTGTTAAGAGAGAGGCATGTGCAGGTGCCGAATGAGGTCAGTCTGATTAGTTTTAATAATACGATGGTGGCGCAGTTCTCTAGCCCTGCTCTCACATCGGTAGATACGCAAATTTTCCAGTTAGGCTATGAATCGGCCAGATGTTTGATCGAGGAAATTAAAGACCCTTCCCAGTTTAAAAAAAGCATTATTATCCCGACGGTGATTCGGGAAAGAGAGTCAACGATTCCATTTATTCAGCAGTAAGAACACCAGCATCAACAGGTACAATTTATATAAATTATGGAGGTTAAGAGAGTGAACAAACAGTGGTGGAAAGAAAGCGTTGCTTATCAAGTTTATCCGAGAAGCTTCATGGATCAGAACGGAGACGGCATTGGCGATATTCAAGGCGTGATCTCCAAGCTGGATTATTTGAAAGAGTTAGGAATAGACGTAATATGGATTTGTCCGATGTATAAATCGCCAAACGACGATAACGGTTACGATATTTCGGATTATCAGGATATTATGGACGATTTCGGGACAATGGCTGATTTTGACGAGCTGTTGGATCAAGTGCATCAGCGCGGGATGAAATTAATTCTGGACTTGGTCATTAATCATACAAGCGACGAGCATCCTTGGTTCATTGAATCCCGGTCCTCTATTCACAATCCGAAACGGGATTGGTACATTTGGCGGGACGGCAAGGATGGCAAGGAACCAAACAATTGGGAATCGATCTTCAGCGGTCCGGCGTGGAAATATGATGAAGCGACGGGGCAATATTTTATGCACATCTTTTCGCAGCGGCAGCCGGATCTGAACTGGGAAAATCCCGATGTGCGCAATGCTTTGTACGATATGGTCAACTGGTGGCTGGAGAAAGGGATCGATGGTTTCCGCGTTGATGCCATTTCGCATATTAAAAAAGAGCCGGGCTTAACGGATATGCCAAATCCGGATAACTTAGACGTTGTTCCATGTTTCCCTAAAATGATGAACGTTGACGGGATCGACGAGTTTCTGACTGAATTCTCGCAAAAGACGATCAAAAATTATGACGTGATGACCGTTGGCGAGGCCAATGGCGTCGGGCTTGAGGACGCGGACAAATGGGTCGGAGAAGAGAACGGCTACTTCAATATGATTTTTCAGTTCGAGTTTTTAGGCCTTTGGGAAAAGGATGCCGACGGAGCGGTTGACGTACGCGCATTAAAGAAAAATTTGTCGAAGTGGCAAACCGGTTTGGACGGAAGAGGATGGAACGCGTTATTTATTGAAAACCATGATCAGCCGCGCAGGGTGTCGACGTGGGGAGACGATCGCAGCTATTGGAAGGAAAGCGCCAAAATGCTTGGTGCTTTATACTTCTTAATGAAAGGAACTCCTTTCATTTATCAAGGGCAGGAAATCGGCATGACGAATGTCCAGTTCCCGTCGATTGAGGATTACAACGACGTAGGAATGATCAACTATTATCAGATTGAATCCGCCAAAGGCCGTCCGCATGATGAAATTATGCAGGTTATCTGGAAGCAAGGCCGTGACAATTCCCGCACGCCGATGCAGTGGTCGGCTGAACCGATGGCGGGCTTCACCGCTGCAGATCAGACATGGCTGAAGGTCAATCCGAATTATTCTACGATCAACGTTGCCCAGCAATTGGACGACCCGGATTCCATCTTGAACTTTTATAAACAATTGATTCGTTTACGGAAACAAAATCCGGTATTCGTTTATGGCTCGTATCACTTGCTGTTGCCTAATCACTCCCGGCTGTTTGTTTATACCCGCACGCTGGGCAGCAAAAAGGCTTTAGTCATCAATAACTTTTCGAATAAAGAGACCAGATTTAAGGTCCCGGCGAGTGTCAGCTGCCGATCCTCTCAGCTTGTTCTTCATAACTATGAGGTACAAGACCAGAAGCTAAGAAAAGAAGGTACGCTGAAGCCTTATGAAACAAGAGTATACCTTTTGAAGTAAACGGGATAAGGAATGGCGTGAAGTTGAGCGTACTGGTAAGGTTCAAGTGATTCGGACCATCAGAAGATAAACCCGGCGAAGCAGGTGTCAGAGATTCGCACGGCGTAAGTGATAAGAATAGTATTTTGAAGATTGTTAAGAACTCTAGCGTCTTGTTCCGAGATGCTGGGGTTCTTTTTTATTTCAGAATTGGATTTGTCGCAAAAGGATAAGCGCTCTGTCGCAAACCTTCATTGAAAAGAGAAGAATTTAAAGTATAATCATGACTGGTAATGAAAATCATTATCAGAAAAAGATGAAGAGGGGAATAGAAGTGAAGAAATTCCATACATCAGCTCCATTTGCAGTTCTTATATTGTGTTTTGTGCTCTTGCTGACAGCTTGCAGCACGGGCAGTAATAATGATAACGCCCCAAGCAGCACGCCATCGCCATCTCCGTCAGCTGATGCTCAGACTGCAAAGGAGCCTGAAGGCGAAAACTCATTTCCAGTGACCATTAAGCATTTAAAGGGTGAATATACGTTAGAGAAAAAACCGGAGATTATTGCTGTCCTGGACACGAAATTTGTCGATCAGCTGGTTGCGCTGAACGAACAGCCGGCGGGTAGTGTTACAGCTGCAGGGTCTGATACCGATTTTCCCGAATATTTGAGTGATCGGCTGGGAGATGTGAAAGTATTGGGCACGCGGGATGAGCCGAATTTGGAAGCGATCCTGGCGTTGAAGCCGGATTTGATTCTGATGACGGACTTTCAAGAAAAGTTTTATGATAATGTCAGCAAAATCGCCCCAACCATCGTTCTCGATTTCGATGAGGATTGGCGTGTGACGTTGGAAACGATGGGTAAAATTATGGGCAAGCAAGCTGAAGCGAAAGCTGTTCAGCAAGCTTATGATGAGAAAGCGTCCAAACTGAAGGCGCAGATTGCCGCCAAGCTTGGTAACGAGACTGTCGCATTAATTCGCCCGAGAACGGAAGGCATCCGGGTCCATACGCCTCTGCATCGCACGGGCGCAATTCTGTACACGGATTTGGGTTTGAACGTTCCTGAATCGGTTGCGGCGGTTAACGACACGGCCTATGAGATTTCGCTGGAAGCGATGAATGAAATTGGCGCTGACCACTATTTCTTATTATCGGATGCGTTATTCGCGCAGTCCGTCGCGGATTTGAAAAATACGAAAGTATGGAAGTCCCTGGATCCTGTGAAAAACAATCGCGTCTATGAAGTCGACAGTACCTTATGGATTGCTTATTATGGTCCAATCGCGAACAGCCTCATTATTGATCAAGCGGCGAAAGCTCTGCTGGGGCAGCAATAAAGGATGAACCCATTTCTGGCATCAGACGCTTGGATAGAGCTTTCCGGCGATTATCATTTGTCTATGGGCAAGGTCCCTCGGCCATATCGTAAGACGCTGCCCTTAAGCGAGCTGTTGGAAGGGGAGTTATGCCAATCGTATTTGGGATGGCTGATGGAACATATCGGCGCCCCGAATACGAGCGTCGCTTCCTCCATGCTTGTAAAAAGAATAGCCAGCCTGCTTGTCGCTCCGGTGCTCAGTGCCATGACCTTGTACAATAAAGGGATTGGCGCTGAGCTTGAGCATTGTCATTTATTCCATCAGGACGCCCGCGCTGCCGGCACTGCTTTTCCGTTTATGACGCTGTCTGAGGTGGAGGTCACGGCTCCGGAGGCAAGCAACCGAGAATCGTGGCGGGCAGAGATCGTACAGCAATTGTTCCGCGAGCGCCTGACTCCGGTCATGAAGGCTGTTGCAGCGGCAGGTCCGGTATCCATGGCGATATTGTGGGAAAATGTAATGGCACGCATCGCGCCTGTGTATGCGGATCTTGAGGATAAAGATGAAGAGCTGCGTCAGCGAATGCGCGACGATTTTCACTTTATTGCTATAAGCTCAGCAGGCGAGTTGTTCGGCATGAGAAAAAATCCGTTCAGCTCCTTCACGGAATTAGGCGAAGGCCAGCACGTAACCGGACGAAGCAGGCGTTTGACTTGCTGCCTTTATTATCAAATGGCGCCGGAATATTGCCTGAAGTGTCCTAAACTATAACCTGTTAACAAAATAGGAGCTTTTAATTGACTATGAAAATCATTATCAATTAAAATAAAGCCAAAAGCAGGGATACTGCTCCATGTTGAAAATAGGTTTGGAGATGTGTGGGATGTTACTACAGGAACAGTTATCGTTATGGAACGATATGGCGATCAAGCTGCTGGATGTTCAGCGAAAGCGAATACCGGCAGGCCAATATTTTCGCCATGAAGGTTTAGCGTCGAACATGCTGTTTTTGGTAAGCAGCGGGCACGGGAAACTGTTTATTGACGGAGATGTTTATCCGGTCAAGTCCTTTTTTGTGTGCCATGCCGGCAGAGGTGCAGGGTCGAGCTTGCGGCGGTGACGGAACCGATTGAATACATCGTCATTTTCTATAAGGCCGAACGTTTACATTCGGCTGGGAAATCGTCATTTGCCCGTCAGGAGGATCATTTTCAGTTTGCATTTGGATTTAACCCTCCCAAGCGTTTGTCCTATCTTCAGGCAGCGGAGCAGATTGAGGACAAATGGAGCATGAGGCAAGGGCTCGAAAGCTTTCATGCCAACGTGCTTCTGCAAGGCTTGCTCTATGAGCTGTTCAAGCAGCTGCAGACGGAAGGCTATCAGACTTCTTCAGAAGCGGTGAGCATCGTGACGAAACACATTGATGCCCATTATGATGAACCGTTAAGGCTGGAGCTTATGGCAGAACTTGTGCACTGCAGCCCAAGGCAGCTGCAGCGATGGTTTAAACAGCAGATGCAGCTTGGTCCTATGGAATACGTAATAAAGGTCAGAATGAGCCATGCGGTACAGCTGCTGCAAAATACTGCCGCAACGATTCAAGAAATTGCGCAGAGCATCGGGTATCATGACAGCTATTATTTCAGCAGAGCGTTCAAAAAATATTATGGGACCGCTCCGCTGGATTTTCGGCGCTCCTTTAATGCCGGTCAAAGTTTTGCGCTGCCGTCTTCGCAAAGGGCTGCCGGGCATTTGGCCGGAGATGGGGCGAACGAGGGGATAGTCATTACGCATGAAAAAGGAATGCTTCGATTACGGCAACCGCCTGCGCGTATCGCTGTGCTTGATGTTCAGTATGCGGACCAGCTGATTACGCTGAATGAGCAGCCGGCAGGCAGTGTAGGGGTTGGAGGCGATACGATCTGCTTTCCTGATTATTGGCAGAATCAGTATAGGGAATTTACGGTATTGGGAACTTGCGAGCGGCCTAATATGGATGCCATTGCTTCGCTGCAGCCGGATCTTATCGTCTGTACGGAATTGCACGAAAAACTTTATGCGAGGTTAAGCCAATTTGCCCCAACTATTATGTTCAAGCGTAATGAAGATTGGCGCACCATACTGAATATTTTTGGCGCCATTACGGGGAAACAGCAGGCGGCAGGGCAAGTCTTATCGGCATACCGCGAGAAGACAACGCGGTTGTCTGCCGAGCTTGCCGACAAGCTGCAAGGGCAGCATGTCGCCTTAATACGTCCGCGGGATACATTTATTCGCCTTCATACGGCGGCGCATCGAACGGGTGCGGTTTTATACGGAGACTTGAGATTGCCTGCGCCGTTTTATTTAACGGGCGACGCGGTCCCCGACACGGCATATCATATCTCGCTTGATGCGCTGCCCGAGGTGAGTGCCAGCCATTATTTTGTGCTTTGCAATGACATGTTCAAGGAGCAGGTAACCGACATGCAGCGGAGCGCGGTATGGAACTCGTTAAGCGCAGTGAAGAAGCGGTGCGTATATCCGGTGGATGCTTCAACCTGGATCGGCTCTTACGGCCCAACCGGCATTAACCGAATCGTAGATGAAGTCGCCCGGTCTTTACTTGGGCAAAAATAGAACAGCCAGCCGCCGGAATGAAGCCGGCAGCTGGCTGTTTCGTTATGTTTGAAAGCAAAAGAGCTTTTTCCGTACAAACGATTTCAAAAATATTTGGGGATACATCTATAATTTGTTAAGTGTAAATGTATGCGTTTACATTATATAATCTACCTGCCGGTGGTAAATGTATAATGCTGGAAAATATTCGCTGGAGCAGAAAAGGAGGGAGGGGAAGAAGGTAATATTCAAGTAGTATGCAGGTTTTGTAAAAAAAATAGAACCCTTTAGGAGGCAGACTGATGTTAAAATCCAAAAAGAAAATGATTACGATCGCTTTGGCAGCTACGATGAGCTTGGGCAGCTTGTTTGGCGCAACTGCAAGTGCAGCTACGGACTATTGGCAAAATTGGACCGATGGCGGCGGCACGGTTAATGCAACGAACGGATCGGGCGGCAATTACAGCGTGACGTGGAAAAACAGCGGCAACTTTGTTGTCGGCAAAGGCTGGAATACGGGTTCGCCATCCCGCACGATCAACTATAACGCGGGTGTCTGGTCGCCTTCGGGCAACGGTTATTTGTCGCTTTACGGCTGGACGAGAAATTCGCTGATTGAATATTACGTTGTGGATACATGGGGAACATATCGTCCTACCGGCACGTTTAAAGGCACGGTGACGAGCGATGGCGGTACTTATGACATTTATACATCTACGCGCACCAATGCGCCTTCCATCGACGGAACGGCAACCTTTACGCAGTTCTGGAGCGTGCGCCAATCGAAGCGCCCTACCGGCAGCAACGTGGCCATTACATTCAGCAACCACGTAAACGCCTGGAAAAAATACGGCATGAATCTGGGCAGCAGCTGGTCGTATCAAATTTTGGCGACAGAAGGTTATCAGAGCAGCGGCAGCTCTAACGTAACGGTGTGGTAATAACAGGCTCCGCCTGCGAAGGCGGAGAGACCGGCGCCGGCTCGTCCATGTAGCGGAGTGCGCAAAATTCCGCTAAGGCTGGCCGGACCGGCGGCCGTCAGCCTTACTCGTTTCAGGCCTGCATACTACTTGAATATTATCTTTCCCGATCGTGTGTTCCAGCTTGATCATCAGTCCGGTAACGCCCAAGGCCGTTTCTCGCAAGAGAATAAACGGCTTTCGGCGTTTCCGCTGCTGCTGCAAGCCGACAGGCTTGTCATTTCATTTTTACGTTAAAAGGAGACCTGGTCATGAGAAAGCTGCTTGCCTTCCTTGTTATTGCATTAATGGTGGCGGCCAGTGCTTGCGCACAACAAAAATCAACGGATGCGGATCAGTCTGCCGGCCAAGCGGACGCTTCAAGCTCCGGCGGTCTTGTTTTGGTCAAAGGCGGTGCATTTAAAGACACCAATTCCAATTATTACGGCAAATCGGTGGCGGACTTTTATATCGGCCAATATGAGGTCACGCAAAAAGAATGGACGGACGTGATGGGAAGCAACCCGTCGCAGTTTACAGGCGGCAATCTGCCGGTCCAGATGGTGAGCTGGTATGACGCCGTTGCCTATTGCAACAATCGCAGCTTGAAAGAAGGTTTGGAGCCTTATTACACGATTGATGAGAATAAACAGGACCCCCATAATCAAAGTCCAAACGACACCGTAAAATGGACCGTAACCACGAATCCGGGCGCAAACGGGTACCGGCTGCCGACAGAGATGGAGTGGGAGTACGCCGCAAGCGGCGGGCAAAAAAGCAAAAGCTACACCTACAGCGGAAGCAATAGTGCGGATGAGGCGGTATGGTACTGGCGGAATGCCGGCGATCATTTTATAACAGGCGATTGGAATTGGCCGGCTATTGAAAGCAATCACGACCAGCCTCAAGCGGTCGGGGCAAGAAAGCGAATGAACTGGGCCTATACGATATGTCCGGCAATGTAAGGGAATGGTGCTGGGACTGGTACGGAGGCCAGGACGGCGGTACATACCGGGTTGTAAAGGGCGGCGGCTGGATCGGCGACATTACGAGCAGCGAGGTCGCTTTCCAAGGCAAGTTTGAAGCGAACGGCATTGGTCCCGACCAAGGGTTCCGGGTGGCTCGCAACGGGTAAAAGGCTCTTATCCCGAAGGAAGGACGGTCTCCGCAAACAAGGGGACTTAAGTTCGGAATAGTACGATGGGTGCATATATGATATTCCAATAGAAGCGGCTCTCCAAACGGAGAACCGCTTCTATTGGAATAGTTCATGCAGGGAGCCAAGCGGTGTGCTTCAATCTCTGCGGAAACTATTGCCAATTGCGTGTTAACGGCTTATAGTGTAATTAAATATTTCACCATAGTTGTGATTTTGTGAAGTAAAAATTCATAAACATAAGATGGAGGCGGAGAGTGGCTATCAACGACAACATACTGATCAAAATTCGCGATATGAAACTCAGCTTGACGCCTGTAGAGAGAATGGTCGCCGATTTTATACTGGATAATTTGGAGGAGGTGCCGCTTCTGTCGGTGAAGGAGCTGGCGACGCAAAGCAAAACAAGCGACGCATCGGTGCTCCGCTTCTGCAAGACGATGGGCTACAGCGGCTACCGCAGCTTTATCGTAAGCATTTCGGCATCGCTTGGTTCGATGGACGAGGAGCAGAAAAACCAATATACCGACATCCAGCCGGGCGACAGCTTGTCGACGATTATTACGAACATTTCGCATAATAACAGCAAATCAATCGAAGACACGCTTAGCGTCATCGACCGCGAGGAGATCGCGCGGGCTGTAGAAGCGATCGGAGCGTGCAGCCGGATTGCCTTTTTTGGTGTAGGCGCTTCAGGGCTGGTCGGTCAGGACGCGGAGCAGAAATTTCTGCGCATCAACAAAATTTGCCGGGCCTACACGGACAGCCACAGCCAGTTGACGGCGGCGGCATTGCTTGGCAAGGAAGACGTTGCAGTGTTCATTTCGAACTCGGGCAGCACGTCGGATATTTTGGAAGCGCTTGATATTTCAGTCAAAAACGGCTGCAAGACAATTGCAATTACGAAGCACAGCAAAAGCGAGCTGGCACAAAAATCCGACATTGTGCTTCACATCTCCACGCCGGAGCTGACATTCCGGAGCGGAGCGATGGGTTCGCGTATCGCCATGCTTACCGTCGTCGATATTTTGTTCGCCGGCGTAGCCAGCGCGGAGTACCATCATGTAAAAAAATATTTGGCCAAAACGCATAACGTTCTCTCCGGCAAACACCGGTAACGGCAGCGGGAAGCAGCGGATCATTCATTCATAAGAAGGAGAGCCGCTGTTTTTTTATTATATTTCTGTCGTAAAAAATCAAAAATAAATATCTATATAAAATTATATTTCAGAATCTATTGACAGAGGACGATGTGAGATTTATAGTAGGACTAACAAAAGTGATGTCAGTAATTCTTACACAGTATTGACACGCTAAGGGCAGGAGAATGAGGCTTATGGACGAATACCTTGCGGGGCTTACAACGGAGAAAATCAATCCGAATACCAAAATGATTGACGAGTGCACGACGGAGGAAATGCTCCGCCTCTTTAATCAAGAGGATGAGACGGTTCCTGCTGCAGTAGCCGCTGAAATTCCTCGTATTGCGATGGCGGTAGACATTCTCCATCAGAAGCTGAAGAACGATGGAAGAATGTTTTACATAGGCGCAGGCACGTCTGGAAGGTTAGGCGTGCTGGATGCCTCTGAGTGCCCGCCCACTTTCGGAACCGATCCGATGCTGGTGCAGGGGTATATTGCGGGAGGGGATGCGGCGTTAAGGAATGCGGTGGAAGGTTTTGAAGACAGCGAGGAGGAGGGGGTAGCCTTAATCGAGCGCTGCGGCGTGTCGGATAAAGATGCAGTTATCGGCATTTCGGCCAGCGGGAGTGCGGCTTTTGTCATTGCGGGCTTAAAGAAAGCGAAGGAGCTCGGGCGGCAACGATAGGCGTCGTCAACAACAAGCAATCCAAATTAACCGAATATTGCGATGTTTGTATTGCGCCGGTTGTCGGGCCGGAGGTCATTATGGGCTCTACCCGCATGAAGGCCGGAACGGCGCAGAAGCTGGTGCTGAACATGCTGACGACGGGCACGATGGTGAAGCTGGGCAAAACCTACAATAACTTGATGGTTGACTTGAGAGCAAGCAACAAGAAGCTGCTCGACCGCTCGCTGCGCATCATCCAGGCGGCAACGGGCGTGGACGATGCGCAGGCGAACATATACTTGCAGCTGGCGTCGATGAACTGCAAGCTGGCTATCATGATGATTCAGACGGGGCTTGGCAGGGAAGAAGCCGAGCGGACGCTGAACGACTGCGACGGCAATCTGAAGGCGGCTATCCGGGCGGCAGGAGCGTAATCATCAGGTTGTCCGGCAGCCAGGCAAAACCAAATCTACGAAACCTACGAGGGGAAGGATGATTGTTTTGACAAACAAATTTCGCGTATTTGCTTCCGTAATGGCTTTAGCGGTATCAATAACGGCCTTATCCGCTTGTTCCTCCGGCAACAACAGCAATAATGGCGGCGGCAGCGCCTCCAGCGCGCCGTCGGGCAACTCGGGCGCGGCGGCTGCCGGCGCCAAAGACACGATTACCGCTCTTTTGCCGCCGGTATCGGCAAATTATCAAAGCAACTTCGACCAAATGGAGAAAGACTTTAACGCGCTGTACCCGAATCTGACGCTGAAGATCGAGCCGGCCAGCTGGGAGGATATTACGCAAAAGCTCGATACGCAGGTGAACGCGGGCAGCCCGCCGGATATCGCTTTTATCGGCTCCGACGGCATTTCCAAATATGTGGAGCAAGGCATGCTGATGGACATTACGAAGGCGGCGACGCCGGAGATGGTCGGCGACTTCGACGAAACGCCGCTGAACTACATGAAGAACGGCTCCGGGCTGTACGGCTTCCCGGCCTACATGTCCATCCAATCAATCGGCGGCAACAAGCAGTTCCTGGAGGAAGCCGGCATCGACTGGAAAAGCGTGCAGCAAAACGGCTGGACATACGAGGAATTCCGCGACGCGGTTAAGAAAGGCGTTGTAAGCAGCGGCGGCAAAACGTCCCGTTACGGCTTCGTGTTCGCAACCTCGGGCGTAACGGCAAAGGACTACCTGAACATTCTGATCAAAAACGCCGGCATGCCGGCTGCATTCAATAAAGACTTGAAATACGCGTACACAAGCAAAAATTATTTGACCGTGCTGAAGGCGGTACGCGAGCTGATTGACGATGGCTCGATGCCGAAGGAAATCAGCTCGGTGGATGCCGGCAAGCGCTGGAACATGTTCCTGACCGGCCAAACGATGATTACGGGCAAAGGGCTTGCCACTTTCGAAAACTCAGCCAAAGCAAACAATGCCAAAATTGATGCGAAAGACGGCGCGGTGGAAGGAAGCATCAAGGTCGATTACGTCGTGCTCCCGGTTCCGACCTTTGCCGGCGCGGAAGCAGTGTCAAGTGCAGCGGTTGACGGTTACGTGACGTTCCGCGGCAAAAAGGAACCAACGCAGGAGCATGTCGCGAATGTAGTGAAAGCGGCATATTACCTGGCCAGCGGCAAAGTCGCAGCTACGACCAACAACGAACTGCTGCTGGAGCAAATTACGCAGTCCGGCAGAGATGCGGAGCAAGGCTTGACCATCGACCGCGATCCGGATAACGCAGCCGCCTCCCAACGCCTGCAGTCGATCGCGTCGCCTGCCCGCCCGGACATCCCGACGGATCTTGGTGCGGAAGCAATCAAGCTGGAGGACGAAGTGATCGTTCCGAAATTCCAGGCGCTGCTGGCCGGCGAGATTACGCCGGAAGATATGTACAACGCGGTAAAAGACGCCGCCATTAAGAAATTCGGCAAGGACGGCGTTGTAGAAGATTAATGGATCACGGCGGGCGGCCGCGGGGAGCTTGAATGCTTCTCCCGGCTGCCCGGCTCTACCCGAGAGAAAGGGGGCTGCACGATGGCTCATTTGGCAAAAACGATCCGGAAACGAATGTTTGGCGGCGACAGTGCTTGGGCGTATGCGTTTATAGCGGTAGCTCTTGTTGTATTTGCGTTATTTACGGCTTATCCGGTCATTAACGCGTTCATGATCAGCTTTCAGGACTACAAGCCGCTGGGGTCTACTTATATTGGCATCGACAATTACATCAATTCTTTGAACGACGCTTTGTTCTGGAAATCGGTCAAAAACACGATTGTGTACACGGTGCTTACCGTGCCGGTCAGCTTATTGCTGTCCTTTGCGATCGCCATTCTTATTTTGCCGCTGAGAAAATGGATGCAAACGATGTTTAAAGCGGTGTATTACTTACCGGCCGTCGCATCGGGCGTTGCGCTTTCGGTCGTATGGCTTTGGATTTTTGATCCGCTGCAATCCGGCATTATGAACCAGCTGGTCGGCTTCTTTGGCGGAAGCAACCAGAACTGGCTTGGCACAAGCGCCACTTCGATGTTTTCGCTTGTGTTTATGGCCTGGCTGTCCAGCCACGGAACAAGCATCATCATTTATTTGGCCGCTCTGCTGGGCATCGACAACAGCTATTACGAGGCAGCGGAGCTGGACGGCGCGTCCTTTATGCAAAAGATCCGCTTTATTGTCCTTCCTTTTCTGAAACCAACGACATTGTTCCTGCTGGTCACAGGCATCATCGGCTCCTTCCAGGTGTTCCAGAATGCGTACCTGATGACCGGGGGCGGGCCGGACAATGCCACGACGATGGTCGGGCTGCTCATCTTCAACAATGCGTTCAAATATTTCGAATTCGGCGAAGCATCCGCGCAAGCGCTCGTATTAACGCTTATTATTGCCGTCATCTCTTTTGTCCAATTTAAGTTCCTTGGTAATGACGTGGAATATTAGGCGAAGGGAGATAAAGGCTTATGGCGTTATTCAAACAACACGCGACCCACAAATCGCTGCTTTTTATGCGGAACGGAATTATTGTATTCGTATTGCTTGCCTTTGCTTTGGCGACATTGTTTCCGATTTATTTCATGGTCATCTCGTCCTTCGGCGATCCGGTGGAAGCGGGCGCGGCCAGCTATACGCTGTGGCCAAGCAAGTTTACGCTCGCGTCCTATCGCTTTTTCTTCGATTACAGCGAATATTCGTACCGGTGGCTGGGCAACTCGCTGATCGTAGCGGCTTGCGTTACGGTATCCAATGTGATTTTTGCCAGCCTCGCAGGTTACGCATTCTCCAAGATCCGCTTTAAAGGCCGCAACGTTTTATTTGCGATGCTGCTGTGCGCCATGATGATTCCTTATCAGGTGACGCAAGTGCCGCTGTACATTCTGATTGTCAATATTTTTCAAATGGAAAACACATATACGGCGCTAATTGTTCCGAGTCTTGTGACGGTGTACAACATCTTCTTGTCCAAGCAGTTCATTTCGTCGATCCCGACGGAAATCATCGAAAGCGCCAAAGTAGAGGGCTGCAGCCAGCTGCATATTTACTTCCGGATCATCCTGCCGCTGTCCAAAACGGTTATGGCCGTCATGGCAATCCTGACCTTCATGGAAAGCTGGAACACCTTCTTCTGGCCGTTCCTCGTAACGAACACGATGGATATGCAAACGATTCAGGTAGGGCTGAAAAGCTTCCGTTTCGCCAATACGACTTACTTCGCGCCGATGATGGCCGGGGCGACGATCTCGGCGGTTCCGATGTTCATCTTGTTCTTCAGCCTGCAGAAATATTTTCTTGAGGGCGTAACGGTCGGGGCGGTGAAAGGGTAGATGCCGGCTATGGATATGGGGCAAAATGCCGCCCGTCCGCGTTATGCGGTCGGGCTGATGTCCGGCACCTCCGTTGACGGCATCGACGCGGCGGTGGTTGCAATGGGCTCATCGCCGGACGGGCGGCCGCTGGCCGAGCTGGTTAGCTTTCGGAATATGCCGTACCCGTCTGTGATCCGGGACGAGATTTTTGCGCTGTTTGATCCGCGTTACGCGACAGTGGACCGGGTCGGCCGGATGAACGTCCTGCTTGGCGAATTGTATGCGGAAGCGGCATTGACCGTAATCGCGGAAGCCGGGCTTGCGGCGGCCGACATTGCGGTGATCGGATCGCACGGCCAAACGATCTGGCATGCGCCGGAGCCGGAGCCTGCTGCGGGGTATGACATCGCTTTTACCGTGCAGATCGGGGAAGGGGCGGTCATTGCCGCCCGTACGGGCATCCCGTGCGTCTCCGATTTTCGCGCGGCGGATATGGCGGCCGGCGGGCAAGGCGCTCCGCTTGTCCCATTCACCGAATATGTGCTGTATGGAGAGCGGGACCGGACGCTGCTGCTGCAAAACATCGGCGGCATCGGCAACATGACCGTCTTGCCTGCGGGCTGCGGTGCAGATGAGGTAATCGCCTTCGATACCGGCCCGGGCAATATGCTGATCGACGGGCTTGTGTCGAAGCTGATTCCCGGTATGACGATGGATAAAGGCGGCGCGCTGGCGCGCAAGGGCAGCGTTAACGCGGCTTTGTTGGAGGAGCTGAAGCGGGAGCCGTATTACCGGCAGCCGCTGCCGAAGTCGACCGGCCGGGAACGTTTTGGAGCGGCATATGTAGAGAAGGTTGCCGCTTACGGGCAGGACAACGGCTTGTCCGCCGAAGATCTGATCGCGACGGTGACGATGCTGACTGCCTGGTCGATTGGCGATGCGTACCGGCGTTACGTTATAAACCGCTATGCCGCAGATGCGCTGATCGTTGGCGGCGGGGGCAGCTATAATCCCGCTTTGCTTGATCTTTTGAAGCGGGAGATGGCGACGTTTGGCGTGCCGGTGCAAACGCAGGAGGAGCTGGGCCGCAGCAGCGACGCCAAAGAGGCGGTTGCCTTTGCGCTGCTGGCCGATTACGCGCTGGCGGGGCAGCCGAACAATTTGCCGTCGGTTACGGGCGCAAAGCGTCCTGCCGTCATGGGGAAAATAGCATACCCCTGCCGGCCGTAAACGGCGGCAGCTCGCGCATGCAGCGGTGCAATGCACGTGCAGCGGTGCAATGCACGTGCAGCGGAGCAATGCGCAAGCTGCCTCGCGCACGCTGAAAATGCGAAGCATGCGGGAGCGGATACTACGGGGAGGCGGGAGAGAGATGCTTGCAGCATGGGATGACCGATACGCGGAAGAGGTTATAGCGTTATGGAATGCCGAAGCGGTCCGTGACGGCTACAAGGAGCTGGACGCGGAAGGCTTTCGGATGGCATTTACGGCGCATCCGTATTTTGATCCCGGCACGGCGTTTGTGCTGCTGGAGGAAGGGACAGCCGCCGGTTTTGCATGCGGCTGTACGGGCAGCGATCTGCCCCTTGGAGATAAAGCCGGGTATATCACCTGCGTAGTGCTAAGCGAAGAACATCAGGCCGCCGCTAACTACGAAGTGCTGCTCGAGGCGCTGGAGCGCCGGTTTGCCGAGCTGGGCAAAACGCAGGCGGAGGTGCTTTTTTTTAATCCGATGCAGCTCGCATGGCTCATCCCCGGCACTCCGCGCCATGAGCATAACAATGCGCCGGGCGTCCCGGCTGGCAGCTTGCTGCATCAAGCTTTGCTCGGGCGCGGCTACATTGAACGGGCCAAGGAACAGGCGATGTACCTGGACTTGGCTGGTTTTGCCGTTCCGGAGGACGTTCGCGCGAAGGAGCGGGCTGCTGCTGTGAAAGGGTACCGGACGGGCGTGTTCGCCCACGGGGAGCTGGAAAACGTGCAGGAGATGCTGGCGGCGCTGGGCAATCCGCTATGGATGAAGGAGATCATGCAAAGCGAGGCGGACGGTACGCCGGTCGTTTTTGCTGCGAAAGACGGGAAGGCGGTTGGTTTTGCAGGTCCCGTCATACGCCAGCCAAGCGGACGGGGGTATTTTGCCGGGATCGGCGTGCACCCGGATCATGAGGGGCATGGCCTCGGGACGCTGCTGTTTTTCAAGCTGTGCGAAGCTTTCCGCAGCATCGGAACGCCGTATATGTCGCTCTACACGGGCGAAAGCAATCCGGCGGCGCGCATTTACGAGAAGGCAGGCTTCCGGACAGTCAAACATTTTGCGGTTATGCGAAAGGAGCTTACCTATGAATGAACAGAAGTTAACGATCCTCGCCATCGGCGGCCATGTCGGCGATATGGAGCTGACGGCGGGCGGCGTGCTGGCCAGCCATTCGCTGAAGGGAGACCGCATCGTCACGCTGGCGTTAACTGCAGGCGAGCGCGGCGTGCCGGCCGGACGCGAGGTTGGCGAATACCGGGAGCAGAAGGTGCGCGAGGCAAAGGAGTTTGCCGGGCTGCTCGGCGGCGAAGCGATCGTGCTGGATACGCCCGACGGAGAGCTGCAGGATAACGAGGAAAACCGGCTGCAGGTATGCGACGTCATTCGCGCGGTGAAGCCAAACGTCATCATTACCCATTTTAAAAGCAGCATGCATAAAGACCATAACACGACGCATCTGATCGTGAACGATGCCCGGTATTACGCGGCGCTGGCTCCGCTGAAGCGGGAGCTGCCGGCTCATTTTGCGGCAAAGCTGTATTATGCGGAAAACTGGGAGGATGCGGTCGATTACAAGCCATACCTGTATATCGACTTCGACCAGGCTGCTTTCGAGCTGTGGGAGAAGGCCGTTTCGCGGCATTGGTTCGTAACGGGGAGCCGATCGTTCCCTTACCTCGAGTACTACAAGCATCTGGCGCGCGTACGCGGCATCGAAGCCCGCAAGCTGTATGCGGAGACGTTTATGATCCCGCCGGAAACGATGCGCGTGCGGCAGTCCGAACTGTAAAGGAGCGTGCGGCATGATCCGGAACGGAATCGACAGAATTGCAAGCGAAGGGAAGCTGTTCAAAGGTAAACGGCTGGGCTTGATTACTTCACCGACGGGCCTGAACGCCGAAATGAAGACGACGATCCGAATTTTGCACGAGAACTATCATTTGGCGGCGCTTTTTTCGCCCGAGCATGGCGTGCGCGGCGACATCCCGGCAGGCGGCATGGTAGATACCTACACGGATCCGGCAACCGGGGTGCCGGTATACAGCTTGTACCGCAAAGAATCGAAGCGGTTGACGCCGGACATGCTGGACGCTGTCGATACGGTCGTGTACGACATTCAAGATGTGGGCGTTCGTTATTATACGTTTATATCGACGATGCTGCTTGCTTTGGAAGACTGTGCGAAAGCCGGCAAAATGTTCGTTGTGCTGGACCGGCAAAATCCGCTGGGCGGCGTTACGGTAGAGGGCAATGTGCTGAAGCCGGAGTTCAGCTCTTTCGTCGGGCATTACCCGCTGCCGGTGCGCTACGGACTGACTGCGGGCGAGCTTGCAGTTATGGCGAACGATCAAATGGGCTGGAAAGCCGATTTGCATGTCGTCCGCTGCGGCGGGTGGAAGCGGGGCATGTTGTTCCCGGATACGGGTGCGATGTGGATTCATCCTTCGCTTGGCATTCCGCGGTTCGAGACAGCGCTGCTCTATTCGGGCACTTGCCTGTTCGAAGGAACCAATCTGTCGGAGGGACGGGGAACTGCCTTTCCGTTCGAGATGATCGGTGCGCCATATATGGATGCCGAGAGGCTGACGGACGAGATGAACGCGATGCGGCTGCCCGGCGTCTGGTTTCGCCCGGCTTATTTCAAGCCGGCAGCCTCGAAGCATGAGGGACAGCAATGCGGCGGGGTGCAGCTGCATGTGACGGACTGGCGGGCCGTTCGCCCGCTCGAGACGGGCGTGAAGCTTTTGTATGCGGTGAAAGAGCGGTATGAGGCGTTTTCGTTCCTGCCGCCGATCCGCGAGGGCTCGCGTCCGTTTATCGATTTGCTTGGCGGGGACAGCTTGTACCGCGACGAATCCATTCGTCCGGCGGAGCTGTTGGAACGGTATGAGGCGGAAAGCCGGGCGTTTGCGGAGCAGAAGCGGGAGTACCATTTGTACGAGGAGTGATAGCCACCATGAACAAGCTGACGCTGCGCGAGAAGATCGGCCAGCTGATCGTAACGGGATTTCCCGGGGCGGAAATATCCGAAGAATTTAAACGGCTCGTTGAGGATTATAAAATCGGGAATGTCATCCTGTTTAGCTACAACGCGGAAAATATCCCGCAGCTGAAGCGGCTGTGCAGCGATCTTCACCGGCTGATCGAGGACCGGACCGGCCTGCCGGCCTTTATCTCCATTGATCAGGAGGGCGGCCGGGTAACGCGGCTTCCGGCGGACGCCGCGAACGTGCCGGGCGCGCTGGCGATTGCTTCGAGCGGCCGTCCGGAGAACGCCTACGCCGCAGGCAGGCTGACCGCGCGCGAGCTTCGGGCGCTGGGCATTAATTTCAATCTGGCGCCTGTACTGGACATTAACAATAACAAGCACAATCCGGTAATCAACGTGCGTTCGTACGGGGATACGGCGGAGACGGTCGAGACGTATGGCCTTCTTATGATGAAAGGGCTGCAGGACGAAGGCGTAATGTCATGTTTGAAGCATTTTCCCGGGCATGGCGATACGGAGGTGGACTCCCATCTGGGGCTGCCTATCATTCACAAAACGCTGGAGAAACTGGCGGAGCTGGAGCTGCGGCCGTTTATACGGGCAATCGAAGAGGGAGCGGAAAGCATCATGAGCGCGCATATTTTGTTCCCGGAGTTGGAAGCGGAGCGGGTTCCGGCGACGATGAGCCGGACGATTATGACCGATCTATTGAAAGGCCGATTGGGTTACCAAGGATTGATTGTGTCCGACTGCCTGGAGATGGAGGCGATCCAGACGTATTACGGCACGGCGGAGGGAGCGGTTGGCGCGCTGAAAGCCGGCGTCCATCTCGTGTTTGTCAGCCATACGCCGTCGCTTGTGCGGGCGGCCGCGGAACGGATCGAGCAGGCGGTCCTCAGCGGCGGGCTGCCGGAAGCCATCGTGGACGAAGCGGTGGAGAAGGTGCTGCATTACAAGCGGAAATACAAAGCAGACCTGTCGGCGGACGTATCGGCTGCGGGGAGCGAGGCTCACCGCCGGGCGGCGCAGGGCATCAGTCTCGACAGCATTTGCCTCGTCAAGGGCAGCCTGCTGCCGGTTGCCGCGCCAGCGCCAGACACCGTGTTTCTCGGCTGCTACCCGTTCCGGCCGGACCGGGCGGCTAACGAAATGCAGCAAGGGTTGTGCTTTCCGAAAGCGATGGGCGAAGCCTTTTCGGCGGCTTACCGGATAACCGGCATCGACCCGGACGAAGCGGAGATCGGGCAGGCGCTGGAGGCGGCAAGCAGCTTTGCGCATGCCGTTATCGGCTTGTATAACGCGCAAAACCATCCCGGCCAGCTGGAGCTGGCGCGCAGGCTGATTGCTTCCGGCCGGCGCGTGACGGCCGTCGCACTTGGCAAGCCGTACGATCTGGAGCTGCTGGAAGGCGATTACAGCGGCATTGCAGCGTTTGACTACACGGCGCTGACGCTGGAGTCGCTGACCGGCGTATTAAGCGGGACATTCGTCCCGTCGGGGAAACTGGCCTTGCGTTTGCAAGGTTAAAAAAAGCTGGAGCGTGATGTTTCGTGAAGTATGTAGCCGGCTGGGACGGCGGCGGCACGAAAACCGCCGTCGCAATCATGGACGAATCGGGTACGGTTGTGCACGCTTTTGCTTCCGGAGCGATTAACCTGAACGGCCGCGGGGAAGCGGAGGTGCGGGGCAGCATCCGCGAAATGCTGGCGGCAATGGGCGAAATATGCGGCGGGCTTGAGCGCTGCGTCCAGCTGTGCATCGGAGCCGCAGGCGTCAGTAATCCGTCGGTGGCGGTCAAGCTGACCGCGATGGTTCGGGAAGCCGGTTATGCCGGAGGCTTGACGATTACCGGCGATCAGGAGACGGCTTTAGCCGGCGCGCTGGACGGGGAAGCGGGCATGATCCTGATTGCCGGCACCGGTTCGATCTGTTACGGGCGAAACCGGGAAGGCGCTGTGCACCGGTCCGGGGGCGGAGGTTACCTCATAGACGACGAAGGCAGCGGCTACAGCATCGGCCGCGAGCTGATCGCGGCTGTGCTGAAGGCCGCCGACGGCAGGCTGGCGAATGAGGCGATTGCGCCGCGCGTATACCGCAAGCTTGGGTTGCAGACGGCAAACGTTCGCGAGCTGATCGGCTTCGTGTACAATCCGCAAACGGACAAAAGGCAAATCGCCGCCCTTGCGCCGCTGCTGATACAGTTGTGCGAAGAAGGGGACGCGGCAGCCATCGCTATTGCGGAACGCAGCGCGGCGGCATTGTTTGAACTGGTTGTTCCTGTTGCTAAGCGCTTGTCGCTGCAAAGCGGCCAGCTTGCGCTGGCAGGAGGCATTTTGGTCCATCACGCCGCCGTAAGAGAGCGTTTGCTGGAGCTGCTCCGGCAGCAATACCCGGATTTGCAGTGCGTGATGGCTAAACAGGATGCTTCCTGCGGAGCGGCAATGATGGCGCTTCGGCGTTTGGAGGCGGAGTAAGCTTCTATCGCTTCTGCCGCTTCGTACGACGAAATTTTGGAAACGGCGCTGTTCACGCCAAAGGCTTTGCCCGCTCGATTAGGAGCGGGCAAAGCCTTTTTTTTGGCCAGTTTGAGCCGGGTTATTCGGGCAGGATTAACGGCAAAGAGATCACTAGAGCTTGGCGCCGCGGCCAAAAGGGCGGTTCCCTGCCGCCGTCTTTTTGATTAGGGTTGTTGCCTGTTTTTGTTCGCGTAGTAAAATAGAACCATAAACTAGAAAGTTACTTGAATCTGAAAAGGAGAATAGCGATGGGATTTCGTTTTCGAAAAAGCTTCAAAATTGCACCGGGCGTGCGGTTGAATATGGGGACGAAAAGCATGGGCGTCAGCTTTGGCGGCAGGGGACTTCGTTACAGCATCAATTCACGGACCGGCGGCCGTGCTACCATCGGCATTCCAGGAACGGGCATGTCCTATTCGGTGAGTTCCAGATCCGGCCGCAGTTATAGGAGCCAGGCATATCAGCGGCGCAGTGAGTTAATGAGGCAGCAAAAGCATTATGAGAAGCTGGAAGCTTTCAAACGGGCGCAGTATGAAGTAGAGCTGTTTGAAAATCAGGTGGACATGATCAAATCGATTCATAAGGAATGTGATCAGACGATAGACTGGGAAGATTTGAAGCAAACCGCCCCGCCATTTCAGCCGGGTGACAAAGGGCCTAAAGAATGGGCGGCGCAGCGGGAACTCGATAGGTTTAAGCCAACAATGTTTCAGCGCTGGTTTAAGCTCGATGAGAAGAAGCGGGTGAAGCTTCATGAGAAAGTGATCCAGGCCGCATTAGAAGATCAAGAAGACTATGCTTCTTGGAACAATATGATCACAACGGCAATGCAAATTACGGCAGGGAACCCGGATGAATTTTTGAAAGTAATTGAAGAAATGTCGCCTCTGGATGATTTAAGTGATTTTGGGAGCGGCTTTGAGTTTTTTATCGAAAATGCTTCAACGCTTGAAGTGGACTTTGATGTCCGATCGGAAAATGTGATTCCAAAAGAAACAAAAAGCCTTACAAAAACGGGGAAAGTCTCCGTTAAGCCTATGACAAAAACAGCTTATTTTGATTTATATCAGGATTATGTTTGCAGCTGCGTGCTGCGCATTGCCCGGGATATGTTCGCTATATTACCTTTTGAACAAGTATATATACATGCGATGGATCATCAGATCAATTCGAGTACGGGCCACATGGAGCATGTTACCATTCTTTCGGTGAAAATAGATCGGCCTACATTGAACAAGCTCCATTTTGATGCAATTGATTGTTCCGATTCGATGCAAAACTTTACTCATAACATGAAATTTGTAAAAACAACAGGCTTCAAACCGGTTGAAAGGCTTGTTATCGAATGAAGAAGGAAGCCGCCGCCAGAGTAGATGAAAGTTATCGCCGCTTTTTCTTCTGAAATCCAAGCGATCCTGCTGAAGAGGATTGAGACCGCATTTGCCGGCGCGGCAAATTGAATACATTGCTTCAGGCCGACATGGCCGAGTCGGAGCAAGGGCTTGCGCTGCAGCTGCAGAAGGCCCCGATATTGATTGCGGCAGCGAAGTTTCGTTTGCCCTGGGATTCAGGTCCGGGGCGTTGCTGTATGGCAGCCCCTCGGATGATGATTCCGGGGGGTTCTTGCTGTTTATATGAGGAGATATCGCATATTTTTTACAAGAGGCCGGTCAGGTCCACAGAGCCAATTCAGTAGAAAAGATAGGAACCGCCGCGTATCTAATTTCCGCCAATAGAGGTGTCGGAACTATTTTTAAGCATTTATTTTAAATACAAATTATTCCAATAATAACGATTGTTGATCGAATGCGGGCCTGGAGCTATGACTCTCGCAGCAATTCTGTCCTGCCGGCCGCCGCATATACAAGGATTTTGCTTATGGTCTGCCAAGCAGCAGCTACCAGGCCTTTGGAATCTGGATGGCTCTCTTGCCGTTGGTTATCATTGGAAACATCCATTTTATTTTAATAGGCGAGGAGTTTCGACATGAATGTGACACAATCAACGGCTTGGGGGCTGCCAGCTTACGGCCGCTTGCTCAAGCTGGCAGCCGCCGCAAGTTTTATTGCAGCTGCGGTAGCGTGTATGCTGGTATTCGCCGGCAAGGCTTCGGCCCACGGCTACATTTCATCGCCGGCGAGCCGGACGCTGCTGTGCCAGCAAGGGGCGAATAAAAATTGCGGAGCGATCCAATATGAACCGCAAAGCGTAGAAGGCGTTGGCCATTTCCCGGAATCGGGACCGGCTGACGGACAGATCGCCGGCGCGGGAAAATACGCGGAATTGGATGCTCAAACGGCTGACCGCTGGAAGAAAGTCGATTTGCAAGGCGGCGTTAATACGTTTACTTGGACGTTCACAGCTAATCATGCGACGGAAGGGTGGAAGTATTACATTACAAAGAAGGGCTGGGACCCGAATAAGCCGCTTACCCGCGACCAGCTGGAGACAAAACCTTTCTGTACGGTAGACGGCGGGAATGTGAAGCCGGCGATGACGGTGACCCATACCTGCAATGTGCCGACAGACCGCACCGGCTACTATATCATCTTGGGAGTATGGGAGATTGGGGACACCGGTAATGCCTTTTACCAGGCGATTGATGTGAATTTGACGCAAGGCGGGACGGCAACGCCGGACCCGGAACCCGATCCTGTCGTGCTCCCGGACTTTCCGTCCAGTGTCTGGTGCTCCGGCCATTCGGAGAACAGCATAACCATGTCATGGGCAGCATCAACGGCTTCGGCCGGCATTAACAATTATGAAATAAGCCGGGACGGCAAGGTAGTCGGTACTTCAACCGGAACGAGCTATACCGATACTGGTTTGCAAGCAGGTTCAACTTATTCGTATACCATTACCGCCGTGGACCGTAAGGGCAATCGTTCGGCGGCCAGTGCGCCGGTAACGACAAGCACCTTGCCGGCAGCAGCTCCTGCTCCGGATACGGCTGCACCGTCCCGACCAGCCGGATTAACCGCAAGCAATGTGACGGAAACGGCTGTAAGCCTTAAATGGACGGCTTCCACAGATCATGCCGGTGTCCAAAAATACGAAGTTTACCGCGACGGCAAACTGATTGGATCCACCGCTTCAACCGGCTATTCGGACAGCGGGCTAAGCGCCTCCACATCTTATGTCTATACGGTCATTGCGCTTGATGCGGCAGCGAACCGTTCCGATTCAAGCGCGCCGCTTACGGTAACGACAAAAGCGGCTGCACCGCCCGCAGGAACAACAGGAACGTGGGATGGCACCCGTATTTATTTGGCAGGCGACACGGTCACATATAACGGCATCGCCTATAAAGCCGGCTGGTGGACGCAAGGCGAACGTCCGGATATATCCGACGTTTGGACACCTGTCTCCTCCAGCGCCGTTCAAGCCTGGAACAGCTCCAAGGCATACAACGGCGGCGACAAAGTCATCTACCAGGGACATACCTATGCAGCCAAATGGTGGACCAAAGGTGAAATTCCGGGCCAAGCCGGTGTCTGGACGCTAATCGGTTAAAATGGTGATATAACAAAAAAAGGAACCTCCGTCTCTAGCGGGGTTCCTTTTTGCTACAGCCGCCCGAAATGATAACAGGAACAATATACGGAATGCCGTTCTACAAGCTGTAAACTTATGTATAATGGAAACGTAATCAATTCCGGGACAAGCTGCACACCCGGTTAGGATGTGACAGGAATGATCGAAGTAGCGGCGGCTATTATTGAAGACGGAGATGGCCGGCTTCTGATTGCCCGGAGGAAGCAGGGGAAATCGCAGGAGGGCTTGTGGGAATTTCCGGGCGGCAAGCTCGAACCGGGCGAAACGGCTGAAAGCTGCCTTGTACGGGAGCTGCAGGAGGAAATGAGCATTCGAATCCGCCCTTACGTTTATTTTGGCGTTAATGAGCATCGTTATGAGGCGGCCGCGATTCGCCTGATTGCTTACAAAGCGGTATATGGAGGCGGCGATATGAAGCTGGCTGACCATGACGACTGCCGCTGGATTACACGCGGGGAGCTGGGTTTGTTTCATTTTGCCCCGGCGGATGTGCCGTTCGTAGAGAAGCTGAAGCTGGAGCCGGAGCTGCAGCAGCAATTGGAATCGGACAAGCAGTAAAGACAAGCAGCAGTTTTTCTTGAAAAAATCAGACAGGATGGTGGAACTGCAATGTTGAACAAGCTTCCAAACCCGCATCATATGGATCAGCGCCATGTCATCAGCATACTGGAAACAGTGGATACCGCTACAGGCGAACGCCAGACGCTTGCCGAGTTTGACAGCCTGATTGAAGCGCCTAATTGGACTAAGGACGGGAAACGGCTTATTTTTAACAGCGGCGGGTTGCTGTATTCGTTTGATCTTGCTTCGGGGACGTATGCGGCTATCGATTCGGGGTATGCCGATCACTGCAATAATGACCATGTTTTATCGCCGGATCAGGCGCGTGTCGCCGTCAGCCATCATACGAAAGAGGACGGACAGTCGCGTATATATATTGTGCCGCTTGAAGGCGGAGCGCCGCAGCTCATCACGCCTATGGCGCCAAGCTATTTGCACGGCTGGTCGCCGGACGGCAAGACGCTGGCTTACTGCGCGGAGCGGAAAGGGCAATACGATATTTATACGATTCCGGCTGCGGGCGGCGTGGAGACGCAGCTGACCCATACGCAAGGGCTGGATGACGGTCCGGAATTTTCGCCGGACGGCCGCCATATTTGGTTTAACTCGACGCGGAGCGGGCTGATGCAGGTATGGCGCATGAATGCGGACGGCAGCGAGCAGTCGCAAATGACGTTTGACGAAAGCAACGCCTGGTTTCCTCATGTATCGCCGGACGGTGAGACGGTAGCCTATCTCGTGTATAAAAAAGGCGATGTGTCGCCAAACGATCACCCTGCCAACAAGCAGGTCGAGATCCGTCTTATGCCCAGCTCCGGCGGCGGTTACCGGACGCTTGTGCAGCTGTTTGGCGGACAAGGGACGATTAACGTCAACTCCTGGTCGCCGGACAGCCGGAAGCTTGCTTTTGTGAGCTACCGGCTGAAGGAACAGGCGGATCTTGAATAGAGCCGGTTTTCTCTGAAAAGCCCGCTTAAACGCCCTGCTGATGCGATCGTTGCAATCGCATCAGCAGTAGGGCTTGCGGCCGTCAGGCTGTTCATCCGCTTAGGCGTTGACCCGCATAAGCGGAACCGATTACCGCTTCAACAAATCCTCGCGCAATGGCGTAAAAACATCCAGCAATACCGAAGCTTCCAGCGCTGTGACGCCATGCTTCGCGCCGCCTGGAATAGAGATCGTTTCGCCTGCAGCGATAATGGTTTCGACGCCGTCGATGCGGAATGCGATTTTTCCTTTGATGCAATAGCTCATCTGCTCATGCGGATGGCTGTGCTCGTACCCTTCCGCTCCAGGTTCGAAATGGACCTCCATCATCATCAACTGTTCCCCGGGCTGCTTGATGCAGCGCTTCACGCCGGGTTCGGCATTTTCCCATACGCCGATATTGCTCATTCCCGTTCACTCCTTCATGTCAGATCATGATTCAAGCCAAGCTGAACCCTACACGGCCAGTGTAGCGCATTTTCCCCGGGAGCGGCAGTCCCGGCTTCGAATAATCTGAAAAAACCGCAATAAGTCCTAACATTACCCAAACACGGCTTTGGTACCTCTTTCACTACAATAAATAAGCATGCCGACTGCCTGACCAACCGCAGGGAGAGGATTCATGAAAATGCTTAAGAAGCTTGCGACGGCTGCCGGCAGCTTTTCACGAGACAGTTGCGCTTATTGCCGCCATGATTAAGGTCGTCCATGTGGCGAATTGGCACCGGGCGTGTTATAGTGGACACGAAATCTATTAGGATGGAGATCGTATCCGATGAAAGAGCATAACCGTTCCTCCAAAGGAACTGACATACAAAGCAAACAGGCCGGGGATTCCCGCGAGCGGGCGCCCCGGGCGTCCAAGGCGCAGGAGCCTTCCCGCACGAATGCGCCACAAGCATTCAGAACGCAGGAGGGCTTCAAGTCTGCAAACGGCAAGAAACCGTACGGTCGCGAGACGGCAGGCACCCCTGCTTCTGGCAGCAAGAAGCGGTTTGACCGCGAAACGGTACATGACGCGCCATCCGGCGGTAAAAAACCATATGCGCGCGAAACAGCAAGCGGCGAGCCATCCGGCAAGCATTCCGGCTCGGCGGGAAGCGCGCGCTCTTCCGGTACGCAGCCGCCGCGCTCTTCTATTGAACAGCGTCCGTCCGGTAAACAAGGACAGCGCAGTTCTGCTGACAGACGCCCGTCCGGGCGTATCTCCGGTGCGCAGCCGCCGCAGCATTTATCGGCAGCGGCTGCAGAGAGAGGTTCTTCCTCGTCTTCTTCGCGGCGGCCGTCTTCTGCCGCTGCGGCCGGCAGTGCGGAAGAGCTGCACATCGGCGACCGCATTGTCGTGACGGTTAAGCGGATTGGCATTAACGGCGAAGGCGTAGGCTACTACAAGCGCAAAGCGGTTTTTATAAAAGGAGCGCTGCCGGACGAAGTGGTGAAAGCGGCGGTCACCAAAGTGAACCCGGGTTTCTTGGAGGCTGACATCGTGGAGCTGGAGAAAAAGTCGCCCGACCGACGCAAGCCGCCTTGCGATGTATACGATGTGTGCGGGGGATGCCAGCTGCAGCATATGAGTTACGAAGCGCAGCTGCGCGCGAAGGAAGAAATCGTACGCGAATCGTTCCAGCGTTACGCCGGCATGCAGCAGCTGCCGATGCGTCCAATCATTGGAATGGACGATCCTTGGTCGTACCGCAACAAAGCCCAGCTGCAAGCCGGCAAAGAAGGGCAAAAGATCATTACGGGCCTGTACGCGGCGGACTCTCACCGCCTGATTGATATAAGCGGCTGCTTGGTTCAGGATCCCGTCATCAACAAAGTGATGGACGAGGTCAAAGCAGTTTTAGCTGACATGCAGATTCCGATTTATAATGAAAAAACGGGCGAAGGCACGGTGCGGACGATCGTTGCGCGTGTTGCTCAAACTACGGGCAGGGTCCAACTGACGTTTGTAACGGCAGCCGACCGATTGCCGGACGCCCGTCTGCTTGTAAAGCGGGTGCGCGAGCGGCTGCCGATGGTGGTCACCGTGGCACAAAATATTCATAAAGGCAAGTCGTCCGTTATTTTTGGCGACAAGACGGTACTGCTGTGGGGGAAAGAGCGGCTGGACGAGCAGATGGGCAACGTTAAATTTGCGTTGTCGCCAAGAGCATTCTTCCAATTGAATCCGGAGCAGACGGTCAAGCTTTACAATGTCGTGCAGGAAGCCGCATCGCTCAAAGGCAACGAGCTGGTTGTCGACGCGTATTGCGGCACGGGCACAATCGGCTTATGGCTTGCCCCTCATGCGGGTGAAGTCCGCGGCATCGAACTGATCCCGGAAGCGGTGCACGATGCGCGGGATAACGCCCGCACGAGCGGCGTGGACAACGCCCGCTTTTATGAGGGGCGTGCCGAGCAAGTGCTGCCGGAATGGGTGCAAACCGGCGTGCGCCCCGACGTCGTGGTCGTTGACCCGCCCCGCACAGGCTGCGAACTGCCGCTGCTGCAAGCAATTGTAAAAGCGCAGCCGTCCAAGCTTGTGTACGTGTCCTGCAATCCGTCCACGCTTGCCAAGGACGTCAAGGTGCTGACTGAGGGCGGCTACCGGCTAGAGTGGGTGCAGCCGGTGGATATGTTCCCGCAGACAAGCCATGTGGAGTCGGTCATATTGATGATTCGAAAATGAGATGTGGCAAGTTCGCATTGCACATCTCATTCGGCGTTTTTGCTTTCGTCATGATAGTGATCATTGCACTGTCATGACGAATAGAATTATATGCATTATGAGGATGTTATGGTAACTATTTACAATAGTTGGTTTGCAATTTATAATATATCCAAGTGAGGTTAAGGGGATATCAAAAATGAACTGTTTTATATCTGTGTTAACAAAATCCTATAACCATCATCATAGTTAGGCGTTTGTATTACGGAATTTTTCCGTAGGTACAAACGCTTATTGGCGTTATACCTACGGACTTGAAGCATGAGAGTCATGTAGGTATTTTTTATCCTACGTGGCTCTTTTTGTTTATAAAAAAATGGAGGTAGAAAGAGATGCAAAATTCAAGCATTATATTCGAGGTTCCAGAACAGAATGAATTACTTACAGAGCGGTTCAAAACACATAAAACGCTATTCAACAGAGAGGTGCTTAATGGAGTGTTATCAATTTTCGATGAGGTGGCCGATAAAGGCGATGAAGGAATCAGAAGTTTGACAACGAAGTATGATGAAGTTGATTTGAATGAGCTGGTTCTTTCAAATGATTATGTTGAAGGATGCATATCTTCGCTGTCGCCAACATTACGATCAGCTTTAGAACAAGCAATTAGAAATGTGCGAGATGTTAATTTAGCTATGTTACCGCAAACGTGGGAAAAGCAAATTAGACCTGGAACAGTAATCGGTGAACAGGTGGTTCCCCTAGATTCAGTAGGCATATGGATACCAGCAAGGAAAGGACCCTTAATTTCTACTGCAATAATGCTGGTTGTAGCGGCAAAAACAGCAGGTGTTAAGAAAATCGTTGTGGGTATGCCCCCATTACAAAATGGACTTGGAGACCAAGGAACGGTAGCGGCGGCAAAGCTTGCTGGAGCGGATCAATTTGTGATCGGCAACGGAGTATCAATAATTGCTGGATTTGCACAAGGGACCAATTCCATTCCAGAAGTTGATGGGATTTATGGACCAGGACCAGGTGGAATTGCAGCGGCAATGAGTGTAGCAATGACATTTGGTAAAAAGAGTGTGTTAGGCATCGGTCCAACCGAATGTGTAATCTTCGCAGATGAAACTGCCGATCCGTTAAAAATCGCTTATGATTTAATCAATGAAGGGGAGCATGGTCCCGATTCTTCTTCTATTTTTGTCACAACTTCTATAAACCTTGCCCGTAAAGTAGAAACTTTCCTTTGGAAATGTATTGGCGAGGTCGAAGAAAAACGGAGACAATACTTAAAAAGTGTTTTTGGTTCTAAGGGTAAGGGGGCAGTCGTTGTTGCATCAAATATTGACGAAGCTTTTGATTTTATTAATTGGTTTGCACCAGAACATTTGATGATTGTTTGTGATAAAGAAACTGAGAATCGTGCTTTAACCAATATAAACAACGCAGGTGAAATTCTAATCGGCGAATACACACCTTTTTCGGCGGCTAACTACGGGATAGGAATAACAGCAGTATTGCCGACTAATCATTTTGCAAGAGCCTTTTCAGGCGTGACATCTAAGGATATGGTAAAGTATTCAACGATCGGAAGACTGAATAAGGATGCTTTGCAGGAAATATATCCGATAATTAAAGAGATGGGGAATTACGAACGATTGCCTTGTCACGTAAAAGCGGCTGATATAAGGTTGCTGGAATAAGTGAATACAGCTTGTCTGCTATAGACAAACACTGTGTTCATCTTGCCGAAATACTCTGATTCAGAAAATGTCCAAGAGAAAAATTTTTCCCCAAGAGATTTTGAAAGAATGCTTATATGACAGCAACGAGGATATAAGAAAGTTTGCTGCGCGAAAACTAAGCAAATAAATCGAGTTTTTTGGATCACGCATCGTGTACATTTACTTCCGGATTAGGTCAAACAGATTGAAAAGCGATCCAGCAATGAAATGCGGCAGTTTCGTTCCGCATAAATGATTTCAAAAGTCCGTAAGCCCAAGCAGACATGCTGCCTGGGCTTTTTGCTTCTCTAATTCTGTATGTTTAAAGGCTGCGCGGGCTTCCTCGTTAATGTATCGCTGGCAGCACCGAATCAAACGTAGCGGTTTACCGGGAACGGAAGGCCAAGATGCTCCCTTAAGGTAGTGCCTTCGTATTCCGTACGGAACAAGCCCCGCTTTTGTAAGATCGGGACGACATGATCGACGAAATCTTCCAATCCGTCCGGCAACGAAGGCGCCATCAGCATAAAGCCGTCTGCGGCGCGGTGCCGGAACCAATGCTCTAACGTATCGGCAATCTTCTCCGGGGTGCCGACCAGATGATCGCCGCTGAACGATCCGGTGAGCAGGGAGTATACTTCGCGAAGCGTCGGATTTATCCGGGAAATAATCGGCTGATGTTTCAAGTAATCGGTTTTGGTCATCGGGAGGCGGTCTAGTCCGGCATCTTTGGCCCGGTCGTCCAAGGAAAAGCCGCTAAGGTCGGCGAAGCCGTGAAAATAATCGGACAAAAAGCCGATGCCGGTTTCTTCGGGAATAAGCGACTCCAGCTGGTTTCTCTTCTCTCTCGCTTCTTCATCCGTAGAGCCGATAATGGGCGAGATGCCTTGTAAAATATAGACCTGCTCCGGGTTTCGTCCGGCGGCAGCCACTTTATTTTTGAAGGCGTCATAGTAAGCCTTTGCATCGTCGAAATCGTATTTGATCGAGAAGATAACCTCTCCAACCCGGGATGAGAGTTCCTGGCCGGAATCGGAGACGCCGGCTTGAACGAGTACGGGGCGTCCTTGGGGGGAGCGGGCGATATTCAAAGGGCCTTCTACCGAGAAAAACTCCCCCTTGTGCTGGAGCCGATGAAGCTTGCTGCGATCGAAGAACACGCCGCTTTCCTTGTCGTAAATAAAAGCGTCGTCCTCCCAGCTGTCCCACAGTCCAAGTACCACTTCCAGAAACTCAGTCGCCCTCCGGTAGCGAAATCCATGCTCAAGGTGCTCTTCGGCGCCGAAATTTCTCGCAGTGTTGCCTGATAGATCACGGGTTGTGACAATGTTCCAGCCGGCCCGGCCTTTGCTAATATGATCGACGGACATGAGCAGCCGGGCAAGGTTGAAGGGCTCGATGTAGGAGGTAGACGCCGTGGCAACAATGCCGATTCGCTCTGTAGCGCCTGCCATCGCAGCGATCAGGGTGATCGGTTCATAGCGGTTGAGAATGTTCGGGTGAGAGACTTCATTAATTGCTAGACTGTCCGCTAGAAAAGCGATATCGAATTTACCTTTCTCGGCTGTTCTTGCAAGCTTTTTGTAGTAGTCGATGTCAATGCTGGCGCCGGGGAGCGCCTGCGGCAGCCTCCACGAGGCGACGTGCATGCCGGTTCCGACCAAATAAGCCGATAGTTTCATTTGGCGTGTTGCAGTACGCATAAGAAACCTCCCAAATACAAGTAATATTATGCGAATAGTATAATTAATAAGTTTCCTTTTGGAAAGATATTGACACTTTGTGGGAAATGAATTAAATTTGTAAAAGCACATCGGAATAATGTGAATTAAATATAAAGTCATGTAGTTGACCAGACGTCTGGAAACTAAGTACCCGTCCTTCGATAAAGGGCGGCAGGCTTAGTTTTTTTTATTTGCATGTGGAGGTGACGACTTGATTCGCGTGGAGCAACTGAGCAAAAGCTATCAGACGACAAAAGGAAGCATTCTGGCGCTGGACCGCATTGATCTGCAGGTACCCAAAGGGGAAATTTTTGGTGTTATCGGCGTTAGCGGTGCCGGCAAATCCACGCTGATTCGGTGCATGAACCGGCTGGAAGAGCCGGATTCAGGGCGTATCTGGATTGGAGGCGACGATATTACGCAATTGAAAGGCCGCAGCCTTCGGAAGGCTCGGCAGAAGATTGGCATGATCTTTCAGCACTTTAATTTGTTAGACGGTAAAACCGTATACCAGAATGTCGCGTTTCCGCTCGTGGTCGCCGGCCATCCAAGGGAGAAGATTCGGCAGCGTGTCCGTGAGATTCTGGATTTGGTTAAGCTGTCCGACAAGGAAGGGGCATACCCGGCACAGCTTAGCGGGGGGCAAAAGCAAAGGGTGGGGATTGCCCGCGCGCTTGCGAATGATCCGGATGTGCTTCTAAGCGATGAAGCGACTTCGGCTCTCGATCCCGAGACGACTTATTCCATTCTGGAGCTGCTAAAGGATATTAATCGCCAGTTAAAGCTGACGATCGTGCTTATTACGCACGAATTGGAAGTGCTCCAGCATATATGCGATAGCATGGCTGTTATCGAGAATGGGCGCATTGTTGAAACCGGTCCAGTTGAAAAACTGTTCTTGAATCCGGAGAGCGATACCGCGCGGAGGTTCGTAGGCGTTCTGGAGCAGTATCGGACGCGGCGCGGCTTCATAGAAGGATTGGGGGAGGGCATATGAGGAACGATCTGTTCGACCTTCTATGGAAAGCTCTTCGCGAGACGCTTTATATGGTGGCCTGGTCCTCCTTCTTTGCTCTTCTATTAGGATTGACGCTTGGCATTTTGCTTGTTGTAACCGACAAAGGGCATGTCCTGCAGTCGGTGAAAATCAACAAGACAATTAGCTTCTTCATTAATGTTATCCGATCGATTCCGTTTATTATCCTGATCGTGCTGCTGCTCCCTTTAGCGCGTCTGATCGTTGGAACATCGCTTGGCCCAACCGCAGCTATCGTTGCGCTATCCATTGGCGCAGCCCCTTTCCTAGGGCGAATAGTCGAAAATTCGCTGAAGGAAGTAAGCGCGGGGAAGATTGAAGCGGCCATCTCGATTGGCGCTTCGCCCGTAACGATTATTTTCCGGGTTCTCATTCCCGAAGCGCTGCCAACGCTTGTTCGAGGCGTAACAATTGCCATCATCGGGATTACCGAATTAACGGCGGTTGCCGGAGCTATTGGGGCCGGCGGGCTGGGAAGTTTAGCGATCCGATTCGGTTATCAGCGATTCCGGGAGGATATCATGTTCGCCACGGTCCTGGTTATCATTCTTCTGATTCAAGCGATTCAGTGGACCGGCGACGGAATAGCGAAGTCCGTTCACAACAAGCGTTATAAGCTGGAATGATTTTGGTTTGTCTACACAAAGGTGATTTTTAGGTTTCCATCTCTATCACATATAAAAAGAAAGCGGGAGAGAAAATGTCTAAGAAAAAAATGGTAGTTGCTGTTGCGTTGCTGTTTGTCGTGAGCTTGATTGCCGCAGCTTGCGGTTCGAATAACAATAACAACGGGTCTTCCGGCAATGCTTCTTCGCAAGCTTCGGCCGAACCAAGCGCGGGCGACAGCCCGTCTCCGTCCGCTTCCGAGCCGGTTAAAGAAGTCACGTTAAAAGTCGGAGCAGCAGCCGTGCCGCATGCCGAAATTTTGGAATTTATTAAGCCGAAGCTTAAAGAGGAAGGCATTAATCTGGAGATTAAAGTGCTCGACGATGAAGGGCAGCTGAATCCGGCTTTGCAGGAGAAGCAGATTGATGCCAACTACTTCCAGCATGTTCCTTATCTGGACTCCGTCAAAGACGAGAAGGGCTACGACTTTGTCGTGACGACGAAAGTGCATGTAGAGCCGATCGGCTTCTATTCGAATAAGCTCAAATCGAAGGATGAGATTAAGGAAGGAGCTACGATCGGCATTCCGAACAATCCATCCAATGAATATCGCGCGCTTGTTCTCCTGCAGCAGCAAGGGCTGATCAAGCTCAAAGACGGGCTGACGAATTATGAAGCAACACCGAAGGATATCGTCGACAATCCGAAAAAGCTGAAATTCATCGAAGCCGATTCCGCGACATTGCCAAGATCGCTGCCGGATCTGGACGGAGCGATCATTAACACAAACCTGGTTCTGGAAGCTAAAATCGACCCGAAAAGCGCCTTGTTCAGGGAAGACGCAAACTCGCCTTACGCGAACGTTATTGTGGTGAGAAAAGGGGACGAGAACCGGGATGAGATTAAGAAGCTGGATGCCGCGTTAACAACACCGGAAGTGAAAAAGTTTATTGAAGATAAATACGGTGTAGCGGTTGTTCCGGCGTTCTAAACTTACTTTGAGCAGCATGCTTTTCAGCCGAAACGGCCCTATTCAAGTTAAGTAAAGAAGAAAAGTGTAAAAAGCGCATGAAGCGGCGATCGTTTCCCGGAATATACCGGGGAGAGGTCGCCGCTTGTTTTTTCAAGGTGTATGCAGAGGCAGTCATCTTCGGGTCACGCTTAGAACGGGATAAGGAAGGGCGGGCTTGCTGCTTTATAGCAATAAATCGTTGATTCATGCCTCAAAATTGATATGAAATATGTGCGCAATCACGATACGATAGATTGGATGCGCAAAATACATTGGCGCGGCGAATAGAAGGAGGAAGGCATGAACTTTATCATTAATCCCAAAACCTTGAAAGAAGGCGCTTTCTTCTATCGGGAAAAGGAAGCATACAGCGGCGTACACAAAATTGCAGATAAGGTCTTGAAAGATATCGAGTCCGTATTTGGCGTTCGGCCAGGATCGGCGGAGGATTATGCCGAACTCGCTTCCAGCGCGGTTATTTACGGCACCATCGGCCGGAGCCCGGTGCTGGAGAGGCTGTCGGAACAGGGTTTGGTTGACCTTAATGAAATTAGAGGCAAAAACGAAGTGTATGCCTTCCAGGTTATTGATGCCGCTGGGGAGCAAACAGGCAAAAGGCTTGTTATTGCCGGAAGCGATAAACGAGGCACGATCTACGGATTGTTCCATCTGTCCGAGCTGTTAGGCGTGTCGCCGTATGTGGACTGGAACGGCATTAAGCCGCGGAAGCAAGAGGAATTTAGGTTAGACGCGGATTATAAGCATGTATCGAAAGAGCCGTCGGTCCGTTACAGAGGATTTTTTATTAATGATGAGTGGCCGGCTTTCGGAACATGGTGCCATCAGCGTTTTGGCGGATTTAATGCGCAGGCGTACGATCATGTCTTTGAACTGCTGCTTCGGCTGAAAGGAAACTATTTGTGGCCCGCCATGTGGTCGGCCCGTTTCCACGACGACGGCCCGGGGCTTGCCAACTCGGAGCTGGCGGACGAATACGGCGTCGTCATGGGAGCTTCCCACCATGAACCGTGCCTGCGCCAAGGCGAAGAATACAAGTATTTGCGGGGCAAAGATTCGATCTACGGCGATGCCTGGAACTTCCGGACGAATGAAGAAGGCATCACCCGGTTTTGGGCGGACGGCTTGAAGCGAAGCGGCAAGTTTGAGAACGTGATCACCGTCGGGATGCGCGGCGAAGCCGATACGGCGATTATGGGGAAGGAAGCGACTTTTGCCGACAATATCAATCTGCTTCGGGACGTATTGCGGACACAAAACCGGTTGATCCGCGAGCATGTGAGTCCCGACCTGGAGCAGGTGCCGCGGATGCTGGCGTTATATAAAGAAGTGGAGCCTTTCTTTTACGGAGATGAACAGACACCGGGGTTAATCGGCTCGGAGGATCTGGAGAACGTTATTCTGATGCTCTGCGACGATAACTTCGGCAATTTGCGGACGCTGCCTACCGAGGAGATGCGTTCTCATAAGGGCGGCTACGGGATGTATTACCACTTTGACTATCATGGCGGGCCGATCTCCTATGAATGGGTGAACAGCACTTATTTGCCGAAGGTATGGGAGCAAATGAGCATGGCGTATGATTTTGGCGTCCGCGATTTGTGGATCGTTAACGTAGGGGACATCGGCACGCAGGAATTCCCTTTAGCATATTTTCTGGACTTGGCTTATGATTTTGACCGCTGGGGAACGGGCGCAATAAATCAAACGGACGAATACACCCGCTTATGGGTCGAGCGTCAGTTTGGTGCCGCATGCGAAGCGCAAGATGTGGCGAACATCCACCGTCTCATCAACGGTTATACGAAAATCGCCCATAACCGCAAACCGGAGGCGATGAATGCAGATGTGTACCATCCGGTTCATTACCGGGAGGCCGACAGGCTGCTTGCGGAGATCGGGCAGCTGATGGACCTTGCGAACGAGCTGTATGCGCGGTTTGATGAAGAGACGCTGCCGGGCTTCTTCTCGTTGGTGTATTATCCGGCGATGGGCAACTTGAACGTGCACAGGATGCAGCTGCTGACCGGCAAAAACCATTATGCTGCCCGGTTGAACCGGATGGAAGCGAACTGGCTTGCGGAGCAAATTCAGGCCTGCATGAAGCGGGACCGGGAGCTGGTGGAGGAATACCACGCGATCGACAACGGAAGATGGTATGGCATGGGCTTGTCCGAACATATCGGCTTTACCAGGTGGAACGAGGACGAATGCAAATACCCGGTTCTCATGCATGCGATGCCTGCCGGCAAACCGAGATTAAGCGTCTCCATAGACGGCACCGGCCAGCATTCGGAAGGAAGCGGCTGGCATGTGAATCAGCTTCGTATGAATTTCAGGCAGCCGGATGTAACGGCGGCCTCCTTCACCATCTACAGCATCAGCGATTTGGAGGCGCCGTATGAAATCATCTGCGAAACGCCATGGTTAACCTGCTCGGCTTATCAAGGCGTGCTGAACGGCACCAGCAAAGCGGCAGATACAATTACGGTACGAATCGACCGCAGCCTGATGGGGCAGGAGACCGAAGCCGGCATCGCTGTGAAGCTGCCGAGCGGAGTCTGCACGATTATCGTAGACGCCAAGCTGCCGGAGCTTCACGGCTGGCCGGCGAACACTTATGTGGACGTCGACGGCTATATAGCGATTGAAGCCGAGCACTATTTTGCCAAACAGGATGCCATGCATACAGAAGCGGGAGCCGCACAGCCGTCAGCCGGTTTCCAAGCGATCCAAGGGTATGGCAGAACCTTATCGGCTATGAAGGTGTTTCCGACGAACCGGTATTTTACAGCAGGCGAAGATGCACCGTATTTGGAATACCGGTTCGTCGTTCATGAAGCCGGAGGTTATGAGGTTGAGCTGTATATGCAGCCTTCGAACCCGGTTACCGCGGACAATACGCTATATTACGGGATCCAGGCGAATGACGGACAGCTCCAAATATGGAATACCGTTTCAAGAGGCAAAAAAATAACCGACTCCAACGCGGAGTGGGCTGCCGGCGTATTGGATAACATTCGCCGTCATAGCAGCATAGTCGATTGCCGCAGCGGCCTGAATACTTTAAAAATATTTGCGGTGAGCCCGGGATTTGTACTGGAGAAGCTGATTATCTCCCCGGCAGGCAAAAAACCGCCGGTAAGCTACTTGGGACCGCCGGAGACTTATTATATTGGCGAAAATAACCAGTAAAAAAGAGGGGCGGCAAGCCCCTCTTTTTTTGGGGGGATACGGCCGATGATACGGACGGTTATCGTTCGTCCTAAACTTTGTTAGAATAGGATCAGGCGGCTTTCATTTATAAAATATGGAAAAAATCGAAGGGAGCAGAAGCGATGTTTATTGTGAACGTTGAAGGCGCTGTCCGCAAGGAAGATCAATGGCTTCTTATTACAAGAAGCAGCAAAGAAGAACATGCCGCGGGCGTCTTGTCTCTAGTGGGCGGGAAAGTTGACCCGGAAGACGCCGGACTGGAAATCGTGGAGCGCGCGGTCAAACGGGAAATTTTCGAAGAGGTGGGCATTGAACTGCAAGATGAGGTTCACTTTGTGTACAGCTCTTCTTTCGTGACGGGGATGGGCGCAGCGTCATCAATATGGTTTTCCTTTGCGAATACAAAAGCGGAACCGCTTATTGCAAAAGCGCTGATGAGGTCGACGCTGTGCATTGGATGGCCTTCGGCGATATTATGAACCATCCGCAAGCGCCGCCTTGGACTAAAGAAAGCATTAGAAGAGCTGAGCTGGCTAGAGCAAGCAAGGAATAATAGCGCCGGTTCATCCTTGAAGCCTTCAGGTTCGGATGCGCTAAAATTATAAGTGTTTTCATGATGAATTCTCCTTCCACAGGCCGTGTCGCACGTTTGAACCGCCTTGTTTCCTTTTTCGGAATACCATCATTATGTTGCTGCTCTTCAAAAAAAAAATACACACATTGAAGTAAGGTAGTTACTTCAATGTGTGTACTGGACGGCTTTGAAATGATATGCAACAATAAAGGGTTAGATAAGCTGTATAAGCTTAGCATAAACGAGGTGTGATTCTATGAAGCAATATAATCTCGGCATAGAGGCAACACTTGAGATCGTAGGCGGGAAGTGGAAAGCTCTAATTATTTGAGCATTAATGTCCGGTGCGAAGCGAACAAGCGAATTGCAGCGCAGTATTGACGGCACTTCGCAAAAGGTGCTGATTCAGCAGCTTCGCGAGCTTGAACGGGATGAAATTGTAAAAAGGCATGTGTCCAGCAAATGCCGCCAAAGGTGGAATACAGCCTGACGGAATACGGCGTTACAGCTAACAAAATTGTCGATGCGATGTGTTCCTGGGGCAAAGAAAACATTAAACGAAGACAGCAGCAAGGAGAACATATCGTTTTATGGGAGGATACAGCGTCTGGCAAGAAGTGAATAAGAAAGGTTTTATTTTATCCCTTCCTATGGTTATGATATAGAGGGGGGTTAACATGGCGGTGTTACCGCAAGCCGCAGTGAACAATCGTTAGCCAATTTACGAACAACGGAGTGGTGGTTTGAGTAAAAGTAAAGGCGGCACAGGCAGAGGAACGGACAAAAAAGGCTGGAATCGCTGGCAGGCAAGCGCTAACCGGGCCAAAAATGCGCCTAAACCGTACAAGAGCAAGGGGACGAAAAGAAAAAGTGAAACAACGGCTGCAACCGCTAAAGCCGATATAAATCAGAAATAATCCAATAAAACTATTAGGAGTGATCGTTTGGGAAAACATAAGCCAATGTCATTTGATGATCTGTTGCTGGAATTAAAGGGCCAGAAAAAGGCTCAAGATGATCCAAATCATATGCCGCTTGAGAAGTTGTTCCATGAGTCGTTTATGGCAAAACATTCGAATATGGGCAGCTTTGCGGAGTTTATGGAGAAGGGCAACTTCCAGGCGGATACGCTGGAGGAGATTCATAATATTCCGGACGAATTATTCGACCGGCATGTAGCAAGAGAGACGGAGTTTGCCAATTGGCAAGCGATGCTGGACACTGCGACCAAAAATCTGTAGGCCAGATCCGCCGTTCCGTCAGAACGGGATTCCAGCCTTATAATTATTAGGAATAACCTGCAGGCAGCAGTCTTGTATCCTCTATACCAGCTAATGTATAGCTGGAGGTGCAATCGATCGCCGAGCGGGCTATTTCCGCAATGAACCGGTTTATGTATACTGCTTAATGTGAAAAGACGCGGAGAATTGATTCTGTGTCTTTTTTTATGTCCAGAAACCCAATAACTGGATAACGTATGCTATAGTATAAAGGAATACTGCGGCTAGGAAGCCATTCGAAGGAATGAACCGTCTGAACGGCTGACGGCTGACCGGTAGGAGGATGCTTGTGAAACATATTTATATCGTGAGGCATTGCAAGGCAGAGGGGCAAGAAGCGGATGCTCCGTTAACCCCGGCCGGCATGGAGCAGGCGGAATTGCTCGCTAGGTTTCTATCGAATAAAAAAATCGACGCGATTATTTCCAGCCCTTTCAAGAGAGCATGCCAGTCCGTCCAGCCGCTGTCCGGGCGAATCGGCATCGGAATATCCGTGGATGAGCGTTTACAAGAACGGATGCTGTCACACCCGGGCAGGCCGGAGTGGCGTGATATGCTGCGCCTGACATTTGATGACCTGCATTTATGTTATGAAGGCGGAGAATCGAGTTATGCGGCTATGGAGCGTGCCGCTTGTGTAGTTGCAGAAGCGCTGAACAGCGAAAAACAACATATTGTAGTGGTTTCTCATGGCAACTTGATTGCGCTGCTTCTTAAACATTTTGACAGCCGTATCGGGTTTGAAACTTGGGAGGCCATGTCCAATCCGGATGTATTCCATCTTTCTTTTCGGGAGAACAAGCCTTCTGTTCAACGCATTTGGGAAGGCGGGCTGAACGGAAATTAACAAGTCTCTTTGCTTTGCCTGAAGACATTCTTCATCTTTGCCCGTAAAGCAGCCCTGCAAGTGTACGATCTCTACAAAGGAGCCGCCAAATCTATGAATCTGGAAGCAGTCTTTCATACATTCCCCGTTATCCAATCCGATACCATAAGCCTTCAAAAGATCGAAGACCGCCATCTGGATGCGGTATACGACATTTATAGCAATGACCGCGTATTTGAATATTGCGGAATAATTCCAAAGCATAACAAAAAAACGGTTCAGTCGATGATCGGGCACTTCGAGCGGGACTGGAACAAGAGGCAGCGGATCAAATGGGGCATATTCAGCCATGACGGAACGGACCAGCCGGTCGGCATTATGGAAGCCTTTGATTTCAGTCCGAGGGTAAACATGGTGACCATCGGCTATTTTTTGGCGGAGAAGCATTGGGGGCAAGGTTTGGCAACCTCGGCGGTTCAAGCGCTGACAGCGTTTTTGTTTGAGGAGGCCGGTGTTAACCGGATTCAGGCGGAAGTCATGCCTCCCAATGAAAGATCCAAGAAGGTGCTGCTGAAGAACGGCTTCATGAAAGAAGGAACGTTACGGCAAGCTGCCTTTTGGTCGGGTAAAGGGGTCATCGATTTGGAAATCTACAGCGTGCTGAAGCAGCTATAGCGCTAATCCGGCTTTAGGCGGAGACATGCTTGGACAAGCTTCATTATTAAAAAAAGAGTCCCCTTCATCATCTGAAATGATAAAGGGGACTCTTTCCCGTGCTCTACGCCGGCTTTACGCGGAGGTTTCCATCTTTTGCGCGGTGTACAGCTTGTAATAACGTCCGCGCAGCGCCATCAGTTCATCATGCGAGCCGCTTTCTGCGATGCCTTTATCGGCGACATACATAATGCGGTCGCAGTTTTTAACGGTGGACAGCCGGTGCGCAATAATAAACGAGGTCCGGCCTTTCAAAAGCTCGTTTAAGCCTTTCTGCAGCAGCCGTTCGGTCCGGGCGTCAATGGACGAAGTAGCTTCGTCCAGAATAAGGATGCGCGGATCAGCGAGCAGCGTGCGGGCGAATGAAATGAGCTGCCGCTGCCCTTGGGACAGCTTCGAGCCGCGTTCGTTCACTTCCGTCATATAACCGTCCTCAAATTCGCGGATAAATTCGTCCGCGCATACCGTCTTGGCTGCGGCAATCACTTCTTCTTCCGTAGCGTCCAGCTTCCCGTAACGGATATTATCCATAATGGTGCCGGAGAAAATAAAGCTGTCCTGCAGCATAATGCCCATCTGGCTGCGCAGCGACTTCAGCGTTACTTCCGAAATGTCATGCCCGTCAATCCGGATCTGCCCGCCTGAAATGTTGTAGAAACGGGAGATCAGGTTGACGACGGTTGTTTTGCCGGCGCCGGTCGGACCAACAAGGGCGATGCTTTCGCCCGGCCGTACATCAAAGCTTAAATGCTCCAGAATGTTATGGCCCGGGTCGTAAGCGAACGTCACATCGTCGAACGTAACGCGGCCTTGAATAGGCGGCAATGCGAGCGCATCCGGAACGTCGCTGATCGTTACCTTCTCATCAAGCGTTTCGAATATCCGTTCCAAATATGCGACAGCGTTAATAAAGCTGTTGTACAAGTTGGAAATATTCAGGATTGGCTGCCAGAAGCGGGCTGCATAGCTGCTCATGGCCAAGATCACGCCAAACGTCACTTCTCCCGGGCTCAGCGCGAGAAGGCCTACAAAATAAATAGCCGTGGTGACAATCGTTGCGAGGTTATCGACCGAGAACGGAATAAGGAAGTTCAAATACATCGTTCTCATCCATGTATCGCGGTAGCTGGTAGCAAGCCGCGTGAACAAGCCTTCGTTATGTTTTTCACGGGTAAAAATTTGCGTCACACGAATGCCGCTGATGCTCTCCTGCAAATAAGCGTTCAGGTTGGAGCTTTTATTCGATACCGCCTGCCATGCCCGGCGCTGCCTGGTTTTAATTAGCAAAATCACGCACATAAAGACCGGCAATCCCGCCAAAATGACAAGCGACAGCTTCACATCGACGGCAAACATAAAGATCGCGATAAACAGCAGGTTCAATATTTCGAGAATAAAGTTAATGATCCCGTTGGACAACACATCCGATACGGCGTTAACGTAATTGACGACCCGAATCAAAATTTTCCCTTGCGGCCGGTCGTCATAATATTGGAACGGCAGCTCCTGCAAATGCTTAAACAAGTCGGTACGGATGTCAAAAATAATATCCTGGCCGACGCTCGTCATAATTCGCGACCGGATGGTAGCCAGCACGACGCTGACCACAATTGTCGCAAGCGTAAGCGCCGACCAGAAGACGAGACCCGATTTATCTTTGGCCGGGATCGTCACGTCGACGACATGCTGAATAATAAGCGGCGCGGAAAGCGCGATGCCTGCCGATAAAGCGCTTAATATAAAGGCGATAATCATCGGAGTCTGCTGCTTTCGAATGTAGACAAGCGCGCGCCGGAAATGCCGGATATCAAACGGCGATTCCAAATTTTCGTCGATGTCGAACTTATTTCGGGCCATTAGCCGTCACCTGCCTTCCAATGCCTTCATTTTGCAGCATAAATACTTCGTAATAATAGCCCCGTTTAGCGAGCAGCTCGGCATGCGTGCCGTCTTCGACGACGCGGCCGTTGTCCAGAATGAGGATCCGGTCGGCTTCCGCCGTTGTCGATACGCGCTGGGCGATAATGATTTTGGTGCAGGCAAAATCCAGCTCCCGCAAGCTCCGCTGAATATGCTCTTCGGTCTCAAGGTCAACGGCCGATGTCGTATCGTCGAGGATGAGGATCGGTGGCTGCACGGCCATCGCCCGGGCCAGCGCGATACGCTGCTTTTGCCCGCCGGACAACCCGACACCGCGCTCGCCTACAATTGTATCGTAGCCATCCGGCATTTTCGTAATAAAATCATGCGCAGCGGCCAGCTTCGCAAACTTCTGCACGTCCTCCTCCGGCATATCGGGATCGCCGTAAGCGATATTCCCGTCGATCGTATCGGAGAACAGCAGCACATCTTGCGTTGCTACGCCAATATTGCCGCGCAGCTCGTCGAGCTCCAGCTTGCGGACGTCGGTACCGTCAACAAGGACGCGGCCTTCCGTAACGTCATAAAAACGCGGAATCAAATTAATGAGCGTCGTTTTGCCGGAACCGGTAGCGCCCATAATCGCAATCGTTTCGCCGGGCTCTACCGTAAAGCTGATATTTTTCAGCACGGTGGCGTTATCGTATTTGAAGCTGACATTTTCGAATTGGATGCGCCCCTTATAACGGCGTTTCACCACTGCGTTATGCCCATTGACGATATCCGGATGAGCGTAATACACATCCACGATTTTGTTCAGGCTGGCGAAGAAGCGCTGGATATCGTTAATGATGATGCCGATGTTGCGCATCGGGTTGGACAACCCCCACACAAGCGCAGAAAAGGCGGAAAATTCGCCGAATGTAATGCGCGCGTCCATTACAAGCAGACCGCCCGCCAGCAGCAGCACGACGGTAAAGCCTTGCGCAAGCGTCTCGAGGTAAGGGAAGTAGTCGAGCCATACCATCGCTGCCGCTTTATTGGCTTTGGAGAAGTTGACGTTTTTGTCGTGAAACTTTTGCACTTCGTATGGCTCGCGCGCGAACGCTTTCACAACACGGTTGCCTGCGATGTTCTCCTGCGTAATCGTATTGAGCTGAGACAAGCGCTCCCGAAGGTCGGTGTACATCGGACGGACGCGTTTGGCAAACAGAAACGCCACGATAAAGATCGGCGGAGAAAGCAAGAGCAGCCATAATGTAAGTTCTACGTCGATGTAGAAAAAATAAATGACAGCTGCTACGAAAATGGTCAGCGACTCGATGATCGTTTTAATAATCCATGCCATCGTGTGCCGCACCATATCGAGGTCGCCGGTCATTTTGGTCATTAAATCCCCGGTACGGTTATGATCGTAATAATTCATGTCTTGCCCTTGGATCTTGTTGTACAAAAAAATCCGGACACGGTACAGCATGTTCTGCGAAGAACGTTCGTACAGCATCGTCGTAAAATAAGCCAGACTTGTGCGCAGCAGAGAAAAGCCGACCATGCCTATGCAAAGGCCGATCAGCAGCGAGCGTTTGTCCGACAAATTGTGCGCGGCATCGGGCCCGGCAAGGAAGGTATCCACGATGCGCTGACCGAGGTAGGGGTTAATGATCGTAAGCGAGCAGCCTACGACCGAGAGGCATAACGCTATAATATATCGCGCCCGGTCGCCTCTCAAATTGTGCCACAGCCACTTCAATTGAAACATTTGATTATCACCAGCTTTTGTAAGTTTCTGAAGCTCATCAATCCGGCATTTCAAAAAAACTATAGCAGATTATATCATAGAAATTTGGAATAGAGTGGAATGATTTGTTTTTTTTCCTCTCACAAACAGGGCAGCCGCGGACGGATCCGCGGCTGCCGCTTGAGCAACCGTATCATTGTATTCTTTGCCGCATTTGTTTATGACGCCGCTGCGAAACGGTCATTGAAATTGAGGCTTGAGGTTATGCCGTCCCGCCGGACTGCGTCATCGCCGATTGCGAATGCTCGCTGCATCAGACGGCATACGCTGTTTTCATTTTGGCAAGGCCGTACCGGGCGGTCTCGAGCGCGGTCCGGCCTTCGTAATCGGCGGCGAACAGCTCCAGCGATACAAAGCCGCGGTATCCGCAGCCCGCCAAAGCAGCAGCAAGCGCAGCGGATGGAGCAATGCCGTCTCCCGGGAACAGGCGGTCGGCATCGGTTATGGAAGCTTTCGGCGGAACCGCGGCGTAATCATTGGCATGGAACATGCCGATGTCCGCACTGCTTAGCCGGGACAGATCAGCGAGATTGCTTCCCCCGGTATACAGATGGAACGGGTCAAGCAGCAGCGGAACTTGAGGCAGCCCGCTTAGCGATGCAATGTCAAGCGCTTCGCCAAGCGTAGCCAGTACAGGCGACCTGCCCCAAAATTCTAAAATCGGCGTAATGCCGTACGGTTTCGCTTGTTCAGCAAGTTCGGCGTAATACGCGGCGATTTGTGCCGGCGGCATATCGCGGACATTGCCGAACGGCGGGGCGGCAAATGCGGGACAGCCCAGCTCGGCCAGCATCGCCAGCTCTTCTTCGGCTTGGCGCCGGCCTTCTGCGCGCACCGCTTCGTCGCGGTCGGCCCAGGGAATAAAAGAGATTGCGCCTGCGATTTCGATGCCGGCCTGCTCAGCCAGCTGCCTCAGCTGCGCGGCTGATCGTCCGCTCCCGGTATAAGCGAGCAAATCGCGAATCCAAATTTCAATGCCGTCGTACCCGGCTTCGGCCGCAATGCGGATTTGCTCTTCCATATTGAGCTTATACGGGAACAGCGTAGAGGCGTTGAGCGAAGTCCGGAACGGAAACGGGACGTTGTTCATCGGACGGGAATTCCTCCTTTTATCGTTATCGTTCGCCCCAGAAAATCCGGTTGGACGGGTAAAGCGATTCTCCGTCGGTAACCGGGCAAGATCCGTATACCGGGGATGATAATGTTTGCTGCGGTATTCCGAAGCGGTTATCGCTTTCGTTGCTTTAAAGACGCGGCAGAAGTAGTTCTGATCTGTAAACCCGGCTTCAAACGCGATTTCTTTAATGCTTTTTTGTCCGTCCAACAGCAGCTGGCAGGCGAGGTCGATTCTTCGGCGCGTCATCATTTCCTTTGGCGTGCAGCCTACATAACGGACGAATGTACGGGACAGATGTTCCGGCGTCCAGCCTGTTTTTTGAGCCAATTCCTCGACCGTCAGCGGCGCAGGCAGCGTATGGTCGATCAAGCTGACTGCCAGCTCGACTTGCGGCGGAAGACGCACCGCCGCGCCGGCCGCCCCTCCGTCCGCATGCCAAAAGTGAATTTCCGACAGCAATGTCAGCAGCAGAAGGCTGCCCCGCTTTTGCAGCCGCTCCGGGCTGGCATGAGCGATGGAAACGATTTGCTTCATTAAAGAAAGCAGAAATTCGCCTTCATAGGGGATAACCGCCGGCCCGCCCGGCAGCAGGAGAGGCAAAGCCGCAACCGGAAGCGAGCGCGGCCAAAAATGAATAAACAAATGCCGGGTGGGCTTATGCCCGTCGTACCGGTAGCTGTGCACCTCGCCGGGCCTGGTGAGAATAAAGCAAGGCTGGCTGAGCGTATAGCTACGCTCGCCAACCTGGTAGACGGTTCCGGTTCCTTCCGGAAAATAAAGCAGCTCATAATCCGGAATATCCCGCTGCGCCAGTCCGCTTCCCGGCTTCATGACGAAGTCGCCGGCTAAACGGATAGCAGGAAGCCGGGCGGCAGGAAGAAAGTCCGGTTCTATGCTTGAGGCAGCCGCCCATTCGGGCCATGATGGTGTGTCATTCATGTTCCGTTACCGCGCGGCCGTTGTCCGGATCAGATTCATCCGCTCCAAATGGCCGTAGCTGATCGCCAGGCTTTCCAACGGATCACGGCGGCTTCCGTCCTGCTCGACCACAAGCCATTCCGTTCCGGCATCGGCAGCAGCCTGCGCAATAGCCGGGAAGTCGAGAATGCCTTCGCCGATTTCAGCAAAATACTGATCCTCACCGGGTTCCATATCCTTAATGTGAAGCAGCGGGCAGCGGCCTTTCCATTTGGCCAAATACGCAGCCGGGTCTTCGCCGCCTTTGCGGACCCAATACGTATCCAGCTCCAGCTGAACAAGCTGCGGATCCGTTTCGCGCATAATCGTTTCAAGCACATATTCGCCGTCGTACTGCCGGAACTCCCAATCATGGTTATGGTACAGGAACGTTATGCCGGCTGCGCGGCATAGCTCTCCGATCTGGTTCAGCTGCGCAGCTTTGCTTAACACGTCGTCTTTGGAATCAAACATTAGCGAAATCGCGATATATTTGCCGCCGGCCTTATGCATATGACCGATCAGGCGGTTAAAGTCTACATCGAAACTATTGAAGGAGGCATGCGATCCGATGATCTGCAATCCCATGCCGTTAAGCCTTTGAAGCTGCTCCTCTGCCGTTATGCCTTCAGGAGGCAGGCCAAGCTCAATGCCTTGATAGCCAATCGCGGCAATTTTTTCAAGCGTTCCCCAATAATCTTGACGCAAAGCGTCGCGGACAGTGTAAGGCTGAACAGCAACCGGAAATATTTTCATCGGACAAGCACATCCTTTCTATAATAAAAGCTTTATTGGCTTACAGCTCTTCTCCAAGATCGAGACGGTTATATTTCAAGCCAAGCGGCAGCGGTTCCGGACGGCTCACGGCAGGATTCAGTTCAATATGGCGGCCTTCGTTAGACGACTCGAATAGGCCAAGCGAAATGTCCAGCACATGGCGCGCCAGCTGGCCGCTTGCGCGATGCGGGCGCTCCGAGCGGATGGCATAGGCCATATCCGCTACGCCGATGCCCCGGCTGTCTTCGGTATAGTTATGCGTAAACGGCACTTCTTTTTTGTTCCCGTTCGGGAATTCCACCCAGATCGGCCCGCTGAAAAAGTTAGGGTCAGGCACGATCAAATTGCCTTCCGTTCCGAAGATTTCAAGGCTGGGGCGGTAGCCGAAGCTTTCTTTAGCCGCCTGCAGGCTGCCGACTGCGCCGGACTGGAAATCGAAGACGGCCGACACATTGGTGGGCGCTTCAACCGGCACCTTGGCGCCATAACTCGGCGACTTCGGATTCAGAATGGTAACTTCCTGTTTCAGCTGCTGCGCCGAGCCGGTTACTCTTCGTACCGGACCAAGCAAAAAGACCAGCGCGGTTAAAAAGTACGGCGCCATATCCATGACCGGATCTCCGCCAAGCTTCAAGAAGTTGCGGAAATTCGGGTGCATGCCGGAGGTGGCGCTGCCCATAATGATGGTGCCGTTAGCCGAATACGGCGTGCCGATCCAGCCGTCATCAATGAGCTTCCGGCAGGTTTGCAGCCCGGCTCCAAAAAACGTATCCGGCGCGCAGCCGACCCGCAATCCTTTGGCTTCCGCCAGCGCCAGCACCTCATCGGCATCCTCGCGCGTTAAGGCAAAAGGCTTCTCCGTATATACATGCTTGCCGGCATGAAGCGCTTGCAAATTGACCGGCGCATGAGCGGCAGGGGCTGTCAGGTTTAGCACGATCTCGATTTCGGGATCGGCCAGCAGCTCCTCAACGGTCCAGGCGTTGGGCACTCCGAATTGTTCCGCTCTGCTGCGGGCCAGCTCGGGCACCAAATCTGCAACCGCTTTCACATTTACGACGCCATTAAACGTCTCGGTTAAGTTTTTTAAGTAAATACCGCTAATATGCCCGGCTCCAATTACGCCAACTGTCACTTTGTGCATCGCATTTTCTCTCCTTTGCCATGAACGGATCTCCCTCTCATTATTGCGTAACAAGGCTATTGCCACAATGGAGAAAGCAGGTGAATCACTGGACAAATCTGATAGATTAGACGCGGAAGTTTAAGCTGGAGTTGCGGCTTGCAGGTACGGTTTATGCGATTGGTAAAAATAGATCAAGTTTTGTAAAGATCCATCATTCAATTCCAAATTTGAAAGCGCTACAATGAAATCATCAGCAAGCCCTGATCCGCTGCACAGCCAGGTTATGGCGGATACGGGCCTGGAACCATCAGGCAATCGCCGGAGGAACCCGATTTCAGCAAACGGACAAGAATGCCGTTATTTCTGAAAATCCGAGCGGGATCGGTTTTATTTATGCCGCCCTTTTTGGAAGCGTTTACAAATCATTGCTTCATATAAACAGATAGCCAATCCAACAAAAGGAGAGTAGGGAAGCGAATGAGCACGATGAATAGTGAACTAGAGTTAAATGCTAACTTGTCCCCTAAGAAGGGGAGCATGATGGCGACATTCAAAAAACAGCGGTTTTTATTTTTGCTGCTGCTGCCGGGCTTGCTTTATTTCTTTATTTTTAAGTACGGGCCGATGTACGGCATTTTGATGGCGTTCAAAGATTATCAGCCGTCAAGCGGCATGGCGGGCAGCCCATGGGTAGGCTTCAAGCATTTTCATGAAATGTTCGAAATGAACTATTTTTGGACCGTTACCGCCAATACGCTGAAAATCAGCTTGTTAAAAATATTGGTAGGGTTCCCGGCACCGATTCTGTTCGCTTTGCTCTTAAATGAACTGGTTTCCTCCAGGTTCAAACGGATTGTGCAAACGATATCGTATCTTCCGCATTTTTTGTCTTGGGTTATCGTTGCGGGCTTGATCTTCCAGCTGGTTTCGCCAAGCTACGGCTTGTACGGCCTGCTGTGCGACATCTTTGGCTGGAAACCGCATGTGCTGCTCGGCGAAAGCAAATCGTTCCTGCAAATCTTATTGATCTCGAATGTCTGGAAGGAAATCGGCTACGGCAGCATCATCTATTTGGCTGCGATCGCCGGCATCAACTCGGATATGTACGAGTCCGCAACGATTGACGGAGCGGGGCGGTTCAAGCAGTGCATCTATATTACCCTCCCCAGCATTTTGCCTACGATCTGCATGCTGTTTGTACTTGGACTCGGCGGCATCCTGGACGGCGGCTTCGACCAGATCTTTAACTTGTACAACTCGATGGTCATGCCGACAGCGGACATTATCGATACTTTCGTGTACCGGATCGGCCTGGTGGAAATGCAATACAGCTTCTCTACCGCGGTGGGGATCGCCAAAAGCGTAATTGCGCTTGTGCTTGTGCTTGTATCCAACTGGATCGTAGGCAAGCTCTCCAACTATACGGTTTTTTAAACGAATCAAAGGAGCTGTGCATATGAAAAAAAGTTTAGGCGCCCGCCTGTTTGATGTTTTTAACATTACGCTGATGTTGTTTATTTGCGTGACGATCGTATTCCCGTTCGTACAGCAGGCGGTTATTTCGATTAGCCCGCCGGACGAGTCCAGTGAAATCGGCCTGCATTTATATACGCTGAAGCCAACCTTTGATTCGTTCAAACAAATTTTTGCTACCGGATCGATATGGGATGCTTATTACTGGACGATTCTGCGAACGGTGCTTGGCACGATTCTAACCGTTGTGGTATCCGCCATGCTCGCTTATCCGCTTTCGAAGCGGTATTTGCTGGCGAGGAAAGTATGGATGGGGCTGATCGTTTTCACGATGTTTTTTGGCGGTGGGCTTATTCCAACTTATCTGCTCGTCAAGGACCTGCATATGCTGAACACGGTTTGGGCGCTTATTATTCCCGGGCTTTGCAGCGCCTACAATATCGTCATTATCCGCAACTTTTTTACTTCGCTGCCTATTGAGGTTGAAGAAAGCGCATACATGGACGGCGCGAATGACGTAACCGTATTTTTCAAAATCGTGTTGCCGCTGTCCGCTCCCATTATCGCAACCGTTACGTTATGGTCGCTGGTCGGACAATGGAATGCGTGGTTTGACGCAATGATCTATATTTCCAACGGCGAAATCAAGGTGTTGCAAATATTGCTGCGTGATGTGTTAAACAATGCGCAGGATGCCGCGCTCGCCAACATTCGGGGCGTAGAGAATGTGGATATGTCCGGCCAGCGGTATACCGCAGAATCGGTGAAGGCCGCTATCCTGCTGGTTACGACCATACCGATCATTATGGTTTATCCGTTCCTGCAAAAGTATTTTGTCAAAGGCATTATGATTGGCGCCGTTAAAGGCTGACGCGGGTTTCACTGAATTACCAAATACATGATTATTGTTGAAAAAGGAGCAATGGCCAATGAAAAAGGTTAAATGGTATGCTGCACCGCTTGCGCTGATTGTAGCCGGCGCTATAGCGCTCTCGGGCTGCTCATCGTCGAACAATGGCGGGAGCGGCAGCGCCGACAGCAATCCGCCGTCTGCATCGCCGGCCGATCAGGCGTCAGCAAAACCGGATTCGTCCAAAAAGAATTATACCGTCAACGTATTTACGAACCGCATTCAACCGGATCCGAACTCTGCTGTCATGAAGGAAGTTAATGAGAAGCTGGGCCTCAATCTGAAAATTACAGCCGTACCCGATGCCGATTATGACACGAAGCTGAACTTGTTTGTCGCTTCCGGCGAAATGCCGGATGTATATGGCGGATATACATCCAGCAGCGATGCGCTGTTTGATACGGCTGCAACGATTACCGAAGACGAAGTGAAGCAATATGCGCCGAATATTTACGCCTCGTTCGTCAGCCGGGCGGGCGATCAGAAGGACCATATTCTGGAGCTGTATTCCAAAAACGGCGAGCTGAAAGGGTTCAATAACGGCAACCTGAACAACTCCTTGCCTTATGGCGTCGTTATCCGTACGGACATTTTGAATGAACTTGGCGTCAGCATGCCGAAAACGATTGCCGACTGGGATACGCTGCTGAAGAAATATAAGGAGAAGTACCCGGACAAATACCCGATTACTGTCCAGAACGGCGGAGAAGGCCAAGCGATGTATTATTTCCTTTCTGCTTACGGGGTACGCCGCGACGCCTGGATATACAAGGATAACCAGCTGCAATACGCGCCGTTTATGCCGGGCATGAGAGAAGCGCTTGTTCAGCTGAACAAATGGTATGAAGCCGGATACATTAACCCGGAATATTACACGATGTATCAGAATACAGCTTCGCCGGTTAACGAGTTTGTCAAAGGCAACGCCTTGTTCTACCAATATTACAATACAAACCTGCAAGTGAAACCGCCGTATGACGAAGGAAGTATCGGGGCGCAGCTGCTGGCGAACTTCCCGAACGCGACCCTCGACTGGGTACCGTTCCCGACGCTTGGCGATGGCAGCAAGCCGATTGTAGCCAATGCGCCAATGTTCACGAACATTACGTTCTTCAGCAAAGCGCTCGAGAAGGACCGCGACAAGCTGCATGCCATTATGTCGGCATGGGATAAAATTTACAGCGATCCGGAAATGTATAAGCTGGTCAAATTCGGCCAGCCAGATAAAGATTACACTATCGTAAACGGCGCAATCGTGACGAAACAGGAGTTTTCGACCAATGACGCCAAAGCGCAGGAAGGGTTCGGCTGGCCGTTCAACTCGCAGTTTGACCCGACGGATGAAGTGAATAAAGTCATTTTGGCGCCTTATGTGCAAGAGAACCGCCAGACGCTGCTGTATGACGATAACGGCTTGTACAGCCGGAAAAATGTGGATTACCTCGTTACGACGGATAAGCCAACCGTTGAAGGGCCGATTAAATCGGAATCCGGCGAAAACCTGGATGTCAAAAACCAAACCTATCTGACGCAATGGAACACGATGTTTACATCCGTTATCGTCGGAACGAAAAAAATCGAAGACTTCGACAAGTTTATCGCCGACTGGAAAAAGCAAATTGGCGATGAACTCGTAAACAACGCCAACAGGCTGTACAACAAGTAAGGCGAAGCAGGCCGGCAATGCCGTGCGCCGGGAACAGACCGGCCCGGCATTGCTATTTTGCCGGATTAGAGACCGGGAGCAAACGAATGGGAGAGATTCAACATGCTGAATGAGAAACAAACGGAACGAATGCTGGGCAAGCTGAAACGATTTGAAACGACAATCGAACCTCTTATCTTTACGAAAGTGGATTCCGTCGAGATGGGCATATACCGGACACGCGAGCGGCTTCATCACATACCGGAACAAGCTTTGTTCAGCAAAGCTGCCCCGGGCGAACGCTGGGGAGGGAAGGCCAATATTGCTGGTTTAAAGGGGAGTACCGGGTAGCCGAAAGATTGGCGAATGAAACGCTGTTTCTGAAGCCGCATACCGGAGGGCATGAGACGCTGATGTGGACGAACGGGCTGCCGTCCGGCATTTTTACGGCGAGCCATGGCAACCATTATTGCAATCTGCTGAAATCAAACGTGCAGGGCGGGGAAACGATCAGCATTGCGCTTGAAGTATACGCCGGGCATTTTTCCGCAGCCAGCGCGCCGCTTGCCCCTTCGCCGAGGCCTGAGTTCATGAACAGTTACGAATCGGTTGATATTTGCGTCAAAAACGAGTTGATGGCCGACTTTTATTTCGATCTGAAAACGTTCAACCAGATGGCCAATGCGCTGGATGCCAACAGCTTTGTACGCGCTCATATTATCCGCACCTTAACACAAATTCATGAGGCGCTGTATTATTCCCCGGACAATATCGGCAAAGAAGCTTTTGAGGAAGCCGTTGCACAGGCAAGCCGGCTTATTAAGCCTTTGTATGAATATACAAATACGGCGCTTGCGCCTACGGCAGCGGTAATCGGCCATTCCCATATGGATACGGCGTGGCGCTGGACGATTGACGAGACCGTGAAGAAAGTTGCGCGGACGTACTCCAACCAGCTGAACCTGATGCAGCAATATCCGGAGTACAAATTTGTGCAAAGCTCGGCTTACCACGGGAAAATGATATTGCAGCATTATCCCGAGCTGTTCGAGCGGATTAAAACGGCGGTCAAGGAAGGCCGTTATGAGCCGAATGGAGCCGTCTGGATCGAATGCGACTGCAACTTGACCGGCGGCGAAATGATGCTCCGCCAGTTTGTATGGGGACAGCGGTTTACGCGCGAGCATTTTGGCTATACATCGAATGTATTTTGGCTGCCGGATACGTTTGGTTACAGCCCGTCGATTCCGCAAATTATGAAGGGGTGCGGCGTTGATTATTTCCTGACGACCAAGATGTCCTGGAATGATACGAACAAATTCCCTTACGATACGTTTTATTGGCAAGGGCTGGACGGCACGAAGGTGCTGACGCATCTGAACAAAACGCATCTGTGGCCGGACCCGGAAACCTGCATTGATTCGGTTCAGGACGGCCGCCGGTCCAAAGACGCGATTACGAACAAGACGGTTTCGAATATGCGGCTGCTTGCCTACGGTTACGGCGACGGCGGGGGCGGACCGCAGTTTGAGATGATCGAAATGGCGCGGAGGGCGGCCGACCTGGAAGGATGCCCGCGTGTAGAAACGATGTTCGTCGGCGATTTTATGCAGCGGCTGGAGCAGTCGGTGACAGCTCCGCCCGTATACGCCGGCGAGCTGTACCTCGAGCTTCACCGCGGCACGCTTACGAATCAGCATACGATTAAGCGCAATAACCGGCTGGCGGAAATCCGCATCCATGATTTGGAATATTTGACGGTGCGCAGCGCAGCGGAGCAGGGGGAGGCAAGCCGTGACACGGATATAAAGCCGCTTGTCGAAACACTGCTCATTAACCAGTTCCATGATATTTTGCCAGGGACGTCAATTCCGGCCGTTCATGACCAAAGCATCGCGGAAACAACGGAGCTTATTCATACAGCGGAGCAAAGGATACGCCAGACGGTGCCGGCTAAGCCCGACAATGGCAAACTATCGGTGCTGAATACGTTGTCGTTTGACCGGTCGGACGTCATTTATTTGGATTATAAAGAAGGTTTGGTTGTAAAAGGCGGCTATAAGCAGCAAGTTGTTACCGATGTGTCCGGCAGCCGCAAGCTGGCCGTCGCGGGAGTACAAGTGAAGGCATTATCGTCGGCGGTGCTTGAGCTTGAAGCCGGGTATCCGGCAGCCGGCTCCTGTTTTACGTATGACGGCCGGGTGCTTGATACACCGTTGTATAAGGTGGTATTGGATGAACGGGGCTATATGGCATCGTTGATTGATAAAAGCATGAACCGCGAACTGAGAGGACAAGGATATGCGCTTAATACGCTGCTAATGGCGGAGGATGTGCCAACTGCCTGGGACAGCTGGGATATCGACGCCGATGTGGAGCTGAAGTTCCGGGACAATGCAGTGCTTCTGGCAAGCGAAGTCATCTCTGACGGCGAAGTGGAATTCCGCATCCGCAATGCGTACCGGCTGACCGAGCGTTCAAGCCTTGTGCAGGATGTTATCTTTTACGCCGGCAGCAAGCAGATCAAGTTTGAAACGGTTATGGACTGGCAAGATGACCACCGCCTGCTGAAAACCGTCTTCGATACGAGCATCTTGGCCGATTTTGCAAGGCAGGAGCTGCAATTCGGTTACATGAAACGCCCGACAACCCGAAATACCGCCGTAGAACAGGCCAAATTTGAAGTCTGCAATCATAAATATACCGACTTATCCGAGAACCGTTACGGCGCTGCGATATTAAACGATTGCAAATACGGCATTTCCGTCCACCAGTCGCAGATGGGCCTTACTTTGCATAAAGGCGGCTGCCGTCCGGATTACCGCGGGGATAAAGGGCTGCATGCTTGCGAATATGCGTTTATGCCTCATAACGGCGGGTTTGACGCAGATACCGTCATTCAGCCGGCGTATGCGTTTAACTACAAGCCGCTCCTTATTCCGGGCGAATGCAGTTATGCGTCTTTCATTCGCGTGAGCGAACCGAATGTAATCATTGAAGCGATCAAGCCTTGCGAAGACAATGATAACGCTTATATCGTACGGCTGTATGAAGCGGAAGGCACGTATACGAATGCGGCATTGGCGTTTGAGCGGGATGTGCGGCAGGCTGCCGTAACCAACATGCTGGAGGAAGTACAGGATGTGCTGGCTGCGGTTAATGATATTCCGCTCTGCTTCAAGCCGTTTGAAATTAAGACGATAAAAATCAGTTATTAAGCTGAAATCAAATATCGATCCAGGAAAACGGAAAGGCAGTGAACCGATTATGTTATTCGATACATCAGCGATAGAGCGAATCCGCGAAACGGCCGGCAAAGACCCTTACGCCGCGGCCGGCTTCAAGCAGCTGAAGCAGGATGTGACGGCTGCAGGCCGGATGAATTTGGAGGAGAAGCGCCAGCTTCTCCTCCGTTTAGACCGGCAGTCGCAGGAGGATGAACAGGCTTACGGCGAACGCGCCGCTTTTGTCCGGGAATATTCGGAGCTTGCGGTGCGGGCTTCTTTCCTTTATTTGCTGGAGAAGGATGAAGCGCACGCGGAGCTAACGAAACAGCTCATATCGCTTGTAAGTTTGTCCAGCGTATGGATGGCTCATGTAGACCGCAGAGTGATTTGGAAGTCGGATTTAACGACGGCCGATGTAGGCGTCAATCTGGCAGTTGCATTGCAAAATATTATGGATCAGCTGTCCGAGGAGGAAATCGGGCGGATAACGTCCGTTTTGCTGGACCAATGTGTGCATCCGCTGTACGAGGACTGGCTGTCGCCGGAGCTTCATGTCAATGCGCTCGATACGATGGGGCATAATTGGTGGACGGTATGCATCGGCGGAATGGGTGTCGTGCTGCTGGTGCTGGGGCCGGAACGGGTGCCCCGCTTTCATAATTATTTGGAGCAGACGATCGACGCGCTTCGCGAATGGATTACTTATCCCGGCAACGTGCTGCAGAACAAAAACGCCAACTTTGGGCCGGACGGCGATTTTCTGGAGTACCTCAATTACTTCATGTACGCCTTCTCGAATTATTGTCTGTTCAGAGAGCTGCTGCGCAAAGATTATAACCGGGACGAGCTGCAGTTCAGCGAGCTGGAAGAGAAGTCCGCCGATTATTACGGCTCGTTTTTCCATCTGCTGTCGGATGGCCCGCGTTTTGCTGATTTTGGCGATGTGTCCGTGCCGGAGAAACAAACGCAATATATATTTTATTTGTGCAGCCGGTATAACAAAGGCTGGACGCAAAAACAGTTCAAGCAGCTTTGCGCCAAGCTCATTATGCCTTACGAATTTTATTTTTACGAAGCGGATCTGGACGAGAGCGGCCCGCTGCCGCCTGCGGAGCAGATCATTTCCTATTCCGGTTACGCCGCCATTCGCACCGGGTTTGCCGATACGGATACGTCTTTTTTTATGAAGACGGGGGAGAGCTGGAACCATAACCATATTGATGCGGGGACATTCGAGCTGGCCAGCTGCGGGAAGCTGTTTATAACCGATTCCGGAACATGCAGCTACAGCGACCCGAAGTACGCCGGCTACTATATTAAGCCGCAGGCGCATAATGTTGTCCAATTCAACGATGGTTTGCAGACGGACGATCTTCGTTATCAAGGAACGAAATATATGGGCAGCTTCCCGGTCTGGCTGCCGGCAGGGAATTATAAATATTTGCTGGCTGACTGTGCCGGGCCGTTTATTAACCAGTTTCAGCGTTATTTCCGCCACGTTATTTTTTTGAAGGATGTTATGGTAATGGCGGATGATTTGTTTGCGTATCAGGACGGGACGCTGCATTATAATCTGCATGTGAACGGGACGATCAGCAGAAGCGGAAGCCTTGCGACGGTAAACCATGACGGTGTGGAGCTTGCTGTTCACAGCCTGTTCCCGCGTGGTCATGAGTGGCGGCTTCAGCCGGGTTTTACGCATGAAGTGAAGACGCCGCAACGCACAACGCCCGAAGCTGATTATTTGCAAATATCGGCGTCGACTAGCGGCAGGAGGGGCAAATTCATTCATGCGTTCAAGCTGCCTGCATGCGACAGCACCGTTACATTTACAACCGATGAGGACGATCATGCGAACGAAGTGATCATCGAGAGAGAGGAATATACGGAACGCATCATCTGCAACTTGCTCGCCGACGGCAGATTAATGCACGAGAATGCAACCTTGCGGTATAAAGATATCGGCACCGATGCGTTTCTCGTATATATTAAAACAAACCGCCAGGGTGAAATCGTGCAAACAGCTATGCACAACGGCAGCGTGCTTCGCATCAACGGCGTTTGCTATATGTCCTCAATGTTGAAACACGATGTGCTGCTTAATTATGAAGATCGTACAATTACAGCAGCTGCGAAAGCGGATGCAAGCGGGTATTTCAAAACTTCGCAAGCGCCGGATGCCGAGCTGGCCAAATTCGGCCTGAAGGCCGGCACCAGCGTATTCCGTTTCTGATTCAACTTGCTGAAATAGCAGAAACCGTCTGTTCCCCCGGACCAGGCGGTTTCTTGTTGTTGGTATAGAACATGAGGGACGGCTTGTCAGCTGCGCCCGTCCATAAACTGCTTGGGGCTTTTGCCGGTCATTTTTTTGAATGTCCGGCTGAAATGTTCCGGCGATGTATACCCGACCTTTTCGCATATTTCGTAGATTTTGAAATGGGAAGTTTTCATCAGCTCCATCGCCTTCGAGATGCGGATGTGCGATAAATAATCAACAAAACTGGCGTTTTCCTTCTCGGAAAATAACCGGCTTAAGTAGCTGCTGTTAATATTAAATTTGCCCGCGACGGATTGCAGGCTGATGTCATCCGTATAATGGCTGGCCATATACAGCTTGATTTGATGAATAATCGAATGCTCGCCTCTATAGGTTTGAAGTGCATGAATAAAGGACGCCAGCCATTGGTTTAACGAATGCAGGTCGCCGTTATGCTTCCAGTGCTGCTCGTATTCCGCGCTTAAAGCCGCGGTGGCGCCTGTGAACAGCCCGTTTTGCTGGGCAAAATCAACAAGTACAAAATGATATTTCATGTACAGGTCCGCTACTGCCTGAATGTGCCGGACACAGACGGATGAAGGGGAGATGGCGATACCGGTTAAATCCGCCGCCTTGCCTTGTTCAAGCCATAACGTATTCAGCAGCTTTTTGAGCTGCGCGGTTCTGCCGGCGGCATTGATCTCCATCGGCGAAGGTTCTGCCAGCTGCGGCGTATAGCGGATGATAGAGCCGTTGCCGGCAATAAAGCAATATGCGGCGCATAAGCGCGCTTCTTCCGCCAGCGCAGGCAGCTTGGCGAAGTCGGCTGACGTGCGGCTGATGCCGATGCTGGCACAAAGCCCTTCAAGTTTAAGCCGGCTGGATAATTCCGTCATATGGCTGTTCATGGCCGCTTCGGCTTCATGAACGGCATATTGCAGCACCAGCATGTATTCATAGGGCGAAACGGCTGCTATGTCGCAGCGCATTTGTTCACGGCAAGCGAGCGCCTCCTCCTGCTCCATTACATAACGGGTTATTTCCGCCGCGAAGGAACCGGCCGGCGGAGCAGCTTGCCCGTTTGGCTTATGCAGCTTCACCATCATGCTACGCCATTTTTTGGGCGCATGGCCGCTCAGCAGGCTTTGCAGCGTACCGATATCCGCTGCGCTAATATGGCCGGCGGCAAGCCGGCTGAGCAGCGTTTCCTTCAGCCAATATTGCCCGTCATACGCGCTGCCCTTCTCCGGTCCTTCGCTTAAGCCGCCTGAATTAGCGGCGGCCTTCTCTTGCAGCCGTGACAGCACATGCCGGATTTGCTGCTCGGTCATTTCAGACTTCAGCAAATAGTCTTTGGCGCCAAGCATAAAGGCATCCTTCACCAAATGAAAATCGTCATAAGCGCTGACGACGATAAAATTAAGCCCGGGGCGCACCTCCAGCGCACGGCGGATTAAATGCAGGCCATCCATCACCGGCATCCTTAAGTCGGTGAACGCCACATCAATGCCGGAATGCTGCTCGATAAACTGATACGCGTCTTCTCCGTTATAAAACTCGCCGGCCAGCTCCATGTCCATCTGCTGCCAAGGAATCATGCCTTTGATCATTTGCCTCACATACGGCTCGTCGTCTACGATGATTGCTCTCAACATGCATTTGCCTCCATTTAAGTATAGTTTTTTTCAAGCTGTTCGAAGGAGATAGGTACCGTATCGTCTATATGCTTAAGGACAGGCAATACGATCCGGACATTGGCGTACAATCCTTCAGCGCTTTCCAGCTCGATGCCGTAAGGTTCGCCGTATTGCAGCCGGATCCGTTTATGGATGTTCACGAGGCCGATATGAAGCGAGTCGGACACAATGGTTGATGCATCTTGTTCCAGTATCCGCTCCAGCATCGCGTTAGGAATGCCGATGCCGTTGTCATAGACCGAGATGACATGGATAAAGTTATCCGTCAGCTGCGATGAAATGACGATGCCGGCGTATTCGCCGGAATTCAGCTTTTGGCTTAAGCCGTGCAAAATTGCGTTTTCCACAATAGGCTGCAAAATCATATGGGGAACATATAAAAAGCGCGTCTGATCGTCGATCCGGTATTCTACATGCAGCAAGTTGTTGTACCGGAGCTGCTGCAGCTGAATATAATCATCTATATTTTGAATTTCCTGCTGCAGCTGAATCGCAAGATCGGAATGGCTCAGCGTATTTCGAAGCAGCCGGCTTAATGTTACGAGCATGCCGGCGGTGACTTCATCCTGATGGTTCATCGCCGAAAACCGGATGGAATTAATCGTGTTGTATAAAAAATGAGGATTAATTTGATATTTCAGCATGTCAATTTCGGACTTTCTTTTTTGGCCTTCGATTTCAATTGTAAGTTTAAATAAATTATCGATCCGGCGCACCATCTGGTTGAAGCCGTTAATGATTTCTCCGATTTCGTTCCGCGAATGTTTTGCGATGGAAATGACGATGTTTTTTTCGCCAACCTTTTTCATGGCATGTGCAAGCCGTTTGATCGGCAAAATAATTTCCTTCGAAATAAAATAGGAGAACAAAAACATTACGAGGAGCAGGCTGATAATGAGTACGACCGTAAATAAAATGATCGAAGAGGAAGCTTTCGTCACGAGCCTGGACGGGGACAGCTGAATAATATGCCAGCTGGACACATTGGAGAAGCTTTGCAGCACGAGATACCGGCCGATATACTGTGTATCCTGGCCAGAACGGCCGGAAGGGATCCGGTTCGTAATATCCCGGAACCGGGCGCTGCTCGCAGCCGTGCCGTCCATATTGCTGGCGATGATCGTATGGCTGTCGTCCATAACGCTGACCATGCTGTCCGCAAGCCGCAGATGGCTGTTCAATATGTCGGTAATGCGCTGCTGCCGCACGAGAATAATGAATTGGCATAAGCTTTCTTTGGGGTTATAGCCCATAATGTCGTATACGTTTTTGGTAATAACGGTATATTCGCCGTCAAACAAACCAAAGGGGTTGGACTGGCTGCTGAACCAGTGCATGTTCGGCGTATTGATCGTATTGGCGATAATCGGGTTTTGGTCGAAATGGTTGTTGATGGATATAAAATCTTTGTAGCTGTAAACGGGGCGCCCGTCAATGACAACTAGTGCGGCAGCGATATCGTCATCGGTAGCAAACAGGCTTTTAATTTGCGGATCGAGGTTCATAGCGCCGGTATAAATAGCTTGCTGCATATTGCCGGTCTGAATATCGCTGGCGATGGAAATGACGGAATTGTAGAAGGTTGTAGAGTTAGAGATGATATCGGTATATTTCTGGAACCGGGTATACAAATTATCAAGCGATGACTGGCTTTGCCGCACATCAAATGAAATGGTATTGACAAGCTCCTGCTCGGCGTTCGTTTTGATGCTGGCATACGAATAATAGGATAACGCCAGCAGCGGTATAACCGACAGAAATAAATAATAAACAAAAAACTGCGTTTGAATGGTCGTTTTCATCGTAATCAGCTCCGTAAACAGGCGAAATAAGGAAACAAAACCGTCCTATTTCTATTCGACAAAAAGTGATGAAAACCCTTTCTCCATCATGGATTTAAGCGGTCTTTAACGAATGGCGGCGCTGCCCTTCGGGAAGATGCAGGAAGGCGCAGGCTCCGCATTCGAAAAAAAAGTATTGTTTTGAAAACGCTTCTATGGTAAGTTGTGTATATAAAAACGTTTTTATTGTAAAGGAAGAATTTTGTTATGGGCAAAGTCACCATTAAGGATGTTGCAAGAGAAGCGGGAGTTTCAATATCTACTGTTTCCAATGCCTTAAATGATGTAGATGTATTAAATCCGGAAACGAAAAACCATGTGCTTAACGTTGCAAAACGGTTAAATTACGTGCCGAATTTAAACGGCAAGCTGCTGAAGTCGGGCAAGTCCAAGATGCTTGGATTTTTTACGACCAGCGTGTCCGGTCCGTATTTCTATACGCTGGTGGAGTCCATGGCAAGGGAATGCGACCGTCTTGGCTATGGTTTAAACGTGTTTGTTACGAAGGACAAGCAAGTTATTATGAGCAATATTTTAGGCGGCCGTGTTGACGGGGTCATTATTTTCGAAGAGCTGAAAATTGATGAACGGGATATTGCCGTTATGGAAAAGCATAAAATAAAAACGGTTTTTCTGGACCGTATCGTGCAAAATGAAACGATGGGCAGCATTATATTCGATTCTTTCGTAGCCGGATATGAAGCGACCAAATATTTAATTAATCTGGGGCATAAAAAAATCGCCTATATTTCCGGCGTAAATACGATGTTTGACAGCGTGCAGCGGAAGGAAGGGTATCTTGCAGCCTTGCGCGACTATCAGTTCCCGATTGATGAAAGCTATATTTTGCAAGGCTACTTCGAAGAAGAGGGTTCTTACAACGCAGTCAAAACATTCCTTCATCTTCATCCCGGCAAAGTGCCCGACGCCTTTCTCGCCGGCAACGACTTAAGCGCAATCGGCTGCATGCGGGCGTTAAAGTCGCAAGGTTACGAGGTGCCGCAGGACATCAGCGTTGTTGGCTTTGACGATATTGATATCGCGCAATACTTTACGCCGCCGTTAACAACGGTGCGCAACCAGATTGCGAGGCAAGGCATATTGGTTGTCGAGCATCTGGTCCGCATGATTCAAAAAAAAGAGCAGGGCCGCATTCAGAAACTGACCGGCGAGCTTATTGTCCGCCAGTCCAGCCAAGTTCGAATCGACCGGAATTAGCTGCATCGCCGCTGACCCGATTCGCTGACTAAGAGATACCTTCATTTTTTTTATTTTGGAGTTCGTACAAGGGGGTTTTTTTGACTTAAAATAAAAACGTTTTTATTTTTTTAGAGGGCATGTTTTAAAAAAGGAGGAGTAGCAGGTGAGCAGAACAGCAGCAGCTACGGAAGCTGGCGTCGTTCAAGCTGTCGGCAAAAAGCCGATGGGACAAAGAATAAAAGCGTTTATTGTTGATTTCTTCCGCCAGTGGGAGCTTCAGTCGATGATTCTTCCCGGTATTATTTTTATGTTTATTTTTTGCTACATTCCGATTTACGGCTTGTCGATCGCCTTTAAAAACTACACCGTTATCGATACTTTAAGCTCCGCCCCGTGGGTTGGCTTTGATAACTTCCATATTATTATGACGGACAAATATTTTTGGGATTCCGTTGTCAATACGCTTGGCATCAGCTTCCTGAAGCTCGCCATCGGCTTTGTAGTTCCGATTATTTTGGCGATTATGATTTACGAAGTCCGATTGGGCCGGCTGAAAAAATTCGTGCAAACGATTTCGTATTTGCCGCACTTTTTATCGTGGATCGTGCTGGGCGGCATGCTCATCACGTGGTTTTCCACAACCGGCTTGTTCAACGAGCTGCTGCTTGACCTTCATATCATTTCGAAGCCTCATAACATTTTGCTAGATGCGGGCAAATATTGGTGGATCGCCACATTGTCCGACATTTGGAAAAGCGCCGGATGGGGGACGATTTTGTACTTGGCTGTCATGGCTAAAATCGACCCGACGTATTACGAAGCGGCCAAAATCGACGGCGCCGGCCGGCTGCGGCAAATTTGGAACATTACGCTGCCGAACATGCGAAACATTATCAGCTTAAACCTGATCCTGACTGTAAGCGGTTTACTGGGCTCCAACCTGGATCAGACACTGGTTCTGATGAACTCGCAAAACCGCGATAAAGCGGAGGTTATTAACTCCTATGTATATCGCATGGGCTTGACGCAGGGGATTTCTCCTATGCAACAGCTGTAGGTCTCGGGATTTCTATTGTATCCGTTATTTTGCTTGTCACGGCAAACAAAATTACTAGCCGTCTGAATGATAATCAATCCGTATTATAGGCCAGCTTGAGGGGAGGCACGGCTGTGAACGTTAAAGCAGCTAAAAGAGATTGGGATAGCCGTATATTCGATACCGTCAATATCGTGTTGCTTGTCTTATTCACCTTAATCATTGTAATTCCATTATGGAACGTCATCATTTCATCCCTCAGCTCGGGCAAATCGCTGGCGGAAGGCGGCTTTATTTTTTGGCCGACTGATTTCTCGCTTGAAAATTACCGGGCGGTATTCCGGGATGACAGCATTTGGCAGTCGTTTTTTATCTCCATTGCCAAAACGCTGCTTGGCGTCGGGACGCATGTTTTCTTCTGTGCCATGATCGGCTACGGCTTAAGCAAAAAGCATGTTCGCGGCCGCAAGTTTTACGTGGCGATGGGCGTCATTACGATGTTTTTCTCCGGGGCATGATTCCGACTTACCTGCTGATCAAATCCCTTGGCCTGCTGAACAGCTTCTGGGTTTATATTATCCCTGCGCTTTTAAGCTTTTACGATGTCATCATCTTAATGAACTTTTTCCGCAATGTGCCGGAATCGCTGGAGGAATCCGCCAAAATCGACGGCGCCGGCGACTGGCGGATCTTCTTGAAAATCTTTATTCCGCTGTCCATGCCGGCTATGGCTACCATCGCACTGTTCAACGGGGTTGGGCAATGGAATGATTTTATGACAACCAAGCTTTACATTACCGACCAATGGCTGTACCCGCTGCAAATGAAGCTGTACGAAATTATCGTGCAGTCGCAAACCCAGTCGATGCAAAATATCGGGGGTTCGGCCGTAATTGATGTCGCAACCAAAGGGGTTCAACTCGCAACGATTGTCATTACAACATTGCCGATTGTTGTGATTTATCCAATACTTCAAAAGTACTTTATCTCCGGAATGATGGTAGGGGCGGTGAAAGAGTAAAGGAACTTTTCAAGTAAGGCAGCAAGACGTGCTTGGTAAGCGCTTTATTTAAAAAAGGGAGGATTACAAAATGGTGAAGTTAAAACATGTTTTTGGCAAAAAAGGACTCACGGTTTTGACGGCGGCGCTTGCGGTTACGCTTGTGGCATCCGGCTGCTCGTCCAACAACAATAACAGCGGATCAGGCTCGAAAAAAGATAACGCCGCAGCCGCCGGCTTTACTCCGGATCCCAACACGCCTTCATGGCAGGTGGACAAACGGGATCAGCCGACAACATTGACCTGGTATGTGAACGCCGACTGGTGGAACACCGACTTCGGCAACGACGTCGTGACGAAAAAAATTAAAGAAGACCTGAACATTAACATCAAATTCATTACCGGCGACGACACGAAGCTGAATACGTTTTTTGCCGGCGGCGATATGCCTGACCTGATTACTGTATTTGACGCCAACTCCCAAGTTGTGCAAAAAGCTAATTCGTGGGCGGTTCCGATTAACGACCTGGCCGATAAATACGACCCTTATTTCTATAAAGTAGCTTCCAAAGATACGCTTAACTGGTTCCAGATGAAAGACGGCAAAACGTACGGCTACCCGGACTATTCCAATACGCAAGCGGATTATGACAGCGGCAATATCCCTGCCAAAACCGCCTTTATTATCCGCAAGGACGTATATGAAGCGCTTGGCAAACCGGAAATGGGCACGCCTGAGCAATTCGAATCGGTACTGAAACAAATCAAACAGAAATTCCCGGACCTTCTGCCATTTGGCTTCAACTCCATCGGCACAGGCACAGGCTCGCTCGGCAACGTATTCCAAGACTTCCTTGGCGTTCCGCTGGAAGACAGCAACGGCGGCTTCTACAACCGCAACTTGGACACGGACTATTTGACCTGGCTGAAAACATTGAACGCAACTTACCGCGACGGCCTGATCAGCGATGACAGCTTCGCAGATGACGGCACTGCGTTCGAGGAAAAAGTAAAATCCGGCAAATATGCGACGATGCTGCTGGATGGCACGCCTCAGCAAGGCGGCAACCTGCAGGCGTTTATGACGGCTCACCCGGATGAGCAATATATCGCGATTGACGGGCCGCAAAGCACAGTGGGCAACAAGCCGGCGCTGAACCAATCGGGCATTACCGGCTGGATGATCAGCTTTGTAACCAAAAAAGCGAAAGACCCTGCGAAAGCTATCGAATTGTTTACGTATTTGCTGAGCGACGAAGGTCAAATGCTGACGAACTACGGGATCGAAGGCCAAACGTATACAAAAGATGCAAACGGCAAAGTATCCTTTACGCCTGAAACGAACCAAGTCCGCCTGAGCGATCCGGATAAATTCAAGAAAGAATACCGGATGGGCGAATTTATTTTCTTCGGCCATGACCGTTACAAAGCGTTAAGCGCAGATGCATTCCCGGATGCCATCAAGCAAATGCAGGAATGGGGCAAAGGCAAGCTTGTGCCGCACTTTATTCTCGAAAATATTAACCCGGATCCAGGCACGCCTGAAGCCCGCGCCCTCAGCGCCATTGATACCAAATGGAACTCCGATATGGTCAGCATGATCCGCGCCAAGGATGATAAAGGTTTCGACTCGGCGCTGAACGATTACAAATCGTTCCTGGATCAAAATGGCTGGGATAAGATCGTACAGATCCGCTCGGACAAAATGAAAGCCAACAAAGAAAAGCTGGGCATTCAATAAACCGATTGCAAGGATAGGGTAAACATAGACATCATGGGAGGGAACCAACATGCTGGATCTTAAATTGTATTATTCCAAAGGCGAAGGCGAGTTGTTTAACGAACAGGCGCCCCGGCAGCTTGCGCCGGCTTCTTCAGAAGCGGAGCTTGCCGCAATTACGGTTGACGACAGCGTGACGTATCAGGAGATGGACGGCTTTGGCGCTTCGTTTACGGACTCGTCCGCCTATTTGATCAATCAAGTGCTGGAGCCTGAACAGCGCGCCGGACTAATGCGCAAACTGTTTGATGCGGAAGACGGCATCGGATTGTCGGTGCTGCGCAATCCGATGGGCGCGTCCGATTACGCCCGTGATTTTTACAGCTATAACGATTTGCCTGACGGGCAAACCGACGAGCAGCTGGAAGGCTTCTCTATCGCTCATGATGAAGAGGATATTATTCCTCTTCTTCAGGAAGCGGTGCGCCTTAACCCGGACGTGAAGCTGATGGGCTCGCCATGGAGCCCGCCAGGCTGGATGAAAACAAGCGGCTCGATGATCGGCGGCGAGCTGGAGCCGCGTTATTACGCGTCGTATGCGAACTATTTTGTACGTTATATTCAAAGCTACGCTGCGCATGGCTTGCCGGTTTACGCCGTAACGCCGCAGAACGAAGCGCTGTATTCGCCGGTTCATTACCCGGGCATGATTTTCCCGCCGGAAGCGCAAGCGGAATTCGTACGCGATTATTTGAAGCCAAGCTTCGTGAGAAACGGCATTGGCACGAAAATTTTATGCTACGACCATAACTGGGACAAGCCGGAATATCCGCTGACTGTGCTGGAGCAAGCCGGCGATGCGGTCGACGGCGTCGCTTGGCACTGGTACGGCGGCCGTCCGTCCGCCCAAACGGATGTGCTTGAAGCGTTCCCGGGGAAAGAAGTGCATTTCACCGAAGGCTCCGGCGGCGAGTGGATTCCGCCGTTTGAGAAGGCGTTCTCCAACGTGATGCGGACGGGAATCGAAATTTTGCGCAATCATAGCAAATCGTTTGTGCTTTGGAATATGGCGCTGGATGAGAACAACGGGCCGGCCGTTCCTGGCTTTGGCCAAAGCACCTGCCGGGGCATCGTAACCGTGAACCAGCAGACGAAAGAGCTGACGTATACGCTTGATTATTATGCGCTTGCGCATTTCAGCAAAGCGATCCGCCCGAAAGCGGTGCGCATTGCGTCGGAGTCGAGCAAAGAAGAGATTCGTTCGGTTGCTTTCCGCAACGCGGACGGTTCTATTGCCGTCGTGCTGTTCAATGACAGCGGCGAAACTTCGAACGTTGAACTGAATCTGCCGGGCGGCCATGCCGCAGCCTTGAGCCTTGCGCCTAAAAGCGCGCTGACCGTCATTGCAAAATAAAAATCAAAAAGCATTGCCGTCCCTTAGCGGAAGGCAATGCTTTTTTGATTGCTGAACAGCCCGTGCTTGCGGCGTGGATGGCGGCAAGCACGGGCTTCCCGGCTTAAACGGCGCTGACGCTTCCGTATTTGGCCGTATATTGTTCAAAAGAAACGACTTCAACCGTACCCGACCAGCCCAACACCTTGCTGACAAATCCGCGGATGTTCAGCCCTTCCATGCCGTACGTTTCGGCTGTGTTGCAGGAGTCTGTTGCATCGGAGATAAATGTGACCTTGTACCCGCGGTCAAATGCGGCAATGGCTGTAAACATGCAGCAAAATTCCGTTTCGAACCCCGTGATGAACAGGTGGTCCGCACCAAGCTGCTGAAGCGTCTCCGCCAGCGAAGTGTTGTGGAAGGAATCCGGCGTTTGTTTGACAATTATATGTTCCGCATAGCCGCTGACGGAAGAATGAAGCTCCGAACCGGAACAATGCCGGTACAGCGGGGAGTCTTCGTCATCCTCCATATGGCGGATAAACAACACCGGGTTTCCCGACGCTTGAAAGTTCTGGATGCACTGTTCGATCCGGCTTAACTCTTCGCGAAAATCTCCTGCTTCTACGATTCCGTTCTGTACATCAATCACTAGCAGTGCCTGCATATTTGCCAATCCCCTTCCATTATGGCTGCTTCTAAATATGGAAATTCTGCACAAGGCGGGGAAGATCCTCTTTTTTCCTCCATTTGTAAAAATGGATTGTAAAACCAAGTATTCCGACATATAATCTATTTATTAAAAAAGTTCATTGGGGGATCGGAGTGGGGAAATCATTATCGATTCATAAAGTAGTGGCGATTGGCATTGGCTCGGCTTTGTTTGTTATTCTTGGCCGGTTCGGCTCCATTCCGTCCGGCGTGCCGGATACAAACATCGAGACGACCTACGCGCTTCTGGCCATATTCGCATTGTTGTACGGGCCGTATGCCGGCCTGCTTATCGGGTTAATCGGGCATACGCTGAAGGATGCCATTTTCTATGGATCGCCATGGTTCAGCTGGGTAATTGCATCGGGAGTGGTTGGTTTGCTGATCGGGTTGCTGACGAGAGGCATTCGTATCGGGGACGGGCAGTTCGGCAACAAGGAAATCATCCGGTTCAACGCCGTGCAAGTTATTGCCAATGCGGCAGCCTGGTTTGTGATTGCCCCAACGCTTGATATTTGGATCTATGCCGAGCCGGTAAACAAAGTCTATACGCAAGGCCTTGTGGCAGGCGCGGCCAACATTGTGACGGTAGCGGTATTAGGCACGCTGCTTGCCGGCGCTTATGCCCGAACAAAAGCCAAACAAGGCAGCTTGACGAAAGAAGTCTAGCAAGCATTGCCTTATCATTCGAGAGACCGCTGCAGGCTGGTTGGCATAGAAGCTGCCTGCACGCAATAGAAAATAAGTACTTCAAGTCGGTGGCCGCCACCGGCTTTGCTGTTTTCTGAACCTTTTATAAAGGAAGAACGCCAATGAAAATGATACAGTTCCGTAACTTTTCCTTCCAATACCGTGCACAAGCGGAACCGACGCTTCATCACATTGACCTGACGATTCAAGAAGGGGAGAAAGTGCTCATTCTCGGCCCGTCCGGCTCGGGCAAAAGCACGCTGGCCCACTGCCTGAACGGATTGATTCCTTTTTATTATCCCGGGAAGCTGGAAGGCTCGTTAGCCTTGATGGGCAAGGAGCTGAAGGAAACGAGCATCTTCGAGCTGTCCCGGCTGGTCGGCACCGTGCTTCAGGACCCGGACGGGCAATTTGTAGGGCTGACGGTGGCCGAGGATATCGCCTTTAAGCTGGAGAATGAAGGCGTTCCGCAGCCGGAGATGAAGAGGCGTGTAGCCGAAGCGGCGCGTATGGTGGACATGGAGCCGCATCTGCATGCATCGCCCCATATGCTTTCCGGCGGCCAGAAGCAGCGGACGGCGCTTGCCGGCGTTATGGTCAGTCCTGTGCCCATTTTGCTGTTTGACGAACCGCTGGCGAATCTGGACCCGCTGACCGGGCAAAAAGCGGTAGAGCTGATTGACCGGATCGGCCGGGAAACCGGGAAGACGGTTATCATCATTGAGCACCGGCTGGAAGAAGTGCTTCATCGCCACGTAGACCGCATTATCGTCATGCAAGAAGGGCGTATTGCAGCCGATTTGCCGGCAGCGGAGCTGCTAAGCTCGGAGCTGCTGCGCGAGACGGGCATCCGTGAGCCGCTGTATATTACGGCGCTGAAATACGCCGGCTGCAGCATTACGCCCGATATGCGCCCGGAGCATCCGGACAGCATCCGGCTCGAAAGCTGCGCAGATCAGCTGCGCGCCTGGCATGAGCGGCACAGCGCTCCGCAGCCGCCGGAGCCGGCTGCGCCGATACTGGAGCTGCAGGACGTCAGCTTTGGCTATGAACGGGGCAAGCTTGCGCTGCAGCCGCTGTCGCTCGCCGTCCGCCAAGGCGAAATGCTGTGCATCGCCGGCCGGAACGGCGCAGGCAAGTCCACCGTCTCCAAGCTTATTTGCGGCTTTCACCAGCCGTTAGCGGGGCGCATCATGCTGCATGGGCGCGATATGTCCGCGATGACGATCAAGGAGCGCTCCCGCCATATCGGCTTTGTAATGCAAAATCCGAATCATATGTTGTCCAAAACGATGTTGTACGATGAGGTTGCTCTTGGTTTGAAAGTGCAAGGAGAGCCGGAGGGACGCATGGCGGAGCGGGTGCATGAGGCGCTGAAAATATGCGGCTTATATGAAATGCGGAACTGGCCGGTATCGGCGCTCAGCTTCGGGCAAAAGAAACGGGCGACTATCGCCTCGATTCTGGTGCTTGGCCCAGAAATCATCATTTTGGATGAGCCGACGGCCGGCCAGGATTTCCGCCATTATAACGCGATGATGGAGTTTCTGCTGGAGCTGAACCGGCAGGGAACGACCATCATCATCATTACACACGACATGCATCTGATGCTGGAATATGCCACACGCTCCGTTGTGCTGTCGGAAGGGCAGAAACTTGCAGACGGCCCGCCGGGCGATAGTTTGGCCGATCCGTTTATCGCCAATTCCGCCAATTTGAAAAAAACATCCGTTTATCGGCTGGCGGAGCGGGCCGGCATCGAAGAGCCGCAGGAATTTGTAAGGCGGTTTATTGCATTTGACAGGAGGTGCCGGACGCAATGAATGTCAAGATGCTGGCTTATACGCCGCTCGATACGCCGATTCACCGTTTGGCCGGAGCGTCAAAGCTGCTTTTTTTTATTATTTGGTCAGTTACAGCCATGATCACATACGATACGCGGGTCCTTGCCGTTATGCTGGCGTTCAGCCTCGTTGTATTAGCTTTGTCGCGAGTCCGTTTTGCCGATTATTCGTTTGTGCTAGGGCTTATATTATTTTTCTTCCTGCTGAATCATATTGCGATATTTTTGTTTTCTCCGCAGGAGGGCGTCCATATTTACGGCACGAGGCATGAACTGCTGCCTATATACGGGCGGTATGCCGTAACGGAGGAGCAGCTGTTCTACCAGCTGAACATTGTTTTAAAATACGGCGTTGTCATTCCGATGGCGCTTCTATTTCTATTAACCACCCATCCAAGCGAATTTGCAGCATCTTTGAACCGGGTGGGGATCAGCTACCGGATCGCCTTTGCCGTTGCCATTGCGATGAGGTATATTCCGGATGTGCAGCGTGATTTCCAGAACATCTCTTTTTCCGCACAAGCCCGCGGCATTGACATTTCGGGTAAAGAACGGCTGTTGAAACGGCTGCGCAACGTCATTTCGATTCTGATGCCGCTTATACTGACAAGCATGGGCAGAATCGAATCGGTCAGCGCCGCGATGGAGCTGCGCGGGTTTGGCGAGAAGCGCCGGCGGACCTGGTACAGCGCCCGTCCGTTTAGGGCCGGCGATATTGCGGCCACCGCTTTTATTGTTTTATTTGCCGCCGGTGCGGCATGGCTTACATTTCGTGACGGAAGCCGGTTTTATAATCCGTTTCAGCGCTAACTTTTTGCCAAAATAAAATCAAGTTCGTGCAAGATAGAGCGAATAACAAAAATAGAAGTGGTACAGACGCGAGACTGCGCGCTATAATATTAGGCAAGAGAGGGGGCGCCGTCTTGGAATACAACGTAGAAGTGAGATTTAAGCCATTATACGAAGTAATTGGCAGCTTACATACTTTCCTTTGCCGCCAATCCCATAAGAAGCTGGATTTGTCGCCTTCCTGGCCGGCAGAAGCCCGCCGGGGGCTGACGCCTGAACTTGTGGAGCTGCTGAACAATACGGCGATTGACGGGGACTGGAAGCTGACGTATTTGCTGGTGCATTTATGCCCGGCCGATGATGCCGCAGGTTTCACCGATTGGCTGAGGAAGCTGTCGGCAGGGGATTTGTATGAGCTAATATCCCTGTATAGCAATCAGTTTCCTGCGCAAATGTCGGATTTCCGCGACCGCACCATTCAATTGTTTGAGTTATGGAACGAGCAGTATGTTCGCCATATGGATCCTATTATTATGAAGCGGCTGCAAGAAGAAGCGAGCGATAAGCAGCGGCTTCTGCCTTCGGCCGACATCCAATCCTTTGTGGATGAGACGACAAACGGGCTTTATTTCGCTCCGGTTAAAGGGCTGGACAACGTTGTATTAATGCCGCAATATCATTTTCAGCCGATTAATGTGATCAGTTATTTCGGCAGCTTTACATTATGCCATTATGCAGCAAGGGTATACGTGGAGGACGAGGATTTCCTGAATCCGCACGAATACCGGATGATCCGCAGCGTAGCCGAGAAAAGCCGGCTGAAAATATTGCGTTTCCTGCAGCAGGGACCACGTACGTTTATCGAAATTGTACGGCATTTGGAGCTCTCGAAAGGCATTACGCATGATCATATTTCCAAGCTGCGCAACGCAGGTCTTCTGGCCGCGCATTTCGAAGGGGAGACACTGACGGCTTACAGCCTCAGGCCAAGCGCTTTGGAGCAGGTGCATCATAAAATTATTGGTTACATTAAGCAAGAGGTATAACAGCGGTACGCCACTTACGGGAATCGCTGCCTGCGCGTGTCTTTTCACGCGCAGGCAGCGATTTTTTTTTGCGGCATAAATAGGCCGCTGGGCGAGTTGTTTGTAACGAACTGTATTGATATTCTTTAAATGCAGAAATATTTTTAAGTTCTCTATTTACAGAACCGCAATTCATGCCTATAATAAAAAACAACAAATAAATGCTTAGTAATTCTATCGGAATTAATCTGGGCGACAAGACAGGTTTCAATGCTATGTATATTAGGAGGGTTAAGATGAAGAAAAGAATTACAGTCCTATCCACAGCATTACTGGCAAGTACATTACTGCTTTCGGCCTGCGGCAACAATAGCGACAACAACGCCGGCAGCGCCAATGCAGGCACGAGCCCATCGGCTGCTCCGGCAGGCGACGCAGCTCAGCTCATTACAGCTTCTGATCTGTCGAAGCTTCCGGACACGGCCAAAAGCCGCACGGACACGATTATTGTAGGACTTACCGATCCAAGCGGCGCGTTTACGCCGTATTTCCAGCAAAGCGGCTATGACGGCAACGTATCGTCGCTGCTGTATACCCCGCTTGTGACGGTTGACGATAAAGGCCTTCCCATCCCGGGCATTGCCGAGAAATGGGATGTTTCTGCCGACAACTTGACTTATACGTTCCATCTGCGCAAAGATTTGAAGTTTAGCGACGGTTCGCCGCTGACAGCCGATGACGTGGCGTTTACATGGACAATCCTGAATGACAAATCGTACGACGGCGATTCCCAAGTAAACACGCTTCATATTAAAGGCAGCGATGCTTATAAAGCAGGCACGGCAACGAGCATCGAGGGCATCAAAGTAATCGACCCGCAAACGGTATCCGTTACGCTGGAGCAACCGAATGCAAGCGCATTGACAATGCTCGGTTCCGATGTATTGTCGAAAGCGTATTATGGCAAAGACTATAAGCAAGGCCAGCTCGATTACATGAAGAAACTTAGCGGCAGCCCGCTGGGCAACGGCCCTTACAAGCTCGAGAAATTTATTCCGGGCCAAGAAGTGCGCATGGTTGCGAACGAAAATTATTTTGCAGGAAAACCTAAAACCGAACATTTTATTTATAAAACGTCGGAAGGCGACACTTGGCAGTACCTGGAAACGGGCGAAGTGGACTATGCTTCGTTCAGTGCGACCAAAGAAAATATTGATAAGCTGAAAGGTCTTGGCTTCGTAAACATTTTGCCTTACACGCCAAGCAACTACGGTTACTTGCAGCTGAACCTGAAACATCCGGCTCTGCAGGACAAGCTTGTACGCCAGGCGCTGACGTACGGACTGGACCGTCAAAGCATCTATGTGGATGCTAGCCAAGGCGCAGGCGAAGTCGCGAACATTCCTTCTTCGAAAATTTCGTGGGCTTATACGGAAGAGGGCATCAACCCGTATAAATTCGACCAAGAGAAAGCGAAAGAGCTGCTGGATCAAGCTGGCTGGAAAGTTGGCGCAGGCGGTATCCGCGAGAAAGACGGCAAACAGCTGACCATCCATTACCTCGGTTCGAAAAAGCCGGAAACCGACATCTTTATCGCGGTTGCGAAAGAAGATTACGAAGCGCTGGGCATCAAGTTTGAACCGGAAGTATTCGCTGACTTTAACGCTCTTGTATCGAAGGTAGAAGGCGGAGACTACGATATGGTATCGTTCTCCACACCGCTGCTGACAGACCCTGCCGACGGCCTCATCCAATTCGTCGACGGCGAGATCGAAGGCTACAACGATCCGAAGTTCAAAGAGCTGTACGACAAAGGTTTGGCAACAAACGATATTGAAGCCCGCAAAGCGGTGTACAAAGAGCTGTTCCAATACTTGAACGATGAGCTTCCAATTATTTATACAAGCTACAAGAAAAGCGTATATGCCTACAACGGCCGGATTCAAAACTTGAGCGTCAGCCCGTTCAACGGTCTTGCGCCAAGCCTGCCGAACTGGACATTAAGCGACATCAGCCAATAACGATACAAAAAACTCCATTCCCTGCCTCGATTTTCGGGCAGGGAATGGCAGGTTTAAGGAGTCGATTATGAGCACTTATATTACGAAGCGGATCGTCTATATGATCCTTATTTTATTTGCGGCTTCCTTCCTTATTTTTTGCCTGTACGCGCTGACGCCGGGCGATTTTATCAGCGGCAATATTAAGCTGACCCCGGAACGCAAAGAGGAACTGCGGGAAATTTACGGTTTAAATAAACCGGTCATTGAACGGTATTTCACATGGATGGGCAATGCGTTCCACGGGGACTTCGGGTATTCGCTGTCCCAGCAGAAGCCGGTGCTTACGCTGTTTAATCAATACATCTGGAACTCGTTCCTGCTGGCGATTGTCTCCACGTTCCTGACGTGGCTGCTGGCGGTTGTCATCGGTGTTGTTGCCGCGTACAAGCAATACTCGTGGTTTGACACGCTGGTCATGATTTGTGTATTTGCCGCGATGTCAATCCCATCCTTTTTTATCGGGTTATTTCTGATCAAAATGCTGGCTGTTGACTGGAAATGGCTGCCGCCGGGCGGCATGATGACGACCGGCAGCAATGCGACCGGCATTGCTTATTATAAGGAAGTGATCCACCATATGATTCTGCCGGTCATCGTCATGACGCTGCTGGGCGTCGGATCGCTGACGCGTTACTTCCGCAGTAATATGATTGACGTTATTAAGCAGGATTATATCCGTACGGCGCGCGCCAAAGGGATGAAGGAACGGAAAGTGCTGTTTACCCACGCGCTCCGCAACGCGCTGCTGCCGGCGATTACGCTGGTAGGCTTTGAACTGCCGGCTTTGTTTGGCGGATCGCTTATTATTGAGAAAATATTCAACTGGCCGGGCATCGGGCAGCTGTATATGCAATCCTTCTCCTTGCGGGATTATCCGCTGCTGATGGGCTTTACGCTGTTTATCGCCATTTTGACCGTCATCGGCACGCTGATATCGGACATTTTGTACCATGTGGCCGACCCGCGGGTCAGATTGTAGGAGGTTAACACGATGTCAATGAGTTACGGACAAGCCCAATCTTCCGCTGTTCAGCCGCGCAAGGCTGCCCATACGTCGCTGTGGAAACAGTCTTTGCGCCGGCTGCTTAAAAATAAACTGGCCATCATTGGTTTTGTTGTCGTAGCGTTTATGTTTCTGGCTTGCTTTATCGGCCCGTTCTTCTCGCCTTATACGGACAACAAAATCAATATGGCTTATATGAATAAACCGCCAAGCCTGAAGCATTGGCTCGGCACGGACCAGCTTGGGCGCGATGTAATGACCCGCGTGCTGCAGGCCGGCCGGATCAGCTTGACGGTCGGGATCGCCTCGATGGTGCTGTCGGTATTCGTAGGATCGCTGCTTGGCGTTATTGCGGGTTATTACCGCGGCGTTGTTGATCAAGTGATTATGCGTATTGCCGATCTGCTTCTGACCATTCCTAGCTTGCCGCTGCTGTTTATATTCGGCGCTTTGCTGTCGGAATGGAAGGTGCCGACCGATTACCGGATGTATATCGTCATGCTGATGCTCAGCATCGTCGGCTGGCCGGGCCTCGCCCGGATGGTGAGGGGCCAGATGCTCAGCCTGCGGGAGCGCGAATTTATGCAGGCGACTGTCGTGCTTGGCCTTCGCGACCGCCGCAAGCTGTTTAACCATTTGCTCCCGAACCTGGTGCCGCTCTTGATCGTTATCGCAACGCTCAATATCGGCGGCGCGATCCTAAGTGAATCGGTGCTTAGTTATTTTGGCCTCGGCGTTATGGCGCCTACGCCAACCTGGGGCAATATGATCGACGCGGCGAACAATATGATTGATTTCCAAGACCATCCTTGGCTATGGATTCCGCCAGGCTTCTCGATTTTTGCCACGGTTATTGCCATCAATATTTTTGGCGACGGGCTCAGGGATGTACTGGATCCGAAGCAGAAAAGGTAGGTGCATGCCATCATGAACAACTTGCTTGAGATTGAACATTTGCAGACGCATTTTAAAACGGAAGAAGGCACGGTACGTGCCGTTGATGATATTAGCTTGAACGTGCGCAAAGGCGAAATCGTCTGCATCGTAGGCGAGTCGGGCAGCGGCAAAAGCATCACTGCCATGTCGGTTATGGGGCTGATTGAAGGTCCGGCCGGCCGTGTTGCCGGCGGCAGCATCCGGTTTGACGGCGAGGATCTGCTGAAGCTGAGCCGCAATGAGCTGCGCACGATACGCGGCAACGAGATCGCGATGATTTTCCAGGAGCCGATGACGTCGCTGAACCCGGTCCTGAAGATTGGCGAGCAGATTATGGAGCCGCTGATGGAGCATCAGAAGCTCAGCAAAAAAGCGGCCCGGAAGCGGGCGATCGAGCTGATCGGCGAAGTTGGCATTCCCCGCGCCGAGCAAATTGCGGACAGCTATCCGCATGAGCTGAGCGGCGGCATGCTGCAGCGCATCATGATCGCCATTGCGATTTCGTGCGGACCAAAGCTGCTGATCGCCGACGAGCCAACAACGGCGCTGGACGTAACGATTCAGGCGCAAATATTGGACATGCTCCGCAAGTTCAAGGAAGAGTCCGATACGTCTATTTTGCTCATTACGCATGACTTGGGCGTTGTGGCCGAAATGGCCGATTACGTTGTTGTAATGTATGCAGGCAAGGTCGTGGAGGAAGGCGAAGTAGTCGAGCTGTTCGAAAATCCGAAACACCCGTATACGCAAGGCTTGCTGAAGTCGAAGCCGATCATTAACCAGCGCCAGGACGAACTTTATTCCATTCCGGGGCAGGTGCCGAATCCGCTGGAGCTGGTACCGTCATGTTATTTCCATGACCGCTGCGCCCATTGCATGGACATTTGCCGGACGAAGCAGCCTGCATTGAAGCAGGTCGGCGGGCAGCAGAAGGCGGCTTGCTGGTTGTACGAGGAGGAGGCGATAGCCCATGTCTGAGACCGTTCAGCCATTGCTTGAGGTAAACGGGCTTAAAAAATATTTTCCGATCAAATCCGGTTTGTTCAGCCGTACGGTCGGACAGGTTAAAGCTGTAGACGATATCAGCTTTTCGATCCGCAAAGGCGAAACGTTTGGCCTGGTCGGCGAGTCGGGCAGCGGAAAAAGCACAGTTGGCAAGACGATTCTGCGCCTGACGGACAAAACGGACGGGACTGTTACGTTTAAAGGGATTGACCTGCATACGCTGCAGCCGGAGGAACTCCGGAAGCTGCGCCCGCAGATGCAGCTCATCTTCCAGGATCCGTACAGCTCGCTCAATCCGCGCGTGCGGATTGGCGATGCGATTGGCGAAGCGCTGCTCGACCACGGCCTTGTGCCGCAGGCCGAAGTTCGCGACCGCGTGCTCGAAGTGCTGGAAGCATGCGGCCTGTCGTCGTATCATATCGACCGGTTCCCGCATGAGTTTTCCGGCGGCCAGCGTCAGCGCGTCGGTATCGCCCGGGCGCTGGCGCTTGACCCGGAGCTCATTATTGCCGACGAGCCGGTATCTGCGCTGGACGTATCGATTCAAGCACAGATCATTAACCTGTTCCGCAAAATGCAGGATACAAAAGGGCTGACTTACCTGTTCATCTCCCATGACTTAAGCGTTGTGGAGCATTTATGCTCACGAATCGGCGTTATGTATTTGGGTTCGATGATGGAAACGGCTCCGCGGGACGAGCTGTTCCGCAATCCGCTGCATCCGTATACGAAAGCGCTGCTGTCGGCTGTGCCGATCCCGATTCCGAAGCTGAAACGCGAGCGGATCGTATTAAGCGGGGAGCTGCCCAGCCCTGCTAATCCGCCTGCCGGCTGCAAGTTCCATACGCGCTGCCCGTTTGCAGTAGCCCGCTGCAAAGAGGAAAAACCGGAATTCCGCCATGTGGGGAGCGACCATTATGTCGCGTGCCATCTCGTATGAGCCGTAAAGTAACGGTTCCGCAGCTGTACGCATTGCAGCTGGAGCGGATTGCCGCCAATGGGCTGGCGGCGGACGATATTGTGGCGATGCTTCGCAGAGGCAGCGAAGCGGAGCTGGCGGAGAAGATTGATCCCGAGGTGAAATGGGACCGGCTGCTTGGCTTTGCCAAGGATAACTGGCAGGCGGTGGAGACTGCGGTGCGGGAAGGGTACCGGTTCCCGTTTATTACAATCGGCGGCATTAAAAATTTGCTGGCGATCAAATTCGGCAAGCGGGAGGGGACGGATTACCGCTTCCAGGGCGACCGGATTGAGGAGCTTTCGCTTAGCAGCGCGGAATATAATCTGTTACGCAGCATGATTCCGTTATATTGGCGTTTTTTCAGCGGCGATGTTGTGGAGCAAGCGGAGCGCATCCGGATTTCCATTGCGCTTCAGCCGCAGGAAGAGCTTGCTGTTATTGTGGAGTAATTGTAGTGAAAGGCGGCGCCCCCATCAAACACGATGGGGGCGCCGCCTTTTTTGGACGCAGCACGCCGTGGCAGTGCGCAGCCCAATTCGCCGTGTGTGGAGCAACTTGTGAGAGGCATTGCGCGCAAATGCAAAAATGCATTTGATTCTTAATGAAAAGCGGTGAATTTACGAATTAAATGCAAATATGCAGGTGATTTTTCTTGAAATGCTCATTTTCGGCTATTTTCAATTAAAACAAATGCAAAAATGCATTTTAAAGTGAAATTAATTAGGAATGTAGAAGAAACAAATGCATATTTACATTTGCGACATTGGCAGAGTGCCTCATACATAGCCCATCGTGCAACCTTGCAACGGAACACATCGGGCATTCCCTGGCCACAGCCATCGTGTTATCTGCAACGCAACAAGCCGTGCGTGCCGTTCCGCAGCACCGCTAATCTGCTTCTTGCAGGCGCATATTTTACCCGGTGGTTCAAGTTACACAATACGAAGTGCATGAAGGGGGAGAAATCTGCAGCTAGCCCTTGCTTATGGCTGCTAGAAACTTAATTCGGGCGTACCCGGTACCAGTACTCGTAAGCCGTCTTATACCCCAGCTTCTCGTAAAGCCGCAGGGCGGGCTTGTTCTGTGCGATGACCGCCAAATAGCTGCTGGCGGCACCGTTGCTTTTGCCCCAGTGGAGCAGATGGGTGATCATTTGCTCGGCGTAGCCTTTGTTCCGGCATGCCTCATCCGTTACAATGTCATACAGTCCGATGCAGCCCCGTTCGATAACCCCAAAGCCGCATGCCACTGTCCGGCCGTCTTGAACAAGTGATATGAAGCCGGTTTTGCCGATGATCCGGGTAATTATTTGCTCCATCACAGAGCGGTGTGCAGCACTGCCCGGATTCAACCTGCAAAAGTCGACCAGCCAGTTTGCGGTCAATGTCTCCCGAATGACGGCGCCGCCCAGGCGGGGCTGCTGCAATTGATCCAGGCTAAGCGTCTGAATAAAGGACGAGTCCACCCGTACATATCCCCGTTCCGCCAACTGCTGGTCCAGCCCCTCCGGCTGCACAAACGGCGTAATTTTAAAAATAGCAGGCTGCTGCTGGCTGGCATACAGTTCTTCGCAGGCGGCAATTTTGGCGGCCGTATCCAAGGAAGAGCCAAAGATGGGGCTGACCGAATTGGACCTTTTGGTATAACCTTCGGCAAAACGAAGCAGCCAGCCGTCATACAGCAAGGCCGATAAAGCCGGCCATTGATTTAATGCCAGCTCTTCCACGTGTTTCAGTTCCATCATCGTTTATTCCTTCCATTCAATATAATGAATAACAATACAATATTATTTTTCTTGTTGCCGCCGTCAAAAGTTTTAAAAAAACTAGAAACTAATCCAGCAAACGGTGCGTCTAAAAAGTGTCGGTTTCAGTTGGGCGGAGATAACGGAATGATTCGAGATTGAGGGAGAATGAAGATGAGGAAAAAGGCAGTCGGACTGGTGTGCGGAATTGCGCTTGCCTGCGCGTTGGTTATTTATGCGGATAATCTATTGAAACAAATTTTGTTTCAGGCCAGTTACGAGTTTAAAGGGATGGAAAGCGAACTCCCCTTCCATTCGGATGCCAATGAAGTGGCGCCCTCTTTCCATCACGCGAGATCCAGCCCGTATCACGCCGGCGAAAGCAGCTACTCCAGCTTGCCTATCGTAACCCCAGCCGGTGGAATTCCGGCTGATGCGAGCACAGCCATCGCAACACCGGTCAGCGCGGCTTCGGCCGATGTGAACTAGGTCATCGCCCCCGGCCGGAGGAATCCCGGCTGATGCTCGACAGCGATCGCAACGCCTGCCAGCGTAAATCCAGCCGCTCCGGCACAGTTGCAGCGCTTATTCGTTCATACGTTTACGGACAACAGCCAGCAGGCTGTTTTTTTGCGCTTCCATTTGGCGGATGAGCGAATCGGCTTGCGTGAAGCAGCGGCTGCGCTCCCCTTCATCCTTGATTTGCGGTAAATTGATTTCGACCGTCAGCAATGCAGACTGCGCGGCTGCTTCAAGCATAAGGACACCGATGCCAAGATCAGAGATGACGTTGGCATTCGCAATCTCGGCGATCGTGCCGGCAACGGCGATCCCTCCGGCACAGGCCTCCAGCAGGCGGAGCGGGACAGCGATCGCACCGGCTGCTGCTTGCTGCAGCGCCTGCTTGCGGAGGAGCTTCTGCTCCTCCGTTTCTTTCGGCAGCTTTAATGCGGCCATATATGCATCAAATGCAGTGATGTCGTCCCCCATCAACTGCTCGCATTCCGCCGTCAAGGCGTTCATTTTCGCAAGAGCGGCGTCCATCTGCGGTTTTACTTCGGCGAATTTGCTGCTTTGCGACAAGCTGCCGACCATCGCGGTCATGGCCGCGCCTAGCGCAGCGGCAACAGCGGCGATGCTCCCGCCGCCTGGCGTCGGGCTTGCGCTTCCAGCTTCCTTAAGGAAGCTGCGAATCGATTGATCAAACGAAATGGGCGTACTCATAGTTAACATTCCTTTCGGTTTGCAGCTGAATGGCTTTCAGCAGGTTTTCGAACAGAACGGCAGTCGTAAGCGTGCCGACTCCGCCCGGCACAGGGGAATAGGCAGCGGCATGCTGCCCGGCATCCGCCGCAACGTCGCCAACGATGGAGCCGTCCGCCGTCTCGTTAATGCCTGCGTCGATCAGCACAAGACCCGGATGGACCATCTCTTTCGTTACGGTGCCGGGATTGCCGACCGCAACAAAGGAAATAGCCGCCTGCTTTAGATGCGGCGTAAGGTCCGGCGTATACGCATGGCATACCGTCACGGTTGCGTGTTCCCGCTGCAGCAAATGGAACAGCGGCAGGCCGACCGTTCGGCCGCAGCCGACCAAGGTCACGTTAACGCCTTCCAGCTTATGGCCGTAATGCTTCACCAGCTTGATGCACGCTTGCGGCGTGGCCGGGTACAAGCCGGCGGCTCCCGTCACGGTCGCCAGCTTGTTGGCAGGCGTTACGCCGTCCACGTCTTTCGTTGGCGCAATCGCAGCTTCAATCGTGCCGGGATTCAAATGTTTCGGCAGCGGCAGCTCCAGCATAATGCCATGCACATCCGGGTTCTCGTTTAACCGGCTGATGCACTGAAGCAGCTCCGCTTCGGATACGTCCGCTTTAAAGCTATGCAGCTCAAAGGATATGCCCAGCTTGCCTGCAGTTTTCCGTTTCGCTTCCGCGTAATAAGCCGAAGCCGGGTCGCCCTCCACCAGCAGAGTAGCGATACGCGGCGTGATCCCCTGTCTTTTCCAGTCTGCCACTCCGTGTTTTATCGTTTCATATACGGCTTCCGCCGCTTCCTTGGCTTTGTATATGTCCGCCATGTTTCATCCATCTCCTTGTTGAGCGATTGATAACCTCCGGATAAATAAAAAAAGCATTCGCATGCCTCGTCTATGGCAGACGTAGGCCACGCAAATACTTTCCCCAGGCGAACGGCACGATCAAGCCGTATGCTTCCTTGTGGTTGATTCCACTTTCATCGCCAGTCGCATACCGCTGTTATTTCTTTTATTGTACCCGTTCAAGAGGGGCTTCTTCAAGCCATTTTCGTTCTGTACTCACAAAACGGGCGTATTTATCTATACATACAATAAAAGGAATGAGCAGTGTGCAGCGTTCTGCACAGAGAGGGGAGCTGGACCGATGGGATTATATGCCCGTATAACGCCGTTTGCAAACGAACCGTTAACTGATTTTACGCAAGAGCATCACCGGAAGGCGATGGAAGCTGCGATTGCGCAGGTAAAAACCGGCTTCGGGCGGCAATATCCGCTGCTGATTGGTTCCGAACGTATCGTGACGGAGGACCACATCGTCTCCATCAACCCGGGCAACCTGGATGAAGTGGTTGGTTATGTCAGCAAAGCCGATGTGGGGCTGGCGGAAAAAGCGATGCAAACGGCGCTTGCCGCGTTCGAAAGCTGGCGGAAAACTCCCGCAAGGGAGCGGGCGGAATATTTGCTGCAGGCGGCAAAGCGGATGCGCGAGCGCAAGCATTTGTTCTCGGCGGTGATGGTGCTGGAATCCGGTAAAAACTATGCGGAAGCCGATGCGGATACGGCGGAAGCGATTGATTTTATGGAATTTTACGCCCGGGAAATGATGAGGCTGGAGGGCATTAACGAGACGCTTCCTTTAACGGCGGTGCTGGGCGAGGTCAACAAAGTGAATTATATTCCGCTTGGCGTAGGCGTAATTCTGCCGCCGTGGAATTTTCCGAATGCGATCTGCACCGGCATGACGTGCGCAGCGATTGTGACGGGCAACACCGTGCTGCTGAAGCCGTCCTCGCAGTCTGCTATTGTGGCTTACCACTTTGCGGAGCTGATGAAGGAGGTTGGCCTGCCGGACGGCGTTCTGAATTTTATTCCGGGCAGCGGCGCGGAAATCGGCGATTATTTAACGTCTCATCCGCGCACCCGTTTTGTCAGCTTTACCGGCTCCAAGGAGGTTGGCCTTCATATTAACGCGCTTGCCGCGCAGACGGCGGAGGGCCAAATCTGGATCAAACGCGTCATTGCCGAGATGGGCGGCAAGGATGGGATTGTTGTCGACGAAACGGCGGATCTGGATGCGGCGGCGCAAGCAATCGTGACGTCGGCTTTTGGCTACCAGGGGCAAAAATGCTCCGCCGGCTCGCGTGCATTTATTGTAGAGGCGGTGTACGACCAGGTGGTGGAAAAAGCAGCCGCGCTTACCCAAAAGCTGGAGATTGGCCTGCCGGAGCGTAATTACCGGATTGGGCCGGTTATTGACCAAAGCTCCTATACGCGGATTCTCCGTTATATCGACATCGGCAAAACGGAAGGGAAGCTCATTGCCGGCGGTGGCAAAGCGGCAGGGAACGGTTATTATATCGAGCCGACGATATTTGCGGATGTGGACGGCAAAGCTCGCATTATGCAGGAGGAGATTTTTGGCCCGGTGCTGGCGATGGGCAAAGCCAAAGATTATAAGGAGGCAATCGCTTTATTCAACGATACGGAATACGGCCTTACCGGGTCTTTTTTTTCCGCTGACGAGGGTCGTATTGCCGAAGCGCTTGAAGAGATGCACTGCGGCAATTTATATATTAACCGCAAATGTACGGGCGCGCTGGTTGGCGCTCATCCGTTTGGAGGCTTTAATATGTCCGGCACGGATTCGAAAGCCGGAGGTTATGATTATTTGCTGCTGTTTACGCAAGCCAAGGCGCTTTCCCGGAAGCTGTAAGCAGGAACGTCTTACCGGCTGTATGCGGCTGTGCGCCGTCATTTGCAGTCCCCGCACCCCTTTGCAGCAAGGGCAGCGGGGACTTTTGGTGCGTCTTGAACCCCGCAAGACGGATTGCGGGATTCACAATCTACCATTTCGTTCCAAACTGAATACCGAACAATTCCGGTAATGCTGGTAACCTTTTGCAGGCAGCTTGCGTTAAGAGGATGAGGTGATTGGTATGAAAAAAACCTTCATGCTGTTAGGGATAGCAGCCTGCATAATTCTGGCCGCCTGCTCCAGCGAATCCTCGCATTCAGAGGTGAAAGCGGCCAACGTTCCAGCTGGCCCGTCTGACCTGGAGCATCAGCTTGCCCCCCTTCGGGACGATCATTCCGTAACCCTATCAAGCGAGCAAAAATCGTACGCATTTGCATCCGTGAAATGGGACAATGTGATTTACCGGATAACAGCGGAGACGGTGCTGAATGTTAGCGAGAAGCTGGGGGAAATTGCGGAGCGCCACTCGGAGGAACGACTGGAGGAAGGCGCAAGATCCTCCAACACGTTTCCCGCGGGTACGGAAGTGTGGTCGATTCCCGGCACAAGCCCAAGCGCAGCGCTTGCTGTCAAAAGCGGGAACAGCTATGTGAAAATTGTTGCTGACACGCCTTGATTTAGCGGTTCATCAGATAGGATATAACAAAAGAAACAACCATCAGGGCAATGACCGTATAAAAGAAATAGCCAAACCAGCGAAGCGGCTTTGGCATCTGATTCAGATTCGCTTTTTGGCTTGGGGCGCCCATAATGTTCCGGTAATGGTCAGTGGCATCGTTAAAAACAGGCACTTCCGAACGGCTCGCAGCGGTTTCCGTATGCAGGGCCGTCTTTTTTTCAAGTTCAGACGGTTCGGACAAGGAGCCTTCAGCTGTTAAATGCTGCTGCTCCCCTTGCCCTTGGTTAAATCCTGTATCATTATTGTGTCCGTTATCGCTCATCGGATCTCCTCCTTTTGCCCATATTTCCATAATAACCCACGATGCGCGTGAAAGGTAACTTTTTTGCCGTCGCTACATATTTCCTTTGCTTCTGAGGATAATAAACAGATGAAGGTTATGGCAAAAGAAAGAGCAGTCGCCTGAATAGGCGCGGCAAAAAAAGGGGTGGAGACGATGAAGCGGCTGCGAGTCGCCGTTGCTTTGCTGTCCATGCTTGTGATGATTGGCCAAATGCCGGCGGTTTATGCGGACGGCGCTTTTCATTTTGGGTTTAAAAAAAGCGTAAAAGGCCAGCTTCCTTCTATTGATGAAGAAGGGTTCAAAGAGCTGCTCGCCAAATACGGCGCTGTGTTTACAGGGGATGTAAGCTCGAAGGAGCTGTATTTGACGTTCGACAACGGTTATGAAAACGGCTATACGGCCAAAATTTTGGACGTGCTGAAGGCAAAGCAGGTGTCGGCGATTTTTTTTGTAACCGGCCATTACATTAAAACCGAGCCGGAGCTGCTGAACCGGATGGTCAAGGAAGGGCATCTGATCGGCAACCATTCGTGGAGCCATCCGGATATGAGCCAAATTCCGCGCGAGCAGATCCGGGCCGAGCTGGATAAAGTGAAAAATGGCGTTACCGCTGTGACCGGCCAGCAGACGATGACCTACTTGCGTACGCCGCGCGGCATTTTTAATGAACGGTCGCTGGCCGTCAGCAAGGAAATGGGCTATACGAACGTGTTCTGGTCGATTGCGTACAAGGACTGGGATACCGCCATGCAGAGAGGGGCGGATTTTGCTTACCGGAGCGTCATGTCCCAGCTTCATCCGGGTGCGGTTATTTTGCTGCATTCGGTGTCGAAGGACAATGCGGAGGCGCTGGGGCGCATTATTGATGATGCAAGAGCGCAAGGATATGTGTTTAAAAGCTTGGATGAGATGAAAGCTCATACGCCGGAGGCGTAACGGGCTCCTTGCGACAGGCTGCTTCCAGTACCATGCATGTGCAGGTTCGGTGACATATGAAACAAGAAGCTTGCTAGGCCGCATAAGCCTTGCAAGCTTCTTTTTTGCGGAACGGCAGGCTTGGTCTTGTTATCCGCATAGCCTGCGCCCGGTCCGGCTGCCCTGCTGTAAGCATTCGGGTTGTTGACAGCAAAATTTAGGATATGGTATATAAGAGGTAGATGTTTAGCACTCAGTGAATGAGAGTGCTAACGAATTTGATCATTCGAAAGGAGTGCTTCATTTCAATGGCCGTTATGCAGCAGTTTAAAGCCGAATCGAAACGTTTGCTGGAAATGATGATTAACTCGATTTATACGCAGCGGGAAATTTTCCTCCGGGAGCTCATCTCTAACGCAAGCGACGCGATTGATAAAATGTACTACAAGGCGTTGACCGAAGAGGGTCTGACGTTTAACAAAGAAGACTATTTCATTAAAATTACAGCCGATAAGGACAAGCGGACACTTACGATCTCCGATACCGGCATCGGCATGACCCCGGAAGAGCTGGAAAACAACCTGGGCGTCATCGCGAAAAGCGGCTCGCTTGCTTTTAAAAAGGAAACCGAGCAAAAGGACGGCCACAACATTATCGGCCAGTTTGGCGTTGGCTTCTACTCCGCGTTTATGGTGGCGGACGAAGTGACTGTAATTTCGAAGGCATGGGGCGCAAATGAAGCGTACCGCTGGCATTCCGAAGGCGCGGAAGGCTACACGATTGAACCGGCGTCCAAAGAAACGGCCGGCACGGATATTATTTTGCATATCAAGGCCAACACCGAAGAGGATTCGTACGACGAGTACCTGGAAACGTACCGCCTTCGCGCCATCGTGAAGAAGTATTCGGATTTTATCCGTTACCCGATCAAGATGGAGATTTCCGGGCAACGTCCGAAAGCGGATGCGGAAGGCGAATTTGAGTCGTATACGGAAGAACAAACCGTTAACAGCATGGTGCCGATCTGGCGCAAAAACAAAAGCGAGCTGAAGGACGAAGATTACGAGAACTTCTACTTCGAGAAGCGTTACGGCTTCGACAAGCCGCTGAAGCATATTCATATTAGCGCGGACGGTGCGGTCGTCTACAATGCGATCCTGTTTATTCCGGAGAACACGCCTTTTGACTATTACACAAAAGAGTTCGAGAAAGGCTTGGAGCTGTACTCGAACGGCGTCCTCATTATGGACAAATGCGGCGACTTGCTGCCGGACTACTTCAGCTTTGTGAAAGGGATGGTGGATTCGGAGGATCTTTCCCTGAACATTTCCCGTGAGCTGCTGCAGCATGACCGCCAGCTGAAGCTGATTGCCAAAAACATTAAAAACAAAATTAAAAGCCAACTGCAAAGCATGCTGAAGGATGAGCGCGACAGCTACGAGAAGTTTTACAGCGCGTTTGGCCGCCAGCTGAAATTTGGCGTTTATAACGATTACGGCGTGAACAAAGACGACTTGCAGGATCTGCTGCTGTTCTACTCGTCCAAGGAGCGCAAGCTTGTATCGTTAAACGAATACGTTTCCCGCATGCCGGAAGACCAGAAGTTTATCTATTACGCAACCGGTTCTTCGATCGAACGGATCGACCGTCTGCCGCAAACCGAGCTTGTGTCGGATAAAGGCTACGAAATCCTGTACCTGACCGAAGACATCGACGAATTTGCGATTAAAATCATCGCGAAATACAAGGAGAAGGAATTCAAGTCGGTATCCAGCGGCGATCTCGGCATCGAAAGCGATGCGGAAGATCAAGCGGCTGACGAGCAGCAGGACAGCAAAGAGCTGTTCGAGCGGATGCAGCAGCTGCTGGACGGCAAAGTGAAAAGCGTTAAGGCGTCGAAGCGCCTGAAATCCCATCCGGTCTGCTTGTCCTCGGAAGGCGAGCTCACAATCGAGATGGAGAAAATTTTGAACGCGATGCCTAACGGCCAGGAAGTAAAAGCCGACAAGGTGCTTGAAATCAACGTCAACCACGAAGTGTTCCAATCGCTCAAAAAAGCGTTTGGGCAAGACGAAGAGAAGCTGGCGCTGTTCACCAACCTGCTGTACAATCAGGCGCTGCTGATCGAAGGGCTGCCTATCCAGGACCCGGTTGCGTTCACGAACGACATTTGCAAAATAATGGCTTAACCGCATAGCTTCACAGGTATAAATGAAAATGAAAATCCCCTCTCTGGATCACAGGCGTTACAACGCCTAGAATTTTAGGGAGGGGATTTTTGTGTTGTTGAAGTTTAATGGAAGAGGTATCTAATTATTTGTGCTTAACAATGAGTACCAATCTTCAGTAAATCCCAATAAACGAATAGGATTAAATACTTCATATTAAATATGATTGCGAACAGAGTGCGATTCTGCAGTTCGAAGTTTCGATCAGCTGGTCTGAATTTATCGACATGTTCTATAATTTCCATCACAATATTTCTAAGTTTACTATCAAATTCATAATGTCGATAAATGGTTTCAAAGGTTGTCCCAGAAGTAAATATGTCTTGTTGTTTAAATGTAAGTGTATATGCAGTTAATCTGTAATAACTTATTCGCTTAAGGATGTTTAAAGCAGCTATTTCATCATTAACGATTAATCCACGTGATTTAAGGAGCTGGAGTTGTTCTTCATATGGAAGAGGAGGTTTAACTTGAGGATAGATAGAATCATTACTCATCAAAGTACTCTCCAAATAAAAAATGGCTCGCCCGTATTACGCTTGCTTTTTTCAAAGCAGAGGCTCGGCGAGATCTGTTAAATTTACAATAGTTGATTTGAGAGAATTTGTAAATCGCATTTCTCTATAAAAGACAAGGGGGATTAACGTGGAGCAATTTCCTGTTGTAACAGCCGAGCTGGCGGAACGCCTCGAGCAATCCGAGACGGAATATATGGTTTCCAGAGTGAACGCCATCCGAGAACGGGAAGGCAACCCGGAAGGTGCGGAGATTATGCAGTTTGGCGGAGCTACAGCTTTTTATGTCCGGACAATGCCTTGGGGGACATTCAATACGGTAAAAGGGCTGACGGCTGACGATGTGGAGCACGTGGACGATATGATTCAATTTTACCGCGAGCGGGACAGGTCTTGCCAATTCGAGATCATTCCTTCCAAAGCAAGCCCCAAGCTGCTGCAGGTTTTGGCAAGCAAAGGATTTCATCAGCAAGGATTTCATACTACGATGTACGGGCTTCCGGCTGCAGCCGCCCCCAGTACCCGCCAAACCTCACTATACGCGAAATTCAGGAGGATGAGTTTGCGCTATATGGAAAGCTGCACTGCTTGGGGACCGGATTGCCGGAAAGCGGCGCTCCGTATGTTGCCGCCAACAATGAAGTGTTGTATAACCGCCCGGGCTGGCGGATATTTCTTGGGTTCGTGGATGGAACGCCAGCCGGTGCAGCTGTAATGTATGCGAATAACGGTATCACGTCGTTAACGTTTGCCGCTACACTTCCGGCATTTAGAAGGCAAGGGCTGCAATCGGCCTTTTTGCGCAGGCGGATATTTGAGGCAGCGCTGGAGAACTGCGGGCTAGTGGTCGGCCAATGCGCCTATGGCTCAACGAGCCAAAACAATATGGAGCGGGCAGGCATGCGAATCGGTTACACCCGGTCTACCTGGGCGGAAAGCAAATTTTGAGTGGCGGATTCTATTTCCCATGGTTCCGTCGTCGTTTCATATCGTCCATACAGCTCGCCGTTTCGATCGATTAAAAACTTGGTGAAATTCCATTTCACTCCATGACCGGCTAACAGCTCCGGGTATTTTTCCTGTAAAAACTTTTGCATTTTTTCACCGTCGGGAGTTTGAACATTAAATCCTTGAAAGGGAGCCTTTTCAGTCAAATAATTAAACAGCGGATGTGCGTTTTGGCCCCTGACCTCGATTTTCTCAAACAACGGAAATGTTATCCCAAAGCTGCTTTCACAATAGCTGTGGATGCCGGAGCTAGTTCCCGGCTCTTTGTCGTTAAATTGGTTGCATGGAAACGCAAGGATTTCGAGCCCTGGATAACGTTCGTAAAGCTGTTGAAGGCCGACAAATTGGCGGGAATAACTGCACCGGCTGGCCGTATTGACGATGAGCAGAACGTTCCCCTGATAAACGGACAAATCAATCGGTGTGCCGTTTATCCTGTTCACGCGAAAATCATAGATAGACATATCCAAGTTTCACCCCCATCAGTGTGATGATGACAGGATAACACAGGAAATTCTATTGGTATAATATATAAATAAAATGAAGTATATAGTTTAATCCAATAAGTTATTTTCATAGACCAGGTCATTTCCATAAAGCCATAAACGCATAGGACGAAACATCTTTAAACATTTGGCGTATAAATGGAAAATCATTTTAAGCGGGGAGCTGGTTGGCGCATGACGGAGAGATTGTTTGAACGGCTGCTGGAAGCAAAAGAGAAGAAGCATGAGCTGGAACGGGCAGAGCGCAGATATGAGCAGCTGCGGCAAAGGCTGAGGGAGCAGGAGCGGCTTATTCCGGGGCTGGAGGTGCAGCTGGACGCGGAGCAGGCCGATGTCGATAAGCTGAACCGGTTATCGTGGTCCAATGTGTGGCACACGCTGCTTCGCAGCAAAGAGGAGCAGCTGGAGCTGGAGCGCCAGCAAGCGTTAGCGGCGGGGCTGAAGCTGCAGGAGGTCCAGGACGAATGCGCACGTCTGAAGGAAGCAATTGCACAGGCAGTGGATCAGATTAATGCTATCCAGTATGCGGAACAGGACTATAGCCGGCTTTTGGCGGAAAAAGAGCAGCTGCTAAGAGCGCAACCGGAAGCATCTGCTGAACTGGAGAAGATGGAAAGCCAAATCGCAGAGCAGACGGCACATGTCCGCGAGCTAAGCGAAGCGCTGACAGCCGGGAAACGGGTATTGGCTTCGCTGGAGCCGGCTATTGAAAGCTTCGAGAGCGCGATCAAATGGGGCAACTGGGATACTTGGGGCGGCGGCGGTATGATAAGCTCGATCAACAAGCACAACTATATCGATGATGCGAAACGTTCCATTGAAACGGCCAAATCCTTGATGCAGACGTTTAAAGATGAGCTGGCAGATGTCAAACAAACGATCGACATTGAAGTGAATATCGGAAGCTGGATGAAGATTGGCGACATTTGGTTTGACGATTTCTTTTCGGATATGAGAGTGCAGAAACGAGTGAAGGAAGCCCAGCAGCAGGCGCTTGATGCGGCGCATGAGGTCCGGATGACCGTCCAAAAAATCGAAGGGCAGCACCAAGCGGCACAGGCAAAGCTTCAGCTGATGAAAAACGAGCGTACGATGTGGCTGGAGCAGCAAAAAACGGAGTAGCCGGCAGCCGGGGAAAAGGCGCGGCGCGGTATAATCATCCATTGCTCCCGGCTTTCCATATGGTACAATAGGAAGGTCGTTTTTGTAACGGAACGTTGTTATCGCAAAGGAGCTATCGTATATGGAGCATTCTATTCCTTCTAACGCATTGATCACCGTAGCCGGAACGGTTGGTGTCGGCAAATCGACGCTGACGGCCGCGCTGGCGAAACGCCTTGGCTTTCGGACCTCGCTGGAGCAGGTCGACCATAATCCGTATTTGGAGAAGTTTTACCACGATTTTGAACGGTGGAGCTTCCACTTGCAAATTTATTTTTTGGCCGAACGGTTCAAGGAACAGAAGGCGATCTATGAAGCGGGCGGAGGTTTCGTGCAGGATCGTTCCATTTACGAGGATACCGGCATCTTTGCGAAAATGCACGCGGATCAAGGCACGATGACCGCAACCGATTATGCGACTTACACCGGCTTGTTTGAAGCGATGGTGATGACGCCGTATTTTCCGCATCCGGATGTGCTTATTTATTTGGAGGGCAGCCTGCCGTCCATTCTGAACCGGATCGAAGAACGGGGGCGCGAGATGGAAATCCAGACCGAACGCACTTATTGGGAACGGATGCACCAGCGTTACGCGGCATGGATCGGGGAGTTTAACGCTTGTCCCGTCCTGAAGCTGAACATCGACGAATACGATGTTCATGATCCGGCATCGCTGGACGGTATTATCGCGCAAATCAGCCGGGTCGTGCAGGCATCGCGCCTGGCCAAAGCGGAAGCCGCCGCAGCAGGCGGGCGTTTAGTGTAGAACAGAGTTGGAGCATGAAGCAGGAGCCTGCATCATGCCGCAGAAAGCAGCCCGCCGGGGCTGTTTTTTTTTCTGCTGTAACCCCCGCAACATTTGGTAAAAAATTCCGTTTAGTATGAAGAGGGAAAACGGAAAAAGAGGAGCGAGCGGGTTGAAAAAAATGCTGGTCGGCGGTTTTTTATTTTTAGTAGGGATTATTTTCTATTTAGCGATTCATATTCCCGCTGCTAAATATGCAGCTGAATTGGGAGGCTGGTCAACGCCTCCTGGAAAGCTCGGGACCGCCTTACGGGACATGGGAGGAACTGCCCCGACCCGCTATTCTATCTTTTTTATTGTTATAGGCTTTTTGCTGCTCATGTACGGCACTTTTGAAAATGAAGTAAACGCATTAGCCGTGAAATTATATGCGGCTTCCCGTAAGGCCGTGCAAAAGTGGAAGGAACGCCAGAGTCAGGAGTAATACATTATCTTTAAAGTTAAAATGTCATTTATAGGAAACTATGCGCATGGGCAGAGCCGCCCCGGATGCGGGTGGTGAAACTTTTGCGCGACGGCCCGCTGACGGTATGACTGAAGCCCTTTAGGCATGTGATGGAAAAACGGTTTGACAACCTGGAAAATTACTTGCTGGAGCTGCAGAAGGAAAACAACAAGCGAACATATGAAACCTGTCTAAAAGGAGGAATAATGATGTTTACGAATGAAACGGTGTCCAAAGTAGAGGACGGACGCGTGCTGGTGCTGGAGCGTGTATTTCATGCGCCCCGCAATCTTGTGTACAGCTTGTTCAAAGAGCGGAGCATCTGAATCGCTGGTGGGGGCCAAAAGGCTGGGAAGTCCCGGCTTGCCTCGTTGATTTTCCCACGCATCGGAGGAAGCGCTCAAAACCGTGCTGGATATGGGCATGCTGCAAGGCATTACCGAAACATGGGACCGCTTGAACGAGCTGGCGGAATCGTTAGCGTAATGTAAGCAATAACGCTCTTATCCGCAGAGCTGCACCGTGGTATTTAAACAATCTAAAAAAAGAAGCTATTGCCTGTAAACGGGCGATAGCTTCTTCTGGTTATGGTCTCTGAACGGCTGCAAGCAGTTCGTGTGCTGCTTCGGCGGGAGAGCCGGCAGCAGCGATGGCTGAAATGATCGAGATGCCGTCGGCGCCGCCGCGCATAACTTCGCCCGCATTGGCTGTTGTAATGCCGCCGATGCCAACCAGCGGGATACGGATGCCGTTAGCCGCTAACTTCTCAAGCAGGCGGGTGCCTTGCACCGGCTTGGCATCGTCCTTGGACGATGTCGGGTAGATCGGCCCGATGCCCAAGTAGTCGGCGCCGTCGGCAATCGCCTTGCGGGCTTCCTCTATCGTATGGGCGGATACGCCTACGATCCGGCCTTCGCCGACGCGCCGCCGGATTTCATCCGCAGGAGCATCGTCCTGCCCGATATGGATGCCGTCGGCATCCAGCGCAATGGCCAGCTCGATATCGTCGTTGACGATAAACGGAATGCCGGATGCGCGGCATATATCGCGAAGCTCGGCGCCAAGCGCCAGCATCGCTTCACCCGTCAGCGCCCCGGCTCCTTTTTCGCGGTACTGAAACAGGGTAATGCCGCCCCGAATAGCTTCCCTCAGCACCTCAGCCGGTGCAGCCGCACTCCTGCAGTTCACGCTGCCCATAATAAAATACAGCTTTAGCGCGCGGCGAATCGCTTCTTCATTCCACGTCGGCACGGCTCATCCCCCTTAAGCGGCGCTGGTAGGCAAAATGGTTCGTAGGCCCGTGGCCGCCGCCGATGCCAAGCCCGTCTTCAATCGCTGCCTGGATAAACGCTTTGGCGGTGCGAACCGCCTCTTCCACTGTTTTGCCTGCAGCAAGCTCCGCCGCAATCGCTGCGGAAAACGTGCAGCCCGTGCCATGCGTATGCCGCGTATCAATACGGGCGCTTTCCAAATAAATGAATTCCGTTCCGTCATACAGCATATCGACGAGCTGCTCCGTATTGGCATCATGGCCGCCTTTCATGACGACATGGCGCGAGCCCATTTGCACGAGGCGCCGGGCTGCCTCTTCGCGGTCGGCGAGCGTCCGGATCGGCATATCGCACAGCAGCTCGGCTTCCGGAATGTTGGGCGTTGTGACAAGCGCCAGCGGAATGAGCTGCTTTTTCAATGCGCGGATCGCTTCCTGCTGGAGCAGCGCGGAGCCGCCTTTGGCGACCATCACCGGATCAATGACCAGCTTGCTCCAGCCGTATTGCTTTACCTTATCGGCAACGATGCCGATAATATCGGCGCTGAACAGCATCCCGGTTTTCACCGCGCCAGGGTTCAGGTCGGCGCCAATTGCATCCAGCTGGCTTTCGACCGCCAGCAGATCCATCGGGTAAACGCCGTGCACGCCCAGCGTATTTTGCGCCGTAATGGCGGTAATCGCGCTCATGCCGTATACGCCAAGCTCCTGAAATGTCTTCAGGTCGGCTTGTATGCCTGCGCCGCCTCCGCTGTCGGAGCCGGCAATCGTAAGTGCCTGATAAACGGTCATGCTTATCCCTCCTAAAAGTTTTACGAAGCATTGCTTCACAGAAACTACACCGCAGTAAAATCTTGCTCCGGAAGCATAAGCCTAAAAGTTTTACGAAGCATTGCTTCACAGAAACTACACCGCAGTAAAATCTTGCTCCGGAAGCATAAGCTTGTTATTTAACGGATAAATGGCGGATTTTGGACTGTAGAGAAGTTTCCTCCGGCGCAAGCAGCGCCAACTGGTTCAGAAACTCGGTTTGGAAGCTGCCGGGGCCTTGGCTGCCCGCCCGCTCATAGGCCGCTTCCGCAGCCATGCCGTAAAAAGCCAGTGCTTCCGTCACCGCATCAAAACGATTCGGCGCGTCCGTTCCGGCAACCGCGAGAAAAGCGCCGATAACCGAGCTGAGCAGGCACCCGGTGCCCGTTACTTTGGTCAAAATCGGGTGGCCGCCGCTAATGACAGCTGTTTGCAGGCCATCGGACACGATATCTTCTTTGCCGGTAACCGCTACGATGCAGCCGAGCTTTTGCGCGGCGCGTTTGGCAAGGGCGGCAGCATCGCCATCCCCTTCGCCGGCATCTACGCCTTTAATGGACCACTCTTCTCCGGCAACGTTGGCGATTTCCGCGACATTGCCCGCAGCGCAGTTACTTTGACCTGCTTGATAATCGTTTCGGCCGCTTCCGTGCGGTACGGCGTTGCGCCTGCGCCAACCGGATCAAACACGACGGGCACGCCAGCCGTATTCGCAGAACGCCCTGCAAGCAGGCAGGCATGGATAATATTTTCGTCCAGCGTCCCGATATTCAGCACAACAGAGCCGGATATCCGGGCAACATCTTCGACTTCTTCGGGGGCGTAAGCCATAAACGGCGAAGCTCCTAAAGCAAGCAGGCCGTTGGCCGTAAAGTTGGTGACGACGAGGTTCGTAATGTTGTGCACAAGCGGATTGCGTTCACGTACGAGGTTCAAATAAGACATCAATAACGCCTCCTTATAATGGTGTTACGTATTGTAAAGGGATGAGGATTTATGACCATGCAAAATGGCCGGCCTGCACCATCCTATAAATTGACGAATGCATCTTCGGCTTTTACGGACGGGTCCAGCAAGCCGTTGCTTTGCAGCCATGCCTGCACCTTCGCCCACGATTCCGGATCTTGGTAACCAAACGGCTTGTCTCCGGCATCCATCAGCGGCAGCAGAATTTGCAGGCTTTCGGTTTCGACGTCTTTATCCAGCGGGCTTGTTTTGTCCTCATGTTTCAGTAGAATGCCGAGGCCTTCCGCCGGATGGTCTTTAACGTATTGCTGGCCTTTGGCTGCCGCCGCCATAAAACGTTTGATCGCATCCGATTTGGAAGCAAGCGTATCGTCGCTTGCCGTAAATACAAGCTCATAATAATCCGGCACGCCGTATTTGGCCGGGTCCAGGTCGGCTACCGGATGGCCCTCTTTGGCCAGCAGCAGCTTCTCGTGGTTAATGAATCCGCCGATAATGGCATCCGTCTGTTTGGTCGCGATGGCCGGGATCAGATCAAAACCAACATCAACCAGCTTCACCTTGTCGGGGTTGCCGCCGTCGGTTTGAACCATCGTGCGGATGACGGCTTCCTCCAGCGGAATGGAGGAATAGCCCAACGTCTTGCCCTCCAGGTCTTTAGGGGACTGGATCGGTCCGCCTTCCGGCACAAACAGGTGGTTCAGCGTATGCCGGACAACGGCGCCAACCGACTTGACCGGAATGCCTTCGCCGCGTGCCATGAGCACCTGCGGTTCGTAGCTGAGCGCCAGATCGACTTTGCCGGCAGCCGCCAGCTTCAGCGCATCATTCGTATCGGCAGGCATCTGGATTTGCACGTCCAGCCCTTCGTCTGCAAAATAACCCAGCTCCTGCGCGGCGTACAGGAAGGAGTGGACAGCGTTAGGGTACCAGTCCAGCATGATGGTCAGCTTGTCTTTTGGTTTCGGCTGCTCCCCGGCAGAAGTGGAGCCAGCCCCCGCGGTGCTGCCGTTGTTTGTGCCGCAAGCCCCGAGGATAAGCATACATGCAAGCAATAAAAGCAGGGTTGGTCCGGTTCGGTAAAAATAAGATTTTATCATTTCATTCATAACCCCTTTTCTGTAAAATAAGCCGCTCGAGCGCCGCAACCGCGGCAAATAAAACAATGCCCAGCAGCGACAGCAGCAGGATAGCCGCAAACATGGAATCGGTGTGGAGGCTGCCCGACATCCGCTTGCTGAAGTAGCCCAGCCCTTCGGTGCCGCCAAGCCACTCGCCGATCGTAGCCCCTACGACGCAATACACGATCGCCAGCTTTAAGCCGGAGAAGTAAGCGGGAAGAGCAAGCGGGACGCTGACTTTGCGGAATATTTCCGCGCGGGTCGCGCCCATCGTCAGCAGCAGCTCCGCGTATCCGTTGTTTTTGCGCGACAGGCCGTCGTACGTGCTGACGACAACCGGGAAGAAGGCGGTCAAAAAAACGATCGCCGCTTTGGCCCATATGGTGTAGCCCAGCCACATGATGAGCACGGGCGACAGCGCAATAAGCGGAATCGTCTGGCTGATGACGATAAACGGGTACAGCGCTTTGGCCAGCAGACGGGACGTATGCATCAGTACGCCCAATACCGTGCCGATGGCAACGGAAACGGCGAACCCTAAGCCGGCTTCCCGCAGCGTTGCAGGCAGATGCTTCCCCAGCAGCAGGGAACGGTCATCCGCCAGCGCCTGGCCGACGGAAGTAGGCGCGGGTAAAATAAACGAAGGGACCCAGCCGAGGCGGGCCGCCATTTCCCAGGCAGCAAGCAATGCGGCGAGCAGCAGCAGAAACAGGCCGTAATTTTCCGCCCATCTATGAAAAAATCGCTTGTTCATCCAGCATCCGCTCCAATTGTTGTCTCATCTCCATAAACTTGGGCTCATAGATCATCCGGTAATCCCGCGGCCGAGGCAGTCCGATCTTCACTTCGGCTGCGCCTCCGGGATGATCGCCGCCCAGCACGTAAATCCGGTCGCTGAGCAGCAGCGCTTCCTCCAAATCATGCGTAATAAACAGCACGGTCTGGTTCATGCCGCCCCATAGCTCCAGCAGCCAGCGGTGCATGCCGCGTTTGGTCATCGCATCCAGCGCGCCAAACGGCTCATCCAGCAGCAGCAGCTCATGGCCGCAGGCCAGCGTCCGCGCCAAAGCGGCGCGCTGCTTCATGCCGCCGGACAGTTCCCGGGGATAAGCGGCTTCTACGCCGGCTAGCCCAAAGCTTGCGAGCACACCGCGAACTTGCTGCTTCATTGGCTCACGGTCGCGTTTTTTTCGGCCGGCCAGCTCCATGGGCAGCAGGCAGTTGTCCAGCACCGTCCGCCATGGCAGCAGCAGGTCGTTTTGCGGCATGTAAGCGACCTGGCCAAGCCGGTTGTGAACCGGCTTGCCGTTTAGCCGGATTATGCCGCCGTCCTGCTGAAGCAGTCCGGCAATCAGCTTAAACAGCGTGCTTTTGCCGGAGCCGCTTGCACCAATTAACGAAACAAACTCGCCCGCGTCCGCATGCAGGTTTACATCGCGGAGCAAATACCGGCTTTCCGCCCCGCGTCCGGCATAGCGGAAGTCCAGCTGTTCGATTTCCAGCGTTGTGTCTGCCACTTCTCGTGTACCTCCAAGTCAAAAAAATAAAAACGGCCCGTTCTTTTCCGCAAAAGGAAAGGAACGGGCCGTTTGAAATAAACCGTCGCAAATGACGGCCTAACCAGGCATGCTCACTCCACTTCCCTTCGCTGGTATAATCCAGATCAGGTTCCAAGGGTTCGGAACGCAAGCGCTCCATCTCAGCCGTTAGACACCCCTAGTGAATCAGTCGATATGAACTTTTTGGAAAAACATCAAGCATCGCGAATACTTGTTCAGCTTTTACACTATAACACATTCACGCGCGGAGGGCGAGCGGGTTTGTATCCTCGGCATGCCGTTCATTGCGAAACATGCGCAATCGCACTACAATAAAGCAAGTAAACAATTGGCAGCATGAAGGAGATTGCGGATTATGAAAAAAATCAGCTTCATTCAACCGGATATGGAAGGCTGGCTGCAAAAGTTTCATTTTGATGTGCCGATCAAGGTTCGTTATTGTGAGACGGATATGCTGGGCCATGTGAATAATGTCAGCTATTTTATGTATTTTGAGCAAGGAAGAATCGATTATTTTGAGAATCTGGATTTGACGGATGCACTGTTCGGGAAGGAAAGGGTATCGGTGGTCGCGGACCTGGAATGCCAATACTTGGCGCAGGTGTATTTAAAAGATCCGCTGCGCCTGCATGTGCGTGCGGCTCGCCTTGGCCGGTCCTCGATCGACATTCATTACGCGCTTGCCGCAAACGGCGAACTGAAAGCGGCTGGCCGCGGCACTATCGTGCTGATTGATACAGGCACTGGCAAAAGCACGCCAATCCCCGACACCGCCCGCGAGCGGATTGCGGCATTTGAAGGCGGCAGCCTGGAGCAATAGCTTGTCCGCGCCGCCAGTGCGGAGCCATAGTGCCCATTGATCCGGGCGGCTGTTTGCTGCGCCGGAGAAGACATAGGCCGCTGCCATGCCGGCATTAGCGGCATGGCGATTGGCGCAGCATCGCACCTGTTACCAGCGCCCGGGCTGGACGGTGTAAATTCAGCGCTAGCTGCATTTGCGGCAAGCGCAGCCGGAGCGGAAGGGCTGCAGGCTTACTGCACTTTTGTTTCCAGGCGGTAGTCGTCGATTTTTTCGCCGTCTTCCCAAATTTCAACAAACAGCGCGTCGCAAGGTTCGAAATCTTCGGGCTTCAAGGACAGCGCTTTTTCTTCATCCGTACCGACATATACATTATCCATTCCATCTTCATGGAAGGAAAGAATGACGTAAATTTTCATCACAACTTTCTCCTGTCGTTCGATATTGGTTAGAACTATATTATACGTAAATCGGCGGCCGGTTGCTACGCGAAGAAACCCGGCCAATTATCCCGTACCAGCGATACCGGATCAAAGCGGAATACAGCTGCACAATGAATTAATGACTTGGAGTGAAAACAGCATGTTTGATCCTACTGTGTTTGACAATTTGAAAGTGGCGTTCGAGAACGCCGTTTACGATCTGGATAATCTGGACGGCAAGGTGCTTGCGACCGGCAGAAGCGATCTGCTGGAGATGGCCGTCATGTCGAGGCGTTTTGCAATTGCTTTCCGGCTGACGGAAGGAGGCGGGAACGCTGTGGCGGAAATCGTGCTGGATGCATCGCTGAAGGAGCTTGCCGCTGAAATATTGGAGCAGGAGGGGGCTAGTCCAGGCTGCGTTCTCCGCGTCGTGTTCCATCTGGAGCTGGAGGAAACCGAACAGGCTTGCCGTACGATTGATCAAATATTGAAGGAAATATGGAATCCGGCGCTGCCGCCTGTTCAGACGATCAGCTATGAGTACGGGCACGAGCCGCCGGTTTACCGCAATGCGGCGGAAATCCGGTTTAACCGGACGATTAATGAAGAGCAGATGGAGGACGTCGGGCGTCTGGTCGATTATGCGGTTGAGACGCTTGAGCGGCTGCAGGCCCAAGGCTGGTAAGCCCGTGCGGAACATGCGGCAAAAGGTAATGCAGAAGATGTTTTTTTTACAATGCTAGCCAAGGAGCGGCAAGCTTGGCTGAAAACCGCTTTATCGCAGCAGTTTCCTGAGGGCTGCGAGTGGCTTGAGGCGTTTACATAGCCGTCAGGCCTGCTGCCGGCCTTCGCATAACAACAAAACAAGCGGCAGACCGGGATGTCCCGTGCTGCCGCTTGTTTATAGCTCAGGGCTGAAATTCAGCTCCGCTATTATTCGCCCCGCATCCCAAATGCATGGGCAATCAGCTCGTAAGAGCGGATGCGCGCCTCCGGATCGTGGATCGGGCTGTTGATCAAAATTTCGCCTACGTTATACTCTTCGCCCATGCGCAGCAGCTGTTCCTTCACCTGCTCGGGCGTGCCGATGATGCGCCGCTGGCGGATTTGCTGAATATGGAGCCGGTCCATTTCCGTATACGGGTAATCCGTTGCCGTTTGGACGGAGGGCATATAGGGCATTTCAAGCCCGGTGCGGATGCCGAGGAACAACAGGTCCGCGCTTCTGGCAAGGCGGTCCGCTTCTTCTTCCGTTTCGGCGCAAATCGCCAGCGTTGCAATCATGGAACGCGGCTTATCCTCCAGCACGTGATTGGGTTCAAAATGATTATTGTAATAGTGGGTTGCTTCCTGCCCGCCAGGAGTCCCGAAAAACTCCGCAAACGCGTAGTTAGTGCCCAGCATAGCGGCAATTCGTGCGCCTTCGCCGCTCGAGCCGAGCAGCCAAATTTCCGGAGCGGTTGGCACCACCGGCGAAGCAACCAGCTTCTCGAACTGGTGGCCGGGAGGCATCGCATCGTGCAAATAACCAATCAGGTCCAGCACCTGCTGCGGAAATTTATTCACATCGACGTATTTATCCTGCTGCAGCGCTCTTGTTGCCAGCGGCATGCCGCCCGGCGCGCGGCCGAGGCCAAGGTCGATGCGGCCCGGATGCAGCGCTTCAAGCAGCCGGAAGTTCTCCGCCACCTTGTACGCGCTGTAATGCGGCAGCATAATGCCGCCGGAGCCAACCCGGATCCGTTTGGTCGCTGCTGCGAGGTGAGCAATCAGCACCTCCGGGCTGGAAAAAGCAAGCGCCCGCATCGCATGATGCTCCGACACCCAAAAGCGCGAATAACCAAGGCGCTCCGCTTCCTGCGCTAACCGTGCCGCTTCATATAAACCGTCTGTTGCGGTTCTTCCTTCGCTGACATATACCTGATCCAATACGCCAAGCTTAATCATTGGCCTGCGCCTTCTTTTCCCGGAATGACGCAGCCGTCTTCACCGCATACGACGCCGTCAGCGGAGCCGACAACGGTAAGCGGATGGGCTTCGTTCCATGTTTTTTGCAGCACATCCAGGAACACTTCGCTTGGCTGTGCGCCGGAAACCGCGTATTTGCGGTCAAATACAAAAAACGGCACGCCTCTTACGCCAATGGACGCGGCATCGTTTTCGTCTGCGCGCACCTCATTGGCAAATTGTTCGCTCTCCAGCACCGCGAGTGCTTCTGCACGGTCAAGGCCGACTTCCGCAGCCAAATCCGCCAGCGTCTCCGGATTGCCGATATGAAGCGTATCGGTAAAATGCGCTTTTAACAAACGCTCCGTCATTTCGCTAAGTTTGCCTTTGGAAGCAGCATAATGCGACAGACGATGCGCATCAAACGTATTCGTGAGAATCGTGCGGTCAAAATAATAGTCCAGGCCAAGCTCTTTGGCTTGCTGCGTAATATGGCTGGTGTTGGCAATTGCCTGCTCGCGGCTCATGCCGTATTTGGCAGCCAGCATATCGTATACGCCGGGATTGCCGTCCCGGCTGATTGTCGGGTCAAGCTCGAAGCTCCGGTATATAACGTTCACTTCATTTTTATGTCTAAACTGCTGCAGCGCAGCTTCGAATCGTCTTTTGCCGATATAACAAAACGGGCATACATAATCAGACCAAACTTCGATTTCCATCGTCTATATATCCTCCCTTATTCCCAGGCGGCAGGTGACAGCGCCCGCAAATTACTCTAAGATTATAGAAAAAGCATCAAAAGCACAAGTACTATGCAAATCCAAAGGTAGTATGCTTTTGTGTACTATTGGATGAAGGAGAGATTGCCCGGATGGCTGCCAATCATATTGCCACATTTGAGGAATGCCCGATTGTACATGCGCAAAATGTCATTTCCGGAAAATGGAAAATTATTATATTATGGGAGCTTCGGGAGCAAAAGAAACGGTTCAGCGAGCTGCAGCGCGCCATTCCGCATGTGACGCAGTCGATGCTTACCCAGCAGCTCCGCGAACTGGAGAAGTACGGCATGGTGCACCGGGAAGTATACCGGGAGGTACCGCCCAGAGTGGAATATTCGCTGACGGAGATCGCCCGCGATTTGCTGCCTGTGCTGGAGCAGCTGGATGCGTGGGGCGCCAAATATTTGGCCCGGAATGCATCCGGCCATCGTTGACGATCAATCCGGCCGGTGCCTATAATGCGTGTAGCAGGTTTATATTGAACGGAAGGCGATGAGATAAATGGCAGGGCAAATGGACAAGCGGGATGGGCATACCCATACCCATTTTTGTTATCACGGTTCCGGAGACCATGCGGAGCTGTACGTGCAAAATGCGATTGCGCAAGGCTTTCGAACTTACAGCATAACGGAACATCCGCCGCTGCCGGAGGCGCTGACTTCCCGAATTCCAAACGGGCAGGCTTTAATTGATGAGCTGGCGATGCCGATGAAGCGGCTGGGCGAATACCTGGATATGGCCGAATCGCTGCGGGAGCAGTACAAAGATTCGATCCGGCTGATGGCCGGACTCGAAGTCGACTATATACCGGGCATGGAGCAATGGACCAAAGGCATGCTGGACGAATGTGCCGGACGGCTGGAGGACAGCCTCTTGTCCGTTCATTATTTGCCGGGCAAAGGCGGCTGGCGCTGTGTCGATTATACGGCGGAAGATTTTAAGGAAGGGCTTGTTGATTATTACGGCAGTGCCGAACGGGTTTATGAAGCTTATTACGAAGCTGTCGAGCAAAGCATCGACGCCGACCTCGGGCTGTACAAGCCGAAGCGGGTCGGGCATTTGACGCTTATTCATAAATTTAAAGATGCTGCAGCGCCGGCGGATCCCGACTGCTGCAACGATGCCATTTTGCGAATTTTGGACAAAGTGCAGGCCAAAGGGATGGAGCTTGATGTCAATTTGGCAGGGCTGTACCAGCCGGCATGCCGGGAAGTATACCCGCCGGAATGGATTTTGCGCGAAGCCGTCAAACGCGGCATCCCGCTTGTATACGGCTCGGATTCCCATAACCCCGGCCATGTTGGCCGCGGTTATGATGTATACGAGCAGCTGATGCACAAGCTGCACGGCGAACGGGCGTAACGCGGCATACGTAAATATGGCAAGTACATCAGCCAGGCGCCGGCATATAACCGGTGCCTGGCTTTTTTTCTGCATAATTGATTTCGCCCGCCAACCCGGCTTTTGCTCCGTTACAATACTATTATAAAGGAAGAAGGCGGTGTCCGATGATGCAGGATAACCCCGCTGCTATTTTCATTACCGGCTATAAACCAATAGGAGGCTAGCGCGTGCTGAAATTATTCGAATACAACTGGCAAGTACGGCAAGATTGGTTCGACTGGTGCAGGGACGTTCCGGAAGAAGAACTGCTCAAGAAGCGGACAGGCGGGGTCGGCGGCATTCTGCACACCTTATTTCATATTATAGATGTGGAATACAGCTGGATTTGCGGGCTGGAAGGGAAACCGGAATTTAAGGAACCTTTTGATGCCTATGCCAGCCTGAAGCAGGTGATGGATTTATCCGCGGAGTTTCACAAGGAAGTCCGCCCTTTCACAGCAGCTTGGACCGAGGATATGGAGCAAAAGGTATTAACAGATACTTGGCCCAACGGGGAGAAGGTCAGCTTTAAATACGGGGAAATCATGCGGCATGTCATCGCACATGAAATTCACCATATCGGCCAGTTGTCCGTATGGTCGAGAGAGCTTGGCAAAGTGCCCGTAACGGCCAATTTTATCCGGCGGGGGTTGTTTTAATCCGGAATAACAAAAAGCAACAGCGGCCGTCTTCATGCTCAAGACGGCCGCTGTTTGCTTTTTGCTGGCTAAAGGGACGGAAGCTGCTTCACTGCCGCAGCCCCATCATATTGCCCGAAGCGTATTTGCGCAGTCCCGCGTAGAACAGCACAATACCGCCTGCGCAGAGCAGCGCTGATACGCCGGTCGCTCCGGCGAGAAACGCCGGGTTGACGTCCTTGATGAGCCAGACCGGCATGCCGCTGATGAATCCGGCCGGGATGACCGAAAACAGCACCAGACGGCCAAATCCTTTAAAGATGCCGGTCGGGTACGTGGCGAACGTGAGCAGGGCGTTAAACAGCTGGAAGCTTAACCCCTCCGTATTGCCCAGCCAAAAGGACAAACAGCCGGCAATGACGCAAAAAAAGATGAAGATAAGAGCGGAGACCGCAAGCGACAGTGCAAACTTGGCGATGCCAAGCAAGGATACATCCCCGAAACAAACAAAGATTCCAAGCCCAAACAAGATGTCCCCGATGGCGCTGACCGACATGCGGCTGATCAGCACGTTCAGCAGCACCGGCTTTGGCTGAGCCAAATAAATATCGAGCTGCCCCGTTGCAATAAGAGTTGCAAGCCTTGTCGCGTTGCCGAAAAACACCGACATGATGCCGAAGCCGGCTGACGCCACCGCCCACATCATCATCACATCCTGCAGCGTCCAGCCGTTCAGCACCGGGAAGCGCCCGAAAAACATGCCCCAAAAAATAATCCAGACGATGTTGTTGGCAATCATGGTGCCTACCGTCAACAGGAAGCTCGCGCGAAACTCCATCGCCCCTGCCAAATTCAGCTTCCAGCTTAACCCTATAAAACGGAGCAGCCGGCCGAACTTGCCCGGCTTGCCATATTCCGTTAGTTCCGCCCGTTTATCCGCCGTTAACATTCAGCTTTCGCACTCCTTTCCTGTATACGAGCCATACGGCTGTTCCGATAAGCGCCACCCACAGCAGCTGTAAGCCCAGCATGCCGGCAAGCGCATCCGGCTGCATAGCGACGGCCGTTTTGGCTGGAAAATAGACGATCGTTTGAAAAGGGAGAAAATGCCCGATCTGCCGGAGCTTTTCGGGAAACAGCTCCAGCGGCATCAGCATGCCGCCGACGGTAAACAATATTTTGTTATAAACAAATTCAAGCCCTCTTGTTTCCTCCACCCAAAACGCGCTTAACGCAACCAGCATGCCTAGCATGAAATTGACCGTAAATCCGCCGAACGCGATCAGCGGCAGCCACAGCAAACCGGCGCTGACAGGAGGAGAGCCGACAAGCAGCAGACCGACGGCGGAGCCAAGCGCCAGATTAATCACGAACCGGAGAGCTACCTCGCTCATATATTCCACGTAATGGAACGCCAGGAAGCTGACCGGACGGATCAGCTTAAACGCCACATCGCCGCTTTTGACTTCTCCTTCAATCCGGGTGCACAAGCTGGGCGTCGCAATGACCATCGACTCGGTAACGACGAGGTACCACATGATTTGCCGGAACGTATAGCCGCTGATGGAGGAGGAGCCTTCGCCATGAAATGTCGTCTGCCACAGCTGCATGAAAATATACAGGATCAGAATCAGGAACAGTGAGCGCACAAGGAAATCGGCGATATAAGCGAGCTGATTGCGAAGTGTAATTTTACCGATAAATAGATATTTGGACGGCTTCGACAAGCTGATCATTCGGATCATCCAAATGCCTCCTTTCCGTTAAACGTGGCGTACATTTGCGTAATGACATCCTCCATCGGCGGGTCCTGTGCGGTCATATCGACAATGCGGTGTGCCGCCATCAGGGCGGACAATACCGCCTCGATGCTTGTAAGCGCCGTATCTACGTTTAGCGTCAGCCGCGCTCCGTTCCGGTTTACAACCGATACGCCAGCAAGCTCCAGCTCTCCCGGATCTTCCTCCAGCACGAGCTGTACCGTTTTGTGCGTCAGAAACTGCTGCTTCATATCATCGACGCGGTCATCGTAGATAAGCCGCCCGTGATTGATGACAATAGCCCGGTCGCACAGCTTCTCCACATCGCCCGCATCATGGGAAGTGAGAAACACCGTCGTCCCTTCCTCCCGGTTCAATTCCAGAATCAGCTCCCGGATTCGCTGCTTCACGACGACGTCAAGCCCGATCGTCGGCTCGTCGAGAAACAGCGCCTGCGGGCGATGCAGCAGGGAAGCGGCAATCTCGCAGCGCATCCGTTCGCCCAGCGACAGCTTCCTCACGGCTGTATGCAAATACGGGCCGAGCTCGAATCGTTCGATCAGATCATCACGGCGCTGCAAATAGTCGCTTCTCCGCAGCTCGTAAATGCGGCTCATCAGCTCAAATGTGTCGATTGGCGGGAGATGGTACCAGAGCTGCGATTTTTGCCCGAATACCGAGCCGATCCGGTAAGCCAGCTTCGTCCGCTCCGTCCAGGGGCAGCAGCCAAGCACTTCGGCCGTGCCGGACGACGGGTGAAGAATGCCGGTCAGCATCTTGATGGTGGTCGATTTGCCCGCGCCGTTAGGACCAAGGAAGGCGACCGTTTCGCCTTGGGTTACGGAGAAGGTTATGCCTTCTACCGCTATTTTGTCGGCATATTGCGGATGAACCAGCGCCTTGAGGCTTCCGGCAATGCCGGCTTTCTTGTGTTTCAGCCGGAACGATTTCTCCAGCTGCTCAACCCGGATGGACATAACAGACAACTCTCCTTTATCGAGTGGATGATGAAACTTTGCTGCAATAAAGCGAAAAAGACCCCCGGTCCGTTTCGCCTAGTTGCAGGCGGAACTTTCCGAAGGTCTTTTATTCTTTACGGTGTAGCTTAACTGCCGCAGCAGCAAGCCGGCTTCGCTTGGTTCGCCATCCCGATGGAGTCGGATCCCTAGAAGCCCTTCCGAATATAGATTTCCCATATATTAACATGATATGTCAGGTGTGGCAATCGCTTTTTTCGGCGTAAAGATGGATTGCATCCTATGGCATTACTGACTATGATTGCTATATGGAAGGTGCTTCCTCCGGCATGGATATGCTGATCGCGTATATGTTCCGGGGAGAGATACGGAGGCGGCGGCGCTTTGGCCGGAATTGTTTTTTTACGGTTTGGAGGATAAGGAATTGAGAAAAAAGAGATTTTCGCTCAAAAGCGAATGGGTGCTCCCGGCGATTGCGCTTGTGGTGCTTATCGTTACGCTGTTTGCACAACCATTGGTTGGCGTAGCCGATAACGGGGATTTTCTGCGGCTGATGTCGGCGGCCGGCATTGATTACCCGAATCCCGATGAAAGCTACAAGGACCGGTATTTCGGCTACGCGCATTCGGAATACGGCTACGGTCCGTTCCAGCTGGGCAGATACGTATCGCTGCAGGTGCTGCTGGTGCTGCTGGCCGGCGGCATCGGCCGGCTTATCAATCCGCATGTGTTTGACATCCGCGTTTTATCGGGCTTGTATTCGGTCTTGTTCCTGGCTGCTTTATATTTGGCGGCCAAATATTTCAAGCAGCGCTCGGTCCCGGCCAATACGGTGCTAGTCGCCGTGCTTGCATTTGTATTTTTGGATGTCGCTTATATTGCGTACTTTAACTCCTTTTTTGGCGAACCGGTCACGTTTATTTCCATGCTGCTGGCATTTGGAGCGGCGGCGGGCGTGCTCCGGGCGAAAAAGCCAAGCGGCTGGCTGCTTGCGCTGTTTTTTACGGCAGCCGCCTTTATCGCGTGCACCAAGCTGCAAAATGCGCCGATCGGCCTTTTGTTTGCATTATTTGGTTTGCGGCTGCGCGTAGTCCGTCCGGACAACAAATGGCGCAAAGGCGCGCTTGCCGGCATTTGCGCCCTGCTGCTTGCATCGGTTGCGATGTATGCAGCGGCGCCGCAAGGCTTCAAGCATGTGAACCTGTACCAGACGATCTTCTTCGGCATCTTAAAAAACTCGCCGCATCCCGCGGAAGATTTGAAGGAGCTTGGCCTGCCGCAAAAATTTATCGTCAACGCAGGGACCAACTATTTTCAGAAGGATACGGTCATCAAGCAGGATGATCCCGAGCTGTCGTCCTATTTGGACAAGCTGAGCCACAAAGATGTCGTGTTGTATTACTTGAAGCATCCTTCGCGTTTTGTTGATAAAATGCGTGCCGGCGCCGCGAGCAGCATGTCGATCCGTCCTTATTATCTCGGCAGCTACGACAAGTCGGCGGGCAAGCCGTACGGTGCAATAGCGTATAAGCTGAGCGGCTGGAGCGAGCTGAAGCATAAGCATATGCCGGACAGCCTGGCCTTCCTGGCATGGTTTTATGCGGTTTATTACGCAGTGCTGCTGGTGGAATATGTGCGGAGCAATCTGCTCAAAACCAAAATATTTATCGAATTGTTTGCGCTGCTTGGGCTTGTTGGGCTGGCTGCCTTTTCGATTCCGCTCGCAGGCGACGGCGAAGCCGACCTGGGCAAACATTTGTTTTTGTTTAATGTATGCTTTGATATGATGGCATCGGCGGCTGTCGTATACGCCGCTTCCAAACTGATCAAGCTGGTGTACAAGCGGTAATAGAAGCGCCAAGATGCGCTTTCCGCGCTCCCTCGCCATTAATGCGGGGGAGCGCTTTTTTTATATGCGGCCGGCGTCGTACCGGTCAGCTTCTTGAACATGCGGTGAAAATGCGGCAGCGTCTCGAAGCCGCAACGTTCGGCGATTTCCCGGATGCCGGAATCGCTTTCGGCACGGAGGAGCTCCTTGGCGCGGATAATCCGCTTCGTAGTTACGTAATCGGTGACGTTCATGCCTGTCAGCTGCTTGAATACGCGGGAAAAATGCGCCGGCGTCACGGAGGCGCGCTCCGCCAGACTCGTCAGAGGCAAGCTGGCCTCCGGCTGCTCGTCGATATGGCGCAATATGTCCCGGATCCAGGGCGGGCCGATAACCGCAGCGGAGGCAGCCCCGGCTTCCCCCGGAGGCACGATGCTGCGGCCAAGCTGCAGCAGCAGCCGCTCAAGCAGGAGCAGCATAGCCTGCCGGTATCCTTGCTGCTCCTGCTTCCGTTCCAGCGCCATATCGTCAAGCAGCTGCTCCATAGCGGACTGTTCAGACGCAGGAGGCTCGTATTTGTAGCTTTTATATTTTTTGGCATGCTGCAGGCAGCTTAAATAAGAGAATTGGCCGTCCAGCTGAGGAACCTGCACAAGGGAGGTGCTGAAAAAAACGGCGGTTGTCGTTACCGGCTCCTCCGGATCGGGAAACGCCTGATGGATCGTGTTGCCGGGAATAAGGAACAGGCTGCCGCTCCGCATGTCGTACAGCGTCTGGTCGATAAAAAAAGTCCCTTTTCCTTCATGGACATAGACGATTTCATGCCAGTCATGCAGATGATCGGGCAGCTCGGTTTTCATGTTTTTGCGCTGGCGATAGTCGTAATCGAACGGAAAGGCGGAACCGGCTTCAAAAGGCTTGCGGGCAAATTTCATCGGACAGCTCCTTTGGGATATGAATATCAAATAAGAGTATAAATATGCTGGATTACGCTATTTTTAAGTCGGAATTTGGCTTTTATAATAAAAAGTATAACATAAGGTGCTGCGACTGAAACGGAAGGATGAGTTGTAATTGAAAATAGATTCGCATCAGCATTATTGGCAAATCGGACGGGGGGATTACGGCTGGATCAAGCCGCATAACGCCGTTTTGCATCAGGATTATATGCCCGGGCAGCTCGAGCCGGAACTCGCCGAATGGGGTTTGATCATACCATTCTTGTTCAGGCGGCGCCAACGCTTGCCGAAACGGCGTTTATGCTGGAGCTGGCGGAGCGTACTCCTTCTGTAGCGGGAGTGGTCGGCTGGCTTGATTTGCTGGACCCGGACCATCTGCTGCATTATGAGCGGTTCAGCCGCCACCCGAAATATGCGGGCTTCCGGCTGATGATTCCGTCTGGTGAAGAAGCGCTCAGCCCGGCGTTTATCGATGCGCTGCGGCAATATGAGAAGCTGGATGTGCCGGTGGATCTGCTGCTCGTTTCCGACCAGCTGGACACGCTGGCAGCCTTGATGGAGCAGGTGCCGAACTTGCGCGGCGTCATTAACCATTTGGCCAAACCGCGTATTGCCGAAGGCATCGTAGAGCCGTGGCGGGCGCAAATGAGCAGGCTGGCCCGCTATCCGCGCTTGTACTGCAAGCTGTCCGGCCTGGTGACGGAAGCGGACCATGCCAGCTGGAAGCCGGAGCATTTTACCGCTTATATCGGGCATGTGCTGCATGAATTCGGCCCGGACCGGGTCATGTTCGGAAGCGACTGGCCTGTTGCGCTGCAGGCGGCGACGTATAAAGAAGTAGTGGAGCTGCTGCACAATGCGCTTCCTCCCGGCTGGGATACGGCAAAACTGTTTGGACTAAACGCAAAGGAGTTTTATAAACGATGACACCTTTACGATCGCAATGCCTTTCGGAGCAGGATTTGCTCGCTTATGAAGCTGTACGGCAAAGCCCGGTCACTGTGCTGCAGGTTGGGGAAGGCAATTTTTTGCGCGGATTCGTGGATTGGATGCTGCAGCAAAGCCGGGCGCAAGGGCTGTTTAACGGCAGCGTCGCCGTAACGCAGCCGCGCCCCGGCGGCAAAGCGAAAATCGAGACGCTGGCGGCGCAGGACGGATTGTATACGCTGGTCGTCCGCGGTCTGGAGAACGGCCAGCCGGTGGAACGCCAAGAGATCATCTCCGTTATTCGCGAAGCTTTTGACCCGTACGGGAATTGGGACAAATGGGAGAGCTGCGCAGCAAGCGCCGAGCTGAAGTTCGTTGTGTCGAACACGACGGAAGCCGGGCTGCAGTACCGTCCGGAGCCGCTGAACGAAGGGCAGCCGATCCAGTCGTTCCCGGGCAAAATCGCCTACTTGCTGCATAAGCGGTTCGAAGCGTTTGGCGGCAGCCCGGAAGCGGGGCTTATTTTCCTGCCGTGCGAGCTGCTGGACCGGAACGGGGACGAGCTGAAGGCTTGCGTGCTGCAATACAGCGACGATTGGGGTTATTCGGAGGAGTTCAAAGCATGGGTCGTAAGCAGCAACCGGTTCCTGAACTCGCTGGTCGACCGGATTGTAACGGGTTATCCGGCGGAGCAGGCGGAAGGCTGGTTCGAAGCGTGGGGTTATGAGGATCACATGCTGAATTCGGCGGAGCCGTACCATTTGTGGGCGATCGAAGGCGAGCCGGAGCTGGATGAGCTGCTGCCGCTGCGCAAGGCAGGGTTGAATGTGCATTGGGTGAATGATTTGAAGCCGTTCCAGCTGCGCAAGGTGCGCATTCTGAACGGCGCGCATACGCTGATGACGCCGCTGTCGCTGGTGCTGGGGCTGGAGCAGGTGAGAGAAGTTATGGAGCATCCGGAACTCGGCCGATGGATCCGCGAGGCGGTCGAGCAGGAAATTATTCCGTCGATGCCAATGGACCGGGAGGAGCTTGAAGCGTATGCCCATGACGTCTACGACCGGTTCCTCAACCCGTTTATCCGCCACCGCCTGTACGATATTGCGATGAACAGCATCAGCAAGTTTAAGGTCAGGCTGCTGCCTTCGCTGCTTCATTACGAGACAGCGGGAGGGCGGCCGCCGCAGCGGCTTGTCCGCGGTTTTGCCGGCTTGCTGCGTTATTACAAAGTGTCGCAGACGGCGGACGGCGGCTACGCCGGCACCGATTTGCAAGGCAAGGCGTATACGGTCCGCGACGATGCAGAGGCGCTTGCCGCGCTCGCAGAAGAGTGGGCGCGTCCGGGCCAGACGGTTGCGCAGACGGCGGAACGGCTGCTGTCCCGCGCCGAAGTATGGGGGCAGGATTTGTCGCGCTGGAGCGGACTTGCGGACGCGCTTGCGGCTGAACTCGCCGCATTGGAAGGAGCGGCGGTTCATGAATAGCTGGGTGCGCCTGAACGATAAGGACCATGTTGTTATTGCGCTGCAGCCTTTGCAGGCCGGCGGCAAGCTGGAGCTGGAAGGCGGCGTTACGCTCACGCTGCTCGATGATGTGCCGAAAGGGCATAAGGTGCTTGCCTCTGCCGTCAAGCAAGGCGAGCATATTCTGAAGTTCGGCTACTCAATTGGCGTAGCCAAAGCGGACATTCCGGCGGGAAGCTGGGTTCATACGCATAATATGAAAACCGGCTTGTCCGGCATTCTGGACTATACGTACGAGCCTTCCGGCGCTGCTGAGCGGGAGCCTTCCGCAGATCCTGTATATGCATCCCGAACCTTTAACGGCTATGTCCGCTCGAACGGGGAAGCAGGCATCCGGAATGAGATTTGGATCATTAACACCGTCGGATGCATCAACAAAACATGCGAAATCATCGCCAGGCGGGCGGATCAAATATACCGCGGGCAGGTCGACGGCGTGTACCATTTTGCCCATCCGTTTGGCTGTTCGCAGCTGGGGGACGATCTGACGCATACGCAAAAGCTGCTGGCTGCGCTTGTGAACCATCCGAATGCCGGAGGCGTGCTTGTCATTGGGCTTGGCTGCGAAAACAATCAAATCGACTCGTTCAAGGAAGCGATCGGCGAATACGATCCGAACCGCGTAAAGTTTATGCGTTCGCAGGAGGAAGAAGACGAGATCGAAGCGGCTCTGGAGCGGATCGACGAGCTTGCCGCGTACGCTTCTGCGTTTAAACGCGAGCCCGTTCCGGCATCCAAACTGAAGCTGGGGCTGAAATGCGGCGGTTCCGACGGCCTCTCCGGCATTACGGCCAATCCGCTCGTCGGCTCGGTGGCGGACCGTCTCGTTGCGGCGGGCGGCACGGCGATCCTGACCGAGGTGCCGGAAATGTTCGGCGCGGAGACGATTTTGATGAACCGTGCGGCGAATGAGCGGGTATTTGGCGACATCGTCCATTTGATCAACGATTTCAAGCAATATTTTCTCCGCCATAACCAGGAAATTTATGAGAATCCTTCGCCGGGCAACAAGGCCGGCGGCATCAGCACGCTGGAGGAGAAGTCGCTTGGCTGCACGCAGAAGGGCGGACATGCGATCGTGACCGATGTCGTCGCGTACGGCGAGCGGGTATCGAAGCCGGGCTTAAACCTGCTGGAAGCGCCGGGCAACGATCTCGTATCGGTAACGGCGTTGTCGGCCGCGGGCGCGCATATCGTATTGTTTACGACCGGCCGCGGGACGCCGTTTGGCGGTCCGGTGCCTACCGTCAAAATCGCAACGAACAGCGAGCTTGCCCAGCGCAAAAAAAACTGGATCGACTTTAACGCCGGCCGCCTGCTGGAGGACAAAAGCATGGAGGAGCTGACCGACGAGCTGTGGGACCAAATTTTTGCGTTGGCCTCGGGCGAAGCGGAAACGCATAACGAGCGCAACGGTTTCAAGGAAATCGCCATATTCAAGGACGGCGTTATGTTGTAACGATCCTGTTCGCCATTATTGTTGCTGTTTAGCATGGCCTGTGCATGGCAAAAAAATACCGGCAAATGAAACAACGGCGGCCGCAGGAATAGTTATTCTGCGGCCGCCGTTTCGCTTTTAAGGCGGTTCTTTATTCAAGTTTACCCCTGCCCGCCGCTGCAGTGGCGCGCATTACGATTTCCCTTTAACGGAATGGCGGTTAGCTAAAAATATTGCCGGAAGGAATGAAGCGGCTGTAAATCCGGCCGACCACCAGAATGCGAGCTGATAGGCATGGGCGATGGAATGCGCGGCTGTTCCGCCCGTCAATTGATGCGCGATAACGGTCGCCAGAACAGCCGAGCCGAACGCGCCGCCAATCGTCTGAAAGATCCGTGTCGAAATGCTTGCATGAGGAATTTGCTCCTTCCGCAGCCCTTCATACGCTGAAACCATGATCGGGATTAATATGCCGTTTAAAGCTGCTCCGCGCACCAGTTGCGCCGCACCCAGCAAGTAGTAGCTTGTATCCGTTCCCGCGAAGGCAAACGGTACAGTAGCCGCCAGCGTCACGCCGAGACTGGCTAATACGATATTGCGGGAACCGATCCGATCCGCCATTCCTCCGATCCAGCTCCTTGTGAGAAGCATTCCGACCCCTTGCGGAATTAAGAGAAGCCCTGTCGCCAGCACAGTTTCTCCGCGGACCTGTTCGTAATAAAGCGGCAGCAGCAGAAGCGCCCCGTTCATCACCATGCCCGATAGAAACAGCGTAATATTAGACGCCAGGAAATTCCGGGAACGGAATAAATGCAAATCGACCAGCGGAGAACGGTTTGCCCGCAAAGCGTATACGATGTAGGCAGCCATCAGGACCAGCCCGGCCGCCAGAGGGACAAGCACGCCTGCAGAGGACAACCCTCCGTGAGAGCTGATTTTCGAGATGCCGTATATTAATCCTGCGAACGCAGGCGACAATAGAAGCAGACCGATGGCGTCAAGCTTTGGTTTGCTTTTGGCCGTTTCGTCTTTCGGAATATGTTTCCAGGACAGCCAGAGTGCAATTAGCATAATTGGAATGTTCACGTAAAAAATCCAGCGCCAGCTCATATTGTCCATCAAAAGCCCGCCAATGACCGGTCCAAGAATCGGTCCAAGCAGCGCCGGTATGCTAATAATCGAAATCAGCCTTCCGAGACTGCGTCCGCCTGCGGATTGCACAAGCACATTTTGCATCGTCGGAACGAGCAGACCTCCGCCAATCCCTTGAACCAGGCGGAAGCCGATCAGGCTGCCGGTGTTCCAGGCCAGCGAACATAAAATCGAAGAGATTAGAAACACCCACAGCGAAAAGATATATACTTTTTTTCTGCCAAAGCGCTGTATCGCCCAGCCCGAAACCGGAACCGTCAGCCCCATCGCCAGCACATAACCTGTGATTACCCATTGAATGGCAGACACGGTGCTATGCAAGTCGATTGCAAGCGAGTTGATGGCTACATTGACCATCGTTGAATCCAGTTGGGAAGCGATCGCGCCAAAAACAAGAATAAGTGCGACTTTTAATAGGCCCGGGTCGATTTTTTCTTTGGGAGGCGTAGTAGTCTCCGCTTGAGTTTTAGCCATTCCAGTTCACCTCTTCGCTATTTAAGGTACAGTACGTACCGTACCTTATTTCAATACAATATTATAATTCTAGCGAAAATGCAATATACTATTTACAGGAAAGAGGCATTGCCAGATGAAAAACATTGCGGGAGAAGGAACAACATATGTCGGAACAGTCCCACGAGCACAACTCCAATAAAGAGAAACAACAAACAACGGGATCGCGGAGGCGCGGAGAGGTTCTGGAGAACGCCATTCTGCAGGCGGCATGGGAGGAATTGCGGGAGACCGGTTATGCCAAGCTGACGATGGAAGCGGTCGCCGTCCGGGCGAAAACGAATAAGACGGCTGTCTACCGAAGGTGGCCGAGCAAGGCGAAACTGATCGTGGCCGCCATCATGAAGCATTTGCCCAAGCCTTCCTTTGACGCGCCCGATACGGGAAGCTTGAGAGAGGACGTACTCGATCTGCTGAATCGGATCATCAAGCCGGTACAAATGATTGGGGCCGAGACGATTCACGGCTTGCTGATTGAGTACCACGGAGACGATCTGCCTGCCAAGCTGACGCTGCCGCCGCGGTCGAAAGATCCGCTCGCGATCGCGATGAAAAACATTTTGCAGAACGCCGAGAAGCGGGGAGAAGTAACGCTCGCAGGTCTGCCGGAACGTGTCATAGCCCTTCCCGTCGACCTGCTGCGGTTCGAGCTGCTTACCACGCATACGCCGCTGACGGATGAGGCGGTTATCGAGATTGTCGATGTCCTGTTTCTGCCTCTTGTACAAAAGCAAAACAAACAAGGCTGATCCGGTTTCCCGGATCAGCCTTGTTTGTTTTGCTTTTGGCCATGGCATGAGCGGCCCTCCCGATGCTGGCCATCGGTATCGCTGCGCGAATACCAGCGGCCGGTCCCCGCAGGAGACAGCTTCGCTTAATAAAACGTCCGCATCTCACGGACTTTAAGCGAGAATCGCTGCAAAATAGCTCTGACTTCGGCGTAATCTTCTTTTTCTACCGCCCGCAGCAAGCTTTCGTTAAACGGCGTTGCGCTGTAATGCGGCGCATCAGGCGTTTTGTGGTAATTGACCATCGCAAACACAGCGGCTTTATTAAACGGTCCTTCAAGCGCCTTCAGCATCGCAACATTTGCGATATTGGAAATAAAGCAGCGCGTAAAATTCAGGTTGCACTGCACATACGCTGCGTAATCGCCGGATTTTGTAGCGGCCTCTTGGCTTCGGAATATGTCCTGCAGCCGGGCAAGCTCTTTGAATCCTTCTGTCTCCATCAGCGACGCGGCGTATAGCTGCGCGGCAAGGATCAGCTCCAGCAGCTCGATGGATTCCCGGTAGGAAACCTCCTTCACCAGCACGCCTCTTTTTTGCAGCGACTGGACAAGTCCGTCCGATTCCAGCCGCGAAATCGCGACGCGAACCGGTGTCCTGCTCATCCCCAATTCTGAAGCAATATCATTTTCCGAAAGCATCGTCCCCGGCAAAATATGCCCGTCGATCAGTTGAAGACGGAGGTGACGGTACGCCGTTTCTACTAATGTGGGTGCTCCTTCTTTCATAACGTGAACCTACGTCCTTTCCTGCTTCCATTTTTCCGTTACCTGTGTGGCTAGTATAAAATGAATGCCCGCCAGGCGAAAAGTTAAAAAAACGTAAATATATGTGTAAATTTACGAAATTTGATTTTACAAAACATCCAAAAGCAGATGACACCGCGTTAACAAAATACGTCTAGTATTCAAGTTGTATTCGAGAGGAAATACAACAACTCATTGGAGGGTAACCACGTGAAGAAGATTGCAAGCATTGTATTGCTCCTGATGGCAGCCGTTTCGATTTTGTCGGCTTGCGGATCGAGCCAGTCCGGAGGCACCATGAAAAAATTCGTAATTGCGTATTTGCCGGGGGAAGCAAACGATGAATCGGCAAAATTAAATAAAGATTTCGAGGACAAGCTTTCTGCCGCAATCGGCCTGCCTGTCGAGTCGTATAAAGCAACCAGCTACAACGCAGCTATCGAAGCGATGAAAAACGGCAAAGCCGATATGGCGACGTTTGGCCCGTTCTCTTATATCGTTGCAGTAGACCGCGCGAAGGTTGAGCCGATCGTCGGCATCAGCATGCCGTCGCTTGCGAACTCGCCGGCATCCGTCATTATCGTGCCGAAAGATTCCGACATCAAAACCGTTGCCGATCTGAAAGGAAAAACGATGGGCTTCGTGGATCCGGTATCGACAACAGGGCATCTGTTCCCGAAATCGCTGATCGTTGATGAGCTGGGCATTGATCCGGAAGAGCTTGAGTCTGGTTTCTTCAAAAGCATTCAGTTTGCCGGCAAACATGATACCGCTGTGCTGGGCGTCGTGAAGGGCCAATATGATGCAGCGGGCGTATCGGGCATGTACCCGGAAATGCTTGTGCAAAAAGGGCTTATTCCGAAAGATTCTTACCGTGTCATCGCGCAGTCCGGCCCGTTAAATGCAACGCCTGTCGGCATCCGCTCCACTGTTCCGGATGAAGTGAAACAGAAAGTAAAAGCATTCCTGCTGGGCTACAACAACCCTGAATATTTCCAAAACCTGTTTGGTATGGCAGACGCTAAATTCGTAGAAGTCAAAGACAGCGATTTCGACAACATCCGTGATGTGGCGAAGCAGCTGAAATTAAGCTCTGAAGATTTGCTTAAATAAGAAGCCGCAACAAAAGGAGGCCATGAAGGCATGCAAAACGGGACAGCGGCATCGCCGTTATTTCAAAAGCAAAAGAGGATCAAGCGGCTGATGTCGCTCGCCCTGCTGGCAGCAGCGCTGGTCTTCTCCATCTGGTATATCAAATTTGATTTCACTGAATTTATCAATGGCATTCCGTTGTTTTTCAACTTTATATTTTCGGACTTTTTGCCGCCGAAGATGACCCATATGGACAGCTACTTTAAGCCGGTGCTGGATACGCTTATCTTTTCGGTCGTCAGTACCTTCATGGCTTCGGCGTTTGGACTCGCTGTCGCCTTTCTGATGGCGCGCAATACATCGCCGCATCCGGCTGTCCGCATTGTGTTCCGCGGTATCATCTCGTTTGTCCGCAACGTTCCGTTTCTCGTATGGGCTTCGCTGCTGGTCGTCATCTTTGGCGTCGGCACGATGCCCGGCCTGTTCGCATTAGTCCTGTTTGGCGCTTGTTTTCTTGCCCGGGTATATGCCGAATCCATTGAAGAACTGGACAAAGAAACGACAGAAGCGTTGTCTGCAAGCGGAGCGACGTACCTGCAAATTATCAAGCACGCGATTATTCCGCAATTCATGCCCGGTTATTATTCCTGGACGCTGTTTATGTTTGAAATCAATATCCGCTCTTCCGCTATATTGGGCCTTGTCGGGGCGGGCGGTATCGGCAGCAATTTGAAGCAGGCAATGGACTTGTTCCAGTACGGCAGGGCTTCGATGATTATCGTCATCCTGATCGTCCTTATTCTGGCGGTTGAATTTACGACACAAAAAGTAAGGGAGCGTATTTTATAATGCAGCCCAATACGTTCGTTTCGCGGTACGCTCCATCCGAGCGGCCTGCCCGCAAGCGGGGAAAAAAAATTCCGATATCGCACCGCAAAACCAAGTTGCAGACGAGACTGTTTTTTGGCACGGCAACGCTGCTGTTTGTCGTATGCCTCGGATTTCTGGATTTAAGCTGGCATCAGTTTACGAATGGCTTGTCCAGCATTCCGAATATCGCCTCCAAATTTATGGCGATTTCGTTTGAATCGTTTGGCGATTTGGCAGACGGCATGGTGACTTCGATTATTATTGCCTTTTTGACCGTAACGATCAGCGTGTTGTTTTCGGTGCTCTTATCCTTTTTGATCGCGGAAAACATTACGCCCGTTAAGTGGGCGGGGAGACTGCTCCGCTATTTATTGCTGATCATCCGCACCATTCCTACCACGATCTGGGTACTGCTGGCGGTGGCCAGCATGGGCTTCGGGTCGATGGCAGGCGTACTGGGGCTTTTGTTCCCGACATCTTCCTATCTGGTCAAATCGTTTGCCGCCCAAATTGAAGAAACCGGCGGCGATACGATCGAGGCGATGCGTGCAGTTGGCGCATCCTGGCTGCAGATCGTATTTAAAGGGCTGCTGCCCGGCTTGATTTTACCTTTTCTGGCGATCTTGTCATTCCGCTTCGAAATGGAAGTGGCGGAGACGGTCATGCTTGGCATGGTGGGAGCAGGCGGCATCGGCGTCCTGCTGCAGGATTACATTTCCTTTTATGATTTTGCCAATTTGGGAATGGGCATTGTGATTGTATTTGTGACTATATTTGCTGTCGAATTAATATCCAATCGCGTCCGCAGCCGCTTGGCGAGACGATAAACCGGGAGGGAACGCCATGACCACAACGATATTGAAGGTAGAAGGTTTGACCAAAACGTACAACGGCGGAACGTTTGCGCTGCGGGGAATTGATTTGACCGTAGAGCAGGGCGAATTTATCGCGGTTATCGGGCCTAGCGGCGCCGGCAAATCGACGCTGCTGCGCAGCATTAACCGGCTGATCGAGCCGACGGACGGGACGATTTCGTTTCTGGACGAAGCGATGACTAGCCGGAGCAAAAGCAGTCTGCGCCGCTGGCGCTCGCAAATCGGCATGATCTTCCAGCATTATAATCTCGTTAACCGTTCCAGCGTGCTGGAAAACGTGCTGCATGGCCGTCTTGGCTACATGAGCCCGCTGGCAGGCGTATTCAGCCGGTACAGCGAAGCGGACAAGCTTGCAGCTATTGAGCTGCTGGCCAAGGTCGGCCTGGAGAACGAGGTGTACAAGCGCGCCGATGAGCTGTCCGGCGGGCAAAAGCAGCGGGTGGGCATCAGCCGCGCACTCATGCAGCAGCCGAAGCTGATTTTGGCCGATGAACCAATCGCTTCCCTGGATCCGAAGTCATCCGCAGTCGTGATGGATACGATTTATGACAACTGCCGCATGCAAGGCATCGCATGCCTCGTCAATCTCCACCAGGTGGACGTGGCCAAAAAATACGCGACGCGTATTGTAGGCATTAAAGGCGGGATGAAAGTATTCGACGGCACGCCGGAACAACTGACGGATGAAATGATTTTCAACATTTATGAAGGCAAAGAGCACGAGATGCACGGCAAAGCTGCGGAAGCGGTATAAAAATAAAGCGTACGAAGGAGAATGGAAAATGACACAAGTATTGGAGCGTTTCTCGACTTATCCGGCAGAGCGGGTTATCCCGTTTGAAGGGCCGCGCAACTTCCGCGACATGGGCGGTTATCCGGCGGCGGACGGCCGCAAAGTGAAATACGGCATTTTGTTCCGCGCCGATGACTTGTCGGTCATGACGGAAGAGGACATCGCGTTTATGAAGACGCTGAACATCAAGACGATATTTGACTACCGGAGCGACGACGAAGCGGAGATGAAGCCGGACCCGGTTATGGAAGGCGTGCTGAACGTGCGCGTTCCGGCCATTGCCGGCAACCAGTACCGCTCGCCGGAAGATTTGTTCAGCGACAGCTTCCTGGAGCAGTTCGATAACGGCAAGCTGGACAACTTGTACGGCGAAATGGCGATCGGCAACGCGTCCTACAAGCGGCTTATCGAGCTGCTCGCTGATCCGGAACGGTTGGGGCTAGTCCATCATTGCGCCGCGGGCAAAGACCGTACGGGCGTCGGCTCCGCGATCATTTTGTCGCTGCTTGGCGTGCCGAGGGACATTATTATCGAAGACTATCTGATTACGAACGAAACGCTGTCCGGTATGCATGAGCAAATGCTGGGCCATCTGGCCGGCAAAGTAAGCGAAGCGCATATGGCGATTTTCTCACGGATGATGAGTGCAAGCGCTGAGTTTCTGGAAGCGGCATTCCGTGCGATCGAAAGCAAATACGGCACGATGGAAGCTTATTTCGAAGAGGAATTTGGACTCACCGAGGACAAAATCGAGTCGATCCGCAGCCGCTGTCTGGAATAGGCGAACGCTTTACTGGACTTCGGCACGGCATTTGGAATTGAATAGGATAAAGGCCTGGACGCACCATAAGCGTCCAGGCCTTTATCCTATTCAGCAAGCGATGTGAGTTATACCGAATAAGCTTCGTTGTTTTCTTCTTCGGAAGCGCGGCTGTCCTCGCGGACGAGCTTCAGAAATTCGCGCATAAAGCCCGGGAGATCCGGCCATGCATGGCCGGAAACCAGCTTGCCGTCTACATGCAGCGTTTCATCGGCATAATTTGCGCCAAGCTGCTCCACTTCAAGGCGGCATGCATTGTAGGCGGTTAATGTTTTGCCTTGGAAATAGCTTTTATCCTGCAGCGACAGGAACACTTGCGGGCCGTGGCAAATGGCGCCGATTGGCTTATCCGCGTCGATGAAATGCTTCAGGATGCGAGGCAGCTCGGCATCCGAACGAATATATTCTGGCGCGCGGCCGCCGGGGATAATGACGGCGGCATAATCTTCAGGGTCAACGTCTACAAACGAGATGTGAGACTGGAGCTGATGCGCCGGTTTTTCTGTGTATGTATCCCATCCGTCAATAAAATCATGCACAACGGTATAAAGCGTTTTTTGCTTCGGAGATGCGATGACAGCCTCGTAGCCTTCTTCCAGCACACGGTAATACGGGTAATAAACTTCAAGCACTTCCACCGCATCGCCGGTCAGAAACAAAATCTTTTTCGACATAGGCTTCACTCCTTCAAATAATGGGATAATAAGGCAATAGTTTCAATTCAATCCTATTATCTGATTCCTTACATGGCATGTCAATGGAACAAAAGGAGGACAGCGCTTCTATTTTTGTCGAATGAAAAAGAATGGATTAGTTGTCACGCAAAAAAAAAGGGTTGTCCCGAAGCCGTAGCTTGCGGGATAACCCTTTTCTTGTATTTAATGCCCCATACCGCCGCCGGCATGTTCGCCTTCAGGCGCTTTTGTTCTGCGAATGAAGAGGCCGACCGCAAGAGCGATGATGCTGATGATAAGGCCGACCCAGAAAGCGCTGTTGACCCCGGATACAAGGGCTTTCGCTTGCTCCAGCGGAGCCGCAGGATCGCTGGATGTTTTCAAATAATCTTTTTGCCCGTTCGACATGATGCTGATGAAAAGCGCCGTGCCGATGGCGCCGGAAACCTGCTGCAGCGTATTCAGAATCGCCGTACCGTGCGGGTACAAGTGACGCGGAAGCTGGTTCAGGCCTGTCGTCTGCGCAGGCATCATAACCATCGAGAGCCCGATCATCATTACGATATGAATAAAGATGACATAACCCGTGCTGGACGCCTCATCCAGCGTCGTAAACAGAAATACCGACAAAGCCGTAATGACTAAGCCAGGGATGACGAGCACCCGAGGGCCAAACTTGTCGAACAGCTTGCCTGAGACCGGCGCCATAATCCCGTTCACTACGCCGCCCGGAAGCATCGTTATTCCCGATTTGAATGCGGTCATGAACAATGCGCCCTGGAGCAGCATCGGGAGCATGGTCATTGTGGAGAACAGCGTCATCATCAAGACCAGCATAAGCACGGCGACGAGCGAAAACATCGGGTACTTAAATGCGCGCAGATCCATCACCGGAGACTTGACGACCAGCTGGCGCCAGATGAACAGCAAGAGGCCGACGCAGCCTGCGATAATCATCCAATACACTTCAGGATCGGACCAGCCGATTTCACCCGATTTGCTGAAGCCGTACACAATGCCGCCGAAGCCGATGGTCGACAGCAGGATGGACAGCACGTCCACCTTTGGTTTCGTAACTTCCGATACATTTTGCAAAAATGCAGCCGCGAAAGCGACCGAGAAAGCGGCAAGCGGAATTACAAGGTAGAACAGCCAGCGCCAGGTCAAGGAGTCCATGATCAAGCCGGAGATGGTTGGGCCGATGGCCGGTGCGAACATGATGACTAAGCCGATGAGTCCCATAGCGCCGCCCCGCTTCTCCGGCGGAAAAATGACGAGAATCGTGTTCATCATAACCGGAAGCATCAGGCCGGTACCGGAAGCTTGAATAATTCGTCCGACCAGCAGGACGCCGAATTCAGGCGCGACTGCGGATACGATACTGCCAATCAGGAATAATGTCATAGCTGTTAGAAACATTTGGCGGGTCGAGAACCACTGCTGTAAAATAGCCGTTACGGGAACAAGCACGCCGATCACGAGCATATACGCGGTCGTCAGCCACTGAATCGTAGATGCAGACACCGAAAATTGTTTCATGAGATCGGGAAGCGCGTTCCCGAGCAGCGTTTCATTAAGAATAGAGACAAAAGCTCCAATAATAAGCGCGACGACAATAGGGCCGCGTTTGATCTTGCTAAGATCAATTCCTAAGCCGCTGTTAGTAGTTGTAGCTGAAGCATCCATATGTTGAGTTATCTCTCCCTCTCTGTATTTTTTCTACAGTTGTATGTTTATCTCTACAAATGTATAGTGTCTAATATACTAGGTAGTACGTCCTCAACTCAAGAGCCAAAATATACGAAGTTGTAGAGTATTCCACAGAAAGGGAGAAAATGTCGAAAAAAAAGGTATCAGCCGCCTCAACGGATATGAGGGTGCGGCGTACGCATAAGCTTTTATGGGAAGCTTTGCTTGCATTGTTAAAGGATCATGCTTATGAGTCGATAACGGTCCAGGAAATTTGCGACAAGGCGATGATTCATCGAACGACTTTTTACAATCATTTCGAGGATAAAGACCATCTTCTCCAATATGGGTTAACCGAGATTGAAAACTTGTTTGGCCAAAAAACGGCCCGGGAACGATTGCTTTATCCGATTCAAACGACGGAAGCCATTATTAACGATAACAATCTGATTTCTCTAATGTCATGCGAATCGAACGGAGTAGTCTCCCAGCTTATGTATAAGCACGGCCTGGAAGGCATCAAGAAAGACCTGAAGGAGATGGAGAGCGAGGGCGTTAAATTCCCTCTCCCGCTGGATATTATCGCGGCCTTCTACTCCGGGGCGAGAATCGCTTTGGCCGCCTGGTGGATCGAGAACGGGCGCCGGGAATCCGCCGCGCAGATTGACGATTATTTGCGGCTGTTGACCAACCAGAAGCTGTTCGAACTGGGCGAAAAGCCGCTAAACTGAATTTTTTCTTTCATATTAAATAGAAAGTCCGGCCGCGATTTGCGTGCCGGATTTTTGTCTAGTATAGGTGAGTTTTACGATCCGTCCAGTCATTTTACCGGAATTTTACCTTGCTGCGGGGGAGCCTTTACCGGACAACGCTACAATGGATAGCAAAAGGAGGGGTGGCCGTTGAAATCTATGAAATGGGTTATGTTGGGCGGGGCGCTCATCATCGGTTTTGCATTAACGAATGTGCTGCAAGGAGCGGGCAAATCGAAAGCGTCCGGCGATCTGGCAGATCCTTATCTCGATCCGTTTGCAATGAGCCTTGCACACCGCCATTCCGGGCCGGGCATGGAAACGGCAGCGGAACAAGGGGTTACGATGGCATTTGAATGGCCGGACGGCAAGCCCCGGGCGGGAGAGCAGTCGAGGCTTGTCATGTCCGTTAAGGACAAAGGCGGCAATGCGGTGGAGCAATTCGATATAGTAAACGAAAAGCTGATCCATCTTGTTATCGTCAGCGCTGATTTGCAGCAGTTTCAGCATATCCATCCCGAATATAAGGGAGGCGGAAAGTATGAACTGCCTGTCCAGTTTAATACCGGCGGCGAATACCGGCTGTATGCCGATTTTCAACCTTCCGGCATGAATGAGCTGACGCGGATGTCAAGCGTTGCTGTAGCCGGACAAAGCTTGCCGCCTGGGCGTCTCGCCGCAAGCCCGGAACGATCGGCGGACATAAACGGTATACATGTGGAAGCGGCATTTGACCAGGAATTGGAGGCCAGGCAGGCGTTAACGCTGACTTATACATTTACAGATGCCAGGTCGGGGGAGCCGTTGAGGGATATGGAGCTTTATTTGGGAGCGATTGGCCATGTCGTTGCGGTAGACGAAGGTTTAAACGACTATTTGCATATTCATCCGCTTAACTGGGCTTCCTCCGGTCCGCAGGCAGTATTTGGCGTCAGCTTTCCGCGCAGCGGCCTCTATCAAATGTGGGGGCAGTTCCAGCGGGAAGGGCAAGTGATAGTAGTCCCTTTTACCGTTCAAGTGAAATAAATAAGGACATAAGTGAAGCCTCTTTCCGTTTTAGGATAGAGGCTTATTGTTTGTATCGTCCGGTTCCGGCAAGTGAGCCGATCGGGCGCGCCAAGCCGCCATTATTTCCGGCCATAACCAATCTTTTGCAAACCTGCAGCTGGATTTTACTTTCATCTCCCTCCGATTTTACCTCCTTGCGTTACAATTTCTAACATAAAGCTTCTAAACATTAACAGGTAATGGAGGGAGAACATGAACAAGAAAAAAATTATTGTTCCGTTAGTTGCGGCGGCGCTTATTGTGGGCTCGACCGGCATCGGTTACGGCGCGTTGGGCGTAAACAAGCTGAGCGCGGCGGAAGTTGCAGCTATCGTGTACCACCCGTTAAATCCGCTGACGCCGGGTGAAATGGAGAAGGCTGCGCAAATTGTGAAAAAGGCGAAAGGCTCGAGCCTTTATTTTGCCGAGCTGAAGCTGGAAGAGCCGGACAAGGCGGCGGTCTGGAATTGGGAATTTTCGGGTGACGGCAAACATTTGCCGAGAAAAGCCACTTTTACCGCAGTTTTAAACGACAAGCCGTATGAGGGAATTGTTGATTTGGACAAAGGAACATTAGCCGATTGGAAAGCGGTGACGGTTGGCTGGCCGCTATATACCGAATTCGGGCAAACCGGCGATATTGTTAAAAAAGACCCAAATGCCGTCGCCGCGCTGAAAAAGCATGGCTTGACCGATCTGAGCCAGATCCGGTTCAGCGACGGCCCGCTTGGCGATTACGGCCCCGAACTGACGCCTCCGGGTTCCCGCCTTGCCATGTCTGTGCCAAAGCCGGCCATCAAGAACGCCGCGAATTCTTTCGCCCATCCGATGGACGGACTCGCGTTCCTGGTCGACTTGAATGCCAAGAAAGTGCTTAAAATTTACGATTACGCCAATCCGCCGGTGCCAACGGATCCTAACGATTACACGAAGGTCGTCAAATCCAAACGGACGGATGAGCTGAAGCCGCTTATTATTTCCCAGCCGCAAGGCGCCAGCTTTAATGTAAAGGGCAATATGGTGGATTGGCAGAACTGGAACTTCCACTTCCGCCTTGATCCGCGCGTAGGCCCGATTGTATCGACGGTTACGTACGATGACGGCGGCAATAAACGTAAAATTATGTATGAAGGGTACTTGGGCGGCATGATGGTGCCTTACGGCGATCCGGATCCGGCCTGGCTGTACAAAATTTTTATGGATGCCGGCGAATACGGCGTTGGAATGTCCACGCGTTCGCTTAACATCGGCTCCGATGTGCCGAAAAATGCGACGCTGTTCGATGCCGCAGTTAATGACACGGAAGGGAAAGCGAGTGTAATCAAAAATGCATTTGCTGTATTTGAACGGTACGCCGACCCGGAATGGTCGCACAATGGTGAAGCGCGCGAACGCCGCGAGCTTGTTTTCCGCTCGATCGCAACGATCGGCAACTACGATTACGTGCTGGATTGGGTATTCCTCCAAAACGGCTCAATCAAGCTGATGGTTGGCGCAACCGGCCTTGCGCAAGTGAAAGCCGTAGATACCAAAACGATGCACGACAAGACGGCTGCAACAGATACGCGCAACGGCACGCTGGTAGACGCCAACATCGTGGCACCGACGCATCAGCATATTTTCAACTTCCGGCTTGACCTCGATATCGACGGCGAGACGAATTCGGTCGGCGAAATTATGCCGAAAGCGGAAAGTGTGCAAAATCCGGAGTTTGCGCGGAGTGAAATGCTGATGCTCCAAAAAACGTATAAAAAAGAACAGGACGCGATCCAGAAGTTCGACCCGGACAAAATTGTGCTGATTACAAGCAAAGGGACGGAAAATAAACAAGGTTATGCAACCGGCTACCAGGTCATTCCGTACGCAGGCGGCACCCATCCGTTTATGGAAGAGCCGCTGTTCACGAAAACCGATTACGTGCTGAAGCGGGCTGAATTTATTAAAGATCATATTTGGGTAACGCCGTATAAAAAAGACGAACAATATTCCGAAGGCAAATATACTGCGCATAATAAAGACACTGGCCTTGGTTTATGGACGCAGCAAAACCGTTCCATCGAAAATACGGACACCGTCGTATGGCTGACGACCGGCACAACCCATGTCATGCGGGCGGAGGAGTTCCCGATTATGCCAACCGAATGGGTAACGGCGATGATCAAGCCGTGGAACTTTTTTAATGAGACTCCTACGCTGGATTTGAACAAACCGGCATCTTAAATGCGCATTGCAAGGCGGCTTAGAGAGAAATAAACGAATGCCTCCTTGAAGCGGCAAACAGCCTCCCGGCGCTTGAAAAAGCGCTTGGAGGCTGTTTATTGTTTGCAGCTGCTTATCCCGCCGGGCGGGCTGCAAGCTATTGCGCTGGCGGCAGCTCCGGCCGGATAAGCGCTTCCGGCTCTTTCATTAACGGAAGCGCCAGCGTAAAGCAGCAACCGGCATTCTCGCGCACCTGCAGGCTGATGCTGCCGCCATGCATGCCGGCAATTTCTTTGGCGATGGCGAGCCCAAGCCCGCTGCCGGGAGTGTTGCTGTTGCGGGATTTATCTACCCGGTAAAAGGAGGTAAACACATAAGGCACAGCCTCCTGCGGGATGCCGGGGCCGGAGTCTATGACGCTGAACAGTATCATATCGCCTGACCGTTCGCTCCGGAAAGTGACGGGCAGCTGCGCCGCCGTATATTTCAGCGCATTTTCGATTAAATTGTCCAACAGCCGGCCCAGCAGATGGGCGTCGCCAACGATAAAGTTGTCTTCAGCCATCTCTTCGATATGAAACGGGCGATTCTCCAGTTCCATATAAGGCGCCCATTTTACAGCTGTCGCCTGAAACAAGCCGCCGGCGCGCAAAGGAGCCATATCCGCATAGATTTGCCGCGACTCCAGCAAGCTCAGTTCATTTAAATTACGGGCAAAAACGGTAATCGCCTGGATGCCGTCATAAATGCGCTGCAAAAAGATGCCGGTTTGCTGCTCGGGTATCGTGCCGTCGCTAATCGCTTCAATATAACCTTGAATCAAGGTAATCGGCGTCTTCAAATCATGCGAGATGTTCATGAACAGCTCTTTGCGCCACTGCTCGAGCCGCAGCAGCTCGTTCACCCGCAGTTCCAGCTCCGCATTCATCTCTCGCAGCTCTATCGTCCGCTGCTGCACCTTCCACTCCAGCTCCGCATTTAAGCGGGACTGCTGCTCCATTAATTCGCGGATTTTATTCGCCATTTGGCTGAAGGAATCGAGCAGCCGGTCAAATTCCATCACATGCGTATCGCTTGGTTTGGCTGTCAGCTTCCCTTCCCCCATCCTGGCAAAGGCGTCCGAAAGTGCATCTACAGGTTTCGTAATCCGTTTCCGCAGAAAAAAAGCAAGGCCGATACTTAAAAAGACTGCGAGTGCACTGAGCCACGCAAGCTGGACGACCAGCTTCCTTTCAGTTTGCCTGCTAAGCTCCCGGGTTGCCGCATTCACCGGTTCAAGCAGTTTTTTTTCGGATATGACATACCCGAGCGTCCACTGGGTCGAGGAGATGCTTCGGCTGAAGACGGCCTTTTGCTCCCCGTTCAGCTCCAGCCTGCGGTAGTTTAAAGAGCGGCTGGCGCCGGCGTTCCCGAATACGGCGGATAAATTCATTTGATTGATTTGTGCGATTCCATGCTGCTGGGCTGCGATCAGGTTGTAGCCGGTGTCAAGAAGCAGCGCATAGCCATCTTGCCCGTTGAAGTTAATATCCACCACATTCCCGATAAAATTGGTAATCGTAACATCCGCCGCTACCACGCCTTTCAGTGTTTTGTTCTCGTCATACACCGGCGTTGTAGCTGTAAACATCCAGCCTCTTGGGGTAATGTCGAAATACGGCTTGGTCCATACGACCTGATTGGCTTCAGGCGGAACAAGCAGCGCGTCGGTATAAAAGGAATAGGTCGTCAGCTTGTTTATTTTCCGCTGAACCGGATCGGGCGGCCCGTCATATACGGGAAAGTGATAAGAACCGGATTGCGGATGAATGTAGTACATCGAAACGATGTTAGGGTTGCGGGCCGTTTCTGATTGGAACAGGGGGAATAAAGCCCGGCTCTTCGTCAAATCGTAAATGAGCTCCGGCGGCGGCTTGGCGGCAGCGGTGTCGGAGCGGATGCTGATTTTGCCCTGCTCGTCGGGTCCGGTATCCAAAAAAGTTCGTTTGAAAGGGTCATACTGTAAAGCAACGGGTTCGACAGCGGTATGGTTATGGATGGAAAAAACAGCTTCGGCCATAGCCTTGGCGACAAGAACGGCGTTCTCCACTTTGCGAAGCTCGTAATCAATACTTTGAACCTGCTTTTCAATGTTTTGCTGGTACAGGTTAATATAATTGCTTTCCGCATGTTCTACGCTCATATCGCTGGAACGTTGAAGCTGGCTGCGAATCGTCTGGCCGCCAAATACGGACAAGAGAAGCAGCGGCGCGAGAGAGCTGGCAAGCAGGGTCAGCAGCAGCTGCAGGGCAAATGTTTTTGGCGCGCCGCCGCCCCGCCTAAATCGGACGAACGGCTTCATCGAATTTGTACCCGAAGCCCCGAATCGTTACGATGCGCTTCGGATTTGCCGGATCGGGCTCAATTTTTTTGCGGAGATGGCCAATATGTACCTGGAGTGTTTTCGTATCAAGCGTATTTTCGTAACCCCAGACGGAGGTGAGCAAACGCTCGGCGGTCAGCACCTGTTTGGCGTGAAGCATCATATAAGACAGCAGCTGGAATTCTTTGGCGGAAAGATCAAGCCGGTTGCCGTCGGCAAACGCTTCATGCGTCCGGACCGACAGGCGCACATGAGCCGAGGCAAGCATTTCTGCGGGCGTATCTTCATCCCGGCTTTGCACGATCCGGTTGCGGCGCAGCTGGGCTTTAATACGGGCCATCAATTCGACAGGGCTGAACGGCTTGCTGACATAGTCGTCAGCGCCGACGCTTAAACCTACGACTTTATCAATTTCGGTATCTTTGCAGGTTAAAAATACGATTGGCACATCGGTAGTTTGGCGGAGAAGCGAACATAACTCATAACCTTCCATATCGGGAAGGCGCACATCCAGTACAATAAGGGAAGGGCGGTCGCTTTCGGCAATTTCCAGCGCTTGCTTGCCGTTTGCGGCAGTCCGGTGCCGGAAGCCGTCTTTGGCCAAATACATCCCGACCAGTTCGCCAATCCGCGATTCATCGTCAACCGTTAAGATTAATTCCCCTGGCATGCTGCTCACCTCATCGGTTTTAAATGGACAACCATATTTATGTAAGGATTTATGACGTACATTCCTTATTTTAAAGGAAAAATAGCATATGAGGCAATAAATATGTTAGATTATTTTACATATGCAAAAAAAGGGGAATGGCAAGTTCCGAATAAAAAAGGAACCGGCTGCTCTGGACAGCCGGTTCCTGGCGGCGGCTTTAATCAGCCGTTTGTTTCTTCTTGGCCGGGCGGCACGATGCGCTCCGCACCGCGCATGTAAGGCTGGAGAGCGGCGGGAATACGGATCGAGCCATCCGCCTGCTGGTGATTTTCAAGCAGCGGAATTAAGATGCGGGGCGAAGCAACCGCCGTGTTGTTAAGCGTATGGCAGTATCGCAGCTTGCCGTCCGCGCCGCGGTAACGGATGTTCGAGCGGCGGGCTTGAAAGTCGCCGAGATTCGACGACGAATGCGTCTCGCCGTAGCTGCCGCGGCTGGGCATCCAGGTTTCAATGTCGTATTGTTTGTACGTTTTTTGCGACATATCGCCGGTACAAACGGCCATCACCCGGTAAGGGAGTTCGAGCAGCTGCAGCAGCTGCTCGGCATTGCTTGTTATTTCATGAAGCAGCAGGTCCGAAACGGCATAGTCGGCTTTGCATATGACGACCTGCTCCACCTTGGCGAACTGGTGGACGCGGTACAGTCCTTGCGTATCCCGCCCCGCCGAACCAACTTCGCTCCGGAAGCATGACGAGGCGGCCGCGAGCTTCACCGGCCGGGCCGCGTCAATGACTTCACCGGCGTAATAATTGGCAAGCGGAGCTTCCGAGGTGCCGACAAGCCAGCGGTCCTCGCCGGCGATGCGGTAGACCTGGTCTTCGCCGAGCGGTAAAAAACCGGCATGGACAAGCGTGTCCTCGCGCACCATAAGCGGAACCTCCAGCGGAGTAAATCCTTTGTCCAGCAGCAGGTCCAAAGCAAGCTGCTGCACCGCGCGGTGCAGCAGAGCCGCCATTCCCTTCAAATAATAGCTCCGGGTGCCGGCTGTTTTGACGCCGCGGCGGAAATCGATCATATCATGCAGCTCGCCAAGCTCGATATGGCTTTTAGGCAGGAAGCCCCATTCCGGCAAGGCGCCAACTTTCCGGATCTCAACATTGTCAGCATCCGATGCCCCGGCCGGCGTATCCTCCGATACGATATTAGGCACGCGCTGCAGCAGGCGGCTGCGGCGTGCTTCCGCAGCCGCGAATTCCTGTTCCAGAACGGCCAGCTGTTCGTTGACCAAGGCAACCTTGGCTTTGGCCGCGTCGGCTTCCGCCTCGATCCCTTGATGAATAGCGAGCCCGACTGCTTGCGATAGCGTATTTCTCGCCTGCCGCAGCGCTTCGGTTTCCTGCTGCAGTCTGCGCGTCAAACTGTCCGTCTCTACCAGCTCATAAACGTCGAACTCCATCCGTTTGTCATTCGCAGCCTGCTGCACCTTATCTGCATTTTCTCTGATCCACTTCATCTCCAACATGATGGCACCGCTCCTTTTTGGGTTATAAAAACACAAAAAACGCCCTCTCGTTTGGGACGAGGAGCGTTTGAACTCGCGGTGCCACCCAACTTGACCTGCCGGCGCGAAAGCCTGGCAAGTCCGCCTTGGTTCCGCGATAACGGGCGGATCCGGTTAACTTAGGGAGCATGTGCAGCAGGCGGAAATGGCGGTATACAGCCTTGCTTGCTTGTTCCTTGGCGAAAACGCCTCCGAGTTGGATGCTCTTCATCGGCGATTGGTCGTTCTGAAATTTGTTCATAAGTATACCGCATGAAACGCGGTCTTACAAGAAGCGGCTATCCGGACAAGGCGGATGCCATTGGAAACGGCGCAAATGAAACCGGCCAGCGGCGCGGCCGCTGGCCGGTTTATAGTTAGAAGCTGCAATTTACGCTGACAATCGTGTGCGACGGAATGGTCTGGAACGTAAAGGTTGGGAATACCCAGCCGGAAGTTGATCCAAACGGCTGCGACCTTTGGATAAACATCCAGAACGACTGGCCGTTATTGGTTCTGACGAATGCCCATCTGCCCACGCAGCCCGGTGCGAAACCAAGCGCTCCAGGCCCGCCGGGGCCTCCAGGACCTCCAGGACCTCCATGTCCGAAGCCGGGGCCGCCGGGACCGCCAGGTCCGAATGGCCCGCCGGGGCCTCCAGGACCAAACGGCCCTCCGGGACCGCCAGGGCCACCGGGACCGAAACCAGGCCCGCCAGGGCCGCCTGGACCGCCGGGACCAAACGGCCCTCCGGGTCCGAAGCCGGGGCCGCCGGGACCTCCAGGACCACCAGGTCCGAGCAAGCCCGGTAACGGCGTAATGGTTCTATTTTGTTTAGGTTGTTTTTTCATTTTAGACAGGGTCGTTCAGCTCCTTTAACCTTTCGTGATAGGTGTTCACCCTACTTTATGCAGGACAGGTGTGGATGTGTTTGGACGATTACCCATTTTCTGATGAAAAAACTTCTTCAGCCTTCTTCTCAATTTGGAGAACAACGACAATTTATGATAAGCTTTATGTAGTAGAAGGAATAGGAGGAAGTTTGGTCCATGGCAAAAGCGCATAAAAAATTATCGTTTCTCGAAATTGTAAAACGCATTTTGTTTATTACAATCGGAGCGGTGATGATGGGCGTGGCTCTTGAGCTGTTCCTGGTAAACAACTCCGTTATCGACGGCGGGGTTACCGGCATATCCATCATGCTCTCGCATTTGACAGGCATGTCCTATGGCATCTTCATTGTCATTCTGAATTTACCGTTTCTGGTCTTGGGGTTTAAGCAAATAGGCAAAACATTCGTATTTTCGACGCTGTACGGCATTGTGATCATGTCCATTACCACTCAAATTCTCCATCATCATGCTCCGTTTACGGAGGAAAAGCTGCTGGCGGTGCTGTTTGGCGGCATGATTCTCGGCGCAGGCGTCGGTCTCGTAATGCGTTTCGGGGGAAGCTTGGACGGCACGGAAATCGTGGCGATTCTGCTCTCCAAAAAAACAAACATGTCCGTCGGACAAATTGTCATGATTATCAACGTCTTTATTTTTATTGCCGCAGGTTTTGTATTTAAATGGGATTCGGCGATGTACTCGATGATTACTTATTATATCGCCATCAAGCTGATTGATATTGTCGTGGACGGCTTGGAGGAATCCAAATCGGTGATGATCATTTCCAACGAATACGAGGAAATTTCCGATACGATCAACTCCCGTTTGGGCAGAAGCACGACCTTTATTATGGCGAGAGGCGGCTACTCCCGCGAGGAAACGCAAGTTATTTATTGCGTTGTGACGAGGGTGGAGCTGGCCAAGCTGAAATCGCTGGTCCATGATGTAGACCCGAGAGCTTTCTTGTCCATCCAAAGCGTATCCGACGTGCATGGCAGCAATTTTGCGAAAAAAGACATCCATTAATAGCAGCAGGAAGGCGGCTTTGCATTCCTGAATGAAAATAAAGCTGATGTTTCGGCCGGCGGCAGCCGGTTGCGGCATCGGTTTTTTTTTGCGCACGGCGGCAAAAGGGAACCTAAAAAATCTAATTGACAATGATTATCAGTATCCCATATACTTCGTTTAGAGCTTTAATAGGATGAAACGGCTGTTTTACTATTTTGCAGGGATGAGGGGTATTGAGAAATGAGAACGAACTTGAAATGGGCTGCTGCAGCAATTGCTTGCAGCGTTGTATTTACCGGATGCAGTTCCAATAACAATAATAGCGGCAATGCCAATGCAGCGCAGACAGCTGCGCCTTCCGCTGACGCGTCCGCGCCGGCGGAAAGCGTGAACTGGACGCCGATTATTGACGCATACCGCCAGTATTCGATCGGCCAGGCGGATACGCTCATTACGGAAACCGACAAATTTGTAACGGCGGTCAAATCAGGCGATATGGATACAGCCAAAAAGCTGTATGCACCTACACGCATGTATTACGAGCGGATTGAACCGATTGCTGAAGCGCTTGGCGACTTGGACCCGGATATCGACGCCCGTGAAAACGATGTAGACGCAGCTGACTGGCGCGGATTCCATCGCATCGAGCAAGGGTTGTGGGTCAATAACACAACGGCGGATGTGACGGATTTCGCGGATCGCCTTCTGGACGATACGAAGAAACTTCGCGCGTTGATGGAAACGGTCGACATTGAGCCTTCTTTGCTTGTGACCGGCGCAGTCGGCTTGCTGAACGAAGTATCCTCCTCCAAAGTAACGGGCGAAGAGGAACGTTACTCCCACACGGATTTGTATGATTTTGCTGCAAACGTGGAAGGCGCGCAAAAAATTTACGAGCTGCTGAAGGACGATTTGAACAAAAAAGATGCGGATCTGGAAAGCAAAATCGGAACCAGCTTCGATAATCTAAACAAAGCGCTCGACACTTATAAGAATGGGGACGGCTACGTTTCCTACACGGATCTGAAAGAAGAAGACACTAAAAAATTAAGCCAGCTGATTGACGCTCTGGCCGAACCGTTGTCGCAAATGGGAGTTATTTTGGGGGCGGAGTAAGATGAGCGAACATCAAGATGATCAAAAACAAACGCAAATGAAAGAGCATTTGCTGAATAAACCGCTCAGCCGCCGCGATTTGCTGCGGATGGCTGGCATTGGAGGCGCCGGGCTGTTGCTCGGCGCCGCTGGCGTTAGCGGCGTGCTGGAAGCTGCAGGCGCCATTAAAGCGCCGGAAAACAAGCCGAATCATGCGGGAAACGGCGGCATCGTTGATTTTTACGGCGAGCATCAAGCGGGCATTACGACCCCTTCGCAAAATTTTATTATGTTTGCGGCATTCGACCTTGTAACGGTTAGCCTGGATGATGTGCGCGTTTTGTTTCAAGCATGGACTGCCGCTGCGGCGGCTGTGTCACGTGGCGAAACGGTGCAAGCCGAAAGCGGCAACGAGAACTTGCCGCCGGCGGATACGGGCGAAGCGGCCGGCTTGTCTCCATCGCGGACAACGATTACGTTTGGAGTCGGCGCTTCCTTTTTTGACAGCCGGTTCGGGCTGGCTGCCCGGAGGCCGGCGGCGCTGGTCGACATGCCCGCTTTTGGCGGCGACGAGCTTCGGCCGGAATGGTGCGGCGGCGATATTGGCGTTCAAGTATGCTCGGACGATATGCAGGTCGCCTTCCATGCAGTCCGCAATCTGGCACGCATCGGGCGCGGCAAAGTTGTGCTGCGCTGGACGCAGGAAGGGTTCCAGCGTACTGGGGCAGCCGATCCGGCCGGATCGACGCCGCGCAACCTGCTCGGATTTAAAGATGGAACGGGTAATCCGGATGTAACGGATAACCGGTTAATGAATGAGGTCGTATGGGCGCAGCCTGAAGACGGCACGGACTGGATGGCCGGCGGCAGTTATATGGCGGTCCGCCGCATCCGGATGCGGATTGAGGTGTGGGACCGCTCCACGCTGGCCGACCAAGAGCAGACGTTCGGGCGCCATCGCAGCAGCGGGGCGCCGTTAGGCAGCGCCAATGAATTTGATCCAATCGACTTGAATGCCAAGGATGATACAGGCAAGGCGCTTATTCCGGTCCGTTCACATGTTGCGCTGGCGCATGGCGACGGCTCGGTCCGAATATTGCGGCGCTCCTATTCGTATTCCAGCGGCATGGACAATAAAACAGGGCAGCTCGATGCTGGCCTGCTGTTTATTTGCTTTAACCGGGACAGCCGCAAGCAGTTTATTCCGCTGCAGCAAAAGCTGGGCCAAAACGATGCGTTAAACGAATATATCGTGCATAACGGCAGCGCCTTGTTCGCTTGCTTCCCTGGCGTGCGCCAAGGCGGGTATATCGGCGAGACGTTGTTTTAAATAAAGGAGCGGACAGACGATGAGAACCTTTAAACAGCGCATAATGCTAACAGCGGCTGTAGTGCTGACGGTTATGTGCTTAAGCCTGGCTGCCTTCCAGCCTGTTGGCAAGGCAGCGGCGCAGGATCAGTCATCGGGTGCTGATCAAATGCTTTCGTTAGTTGGTTCGGCACTCGTTGAAGCCGGACAGCTCAATTGGCAGTCTGTTTCGGACGATATTGCGCAGACGGAACAGCTGTGGAAGTCGCTTCATCCGTCAAGCTCCGCCGAAGCGGCGGACGTAGATTCTGCCGTCGCGCAGGCCGGCAAGGCGTTAAAAGAAGCGGAAGCCAACCCGGATCAAGCGAAAGCCTCCCTGTCGGCGCTGGCGAAGGCGATTAGCGCTTATGCCAAAAGCTTGAAGCAGGCGGATGCCGGCGGCGGAGCAGCTGCGGCGGCGGGGATGCTGCCGAAAGCGGAGAAGCTGCTGCAGAACGTGCAGGCTTCTGACTGGGCGGCGGCCTTGTCATCGCTGCACGAAATTGATTTGGGCTGGAAAGCTATCGAAACGCCGATCCGTTCGGAGAATGCGGCGGTATATGCGAAGCTGGAGCTTCATATGAGCATGATCCGGATTGCGCTGCAGGCGGAGCCGCCGCGCGCGCCGCAGGCGCTTGATGAAACGCAGCAGTTTATCCAGCTGATCCAGGATTATAAAAACGGCAAAATCGCCGCAGAGCCGGTGCAGGAGGGCAATACGGTCGCCGGGCTGATTGCCATTCTCAATAAAGCCTATCAGGATGTTGAGTCCGGTTTATATGATGAGGCGAACGGGCAGATGACCTCCTTTATTTCGGAGTGGCCGTCGGTGGAAGGGGAAGTGCAAATCCGCTCTGCGGCCATCTATGACAAAATCGAAATTGAAATGTCGGCCGTATCCGGTTATTTGCTGTCTGACCCGCCGTCGGCCGACAAAGCGAAGCAAACGATCAGCCAAATGCGCGATCAGCTTCGCCCGATGGCAGAGCAAACGACTTATAACGCCTGGGATGCAGCCCTTATCCTGCTTCGCGAAGGGCTTGAAGCGATCCTGGTGCTTGCGGCGCTGCTTGCATATTTGAAAAAAACAGGCAACGAGTCGAAACGGGGATGGATTTGGTCCGGCGTATGGTCCGGTATTATATTAAGCTGCCTGCTTGCAGCAGCCCTTACTTTGCTTATTAAAGAAGCGGTAGCCGGCAGCACGCGGGAGCTTATTGAAGGGATAACCGGCCTTGTGTCGGTCATTCTGATGCTGACGGTAGGCAGCTGGCTGCACAGCAAGTCCAATATCAGCAGCTGGAACAAATACATTGATTCCAAAATGGGCGGCGCTTTGGCCAGGGGGAACTTGTGGTCGCTGTTTGCCGTATCCGGGCTGGCCGTGTTAAGAGAAGGGGCGGAAACGACGATTTTCTACGTCGGCATGGCTTCTTCGATCAGTTATGTTCAGCTTGCTATCGGCATTGCAGGCGCGCTTGTTGCACTTGTCGTGTTAGCATTTCTTATTATCAGGTACGGCACACGGCTGCCGATTAAACCTTTTTTCCTGACGGCTTCGCTGTTAATCTATTACCTCGTATTTCGGTTTGTCGGGGAAAGCATCCATGCGCTGCAAGTCGCATCGGCCATTCCGTCGCATACGGAAGAGATGCTGCCAACGCTGGGGGCGCTTGGTATTTATCCGACCTGGGAGACTACCGTACCGCAGCTCGCCATATTGATTTATATCGTATTGCGGTTTATGTGGAAACGCTCGGATAATCGTCCTGCGGCTCAAGCTGTTAAAGCGGAATAAGGAAATGGGGCAATAATGTATATTTACAGCTATGTATGCCATGAAGACGAATGGCCTTTGTGCAGCCTCGAGCTTCGGATGATGTTCGGCCGGCAGCCGGAGGGCGGTTCAATGGCAAGCGGCACCGACTTTGATGTGAACCGCAGCCCGTTCATTAAACGAAAGCTGACGGTGACGCATCAGGGAGAACGAGACGGCTGCCTGGAGACGTTCGTTGAATGGCTGACAAATGTGGATACGGGCGGCGGCACGTTCAAAGTCGTTTGCTATACAACGGATGAAAATGATCCGTTAAGTTACGAAGAACAACGTGCGGTGGAACGGCTGGCCGGCTCAAAAATCCGGGGCAAAGCGGATATGCGTTCGCCGCAAGCCTGGTTTGGGCTGACGAAGCGGGAAGGGCGCTGGCTGTTCGGACGGCTGGAAGAAAACAACGCGATTTGGCTGCGGAACCAGAACAAGCCGCGCCAATATTCTACGGCGCTTGGCACCCGGACGGCCCGTGCGGCAGTATCTATCGCCGTATCGGCAACCGGCCTGGCCGCTCCGCGTTTAATTGATCCGTGCTGCGGCATTGGTACCGTGTTGATTGAAGCGGCTTCGATGGGGCTGACGATCGACGGCAATGACCGCAATCCGCTTGCCGTACAGGGCGCACGCGAAAATCTTGCTTTTTTTGGGTATACTATTCCTGTCACGCTAAGCGACATGCGCGGGCTGCACGGAAGTTATGACGGAGCAGTCATCGACTTGCCGTACAATCGCTGCTCGGTGCTGCCGGCGGCGGAGCGGCTCGAGATGCTGCGCGGAGCAAGGAAGCTGGCTGCGAGAGCTGTCGTCATCGCAACCGATCCGATTGCGGATGAACTTCGGCAGGCCAGATTTTCCGTGATCGACGGCTGTGAGCTTGCGAAAGGCTCGTTTATTCGCCATATTTACGTAGCCGAATAAACGAGCAGGCTCATTTATTCGCCATATTTACGTAGCCGAATAAACGAGCAGGCTCATTTATTCGCCATATTTACGTGGCTGAATAAACGAGCAGGCTCGTTTATTCGCCATATCTACGTAGCCGAATAAACGAGCAGGCTCATTTATTCGCCATATTTACGTGGCTGAATAAACGAGCAGGCTCGTTCGACCGCTATTTTTATGTTGCGGAGTAATCGAGTCGTAATATATGCTATCTGTAGATTCAACAGTTATTGTACATAAAGTGAGGTGACAACGATGTCCGAGCTGCAACATGATGAGCAGGGCACGCCGCAGGAGCAGCCGAAGAAGCTGTCTCAAGCGGAACGGGCAAAGCAGCTGCTGGCCCAGAAGAAGCAATCGAAACAAAACGATGCGACTGCTAAAAACGGTTCTACGCAAACGCAAGTATTGAAGAGCCAAAACACCAAAAAAGTAAACAATCAGCGTAAAAAAATGGGCGTTTAATGAGCTGCCCCCTATGGCATGTTTAGAAAGATGCACGGCTTTTAATAAGCCTGCATCTTTTTTAGTTTACCGGGATTACAGCCAGGCGGCAGCCTGCTGTGTGCGTATAGATCAGGGCTGGGCCGTTCAAGATGGAGAATAGGGCGTCACGATCGTAACGACTATTCCGGGAAGGGGCCATAACCTTGCATCGCTATTTGAAATTAAACCGTTCGTCACTATGGCTGTGTGCGGCCATAGTGTTGCTTCTGCTGCTTCATAAAGGTGCGGCAAAAGAAGCGGCATCGCTGACGGTGGCGGATGAAACGCCGCGTGAGGGCAACTGGACGGTGTATTACCAGGACAAAGGCGGCTATCAGCTGGCGAAATGGGAGCCGGAACAAGGCGCTTATCTTGGCGCTTATGTTGTCCAGGATCAGACGATTCATGCAAACATGGATACATTCAACCGGCTGACCGGGAAAAAACATGCCAGCTTCTTCAAATATGTTGGTTACGGCTCGCCTTATCCGGCCGAATGGGTGCAAGAAGTAATTGCAGCCGGCGGGTTCCCGCAAATCGCATGGGAGCCTAACGACGGGCTCGATCAGGTGAAAGACGACAATTATTTGCGGCAATTTGCGGAAGCGGCCGGCAAATCCGGCGTTCCCGTCTTTATCCGGTTCGCATCTGAAATGAACGGCACATGGACGTTGTACAGCAGCGACCCGGACAGCTATATTGACAAATGGCGCCTTGTCTACCGCGTTCTGCATGACAAAGCGCCTAATGCTGCAATGGTGTGGACGGTGCTGAACGTGCCGGAGAAGCCAATCGAGTCTTTTTATCCGGGTGACGCGTATGTGGACTGGGTTGGCATTAATATGTACAGCGTCAAGTATCATGACGGGGACATTAAACGTCCAGCCGGACAGGAAGATCCGCTGGCGATGCTGGATTATGTCTATAATTTGTACAGCCGCACAAAGCCGATTCAAATTTCTGAGTTCGGGGCGACGCATTATAATGCGACGGACGGCTTAAGCGACACCGGCTTTGCTGCCGGCAAAATTTCGCGCCTATACAGCCATTTGGAACAGCTGTACCCTCGCGTGAAAGCCGTTTACTATTTTGATGTGAACAATTTGACCGAGTATAATGTGCGGCGTAAAATTAATAATTATTCCATTACGGCGGAGCCTGATCTATTGCGGGCTTATGAGCTTGCAACCGCAAGCCCGTATTTTTTGAGCGGTTATTACGCTGGCGGCACCGCTGCAACGACCGTGAACCAGACATTTACAAACCGCGGCAATATAGAGGAGCTTGACGGTGTCATTTATGCAGATATCAGCTTGTTTACGCAGCTGCTGCAGCTGAAGCTGGATGTGCTGCAGGACGGCAATGTCCGGTTGACGCGCCGCAGCCAGCCGGGTGAAGCTGCACGGACCGCAGCGGGGAAGCTGACGAGCTGGCAAGCCAGCTCCGGCTATACAGATTGGTTGAACCGTCCTGTCAAACGGGACAATGAAGGTTTGCCGCTTGTACAGACAGCCGAAACATTAGGATACAAGGTAAAAATAAGCGGAAATGACATCGTTATTACTGCATGAAAGCAGGCTTTCCCCCGCATAATGAGCTTACATTTATTTATACGGAGGGATACAGGATGGGGCCAGTCAAAAAAATCCGCATTTATTTGCTAGCTGGCGTGGCTACAAGCCCGACCATTTTTACAGAATGTATGGCAAAGCTGGAGCAATTGTTCCGCTCGGACGGCATCGAGCCGGTCATCGAGATGCTGCTGCCGTATGGGGATGCAAGCCGAAAGCTTGTCCGGCAAGTGTTTGAAGTGGGGAGCGATTTGCCCCGCAAGCTGGGGTTTGGCCGGATTGGCGGAAAGCAGGCGTTCCGCGACATTAACAAAACGTACAGCGGCGAGCCGCTTTTGCTGATCGGCCATAGCGGAGGCGGGGCGGCGGCTTACCAAGCGGCGAAAATGCTGCATGCGGAAGGGGCAGACGATTTCCGTGTCGTCCAGGTAGGATCGCCCCGCATGCCGATTGATCCGGATTTCAAGCAGCGCGTCAGCTATTTCCATTCGGTTGACAAGCAGGGGCGGTCGAACGATCCGATTACGAAAATTGGAAGCTGGGGCGGATTTGCCGCATCGCCGAAGCTGGCTGTGCCTTATTGGAACCGGATGAAATATGCGCCCGGTTATGTGGAAGGCATCCCGACGATTGGGGGACACGCCGATTATTTCCGGCATACGGAACCGTTTATCGATCAGCAAGCGGTTTGCAATCTCGACAAAACCATTGGCCGGATGCACAGCTGGCTGCAGCAAGAAGCAGCTTACGCTTGACCGGCCTAACGGAATTAGGGCGCTGCTTTCGGATCGGGGATCGGGCACCAGCCGGGAGGCTCCAGGCATACGGCTGCTGCAAACTCCGGATCTTCTTTGGCCAGATCCATAAAGTAGCTGCTGATGACATGGTTCCCGGAAACCGTGCCCATCCGGAACTTTCGCATCACTTCGCCTCTAACATGCATGTAGTAATACGTTTTGTCTTTGTTGGGCTGCTGATAGACAAGCGGCGGCAAATGGGGCACAATGTCATACTCATTTTGAATGCGCCAGTGCGTCCCGATTTGGCTGTTATAGGTGCGGACGAAGGCCGGATCGCCGACGCGCGGCGCCCCGAACGTATAAACAAGCGGATTCGCGAACGGTTTGTTGACCGCAATATCGAGAGCGGATAACGTAGCAAGCGCGCCTCCAAGGCTGTGTCCGGTAATGAACAGCGGCTTATCCTTTGGAAGGGTTTCCAGCACGGACAAGATGGAATCCCTTGCAGATGAATATAAATCGGTAAATCCTTTATGTGTGGCTCCTCCGTTTTTGACAAAACGGTACGGAACCTGCTGGGCAATCAGATCGGCTACCCAATCCGTAGCCGACAGCGTTCCGCGGAACGCAAGGATAATAGCTTGTTCCGACTGCAAAATAAATCCAAACCGTTCATTGGATCCGCTGTAGCTTTGCGCTGAGAATTCTCCCACTAAATGATAAGATTTGGGGACAAGGAAAGATCCGTCTGCATTAATCGTGTTTAAGTAGGCCTGATTGCATACAGCCGCAAGGAAAATGGCGGTGCGATAATCCATCGGCTGCGATATGATTGTGCGCTTCTCTTTGCCCATCGGTCCGATCAACCCTTTCAACACATCGTACGTATTCCATATTATGAATAAATGGGCGTTTGGGAACTGAAATAGGTGAGCCTATTTTCGGGAAAATCAATTGACGGACGGATCGTTCCAGATTATATTGATTATAAATAAATAATCATTTGAACGAAACGGATGTTTCGTCAAAATGGGATTAGCTGCCACTTGATGGCAGCTTTCGTGCTATTTGAGGGTTGATTTCGATTCTCATTGACATTTAGGGGAGGAACTTGGGATGAAAGCCGCTAAAGTGGTAAAAGCGACACCGTATGACTATCATCATTTAAATCATGTTAAAGAACAGGAAGCGTCCAAAAAAACGCTGTGGTTTACATTGCTGCTGACATTCTTTTTTGCAGTGGTGGAAGTGATCGGGGGCATCGTTTCGCATTCGCTTGCGCTGCTGTCCGATTCGATGCACATGATATCCGACGTGCTGGCGCTTGGGCTTAGTATGACGGCGATCTATATGGCGACGAAAGCGCCAAACCGGAAATATACGTACGGATTTTTACGGTTTGAAGTTATTGCGTCTATGCTGAACGGGCTGGCGCTGGCGGTAATCGCCATCGGTATTTTGGTGGAAGGCATCAGGCGGATGATGAATCCGCAGGACGTCGAGCTCGGCTTTATGCTGACCATTGCGGTTATCGGTTTTATCGTGAACCTGACGCTGACGATTGTGTTAAGCCGCAGCATGAAGGAAGAAGACAACTTGAACGTGCGCAGCGCGCTGTGGCATTTTTTTGGCGATTTGCTCAGTTCGGCAGGCGTTATTATATCGGCCGTTATTATTTATTTCACCGGTTTTACGATTCTCGATCCGATCATCAGCATGGTGATCGGCGGTATCATTTTTACCGGGGCTACAAAATTATGCGCGAAAGCTATCTGATCATTATGGAAGCTGTGCCGGAAGAATTTAACCTGGATGAGGTGCGCCGCGATATCGGCTCGGTGGAAGGGGTGCAGGATGTGCATGAGATGCATCTTTGGACCATTGCAAGCGGCCATTATTCGCTTACGGCCCATGTATTCGTCAGGGAGGGCATTCAGCCTTATTGCGCGATTTTGGCTATTAATGAGATGCTTCAGCAAAAATACGGCATCCACCATTCCACAATTCAGACGGAAAATGTGTTTATTCACCCGCATGGCGAATACGGCCAGCAAATCCGGAACCGTATAGACGCTAAAGTACAGCCGCAGTTATAATGGGCATAAGACAGGCGGCGCTTCCCTGCCTTGGGGAAGCGCCGCCTTTTTTTGTATAACCATACGTCCATAGCGGACAAAGGAGCGGGATAGCTTTGGCGATTCGGATCGGTATTGTCGGAACGGGATGGTTTGGCCGCATGCATGCGGAGAAGCTGGCTGCGATGGAAGGCGTGGAAATTGCCGCGTTTTGTGCCACAAGCCAGCAAAAAGCGGATGCAGCGGCAGTGTCATACAGCGGGGCCAAAGGCTATGCTTCCATAGAAGAAATGCTGGACGGCAGCAAGCCGGATGCCGTCTATATTTGCGTGCCGCCTTTTGCGCATGGCGGTATGGAACTGGCGCTTATTGAACGGAGGATTCCGTTCCTTGTCGAGAAGCCGCTTGGCGTCAATTACGAGCAGCCGGATCAAATCAAGGAAGCAGTTGAGCGGACGGGTCTTATTACTTCGGTAGGATATCATTTTCGTTATATGGAAAGTACCGACCGCGCCCGTGAGCTGCTGGCGGAACGAACGCCGCTGATGGCAGCCGGCCATTGGATGGGTTCGATGCCGGGTGTTGGCTGGTGGCGGCGGATGGAAGGCTCCGGCGGGCAGTTTGTCGAGCAGACGACGCATATCGTGGACCTGCTCCGTTATACGCTTGGCGAAATTACGGAGGTGTATGCCGCATACGGCAGCCGGTATATGGCGGAGCAAGCGGAAGGCGTGACGGTGCCTGACGTCGGAACGGTAACGCTTAAGCTGGCGAACGGGACGGTAGCCTCTATATCGAACACTTGCGCTATTGAAGGCGGACACCGCGCAGGGCTTCACATTTATACGAATGCCGGCGTTGTGGAGCTGTCGAACGGCGGGCTGCTGGATTGGGAGGGGAGCCGAAAGACCGAATACATCAACCGGCTGAATCCGTACGAGCGCGAGAATGAAGCATTTCTCCATGCGGTCCGTACCGGGGATGCTTCGCGCATCCGTTCTGCCTATACCGATGCGTGGCGTACGCATCGGGTTACAATGGCGGCGAACGAATCCGCAGCAGCGGGCAAGCCGGTGGCGGTAAGGCTGTAACAGCTTCCTTTGCCAAATAAAAAAACAGAGGGATACCCTCTGTTTTTTTATTTGCGTTTCGACCGGCTAAGCGGCAAATCCAATGTTTCGCTGCTTATGGCTGCTGACGGCTCGTCCGGGGCAGAGACCTGTACAGCCCTGCGCCTTGAACGTTTTGCCGCCGCGCTTATACGGAAGGCTTGCCGGCGCTTGCCGTATAAAATATCGCCGGTCCAGCCTTTACGCCAAAGCCAGAAGTAAATGGCGATCGTAATAAGCAGCACAATGGCGGTAGAAACGGCAAAACCCCATCGTTCATGCGTCCATGGCAAAAAGTCGAAGTTTTCGCCCCATAACGCCCCGACAACGGTTGCCGGCGTAAAGATTGCCGTAAATATCGTTAAAGTTTTCATAATATCATTGCCGCGAAAGCTGGAGATGGCATCATCCATAGCGATTAGCGTATCCATTTCAATCGTATAATGCTTCAGCAGCAAATCAATACGATCCAGCTTGGCTGTCATACGCCGGTAGCCTTCGGTTCCTGTGATCTGCTCCATAAAAGCTTCCTTCACGGCGCTGTGAATTTCCCGGATCGGAATAAACAGATGGCTCCAGTGCAGCAGTTCATACCGGCGGTCGAAAATAATATCAATCAGGCTTGTCCGGTTACGGTAACGCATCGAGCGTTCCAAATCGCCGAGCCGCTGCTCGAATCCGTCCAGCCCGTCCTGAAACGGCTGAAGGATGGCGCTAAATATGGCCATAAGAGCTTCCGGCGCGGATAAGCTTTGCTCCAGCGACATTTTCTCTTCATCGCCCTGCATCCGTATGCCAAGCCGCAAGTCGGTTTGTACGGTAACGAGCTGCTTTTCCGATGCCCAAAAGTGCAAAGGCTGCAGATCGTCCTGTTCCTCGGATATTTGGAAAATAACCGTTCCGTATACATGCGGTCCGATGCCCGGCGTTCTGGCTGTCGTAATCCGGTTGGACGTATTGCCGAGACAGGTGTCCAGCCAGCCGGCGCATTCCGGCAACAGCTGCTTTACCGCATTCATGGCTTCGAACTGCTCCCGCCGCTGCTCCAGCAGATCGGAGACGGTGCTTGCGGCCGCAGGCTCTCTTGACGTCCGTTTGGGCAGCGGCCCGTTCAAATCAATATGTAGTTGCGGCTGAAGCATATGCCATTCCCAGCCTGCTCCGAATTGAAGCACCCGATGAATCATCGTACTGCCTCCTGTTTAACTCGTACTTTTTCCAATGATTATCTTTTATCATAACCTGAACATTGTCCATTGTACAACTGTGCTGCAGAACTGATTGTTCTTGCAAAAATAGGGCATACCAATCACATAATCGCCTTCGGCAGGTCAGGCGCGCTGCCCAAGGCAGCACTTTTTTTCGGGAGGTATGGGCATGAGAAGGAAAATAGGCATATTCCAAACGGAGCAGCAGGTCGTTAACTGTGTGCAGCTTTTGCAAACGAACGGTTTCGTGCCGGGCGAGATGCATATTGTGGCAAAAGATGATGAACATTCGCGCCGGATCGAGCATGAAAGCGGGCTTCATGCCGATGAGCTGCAGGAGCTGGCAGAAACCCGTTATGAAAGCAAGGACATCACCGATTCTTACGCGTTGGCCGCTTTTATGCCGATGCCGGGAGGAGCCGGGACATGGAACGGCGTTCCCGCCGTATACGGCAGTTACGGCATATGGAACAAACAAGATCATGACGGCTTTACGGCTGCGCTGGAATCGCTTGGGCTGAGTGATGATGAGGCGGAGCAATGCATCAATGAGATACGGGCGGGGAAAACGATTGTATATGTCGAGTCGGATGAAAGCCCGACATTGTTTGACCATGACGGCGGGCCGGACTTGAGCCGGCTTGGCATTGCGGAAGGCATCTTCCGCCAGGCGGGTGCATCCCGCGTAATCTAAACCGGAACAAACAACAAAAGGAACGACCAGGCATTTCAGTGCCGTTCGTTCCTTTTGTTGTTTGTCCGCTGGCGTAGGCGGCAGCGGTCAGCCAGCAGTCAGCAGGCCGGCATTAAACTTTCGCCAGCGTGGCCCGCTCCAGCCCGACAATGCGGGCCAGCGGATTATCGTAGCCTGCAATCAGATCACGCAGCAGCAAGGAACCAATCGTACTGTACACAGTGCCGTTCCCGCCATAGCCGAGGCAATAATAGACGCCTCTCCGGTGCGGATCTTCCCCGATAAACGGCAGGTTGTCGCTTGACTCGCCAAACGTGGCGCTCCATTCATATTCGAGCGGGGCGTCAAACGACGGGAAATAAGCGGCAATCAGCTTATACAGCTTTTCAGTCCGCTTTTGGCGCGCATGTTTGCCTTCGATCGGCGCCTGCGATTCTTCGTCCAGGCCGCCGATGACAACGCGGCCGTCCACGGTTGTCCGCATATACAGATACGGCCTAGCGGTTTCCCATAACATAAAGCGCTCATGCCAAGGCGACAAGTCTTGCTGAGGAGCGCTGACGGCTACAAACGAACGGTTAAGCTCCGCTTTTACGAGCTTTCCTTTCAGCTCCTCCGGCTCATAGCCGACCGCAAAAACAACCTGGTCGCAGGTAAGCGTGTAGCCGTCTGCCGTCAGCAGCCGATGTTTGCCGTCATGGCCGGTTTCATGCGAAACAATGTCGGTATGCTCGTACAGCTGCAGCCCTTCCTGCACCGCCCGGCCTGCCAGCCCGTGCACAAACTGATAAGGGTTAACTTCGGCATCGCCATGTGTCACAATTGCTCCCGGTTTGGAGAAAGGAAAACGGGCGGCGATATCCCGGGGCTGCCAATATTCAACATCAAAGCCGCTGCGGTTCAGCGCCTCGAACTCTTTGTTCAGCTTGGGCAAATCCTGCTCGCTGCTGGCGAAATACAAGCTGCTGCGGCGCCGGAAGCCGACATCGGCCGGAATATCGCCGGCCGCCCGAGCAAGCTGCTCGATCGCCGTCTTGCAAGCGCGGTAAAAGGCGACGGCGTCATGTTCCCCGATCTGCTCGATCAGCTCCCACAGCATAATATCGTTGGAAAACTGCAGCAGTCCCGTATTGGCTGAAGTACTTCCGTCGGCAATGGCTCCGCGTTCAACGGCAACACATGGAATACCGCTTTTGGCGAATATATACCCGCACATTATGCCGGACATTCCGCCGCCGACAATAACCGTCTGTGTCTGTATATCGGTTTGGACGCCCGGATATGCCGCTTCGCCGGACATCGTTGTCGGCCAATACAAATTGCCGCTATGCAGCTTTTTGCTCATGATATCACTCCCTCCGCGTAGTATATCCAAGGAGGGGCCGGCCCAATTACAGGCTTAGCATTTCTTTGCGGTATGCAGTCGGGGACTGATGGTAAAACCGGCGAAACTGTTTGGAAAAATAAAGCGCGTCCTGCAGCCCTACCGAAGCAGCGACCTGTTCGATGGTTAGTTCAGGTCGCTCGCGCAGCATATGCCGCCCTTTATCGATGCGCAGCTTCAGCAGAAAAGTAACCGGCGAGTCGCCGGTCCGCTGCTTGAATAAGCGGGATAAGTATGCGCGGCTGTAGCCAAGCGACTCGGCCATTTGCTCAATCGAGACAGGCTGGGCGTATTGGGTAGACATATAATGAACCATTTGGCGGAACAGCTTTTCGCTTTCCCCTTCAGCTGTCCGGATCGTTTCGGCTGCCGCGTTTCCTCTTGCAGAAGCATACAGGGCACAGAGCAGGTGCATATAACCTGCCGCCTGCAAATGGGCCGATGGACCGCCTTCCCGGAACGTACGGATGATGCTGCCGTACAGCACTGCGGTCCGCCGGCTGTGCCCGGTATCGGCCGTATGCGTGCTGCCTGTAAAACCAGCTTCCTCTACCAGCTGCGGAGCAAAGCCGCCGTGAAACGCCACCCAGCGGTAACGCCAAGGATTCACGCCGTCCGCCTCGTAACTGACCAGCTGCTCGGGTTTAATCAGGAATGTATGGCCAGCATGCAGTTCATAACGTTTTCCTTCACATATAAACGTTCCTTTGCCGGATAGAACATGATGCATCAGAAAAAAATCGTATACTTTTGGTCCGCGCCGGTGTCCGGGCACAGTCTGGCTTTCACCGGCGAACAGCACATTGACCGGCCCGGTCCGGTCAATAACGGGATTGGATGCAACCGTGTATGTTTCTGTTACAGACATTCGTTTACACCTGCTTCGCAATTGAAGTCTTCTGCCTTCATACGGCATTTTGGTACCAATATAGCATATCCCTTTATAAGCATGAAGTCACATAAATCCATATGATGAGCACTTTCAGCCATTTTGTTTTCGTGATCGTTCGTATATACTGAAGCAGAAAAAACAACCAATCCCATATCTATAAAGGAACGTGATAGCAAATGGCTGACATCCAAGAGCTGACACAGCGATTTATACAGCACCACGGCGGCGGGGATAACGGGATTCGCGTATTCCATGCTCCAGGCCGTGTAAACCTGATCGGCGAGCATACCGACTACAACGGAGGTTACGTGTTCCCGGCGGCGCTGACGTTCGGAACGACACTTCTTATCCGTCCCCGCCTTGACCGTAAGCTTGCTCTTGCAACGACGAACTTTGAGGCTGCCGGCACATTTGAACTGGAACATATCGTCTACGACCAGGGCGACGACTGGATGAATTATCCGAAAGGCATTGCCAGCGAGCTGCAAAAATCCGGGCTTGTGTTCAAGCAAGGGTACGATTTGCTGTTTCACGGCGAAATTCCGAATGGAGCAGGCTTGTCTTCTTCCGCATCCATCGAGGTCGTCACCGCCTATGCGCTGCTTGCGATGGAAGGGCAGCCTGCGGACAAAGTAGAAATCGCGCTTCTTTCCCAGCGGACAGAAAATCGGTTTGTTGGCGTTAACAGCGGCATTATGGATCAGTTTGCGGTAGCGAACGGCAAAAAGGACCATGCGATTCTGCTCATGTGCGATACGCTGGAATACGATCTTGTGCCGTTCAAGCCGGGCAGCTATAAGCTGGTTATCGGCAACACGAACAAGCGCCGCGGACTTGTTGATTCGGCGTACAACACACGCCGCAGCGAATGCGAGCAGGCGGTGGAAGCGCTGCGCTCCGCGCTGCCGGACATTTCGCTGCTTGGCCAGGTAAGCCCGGAGCAGTTTGAGGCGTATAAACATCTGATTGCGGACGAAACGGTCCGTAAGCGCGCCCAGCACGTCATTGAAGAAATCAGTCGCGTGCTGCAATCCATGGAAGCGCTCAAGGCTGACGATTTGGCCGCTTTCGGCAAGCTGATGAACGGCTCGCATGATTCCCTTCGCGACTTGTATGAAGTAACGGGCAAAGAGCTGGACGCGATGGTAGACGCAGCCCGCCAAATTCCGGGCGTGCTTGGTTCCCGGATGACCGGAGCAGGCTTCGGCGGCTGCACCGTATCGCTTGTCCATGAGGACAGCGTCGGCTTGTTTATTGAGCAGGTCGGCAAGGCTTATGGGGAAGCGACCGGACTGGCCGCAGATTTCTATGTATGCAGTATTGGTAACGGCGTAGAAGAGCTTGTTTAAATAGAATAGATAACATCTACTTTGGAGAGGAGCTGTCAATCATGGCTGTATTGGTAACGGGAGGGGCCGGCTATATCGGTTCTCATGCAGTGGCGGCGCTGCTGGAACGCGGAGAAGAGATTGTAGTGGTAGACAGCTTGCGTCAAGGCCACCGCAAGGCGGTATTAGGCGGCAAGCTGTATGTTGGGGACCTGCGCGATTCCGCATTTATGGATACGGTATTTCAAGAAAACAGCATTGACGCGGTGATCCATTTTGCCGCGAATTCGCTTGTAGGCGAAAGCATGAAGGTGCCGGGCCAATATTACCATAACAACGTGTACGGAACGTTATGCCTGCTGGAGAAAATGAATGAATACGGCGTCCAAAAAATCGTCTTCTCCTCTACGGCAGCAACTTACGGCGAGCCGGAAAATGTTCCGATCGACGAATTTGACCGCACCGTTCCGACGAACGCTTACGGCGAAACGAAGCTGGCAATGGAAAAAATGATGAAATGGTTTGACGTCGCGCATGGCATCAAATTTATTTCGCTTCGTTATTTCAATGCGGCCGGCGCACACGAAAGCGGCAAAATCGGCGAGGATCATGATCCGGAGACGCATCTCATCCCTATCGTGCTGCAAGCGGCACTTGGACAGCGGCCGCACATTTCGGTGTTTGGCGACGATTATGCGACACCGGACGGCACCTGCATCCGCGATTACATTCATGTCAGCGACCTGGCTGACGCCCATGTGCTTGCGGTGGACCGCCTCCGCAGCGGAGCGGACAGCGCGGTGTACAACCTGGGCAACGGCCAAGGTTTTTCGGTTAAAGAAGTAATCGGCATCGCCCGGTCCGTAACCGGACGGGAAATTCCGATGGTAATTGAAGCGCGCCGTGCAGGCGACCCGGCTGTGCTTGTTGCATCTTCCGAACGCGCCCGCAAAGAGCTGGGCTGGAACCCGCACCGCAACAAGCTGGAGGATATTATCCGCAGCGCTTGGAACTGGCATAGCGCGAATCCAAAGGGGTATAACGACAAGCAGTAGCGAAAGGGGCAACAACATCATGGTCGACTTACCTATACCGGACGGGCCGCAGCCAGCGCTTTTAGCCATCGAGCGCCTCGTCCAATTCGCCTTGCAGCGCGGACTGATCGAGCCTCTTGATCAAAGCGCGGCACGCAACAGCCTGCTCGACCTGTTCCGTTTTGCGGAGCCTTATGAAGGAGAAGTGCCGGAAGAGGAACTGGACAATCCGGTTTCACTGCTGGAGCCGCTGCTTGATTACGGAGCTGCGATTGGCTTAATACCGGAATCAACGGCAACCTACCGCGATTTGCTGGACGCGCGCATCATGGGGCTGCTTCTGCCGCGCCCTTCGGAAACGGCAGCCGCTTTCGCGGCGGCTGCCGCTCAGCAGGGCATGAAGGCAGCGACAGACCGCTTCTATCAGCTTAATATCGACTCGCATTACATTCAGATGGACCGGATCCGCAAAAACCTGTATTGGCTCAAAGAAACGGAATACGGCAATCTTGAAATTACCGTTAATTTATCAAAACCGGAGAAAGATCCGAAAGAAATTGCGCTGCTGAAGACGCTCCCGCAGGCGCATTATCCAAAATGCCCGCTATGTGCGGATAACGTAGGGTATGCGGGCCATCTGAATCATCCTGCCCGGCAAAACTTGCGCGTGCTGCCCGTGACGCTGCAGGGCGAGCAATGGTATTTTCAATATTCGCCATACGTTTATTACAACGAACACTGCATTGTGCTGAAGGGCGCACATGAGCCGATGGCGATTACCCCTAACACGTTTGCAAGGCTGCTGGACTTTGTCGAACAGTTTCCGCATTATTTTGTCGGCTCCAATGCGGATCTTCCGATTGTTGGCGGATCGATCTTAAACCACGATCATTTTCAAGGCGGCCGCCATACGTTCCCGATGGAAACAGCGCCGGTCGGAGCCAGGTATACCGACCCGGGGATGCCGGACATCCGGTTTGGCATCGTAGAATGGCCGATGTCGGTCGTCCGGATAAACGGCAACTCGAAGGACGAAGTATACCGGGCGTCCTGCAGGCTGCTGGATGCATGGCGCGGTTATTCGGACGAGCAGGCGGACATTTATGCGTATACGGAAAGCGGCGGGAGCCGTACGCCGCATAATACGATTACGCCAATCGCCAGATTGCGGGATAATGGCGAATACGAGATGGATCTTGTGCTGCGCAACAACCGCACAAGCGAAGAACACCCCCATGGAATATTCCATCCGCACAGCAACCTGCATCATATTAAAAAGGAAAATATCGGCTTGATCGAAGTGATGGGGCTGGCTGTATTGCCGGGACGGCTGAAATCGGAGCTGGAGCGCATTGCGTCTTACTTGACCGGCCAGCCGGTCTGGGATGAATCCGCCCTGCAGGATGCATCGCATCCGCTTCATCAGCATGCAGGCTGGATCAAGGGGCTGCTGGCTGCCTACGGAACGGCTAACAGCATGGATGAAGCGATGCAGTTTGTTCGCGAAGAAACAGGCGGCAAATTCCTGGAAGTGCTTAAAGATGCCGGTGTTTACAAACGTACGCCGCAAGGATTGGAAGCATTCTGCCGCTTTTTGGAAGCATGCGGTTTGCAGGCTGAATAAAATGAATTAAAAAACCGTTTCGTATGACAAAGACGAAGCGGTTTTTTAATGTTTTAATAGTAAAAATAATTTGAAAACAGTACAATTTTATGGTATTTTTTATTGTAAAGTATTCGATTTTTATTTAATGATAGAAGTTATTATTGTACGGTCTTTATGAAAATCGGAGGGATCAAGATGTCCGAGAAAATTTTACCGTTAGACGATTTTTTACAGCTTAGCGCCGACGAGCAGGTTGAAAAATTAAAAAGATGGAAAATGGATTACACGCTGAAAGATATCCGCGAAGCATGGAATTTTAAACATTCCGCCCAATATTACATGCTGCTGAAAAAGCTGCGCATTTATGAAAGAGTCGTTAACAAATCGGATAAGTTTTATCCGGTTAACGATCCGGCTGCCCAAACGGGTAGCGGGCGTGAAGCGGCTTGGAACCGGGGCTACAGCCCAAGCGGCAAGCTGCCGGAAGACCGTTTCTCCTATCAGCTGAACACGACGCTCAGCGGACCGGAACTTGCCGACCGGCTGGAGCGGCTGGCGAATTTTTTGAACGGTGAATCCAAACAGATGACGATTCATTTATCCATTGAGCCTTCGTCGCTGGAAGAGGACGGCCAAGAGGAACCGGAAAACGGATAGTTTCAGAACAATGCCTCCTGCCGGGTTATCCGGCAGGAGGCATTTCGTTGTAAAACCGGTTTTGCCGGTTAAATGATTTAATGTTTCAATTTGTAATATTTTGTAATTAGTTCTTTAAAAAAAGAACGAAATTATCATTTCGTTACGCGCGAAGTTTGCCGAGCTCGGAAACAAGCGCCTCCACTTCGCTGATGCTGAAGTTTTCTTTCGATACGACCACTTCGTACAGGTCTTTAATATCTTCATATTGCTTCAGGTCGAAGTGGCTTGCCTGCATAGCTGCGGCGGATGCCATTTTCAGCTTCGTTTTAATTCCTTCGATCATAAATTCCACATTCTCGCGAGTTGCTTGATCCAAATTGGCCATTGATAGATCCTCCTGTTTCATTACGACTTTGCCGTATGCCCTAAGCCGGCGGATAACCGCGGCTGATGCGGACATTGTAACATAATAGCTATGGTTGCACCACAAATTGAACCTGCGGTTCAAATCCGATACAATGAAGTAAAACTTGTTGCATGAGGTAATCGAAAAAGTGAAAACGGATCAAAACGGCTTATTTGCTTTTTTGGAGCTGATAGCGGACGGTTATCCCGACCGCAGTGCCGTCGCGTTTTTATGCATCGGCACCGACCGTTCGACGGGCGACAGCTACGGCCCTCTGGTCGGAATGATGCTGAAAGAACGAGGGTGGCCGAACGTCGTCGGCACATTGGAGCAGCCGTGTGATGCTTTGTCATATGAAACGGCGGTGCATTCGCTGGCTAATGCCGGCGTTATCATCGCGGTAGATGCCTGCTTGGGCAAGCCTGGTTCGACGGGCAAGTATATATGTACGCCAGGCGCTTTGAAGCCGGGCGAAGCGACCAAGGCTGGACTGCCTTCGGCCGGCCACTACAGCATTGCCGGCATTGTCGGCGAGAACGGCCCGAAGCCGTATTGGGTATTGCAGACGGCTTCCCTTTACCAAGTCCTCCAGATGGCGAAGCTTACAGCGGATGCCATTGAACGGGCTTGGGGCGCGCAGCCCTTTGCTGCGCAGCGTGAAACGAAATTCCAATGGCTGTAAGGAGTGCTGAAGATGAGCAACGTATCCATTGCAACGGAGCGGATGACGCTTCAAACCGGTTTGACAATCGCTTATTATGATTCCGATGTTCATCCAGAAACGCATGCCGGTAAGAGCGGCGAGAAGCCTGCGGTTGTCATGCTCCATGGTTTTTGCGGCAGCTCAGCGTATTGGGAACAGGTCGTGCCGCTGCTGCAGCCGCATCTGCGTGTCATCGCACCTGATTTGAGAGGCCATGGACGATCGGGCATCGCCGGTACGGAAGCTCCTTCTATTGATCGTTATGCGGACGATGTCGCTCTGATGCTGGAGCAGCTCCAACCTGGTCCTGTATTTTTGCTGGGCCATTCGCTGGGCGGGTATATTACGCTCGCTTTCGCCGATAAATATGCGAGCAAGCTGGCCGGATTCGGGCTTATCCATTCGACGCCGCTGCCGGACAGCCCGGAAGCGAAAGCCGGCCGGGATAAAGCGGTAGAGACGGTACGCACCCTTGGCGTCGCCGCTTTTGTGGAAGGGCTTGTGCCCAAGCTGTTTGCCCCGGGAAGCAAGGAGCGTCTGCCTTTCGCTGTGGAGCAGGCGCTTGCCATCGGGCGGGAGACAAGCGCAGCGGGGGTCGAGCAGGCGGCGCTGGCCATGAAGGAACGGCCGGACCGTACCGGCACGCTGCAGAATTCGCCGCTTCCGATCCTGCTTGCGGCAGGGAAGCATGACGGCGTTATTCCGCCTGAGCGTACTTTTATGAAAGAAGGCAATAACGTACAGCAGGTACTGCTTGAACAAGCAGGCCACATGGGCATGTACGAGCAACCCGGGAAGCTGGCCGAAGCGATTCGGCAATTTGCGGGGCGCGAATAGAGAGGGGAAAACTTATGTTTCAACGGGATTTTTTTATGCGGATGATCGAGCAAATGACGGAAGCGGCAGGCCAAATTATGCAGCTGAGAAAAGAGCAGAAGCAGGCGGAAGCGATCCAGCTGATTGACGATCTGCTGGACAAAGATTTTGGACTCAGCTCCAAGCTGCTCCGTTCGTTGTCCGATGAAGACCTGGTTGCCGTTATGACGACGAACGGCGTTGTCCAAACCGACCAGCTCCAAGCGATTGCGCTCTTGTTTAAGCAGCAGGGCGAATTATATGAAGATTTGGGGCAAGAAAATGAAGCGTATACGCGCGAGCTGCAGGCGCTGCAGCTGTTTATGCGCTTGACGCTGCTGGATGCCCCGACGGCAATCGCCGATTCTGCAAAAGAAGCGGGCGAGCTGCTGGACAAGCTGAGCGATTACGAACTGCCGATCCAGACACGGATGTTGGAAGCGGAATGGCATGAAGCGACAGGCCGGTACGACCTGGCGGAAAATACGCTGTATGAGCTTCTGGAGGATGAAGGAATTGATTGGCAGGTCATTGGCTCTTTCTACAGCCGGATCCGGCTTATTGATGACGATACATTGGAAGAAGGCGGCCTTCCGCGCGACGAAGTGGATGCGGCATACGTCGATCTGGTTCTGAAGTACAACAACAAAGGGTGACGGAGGCAGCTATGAACGAAGCATGGCAGCAGCAGGTTGAAAGCTGGATGGAAGCGGGGGAGCTGTATCAGGCGACGCTAAGCCAGCTGCGCACCAAACAAGCGGAGGCGCCGCAGAAGACGGTTATCCGCCCTGTTGCAATAAAAAACGACGTTTATTATCAATTCGAGTTTCATTATACAAACAAGGTGACACACGAAAACCTTGCGCAGCAGCAAGCGGCTGAACGGATGGAGGAGCTTCTCGCTTCCCAATACCGCCAGGCGCTTTTTAAGACGGCGGAAGCCGATGTGCAGCTGCTGATCAGCAAAAAAGGCAAAGCCGCTCTGCTCCGCAAGCCGCCGACCGGCAAAGCGCCGGCAGGCGGCCTCCAGCATAACCGGCAAAAAAACCGGATCCTTGCAGAAGGAGCGCCTGCGCCGTTCCTTGTGGAGCTGGGCATTATGACGCCCGACGGCAAAGTCCATGCCAAAAAACAGGATAAATACCGTCAGATCAACCGGTTTCTGGAGATGGTAACCGATGTTTTGCCGCATTTGCCGGCAGACCGCGAAATCACGATTGTAGATTTTGGCTGCGGCAAATCGTATTTGACGTTTGCGCTGTACCATCTGCTGGCCGTTGAACAGAAGCGGGATATTCGGATTATCGGGCTTGATTTGAAAAAAGATGTGATTGAATTTTGCCAACGGTTAGCGGAGACGCTTGGCTACAGCCGCTTGCGGTTCCTGGTCGGCGATATAGCGGAATACGAGGAGCTGCAAGCTGCCGACATGGTCGTTACGCTGCATGCCTGCGACACAGCGACGGATGCGGCGATTGCCAAAGCGGTCGGCTGGGGGCTTCCGTGCTGATGACGGTGCCTTGCTGCCAGCATGAACTGTTCCGCCAAGTCAGCAGCGATGCTTTGTCGCCGATTCTTTCCCAGGGCCTGCTGAAAGAACGGTTTTCTGCACTTGCAACGGATGCGGCAAGAGGCGCTTTGCTTGAAGTGCTTGGCTACAAAGTTCATATGCTGGAATTTGTAGATCCCGAGCATACGCCTAAAAACCTGCTCATCCGGGCTGTACGGACAACTGAGCGGGTATCGAAGGAAAAATGGGACGAATATGCCCGTTTTCGTGATTTCCTTCATATCTCGCCATACCTTGAACGAACGTTATCAGACCTTTGGCCTATAAAAAGCGAATGAAACTATGAATATATTCCTATTCGCTAATTGTCTGCCCAAATATATTTTGCTATAATGGAAGAAGATGGCTAATGACGAATGGGTGAGCCTTATTGAATTGGAAGATGTGGCTGGACTTTAGTGTTTTTATCGGGCTGCTTGGCTTATTCTTCTATATGTTTGCTTTCAGCTCCATTACGAAGCTGCACCGAATCTATTTAATGCTGCATATCATTTTTATGATATGGCCCTTTTTTCAGTTTATTTCGCAAACATCCACGCCTAATACAGAGGTTAGGCTTTTTTATCTTTCCGTTGCCTACGCGGGGTTGACGTTACTTGGCGTAGGCTGGCTTGTTTTCACGATATTTTTAACCGGTCAGCCGTATATTGTAAAAAGAAAACGGCTGATCGCTTTTTCTCTGCCGGCAGTATTGTGTGCGGCAGCTGTAATTGCGAATCCCGAAGGCTGGTTTGTCACGCGTTCCGCGGAAACCGGCTTTTTGAAATACGGCCCGCTTTATTGGGCGATGCTTGCAGAAATTGCGTTATATTTAGCGGTATCTTTTGTCATTATGGCGTATACGTTCCGCAAAGCGTTAACCGATCCGCACAAAAAGATGATCCGCACCGCGGCGAACGGCCTTGCCGCGCTTGTATTGTTCGGAGCGGCGGATCTCATTGTGAATGGCTATCTGCTCCATAACATCAGCGGCTATAAGCCGCTTTTGTCCATCGGCCTTACAGTGGTCTCCTTATACCTTGTACATGCGATGACCAGGCAGAAAGTGTTTGATATTATTCAAATCGCCCAGCGGGACGTAATGAACACGATGCCCAGCGGGATTCTTGTATTGGACGAGCATGATATTATCGTAGACGCCAATATGATATTCCGGCCATTCTATCGTTTAAGAATCGGCGACAAATTTGACCCGCTTGCGATGGCAGAGCGTCTTCGGGTAGCGGACAAGCGGGCGGTTGTAGCCTTTTTCAAAGAACAAGCCGAAAATCCCGGCGAACGGCTGGAGCTTGAGTTATGCGCCTATTTGGACGGGCTGCGCTATTTGCTGATGCAGTCGGCGCCGATCCGGAACAAACGCAAACAGACGATCGGCCGGCTCATTACATTCCAGGACGTCACGGAGCTGCGGCTCCTCATTGAAGAAACGAATACGCAAAATGAACTGCTGCAGGAGCGTAACCGGGAGCTTATGCAAATTCAGCAGGAGTTATCCGAAGCGAACCGGAAGCTGGAGCACATGGCAATAACGGACAGCCTGACCGGCTGCTTTAACCGCCGTCATTTGCTGGAGCGGATGGAGGAAGGTCTTGCCCAAAGCATCAAAACAAAGGAACCGTTCTCCATCATTATGCTGGATATTGATTTGTTCAAGACGATTAACGATACGTATGGGCATCTGGTCGGCGACGAGGTGCTGTGCGCCACAGTGGAAGCGGTCCGCGGCACGCTGAAAGCAACGGATGTGTTTGCCCGTTACGGGGGAGAAGAATTTGCAATTTATATGCCGGGCACAACGAAAGAACAAGCGGAATTTGTAGCTGAACGGATGAAGGAAGCGGTACAAAACAACCAGTTGGCCATAGATGCCGAGCGTCTGCCGATTTCCGTCACGATCAGCATCGGGCTTATTTCGATCGAAAGCCGGGAAATTGCATTTATAACGGATCATAAAGCATTTATACATGTGCTGCTGAACCAGGCTGATTCTGCGCTATATGAAGCCAAATTCAGCGGGAGAAACCGAATTGTGAAACGCAAGATGGCATGACGGCCCGGAAAAGCCCTTCGATCCGGGCTGTCTTTTTTCGTGTATCACGAACTTTGTTTCGCAGATAGTCAGCTAACGGTGAATTTGTTAAAATACAATTGGAAAAAGGCTTATCTTGAATTAAAGGCGGGAACAAGTCTATGAGAAAAATTCATATCGATCAGGTCAACCAAGGGGACAAGCTCGCCAAAGCCATCTTCCAGGAGAACGGTCATGTATTGCTTGGAGAAGGCGTCGAATTGACCGAGCGTTATATTAGCCGTTTAAGAATGTTGGGCATCGATGTGATTTACATAGAGGATGGCCGGACAGAAGATCTGATACCGGAGGAAACGATTCAGGAAGATACACGCAGGCAGGCTATAGATACCGTCTACAAAACGATGATGGAGTTTAAAGATAACCATATTGTAAAAGGCAGGACAATCGCGCCGGATATGGGAAGAAAATTCCGCAGCGCGTTTGGCGAAATTATTCAGGATTTGGCTTCACGCCCTAACGTGCTTGTTACGCTAACGAATATACATACATTGGACGCTTACATGTTCCAGCATTCCGTTAATGTTGCGGTGCTGGCGGGAATTATCGGCATAGCCAAAGGGTATAACCGCATTCAGCTGGAGGAGCTTGGAATCGGCGCGCTGCTGTTTGACATCGGAATGACCAAGATACCGTCAGAGCTTGTTGCACGCCCGGGCGCTCTAACTCCGGAAGAAACGAAAATCGTGCAAAGCCATACAACCGAAGGCTTCAATATTTTGCGCAAATATCATGATATTTCGCTTGTATCGGCTCATTGTGCATTGCAGCATCACGAAAGATTTAACGGTTCAGGTTATCCGCGGGGTTTAAAGGAAGACGAGATCCATACGTACGCCCAAATCGTCGGCTTGGCGGATACGTATGATGCGATGACTTCGCCAAGGCCACACCGCAGAAGGTATTCGCCTGCCGAAGCGATTGAATATTTGTTTGCTGCCGGCAACACTTTTTTTGATTTTGAGCTGATTAAATTATTTTGCCGGCATATTTCCATTTATCCGATCTCCACCACTTTATTGCTCAGCACCGGACAGATCGGCGTCGTATCGGCGAATAATGAGCTTGCTCTTCACCGTCCTCGCGTGCGGATTATTATGGAAGCGAACGGAACGCTGCCCAAGGAACCGTATGAGTTGGAGTTAAAAGATGAAGTGCATATTACGATTGTCAAAGAAATGTAGCCGGTGTTTGCGGACTTGTTGTAGCGCGGGACAGCCTCTGTCTATTAAGAGGGGCTGTCCTTTTGCCGTTTCAGCGCTATGAAACGATATTTTTATGCGGACGAAAGTACCAACAGCTATGATTTCAAATGCGCATGGGGTAAAATAATAGAAATCGGGTCTCAAGAGGAGGCGTAGGTATGCAGCCCATGACACAGACCAAACAGCATCATCGTTTATCGGCTTTAACTGTGGCGCGGCGGGCGCTTTTTATTACAATCGGCGCATTATTGATGTCTGTCGGCCTGGAAATTTTTCTCGTTCCGAATCATATTATTGACGGCGGGATTACAGGGATTTCCATTCTTTTGGCTCATGTGATGCAGGTACCCCTCGGACTTTTTTTATTTGTACTTAACATCCCGTTTCTCATCATCGGCTATAAGCAGATTGGGAAAACTTTTACTTTATCGACGTTGTACGGCGTTACCGTCATGTCGCTCGGCACTTATTTCCTTCACCCTGTCGCCCCGCTCACGCCTAACTTATTTTTAGCGTCGATATTCGGCGGCCTTGTGCTCGGGATGGGGGTCGGCATTGTTATTCGTTTCGGCGGGTCGCTGGACGGCACGGAAATTGCAGCGATACTGCTGGTGAAAAAACTGCCGTTTTCGGTTGGCGAAGTGGTGATGTTTTTTAACTTTTTTATACTATCAAGCGCAGGTTTTGTATTTGGCTGGGACAGTGCGATGTATTCGCTTATTGCCTACTTTATCGCTTATAAAATGATTGATATTGCCATTGAAGGTTTTGACGAATCGAAGTCGGTATGGATCATCAGCGAGGAATGGCAGGAGATCGGATCGGCCATCATGAACCGCCTTGGGCGGGGCGTTACGTATTTGAACGGCGAAGGCGGGTTTACCGGCGGCTCCAAAAAAGTGATCTTTGTGGTCATTAACCGGCTTGAGGAAGCGAAGCTGAAATTGATCGTCGAAGAGCTGGATCCTTCTTCGTTTTTGGCGGTAGGCAATATTCACGATGTGAAGGGCGGCCGGTTCAAAAAACGGAATATTCATTAGGAAGCCGGAGGAAACTGTAAGTGGATGAATTTGCTAGCATTCGGCTTTGGACGGAAGGCCGCCAGGCGAAGCAGTGGCAGCAGCAGCGGGGCGTTGTGCTCGGCATTGGCGACGATGCCGCATTGCTTGATCCGGCTGTGCCGATAGATGGTTTGACTGGTCCGCGCCAAATCGTCGCTGCGGTAGATACGATGGTGGAGACGGTCCATTTTAATGCGGCAACGATGATGGACGAAGATATCGGCTACAAGGCGCTCGCCGCCAATGTGAGCGATATTGCGGCGATGGGCGGCATTCCGCTGCAGGCGCTTGTATCGGTTAGTGTGCCCCGAAGCTTCGGTCCGGAGCGGGTGCGCCGGCTGTACGACGGACTGTACGCCTGCGCCGAACGATACGGCGTAGCGGTGGCCGGCGGCGACACGACCTCGTCGCCGCAGCATCTCGTCGTCGCCGTCACAGTGCTTGGCGCCGTCGAAGCGGGCCGCGCGTTGCGCCGCACCGGCAGCCGTCCCGGCGATGCCGTCTTTGTGACCGGCCCCGTCGGCATGTCCGCGGCCGGGCTGCATGCGCTGCTCGCCCAACCGCATGCGGGCGAGGGCGCTGTACCTGCGGCCGCCTGCGGCGAAGCGGCGGCCGCGCTTGTCCAGGCGCATCGCCGCCCGGCGCCTTCGGTGCGGGCGGGCCGCCTGCTGCTGGAGCGCGGGACATGCACCGCGCTCAACGATGTGAGCGATGGCCTCGCCAGCGAAGCATGGGAAATCGCCGAAGCGTCAGGGCTTCGGCTTGTACTTCGCGAGCGGGATTTGCCGCTCGCGGGAAGCCTTGCGGCTTACGCCCGCGATGCCGGCGTTCAGCCGCTGGAGTGGATGCTGTACGGCGGCGAAGATTATGCCATGATTGGCACGGCCGCCGCCGAGGATGCCAAGCCATTGCAGGAGTTGTTCCGCCGGGAAGGGCTGCCGTTTTTTATAATCGGCGAGACGGAGGCGGGCGAGCCCGGGGTGGAGCTGATCGCGGAAGCGTCAGGCTGGAGCGGCTCCAAGGCGGTTAGACGGATTCCGCTGGCGAAGCGGGGATACAATCATTTTGCGTAACATGGATGGGTGTGTTAACGATATGGAGACAACAAGCGAAGCCATATGGCATGCTGCCGGCCGCGAACAAACGGCGGAGCTGGCGCGGCTGCTGGCAGAATGGTCGAGACCGGGAACGGTGCTCGCCTTGGACGGCGATTTAGGCGCGGGCAAAACAACGTTCTCGCAAGCGTTTGCTGCGGCGATTGGCGTAAAGGCGGTGGTGAACAGCCCAACCTTTACGATTATTAAAGAATACGAAGGGCTTGCAATGCCCTTTTATCATATGGATGTGTATCGGCTTTCGCAGGAAGAAGCGGACGAGCTGGGGCTTGACGATTATTTTTACGGAGAAGGCGTCACGATTGTGGAATGGGCCCGGTTGATCGAAGAGCTGCTCCCGCCGGAGCGGCTTGAGCTGTTTTTGGAGCACGCAGGCGGCGATGCAAGGGTGATCCGGATCAAAGGAATCGGGGAGCCGTATGCCGCTTGGTGCGAAGTTTTGAATGAGATGGGAGAGCAAAAAAATGAGTAACGAAATAGAACGCCCGGTTCTCGCTTTTGATACGTCAACGGCCTGTTTGGCCGGGGCGGTTATACAAGGGGATCAAGTGCTGAGCGAGGTACAATCGTTTGCGGAACGGAACCATTCCGTGCAAATCATTAACCGCCTGCAGCAGCTCTTAGACGAAAGCGGAGTAAGTCCGGACGGGCTTGGCGGTATCGTTGTCGGCCAAGGTCCCGGATCGTATACGGGCATGCGCATTGCCGTAGCAGCAGCCAAAACGCTCGCCTGGGCATGGGGAAAACCGCTGGCTGCGGTCAGCAGCCTGGAGGCAATGGCTTACGGCGGGCTGCATGCCGGTGCCCTTTCCGGCGGAAGACAAGCAGCTGGCACATCCGCCGGAACCGAGTGGGTGCTGCCGATTATGGATGCGCGGCGCGGCCAAGTATATACGGGCGGCTACAAACAGTCGGCTGAAGCCGGCTGGACCTGTTTTGCGGCGGACGGCGTCCGGCTGATGAAAGATTGGGCGGATGATATGGCAGGCCGGGCAGCGCAGGAAGACGCCGGCGTCCAGCGCATTTACGTGACGGGCGACTTGAAGCTGCATCTGGAGGAAGCGGAGCGTTTGCGCGAGCAGTGCCGGGCGGCGGGCGTACAGGTAGAGCTGCTGCCTTACGATTTGGAAGGCCGCTGGCTGGCGCAGCTCGGACGCGCGAAGCTGCGGGCAGGGCAGACGGAAAATGTCCATACGTTTATTCCGAATTATACCCAGCTTGTTGAGGCCGAAGTGAAGCTGCTCGCCAAGCAGGCGGAAGCAGGCCAGCCATGACGGGGGCGGAACGGAATGTTCTGTTCCGGCCGATGGTGCTTGCCGATATTCCGGCTGTCGAGGAGATTGAGCAGGAAGCTTTTGCAACGCCGTGGACATCGGACGCTTTTACCAACGAGCTGACGAACAACATGTTCGCCAAGTATATCGTTATGGAGTCTGGCGGAGAATTGATCGGCTACGGCGGCATGTGGGTCATTGTGGATGAAGCGCATGTAACGAATGTAGCGATACGTTCCGATTGCCGCGGACAAGGCTTCGGCAGGCTGCTTATGTCGGAGCTTCAGCATAAAGCGGTATTTTACGGTGCGGAACGGATGACGCTGGAAGTTCGCGTGTCCAATACGGTCGCCCAAAATTTGTATCGCAAGCTTGGCTTTGAGCCGTCCGGCGTAAGACCGGGTTATTATTCCGATAATAACGAAGATGCGCTGATAATGTGGGCGGAGCTGGAACGTAATATTATAGCTTAACCTGTTACTACCATTCTCGCTTGCGCTTTGGCGCAGGCTTCAACCTTTAGGAGTTAATGAACGTGAGCGATAATTGTATAAAACAACTTATAAATAAATCTAATCCAACTCAAGCTGACGGTGAAGCAAGCTATATTTTGGCGATTGAAACAAGCTGTGACGAAACTTCGGCTGCCGTAGTGCAAGACGGCAAAACGATTTTGTCCAACGTAGTGTCGAGCCAGGTTGAAGTTCACCGCCGTTTTGGCGGCGTGGTGCCGGAAATCGCCTCCCGCAAGCATGTAGAGATCATCACGCTTATGATCGAGCAGGCGATTGCAGAATCGGGCATTCCGATGAATCGCTTGTCGGCTGTGGCTGTTACGCAAGGGCCAGGGCTTGTCGGCGCCTTGCTCGTTGGGGTTGTAGCGGCAAAAGCGCTGGCAATGGCGCTTCGGATTCCGCTGATCGGGACGCATCATATTGCGGGGCATATTTATGCGAATCAGCTTGTGCATGATATCGTTTATCCGTGCATGGCGCTTGTCGCTTCGGGCGGACATACCGAGCTTGTGCTGCTGGAGTCCGAGGGGAAATTCCGCGTAGTCGGACAGACCCGTGACGATGCGGTCGGCGAAGCATATGACAAAGTAGCCCGGTCTCTCCATTTGCCGTATCCGGGCGGACCGCATATCGACAAACTTGCTGCCGAAGCGGAGGAGGCTGTGCCGCTTCCCCGCGCATGGCTGGAGGCGGATTCCTTTGATTTCAGCTTCAGCGGGTTGAAATCAGCCGTGCTTGCTGTCATCAATCAAGCCAATATGAAAGGCGAAGAACTGAACCAGGCGGCATTGGCCCGCGGATTTCAGGAGTCTGTAGTTGAGGTTTTAACGGAAAAAGCCGTTCGCGCGTTGCGGGTATATGAAGCGAAGCAGCTGTTGTTATGCGGCGGTGTTGCGGCTAACCGCGGATTGCGTGCGGCGCTTGCGGAGCGCTGCGGCCATGAAGGCATTGAACTGCTGGTGCCGCCGCTTTCGTTATGCACAGACAACGCCGCCATGATTGGCGCTGCCGCCCATTTGAAATGGGCAAGAGGTGAATTTACAGAGCTGGATATGAAGGCGGAGCCTTCCTTCTCGTTAGAAGCCTGGTCTGTACAATCCGAGTAGCAAATAGAGGAAGTCAAAAGAAGATCAGCCTGTTGTCTCGCTTTTAGAGACGGCAGGCTTTTTTTGTTGCGTCTCCGCTGCCAAACGAGTGAATAGCCAGCTGTTATTGCTCTTATCCACAACCTTAGAATGTATGTGCATAAGTGCCAAAACCCCTTATAAATACTCATGTTTTGGGGCTTCCGCATTGTGGTGGAAAAGTGGATATTATTTTCACAATCACCCTGTGGGTAATGTGGATAACAGGGATAAATATTCGAATTTACAGATGCAGACATTTGTCGAATCGTGACGACCTTTACAATCCGTTTATTGTTCTATGCTAGTATCGACAGAATTGACTAACAATTTGTCAACGGTTGTGGATATAGTTGTGGATAAATAGAGCATCCAAGCATATGGTGATTAATTCCTTATGATCCTTCCCTTTCCTAATCGCCTTTTGAACGGAAAATGTCCCTTGCGGCACCGCAACATATTTACGCTATCCCGCAGTATTGTTTTCGGTGAAAAGCTGGTTGTCCTGCTGTAAAGTGGACAATAGCAAATCATTAGTCGGCAGCTTTATTAAAGTCTGATTCAAGCGCGAATGGAGGGAGAACGGCAGTGGATAGACAAACAGTCATTCAGGTCAGCTCATTAAGCAAGTATTACGGAGCGAACAGCGCAGTTGAACAGGTCACTCTTCAAGTGAAGGAAGGGGAACTGTTCGGGATTATCGGAACGAACGGGGCAGGCAAATCGACCCTGCTTGAATTGCTGACAGGATTGCGTCAGCCTGACGAGGGCTGCGTGAAAGTACTGAATATGGATGCGGAGCTTGAAGCGGAAAGCTTGAAGGAGCATATCGGTATACATTTGCAGAACACTTCGCTGGTGGATAAGATGACGGTTCGGGAAGCATTGGATCTGTTTCAGTCTTTTTATCATAAGAAAAATGATCTGGACGCCATTTTGGATCGTCTGGGGCTTAGGCCTTACGAGCATAAAATGGTTAAGCGGCTGTCCGGCGGATGGCAGCAGCGTTTCGCGCTCGCCATTACACTGGTCAACGATCCCAAAATCATCTTTTTGGATGAGCCGACGACGGGGCTGGATCAGCAGACGCGTTCGGAGTATTGGGAAATTTTGCTGGAACTAAAAAGCCAAGGCAAAACTATCGTTATCGCTACCCATGACATGGGCGAAGCCCAGCGCAATTGTGACCGGGTTGCCGTGATGCGAAAAGGCAAGCTTGTCAGCTGTGATTCGCCGCAGGGGCTTATCGCCAGAATCCCTTCGGGCGGACTGACGATGGAAGCCGTTTATGTCCACTTTGCGCTTGAGCAAAAAAATGAGCCGGCATTTACGCTGCCGCATTTGGCTGAATGGGTAAGTTTTGCGAAATTTACGGATTTGAGAAACTCCCTGTCTGTTATTTCGGATCGCTAATAGGGCTGCTTACGATACGGCATGCGCGGATGCGCAGTCTTAAGGAGGTCTTTAGGAATGGAACGAGGACGCAGCATGATGGAAAGCCAGCTTTGGCAACGAAGCGATGTAGTGGAAAAACGAATGGAAATGATTGCGATGCTGTTAAAGCGTCTAAATGAGGAGGCGATAGGACAAACAGGCAATTTGGACGAGATCGAAAGCCATGACAGGGGGAACTTCATAAACAGCCTCAGAAGAAAGAATGGTTCAAAAAGTGCATGAAGCTGTTTACTTTTGTGTAGCAGCTGGTCATGCTGGACGAACAGATTTGATTGCCCAACATTTCCGGCTTCTGTACAATAAAATGGAACATAGTCGGGTGGGGGCATTGGAATGATGAACGAAGACCGGATTAGAATGGAACATGAATTGGACGAGCTGATTAAGGAGCGCTTTACGGCGGCGCCCCTTTTTTGTCATGCGCAGCTGTTTGTAAATGAAAAACGGAAAGAGCCCGTTCATTTCGGGCAGCTGACCATTTTGCATTACCGCATGTTTGGCGGTGTAAGCGACATCGTATACAAAGCGGCGGCAGCGGTTGAATTGTTTATTTTGGCGTCGGATATTTTGGACGATATCCAGGATCAGGATGCGCCCTCCAAAGCTTGGATGCAAGTGCCGCTTCCGATGGCGCTGAATACAGCTACAGCGCTGATAACACTGTCGCAGCAGGCGCTTATGGAATGCGGCGAAAACGCAGAGATACGCCTGCGGCTGGCAGCAATGATGAACAATCAGCTGATTACAGCTGCTAACGGGCAAATGCTGGATCTGGCTAACGCTATTCAGGAAGAGCAGGATTATTTTGAGATGATCAGGCAGAAGTCCGCTGCAATCCTGGTGTTGGCTTGTATGGCCGGCGTGATGCTCGCTGGACAAGGCTGGCATGACACTGTAGCCGAGTATGCAGGCGAAATCGGAATGGCAGCCCAAATTCGCAACGATTTGAGAGATTTGCTGCGATGGGATGAGAAAAGCGATTTTATTAACCGCAAAAAAACATTGCTGACCTTATTTTTGCAGGAGAGCGCAGCGGAAAACGACCAATGGATCGCCGATTATTTGGAGGGGCGCCTGCAAGAGGATGACATTCGGGACAAGCATCATTTGTTGAAGGAAGCTTGCGAGCGGACGGGGACGATCTTATATGGCTCGGTTATGAGTCGTATGCACTATAACCGGTTTGAGGAATTACTAGATTCAGTACCGGAAAGTCCCCCGTTTAGAGATTATTTTATGCAATTACTGGCATAAAATTTACTATTTTTTACATAACCGCAACTACAATTGCGGGAATTACGAACTATATTGGCGTTTGAAGTCGAACTTTTTCCTGTTATAGTAGTGATAGGCAAGTAAATCTATTAGAATGGGATGGAGGAGTTCAAATGTTGAAAGAGGCTATTCGTTCGTTGGCGATGAGCAAGGAAAAACTGTCTATGGTGATGGGTGGACAACTCCAGCTTGCAGGCGTTTCTGTAGCTGAACAAAAAGCACTTCTTGGCGAACTGAACAAAGAAGGAAAAAAAGACGGCTACTCTTTTATGTGGAGCTAATAAGAGTTTAAGTCAAAAGGGAGAGAACTAAGTGAAGGCACGGCTCATAAGTAAATTAACAGCGCTTCTCTCCCTGATAGTATTAATCGTGGTGATTTTGTACCTCACGGCAAGTATTATTAGAGTACCTTCTATCGGGGCAATATTGGTCCAGGATTCTGCCGGCGGTTACATTGTCAAAAGCACGGAGCCGGCCGGACAAGCAGATGTCAAAGGCATCCGGATAGGAGACCGGGTCCAAACGGTTGACAGCGGGAATGTCAGCGATTTTAAAAACGTCCGCAAATACGGCTCAATAGAAGGAGCGCACAGCGTTAAAGTTTTGCATCCGAATCAAGTGGAGCAAACGATTTATTTTCAAGAAAAATGGATAGGCGACCATTCCAATTGGGAGCTGTTAATCCAATTTTACATACCGGGTTTATCGTTAATTATTTTTACCGCATTTTCAATGCTTCTTTATTCGAAACGTGGACATGATAAAGCAGCGCTGCTGCTCATCGTGTTTTTTATGTCGATTGGCCTCAGTTATTACGGATCATCCGCGTCTTACCGGAGCGACCCGGTCGGGCTGTCGATCATCTATATCGTATTGCCATGTATTCCGTTGTTGTTTATGAGCTTCATGAACATTTATTTGCAGAAATATTACGTTCGCTTCGTGAACGCAAAAGTATTGGCAGCATTGTATGCAATGTCAGCTATACTAACCTTAGTAAGCCTTCTTTATTTTTGGACCGATTTGTTTTCGATCGAAGTTTACAACTATATGAAAATGGTCCACAGTGCGATTATTTTGTTAGGGAATCTGCTCTGTGTGTTCAATCTGTTTTACCGGTTTTTTGAGCATCGGAAGTCGAAACTTAACTCCTTGTTCAAAATTACATTAATGGCGCATTTGGTTGCTTTCACACCGTTCACCATTATGAACCTTTTGCCGCTGATGACAGGGTATAAACAATTTATTCCGGCAGCATTTACAGCTCTCTTTTTGTTTGTATTGCCTATCGTGTATTTGTATTTGCTGACCTCGAACCAATTGTTCGACATTGATTTTATATTAACCAGGTTTAAGTATTATACATCTTTGTCGTTTGTGCCTTCGCTGCTCATTTCTATTTTTGTGCTGGCGTTGATGGTTGAGCAGCAGTCCAATCATTTCTGGACAAAAACGATACAGTTGTTTGCCATTATTTATATTAGCATTACGTTGTTCCTGTACATAAAAGAGCTGATAGATCACCGTTTTCGCCCGAGAATGTTTAAGGCCATGTACAGTTACCAGGACAGCCTGGATCGCTTCTCTCGGAAAATTGCCCGCATTATGAAAAAAACCGACCTGCAAATCGCATTACGCCAGGAGATTAATGAGCTGCTTCCCGTCAATCAAATTGAGTTCATTCAAGTGGATCAAATTGAAGGAGTGACAGGAACAGAAGGGCAAACGGAAGAAGAAAAGCGGACAATAGCTTTTTTGCTGCAAATATCCGATATTTTGCAAGTTGGCGAGATGGTAGATTTGCCTTCCGGGCTTGGGCTTGTAATCGGAAAGCAGCGCTCCAGCATTCATGTCGTATGGATCGGCCCGAAAACAAACCATACGAGGTTTAATTCGGACGAGCTTAGATGGTTGAAGACGATGGCGAATTACGCCAGCATCGTATTTGAGAACCTGTATCTCGTTGAAGGGCTTATTGATGATTTGAAATCGGAAGTGCAAAGGGAACATACCACTTCGCCTTGGATTCTGCGCCTTTTGTTTACATTGTCAGAGAACGAACGGCGGAAGCTGGCGGCTGATTTGCATGATTCCGCTTTGCAGGACCAGCTGCTTTGGTATCGCAAACTGGAAAGCGTCATGATTGACCATCCGATGTCGGACAAATTAAATCATGAACTGGAAGATATTAAGGAAGGTTTGCTTGATGTTATTCATCAAATTCGGGAAACCTGCAACGAGCTTCGTCCTCCATTATTAAAGGAGATGGGGGTTGTTGAAGCGATAGAGAGCATTATTGAACATGCTCAAATGCGAGACAACTTTGCGGTTGACTTCCGGGCAAAGCCGTTTGCCGGCGAACAGCTTAACGAAGAACAAATTACCGTTATTTACCGGATCGTTCAGGAGCTGCTCCGCAATGCATCCAAGCATGCGAGAGCAAATCTGGTTAAGCTTGAGCTGGATCAGCGTAAAGGCTACCTGTATTTAAACTATTCGGATGATGGAATTGGCATGGATGTCCATTCCATGGAAGCCTCTTTTGAACATATGGGTTTATCCGGCATCAAGGAACGTGTTGCGAGCCTTGAGGGCAGCATTACTTTCAGATCCGAAAAGGGAAAAGGGCTGGAAGTTACAATTGTAATGCCGGAAACGATGACAAGTGAAAGGCAGTAGTTAGAAAGGGGTTTGCCGGCGTGATTCGAATTTTATTGGTGGATGATCATCCGTCCGTTGGAGAAGGGACGAAGACGATGATTGAACAGGACCCTGACATGAAAGTGACGGTGGTTTTGTCCGCTATGGAGGCGCTTGGCATTATTCAAGAAGAAGTTTTTGATATTATTTTATGCGATTTAAATATGCCTGGCATAAGCGGGCTGGAGCTTGCCAAAAGGCTGATCCAGCAGGATTCCGACCGCAAGGTGCTTATTTACACCGGCTATGAAATCAGTACCCATTTTAATTTGCTAATTGAAAATGGCGTGTGTGGTTTTATATCAAAAACAGCATCCAGAGACCAACTTCATAATGCCATTCGAAGCGCAATGCGGGACGAAGCTGTCATTCCGATTTCATTATTGAAACAATTAAGGCGTAACGAAATTAAAATTACGCGTGGCGAAAAAATCATTGAGGAAGTATCCATCAATGAGCGCGAACAGGAAATTTTACAAGAGGTAGCATCCGGAAACAGCAATAAGGACATTGCGGCAAAACTGCATATGAGCCAGCGGACGGTTGAATATAACTTATCGAGAATATTCGAGAAGTTGGCGGTCCGTTCGCGTTCCGAAGCTATTGTGGAAGCCAAACGGCTTGGTTTAATTCGTATGGAGCAGTTTTGAAGCTGCCCAATTGATGATGGAAGTTATTGCTGCCCGGTCACTCGTTGCCGGCTGGCATTACTTATATGGGATAACCAAGGCTGCGGCCAACCGTTATCCCGCTTGCAGTACTTCGACATAGTTTTCCCTCTCAATGCTTACGCCTTTATGGCGTAAGCATCTTTTTTTGATTGGGTTAGGCGGCAGCAGGCGGTTATGTGATCCTGCAGTCGGTGCAGCGGGGGCAGGGCATTTTGCTAACGAGCCGTAACTGTCTGCGCGATCTTGACCGGTTGTAACGGAAAAAGCCGCAATGCCCTTTGTTGGAGGCAATACGGCTTTTGGCTTGACTTATTGGTTGTTAATTTAATAGCTGCTCCCACTGCTCGTAAGCGGATTGAAGCGCTGATTTCGTCTGCTCCATCTCGGCCTGGACTTCCGATACCCGGATATAATCGTTAAAGACAGCCGGGTCGGCAAGCTGCAGCTCAAGCACGGACAGCTGCTGTTCAAGTTCTGCAATTTGCTGTTCCAGCTGCTCGATTTTGCGCTGGCGGTTACGTTCCTCGCGTTTTGCCTGCTTCTCGGCTTCGTATGAATTTACAGCCGTTGGAGCTTCCGGAGCTGACTGCCCTTTGGAAGCAGCGGCTGTTTGTTTGGCCAGCGCTTCAAGCCTTGCTTCCTCCAGATCGCGTTTTTTCTCCAGCATATCATCATAATTTCCTAGGAAATGCTCGGTCCCTGTCGAAGAAAGCTCGACAATCCGTTCCGCCATTTTGTTCAGGAAATAACGGTCATGGGAAATAAAGAGAAGCGTGCCTTCATAATCAAGCAGCGCGGATTCCAGCACTTCTTTGCTGAATAAGTCCAGATGGTTAGTCGGTTCGTCCAAAATAAGCACATTCGCTTGCTTCAACATCAGCTTCGCAAGCGAAACGCGTGCTTTTTCCCCGCCGCTTAAGGACGAGATCCGCTTCTGCACATCATCGCCGCTGAACAGGAAGTTGCCCAGCACTGTGCGGATCCGCACTTCCTCCAGGTGTGGATAATGCGACCAGACCTCTTCCAGCACTGTATTAGAGGGATTTAATCCGGTATGTTCCTGATCGTAATAACCAAGCTTGACATTAGAGCCCCAACTGAAGTTTCCGGCAGCCGGCTGCAGTTCGCCGACCAGTACCTTTAGCAGCGTGGACTTGCCGATGCCGTTAGGGCCAATAAGCGCTATTGTCTCGCCGCGCGAAAGGTGGAAACTTACATTCTGGAATAACAATTTATCCGGCTCCCGGTCTTTTTTAAAGACAACAGCAAGGGAACGAACGTCAAGAACATCTTTGCCGGTCTGTTTTTCAATTTCAAAAGAAAAACTCGCCTTCTTCAGCTCGCCGGCCGGGCGGTCCAAACGTTCCATCTTCTCCAGTGCTTTGCGTCTGCTCTGGGCACGTTTCGTTGTAGAAGCACGCACCAGATTTCGCTGCACGAATTGTTCCATACGCGAAATTTCATCTTGCTGTTTTTCGTACTGCTTCAGCTGTGATTCATATTCGGCTGCTTTCAGCTCAATGTACCGGCTGTAGTTGCCGGTGTAGCGTTTGGCGGAATGACGTTCAATTTCGACAATCGTTTGCACAATGGCATCCAGGAAATAGCGGTCATGGGAAACAACGACGATAGCGCCAGGATAGCTGCGCAAATAACTTTCCAGCCAGGTCAGCGTTTCGATGTCCAAATAGTTGGTTGGCTCATCGAGCATCAGCAGGTCGGGTGCCTGCAGCAAAATGCGGGCCAGCGCGAGGCGCGTTTTTTGGCCGCCGCTTAAGCTTGAAATTAAAGTATCGGCAGGAAAATGGCCAAACCCCATGCCGTGGAGCACGCTGTTAATACGCGTGTTCATTTCAAATCCGCCTTGCTCGCGGAACCAGTCGGATTTGCGGGAATAACGCTCAAGCACTTCTGCATACCGTTTTTCATTCGCATGCAGTTCCGGATCGGCAATCTGCGCTTCAAGATCACGCAGCTCCTGCTCGGCCTGAATCAAATGGTCGAAGACGGAACGCATTTCTTCTATTATAGTGCGGTTAGATTGAAGACCGCTGTTCTGGGCCAAATAGCCTAGTTTTGTTTCTTTTGATTTATGGATAGCACCGGAATCGGCGGACAGCTCGCCGGCTATGATTTTAAGAAGAGTAGATTTACCCGCGCCGTTTATGCCTACGATGCCAATTCGTTCTCGCTCCAGCACCTGCATGGAAATATCGGAAAGGATGACGTCAATTCCATAGCTTTTAGAAATATTGGATACTTGCAGCAGCATAACAATGAACCTCCAACCCATAATTGCAACAAAGCGGTTGCTTATGACTAGTGTACCATAAAGTTGTCCTGCCATTGGCGAAAGTTGCATAACAATGGTAAACTACAAATAATACGAGCATATGTTCAGATGCAACTGCCGGCGGCTGAATCATATCTGCAGAACAGGTGAACGGAATGGATAACACGATAATAAAAAATGAGCTTCGAAAGCGGTTTACCGAGAAGCGGAATGCTTTGTCTGCATATGAACGCACGCTGCGTTCCGAAGCGGCTTGCCGGCAAGCCGCGGTATGGCTGCAAAGCGTTGGGGCTTCCAGTGTGATGGCGTATGTTCCATTTCGGACGGAGCTGGATACCAAGCCGTTAATACAATGGTGCTGGGAGACGAAAGTTCAAGTGATTGTTCCCAGATCCAACCCGGAAGACCGCTCGATGGAACTGTATGAATTGACCGGCTGGGACGGGCTTGAGCTCGGTGCTTACGGCATTATGGAGCCGTCTCCGGATACAAATAAGGCGGTCCGGGAGTGGCCGGATGTAATTTTTGTACCGGGACTGGCTTTTGACCGGGATGGCGGCCGATTAGGCTACGGCGGCGGTTATTACGATAGGCTGGCCGTGCGGACTGATTTAAGCTCTCCGCGCGGAAGTACATGTTGGATAGGATTAGGTTATCAGCTGCAGCTGTCGCAAGAAGCACTTCCGATGGAGGCGCATGACAAGCGAATCGGCGGCGTTGCTACGGAAGAAGGAATAAAGCTGTTTACAGCGAAACATGACAGAAACTAACGGCATCGCCATAGTGGGATCCGGCATAATGAACAACTGCAGGCTGCGGATGATGAAGGAGGTGGAATGGATGGATCAGCTTACGCATTTTAACGATCAGGGCAGAGCACGAATGGTTGATGTAAGCGATAAGCAGGTTACCGCCCGTACGGCATCGGCCTCTACAGCGGTAACCATGCATCCGGATACGCTGGACCGGATTAAAGCGGGCACTGTAGGAAAAGGGGATGTGCTTGCGGTCGCGCAGGTTGCGGCCATTATGGCAGCCAAAAAAACGTCGGACTGGATTCCAATGTGCCATCCGCTTCCTTTGACGGGAGTGGATGTCCGGTTTTCGGACAATGGCAGCGATGCGCTTTATATTACCGCAACAGTAAAGACAACCGGCAAGACGGGTGTTGAGATGGAAGCATTAACGGCGGTTTCCGCCGCTGCGTTAACCGTTTATGACATGTGCAAGGCGATTCAAAAAGATATGGTAATTGGCCCGACGCAGCTTGTATCCAAAACGGGTGGAAAAAGCGGCGATTACCGTTTGTCAACAAACCTATAAACAGGTAGGGGACGGGAGGAACGGGAGATGCAACAGTGGAAGGTAGCAATATTGACGGCAAGCGATAAAGCTTCTCGCGGCGAAAGAGAAGATACAAGCGCGCAAGTGATACGCGAGCTGATTGAAGAAGAACTAGGCGGCGAAATTGTAGATTACCGGGTCGTGCCGGACGAGCAGGACGAAATTATTGCTGCCATGATTGAAATGATTGAATATTACCGCGCGGATCTGCTGCTTACGACCGGCGGCACCGGATTATCGTTACGCGATGTGACGCCGGAGGCGACGCTGAAGGTGGTTGACCGCGTCGTTCCGGGATTGTCGGAGGCTATGCGTGCCGGCGCCATGCATAAAACGCGCAGAGCGATGTTGTCCAGAGGCGTCTGCGGGACGAAGGGAAGATGCCTTATTCTCAATTTGCCGGGCAGTCCTAAAGGCGTGCATGAAAGCTTGATGGCTGTCATGGATCAGCTGCCGCATGCGCTGGAAATTTTGACGGGACAGGCAGGGGATCATACAGTATGAGCCAAACAACCGTTTTGAAGGAAGTGCCGGTACATGAAGCGGTTGGCCTCAGGCTTGCCCATGATTTGACCCGGATTATTCCCGGTGAATTTAAAGGCAGGTTGTTTAAAAAAGGGCATAAGATTGAACAAGAAGATATCCCAAGCTTGCTTGATATCGGCAAGGAACATATTTATGTGATGGAGCTGGGCGACGGCGACCTGCATGAAGACGATGCTGCGCAGCGCATGGCGTATGCGCTGTATGGGCAAGGCACCAAACTTACGGAGCCGCATGAAGGGAAGGTAACGGTAAAAGCGATAGAGCTTGGGCTGGCGCAGGTTGACGCCGATTTCGTGCATGCTGTAAATGCGCTGGGCGAAATTGCGCTGGCGACCGTTCGTTCGAATACGGTGGTACAAGCGGATAAAGCACTTGCGGCTACCCGCGTTATTCCATTGTTTGTCGCCAAAACGAAAATCGAAGCGGTTGAGCAGCTGGCGCTGTCTTACCGAAACGCCAACCATGGACAAGCGCCGGTTCGCGTGAAGCCGTTTCGACCGATGCAAATCGGGCTCCTGACGACCGGCAGCGAAGTATTCAGCGGTCGTATCCAGGATAAGTTCGGACCAGCGGTCCGCAGCAAAGTAGAAGCGTTTGGCTCAACGATCGCCGAGCAGCGTTTTGCTCCGGATGATCGACAAACAATTGTCAATGAAATCCACTATTTGGCTGATAAAGGTTATGATATGATACTAGTGACTGGGGGATGTCCGTTGACCCCGATGACCGTACGCCTGGAGCGATTAAGGCAGCTGGCGCTGACATCATTAGTTACGGAACGCCAATGCTTCCCGGTTCCATGCTGCTTGTAGGCTATTTGAACGGTATTCCGATTATGGGTTTGCCCGGCTGTGTCATGCATGATCCTTACACCTCGTTTGATGTGCTGCTGCCGCAAATACTGGCTGGCAACAGAATCGAGCGGGAGGAAATCATTCACATGGGATATGGCGGATTGCAAGGACGGGCCTAATTGAAACAGGTCCACTCATCTAAAGGAGGAACTAACGATGTTTAATGGGATTGGAGCAACGGGTTTTATTCTGCTGGTACTAGTTGCGCTGTTATTATTTGGTCCTAACAAGCTGCCGGAGCTTGGCCGAGCTTTCGGCCGGACATTAAGAGAATTTAAAGCGGGCGCAAAAGACTTGATGGATGATTCAAGCCCGAAAGAGAACAATCCGCAGCGTGTAGAAGTCAAGGAAGCTGCGGCTGAGACGGCCAATACGGATACGAAGAGGCTCCCGGACTAACAATAGCTTAAAGGGTATAAAGGAGTGAGCATTCGTGGCGTCCGAGGATAATGCAGCTGCCGGCAGCGGCTCCGCTGACGGGCAAGATAGCTTGATGCCGCTTATGGAGCATCTTGGCGAGCTTCGCAAACGTATTGTTTATGTGCTGATCGTTTTGCTGCTTGCGCTTATCGGCGGCCTTTTTGCAGCAGATCCTGCTTATCATTACTTAACGACCCGAGAACCGGCCAATACGATGACGCTGCATGCGTTTTCGTTATGGGACGGCATCGGCATCTATATGAAATTTGCGATTGTAATCGGGCTTATTCCTACGATTCCATTCGCGGCGTACCAGCTGTGGGCGTTTGTGAAGCCTGCGCTCCGCAAGCATGAGCAGCGTGCGACATTGAAGTATATTCCCTTTGCGTTAATTATGTTTCTGATCGGCTTGTCGTTTTCTTATTTGGTTGTATTTCCGCTTGCGTTTAATTTTACAAGGCATGTGTCCTCACAGCTCCAACTGGAGGAGACGTATGGCATTACCCAATATTTCTCCTTTATGTTCAGCATTGTTATACCGATTGCACTGCTGTTTGAGCTTCCGTTAGCGATTATGTTTCTCACCGCCATTCGGGTACTAAATCCGCTTCGGCTTCGGAAAATGCGGCGGCTTGCTTATTTCATTCTAATCGCAATAGGGGTTATCGTTACACCGCCGGATTTTATTTCCGACTCGCTGGTAGCGATCCCGCTTATTCTGCTTTACGAGCTAAGTGTATTTATGTCCCGCATGATTTATCGAAAGCAAGTGGCTGCAGACCAGCAATGGGAAAATGAATACGCGACATAAAGGACTTGTCCCGGACCCCCGGACAGGTCTTTTTTCTTTTTGATTGACAATAAAAAGAATGATGTTATTATAATAAACAGATGTTTTAAATAGATGTTTAAAAATAGGAGTGGTGAGAAGCATGAAACAAGTGGTAAAGGCATTTATGTCAAAGCCAACAACGATGGTAGGCATAATAACCGCTTTAATGTTCCAAATTATTTTTTCGGTTATTTGGATGACGGCTTACGACGGTGTAACCGACCGTGCCAAACAGCTGCATATTGCAGTCGTTAATGAAGATAAGCAGTTTGGCACTCAAATTGCCGATAAGCTGGTGAAGGAACTTCCGTTTAAAATGGTGGGCCTGACCGATCTGGAACAAGCGAAGTCGGAACTGAACAACCGCGATCTGCAAATGATCGTTTATTTGCCTGAAGGGTTTACACAGCAGGCTTCCGCTGCAGACGGCAAGGCAGCTATTCAATATTGGGTTAACGAATCCAATCCGGCTATGATCAAATCGATTATGACAGGCGTTGCCGATCAAATTACAGCCGAAGTGAATAAGCAGGCGGTAGCAGTGGGAGTCCAATCCGCTTTGAGCAGCACGATCCAAAATACCGATCAAGCGGCTTCTGCCGGAAATGCTTTGTCGGAGCGGGTGACATCGGAACTCCATTCGATGAATGTCGTGCAAGGTATGAATAATCAGATGGTGCCGATGATGATGGTGCTTGCATCTTTTGTAGGCGCAATGATCATGGGGATGAACCTGGAGCAATCTACAATGATGGTGCGGGCACAAGCCGGACGCTGGCAAATTTTTGGCGTGAAAGCGGTGCTGAACATTGTTTCTGCAGTTGTAGTGTCGCTTGTAGGCGTATCATTTGTTACAATACTCGGAGGACAAATCGACCACAGCCAGTTTTTCCAAATGTGGATGTTCCAAGGGCTGTTCCTGCTTGTATTTATGTTTGTCTCTCAAATGTTTTTGTCCCTTATTGGCATGCCGGGCATGTTGTTCAACATTATGCTTTTGTCGGCTCAGCTGGTAAGTTCTGGCGCTATTGTGCCGCGCGAGCTGTTATCCGGTTTCTATAGCGATCTGGGCACATTGCTCCCGGCCACTTATGCGGTAGAAGGAATTATGAATGTATTGTTCGGCGGTTCCAGCATTGGCGGGGAAGCCGGCGCATTAGCTGTAATTATGGCGGTAGCCGTGGCTGTTACCGTGGCTGCCATTGCGCTTAAAAAACAAACCGCGCCTAAAGGCGCGCCGCAGCATGCCCAGCTGGAAAGCACACAACAAGCTTAGTAAAGCGAGCAGCCGGCCATTGAACAAATAAGATGTAAAGGTGGTAACTCCAATGTCTTCTTCTGACGGTGATGTGAAGCTGCGTATTTTGCTGACAGCGAAAAGGCTGTTTGCCAAGCAAGGATATGATGGAACTACCGTCAGGCAAATTTGCGAGGAAGCGAATGCCAATATCGCTCTTATTTCATATTACTTTGGCGGCAAAGAAAATTTGTTTGGTCAAATCTTTGAGCAGTTTTTTCCGAATGAGCTGATTAATCAGATCGACCCTGCTATGGATGCGGTTGAAGGCGTAAAGCTTTTTATCCGGGAAGTAAGCTCGTTCCGGCATAGCGACCCGGAAATTTCGTTAATTATTCAGCGGGAAGTTTCTTTCGAAACGCCTCGAACCGATAAAATCCGGCAGCATATGTCGCCGATGTGGTTTCGGCTGCGGGGATGGCTGGAAGCCGGCAAACGAGAAGGGCGTTTCCGTTTCCGCTCGCTCGATTCCGCTTTTATGTCCATTATGGGCGTGCTGCTGTTCGCACGGGAAGACCATTATTGGGATGTGGTGCTGAAGCGGGAAGAGGAAACCATCGAAGAGAAAATCGCTAATATGACCGAGTTTATATTAAACGGGCTTGGCATGAACGCTGCGCAGCAGTAAGCTGCGACCAAATGAGCTTAAAGCAAGGAACCATCCGTTTCACGGCGAAACGGATGGTTCTTTTTTTGTGGCAAAAGGAAGGATTAGGAAACCGGGAATGGTGAATAGTAAATGGGGAGATGCATTCCGCAGGTTCAAAAACTTGATAAGATCATGTAAAAATCGTAATAAAAGCGCTCTTGGGCACTTGAAATTGGATTCAAAAAAAAGTATGATAAAAATGGTTGTTAGCACTACATGCTTATGAGTGCTAATAAAAACAAAAAGGTTACATTTTTAAAAGGAGGCTATTTTCAATGATCAGACCTTTGGGTGAACGCGTATTGATCGAACCGATCGCAAAAGAAGAAACAACTGCAAGCGGCATCGTGCTGCCGGATACGGCTAAAGAAAAGCCGCAAGAAGGCAAAGTGGTGGCAGTAGGCAGCGGCGCAGTAAAAGACGGCGTCCGTGTAGCGCTTGAAGTGAAAGAAGGAGACCGCGTTTTGTTCTCCAAATATGCGGGCACAGAAATCAAATATGACGGCAAAGAATATTTGATTATGAAGGAAAGCGACATTCACGCGATCTTTGGATAAGCCGCCCCTTACACATAGAGGGCTATTTCGAACACGATTACTTTAAGCAGACGATGCTTAATCAACCCTATATTTTCGAGGAGGTAACTGGCAATGGCAAAAGAAATTAAATTTAGTGAAGACGCACGCCGCTCGATGCTGCGTGGTGTTGATGCGCTTGCTAACGCGGTAAAAGTAACACTTGGACCAAAAGGACGCAACGTGGTGCTGGAGAAAAAATTCGGCAGCCCGCTGATCACGAATGACGGCGTATCCATCGCCAAGGAAATCGAACTTGAAGACGCTTTTGAAAACATGGGCGCTCAACTCGTTAAAGAAGTAGCAACGAAAACAAACGACGTAGCCGGTGACGGCACAACGACAGCTACGGTTCTTGCTCAAGCGATGATTCGCGAAGGCTTGAAAAACGTAACGGCTGGCGCTAACCCTATGGTTATCCGCAAAGGGATCGACAAAGCGGTTAAAGCGGCTGTTGACGAGCTGAAAAACATCTCCAAACCAATCGAAGGCAAACAATCGATCGCACAAGTTGCTTCGATCTCTGCAGCTGACGAAGAAGTTGGTCAACTGATCGCAGAAGCGATGGAAAAAGTCGGCAACGACGGCGTTATTACGGTTGAAGAATCGAAAGGCTTCCTGACGGAGCTTGAAGTGGTTGAAGGCATGCAGTTCGACCGCGGTTACATCTCCCCGTACATGATTACGGATACGGATAAAATGGAAGCTGTTCTGGACAACCCGCTTATCCTGATCACAGACAAAAAGATCTCCAACATCCAAGAGATCCTTCCTGTTCTGGAAAAAGTGGTTCAATCCGGCAAACAACTGCTGATCATCGCTGAAGATATCGAAGGCGAAGCACAAGCAACCCTGATCATGAACCGTCTGCGCGGTACGTTTACGTCCGTAGGCGTTAAAGCTCCTGGCTTCGGCGACCGCCGCAAAGCGATGCTGCAAGATATCGCGGCATTGACTGGCGCTCAAGTGATTACGGAAGAGCTTGGTCTTGACCTGAAATCGACGACTGTGGAACAGCTTGGTTCCGCTCGCCAAGTTCGTGTAACGAAAGAAAACACGATCATCGTTGACGGTGCTGGCGACAAAGCCGACATCACGGCTCGTGTCAACCAAATCCGCGCGCAACTGGAAGAAACCACTTCCGACTTCGACCGCGAAAAACTGCAAGAACGTCTGGCTAAACTGGCTGGCGGCGTAGCGGTTATCAAAGTTGGCGCAGCTACGGAAACTGAACTGAAAGAGCGCAAGCTCCGTATCGAAGATGCCCTGAACTCCACTCGCGCAGCAGTGGAAGAAGGCATCGTATCCGGCGGCGGTACGGCACTCGTGAACGTATACAAAGCGGTTGCGGCTGTTCAAGCAGCAGGCGACGAGCAAACAGGCGTTAACATCGTGCTTCGCTCCCTCGAAGAGCCAATCCGCACGATCGCAGCGAACGCAGGCCAAGAAGGTTCTGTCATCGTTGAACGTCTGAAAAACGAAAAAATCGGCGTAGGCTACAATGCAGCAACCGGCGAATGGGTGAACATGTTCGAAGCGGGTATCGTTGACCCTGCGAAAGTAACGCGTTCCGCATTGCAAAACGCAGCTTCCGTTGCAGCGATGTTCCTGACAACCGAAGCGGTTGTTGCCGACAAGCCAGAGCCTAAAGGCGCTGCTGCTCCAGACATGGGCGGCATGGGCGGTATGGGCGGCATGATGTAAGGCTGATAAGCCTTATGTTGGGAAAGTAGCGCAAGCTGCTTTCCCGCCCCTGCTCGGTTCATTGAGCACTGGTCATGCAACCAAGAAAAGACTACTTCCTAATTTCGAGGAGGTAGTCTTTTTATGTTGCGGTTTCAATATCTAGATGAAGATAAATTATTCGACATAGACTCCGTGACTTGCAATCAGGTTTTGGTGATAACAAGTCAAAAGAAAACCAGGATTAGTGCCGTTGATGATCATAGCAGTAAATTCGTCCATTGAAACGTTTGGGATTCGCTAAGCAGTATTCTTTAACTTTATTTGCAACCGGCTTTCCGCATCTAGCGCAAACAAACAGATCACCATCCTGTCTATAGTCAGAAGTAACAGTCGAAGCAGCTATCTCATTAACAGGTTCAAGATCGCTAACCTTTATCGTCTGTGCTGCATTAACATTTGCCATCTGCTCGATTAAAACTCCTCTATCCCATAACTTTACGCCAAGACGCCTTGCGCCATCCCTAGCTTGTTCTGTAAAGCCGCTGTTGGTAATTACCCATGCTTCTTGGCAGCCATATACATCCTTGCTTGTGTAGGCTTGCTGAATTGCTTCATAACCCACGTTTTTTTTCCAACGTTTAGCTTGTATGACAACCTTTCTTGCTCCTGAAGTTATTATGAGGTCAGCACCGTAGTCTCCCTTGCCACCAGTACGTTTTACCTGCCAACCCCGACGTTTAAAGAACTGCTCTAAGTAACGCTCAAACATCGTTCCACTCATCTTATCAATCTCTTGGATATTTGCCTTCTTAAGCTTTTCCTGGACATAGTAGATGCGTAAGCCAATACTTGTCGAAAGCACGATAATGATGAAAATAAGAAGTGGATTTAACCATGCCCCTCCAATTGTTGCTCCGTACTTGCTAAAGATGATGTTGAATGCAAGTAAAAAGGCGCAACCAAGTGTAAGCTGCAATGCAATGTCTACGAATGTAGGATCTTTTTTACGTCTCCTTGCCAAAGTCTTGACCTCGATTCTGTTAGGTATTTTGAATTGTATATAGGTCATTATATCTACTTCATCCTAATTGTGGAAGGAGCTCTTTGCCGTAGGAATATCGTATTTAAAAGATTCATAGATTTAGATAAGAAGTTACGGGGTTCAAATTGGAACTCTTGAATCGGGGATCATCCATCACATTGATATTCCATATTTCAAAACAGACAGGAGCAAAGAGCCAAAGTCCCTTTTATATAGGAGCCCTAGGCTCTTTTGTACGTGATTTTGTTCAATGAAAGGCGGCACAGCTTAGTGCCGCCTTGTTTTGTCTAGCCTTGCGTTTTTGGCACAGGCGGGACGGCATCGCTTTTGCGCGACTTGCGCCGTTCCATGTTCACCTTTCGCTGCAGTGCGCCAAGCACAATATCCGCGGCAATGGCCAGCACAGCGGCCGGGATTGCTCCTGCGTAAATCCGAAGCGGATTCTGATTGTTAATGCCGGCGTAGATTTCGCGGCCTAAGCCTGAGCCGCCAATAAGCGGGGCAATGGCTGCCACGCCGACGGCAATGACTGCAGCGATGCGGATGCCCGATAGAATGTAAGGCAGCGACAGCGGCAAGCGCACCTGCAGCAGCATTTGCATGCGGCTCATTCCAACGCCTCTTCCGGCTTCCACGTAGCTGGAATTCACCTGCGTCAGTCCGACGTACGTGTTCCGCACAACCGGATTCAGCGAGTAGAGGAACAGCCCGAACGTGACCGTCATCATACCGAGGCCAAGCCACATCATAAGCAGCACAAGCATGGCGAGACTAGGGATAACCTGCAGCACGTTGGTAATGGCCATAATGATTTTGGCTGCTCCTTTACTTCGGCTGCACCATATCCCAAGCGGCACGCCAATGATGATGGCCAGACCGACGCCAAGCAGCACCATCATGATGTGCTGGAACAAATATTCCCATAACATCGCCCGATTGCGTGATACGTAGCTGAAAAAATCCCCGATCGTCAAATGTGGTCCTGCCATCGCCATGTCACTCCTTTAATAATCCAACCTGCTTCAAATAGCTGACGGCTACTTCCCGCTCGCTTTTTTTCTCAATATCGACCTGGTAGTTTAAATCGACCATCGTCTCGACATCCAGCGTTCCGATCAGCTTGGTGAGGGCTGCTTCCGCTTCCGGGTATTTCTTGGCGATATCGCCGCGCATAACGGTTGAAGCATCATACGGAGGGAAAAACTGCTTGTCGTCCTCCAATGTTTTCAAATCGTATGCCTTCAGCCGCGAATCGGTGGAATAAGCGAGTACGATATCCACTTGCCGGTTGGCAACGGCTTGATAGACAAGCGCAAGCTCCATCGGGTAAATGGTGCCGAACGTAATGCCGTAATGTTTGGAGAAGGCCGGGTAGCCGTCGCTGGGCCGCTCCAGCCAAGTTGTGTCGACACCGAGGCGCATTGAACCTGCATCGGGCTTCACATCGGAAATTTTCGTATAGCCTTTTTGCTCCGCTACATCCTTTCGGACGGTGAAGGCATACGTATTTTCAAAGCCCAGCGGGTCAAACCATTTCAGGTTGTAAAATTTAAGGAACCCCTGCTGCGCCTGCTCCAGCACGCGTGCCCGGTCTTTGGTTTCTTCGATTGGAAAATGGTTGTTGAATATTTCGCCGCTGTATAACGTCGCAATGTCGATGTCGCCTTTTTTCATTGCGGATAAAACAAGCGGACTGGATGCGAGATCGGGAATGACTTCTGCAGTTGCGTCCGTCCGGTCCTCAATAAGCGCTTTGTACATTTCCGCTAAAATTTTCGTTTCCGTAAACGTCTGGGCGCCGATAACAATGTCGCTGCGAATGCCGCAGCCGCTGGCGGCCGGCAGAATAACGGCAATCAGCAGACCGGCTATAGCCGGTTTAAGTTTAAAATGCCGGGTCACGCAGCGGCACCCCCTGTGCGGCCGAATCGTCCGGACAGCCACCGTTCCAGCAGCCCGAGCAGAAAATCCGCGATAAAAGCAAGCACAACCGCACCAATCGCGCCTGCAAAAACCAGCTCCGGTTTGTTGACGCCCATTCCCGACACAATCAGCTGGCCGAGGCCTCCTGCGCCAATCAGTGTCGCAAGCGTGGCCCAGCTAATAATATAGACGGTCGTAATGCGAATGCCCGACATCATGTACGGCAGCGATAACGGCAGCTGAATGGTCCAAATGCGCTGCATCGTGCTGTAGCCCATTCCTCTTGCCGATTCCAGCACATGCGGATCAACGGCTTTAAACCCGTCGTACGTGTTGCGCAGAATCGGCATAATGGAATACAGCAGCAGCGCCAGGATGGCCGGCTTTACGCCAATGCCCAGCAGCGGAATTAGCACAGCCAACAATGCCAGGCTCGGGACCGTCTGCAAAATGTTGGCGATAAAAAATACAGCCGAACGAAGCCAGCCCAGCTTGGTATACACCAATACAATACCAAGCGGAATGGCGACGATGCTGCCGAATACGACAGCCGTAAACGAAATGATAAGGTGCTCGCGAAGAGCCGTCACAATGTCGGGCCACCGCTCCTGAATGAAAGCGCCAATGTCAGTCATCGCCTACACCTCCTTGCCGGAGGAGTCAGCTGCTGCAGCATCGCCAGCGGACGAATTTTGCGTCTCATCCGGAGTTCCGGACTCTTTTGCCGATTCTTCGTTCGAATCTTCCGGTTCGGGCGGAAGTACCGGCAGCACTTCTGCGAGATGCCGGACGACGCTGCCTCTTGTAATGAGGCCTACAAGGCGGTTCGTGCCGTCGACGATAGCCAAATTGGACAGCTGATGAAGACTTAGCATCTCGACAGCATTCGGCAGTGGCGTACCGGAGGGCAAGCTGTATGCAATGGGCTTCATAACGTCGGCGACGGTCATATCTTCGTTGCCGTAATGTTCAAGCACGTTGAAGATGGACACAATGCCCTGAAGCTTTCGATTCCGGTCGGTTATAAACAACGAGTCGACGCGCCGCCGCTCCATAATGGTAATTGCTTCCGCCAAGCCGCGGTTTGGATAGATGGTGACCGGCTGGCGGATCATGACGTCGTCGACGAGCGGAATATCGTATGAAGATGTCTCGGCTGCATGTTCCTGCTCCAGCCGCTGCTGCCCGATAAAGGAACGGACAAAATCATTGGCCGGACGGCGCAATATGCGCTCCGGCTTGTCGCTTTGCACGACAACTCCCGCCTGCATGATGACGATGCGGTCGGCGATTTTGAGCGCTTCATCCATATCATGGGTAACAAATACAATCGTTTTGTGCAGCTCCTGCTGCAAGCGGACGATATCGTCCTGCAGCTGCTCCCGGCTGATCGGGTCCAGCGCGCTGAACGGCTCGTCCATTAATATAATTTCCGGATCGGCCGCCATCGCGCGGATGACGCCGATCCGCTGCTGCTGGCCGCCGCTCAGCTCGGACGGATAACGGTTTTTATATTGGCTGGCGGACAAGCCCACCATGTCCATCAGCTCTTCGACACGTTTGTCGATGCGCTGTTTATCCCATTTTTTCAAATGGGGAACGACTCCGACATTGCGGCCGATAGTCATATGCGGGAACAAGCCGATGCTTTGGATGACATAGCCGATATTACGCCGCAGCTTGACCGGATCGATTGTGGAAATATCGTCTCCATTAATAAGAATTTTGCCGTTCGAGGGCAGGATAAGCCGGTTGATCAGCTTCATCGTTGTGGATTTGCCGCAGCCGCTTGGGCCGATCAGGACGGTAACTTCACCTTTGTGAAAGGTGAGATTAATATTTTTAAGCGCATGATATCCATCGGGATAAATTTTATTGACGTTCTGGATTTCGATCATTAATCTCGTTTCCTCCGCTCTTGTTGGTTGCTTATTAAAGTTAATATAAGCTTCCGGGCTGTTTTTGAAACAAAAACAGGAAAAAACATTTCTTTATTCGGGCAAAAATGATCATTTATACATGACAAATGTTATAGGATTAGATAAGATGGTTTACAAACTGAATAGCAACGGTCAGGTGCCGGAAGCAATTGCTGCCAATTGCAGGCCGGTTAAAAGGGAAGCGAGTGAAAATCTCGCGCGGTCCCGCCGCTGTATAAGAAGAGCTGCTGCGATAAACCACTGGGAAACCGGGAAGGACGCGGAAGCGATGACGCTTGAGCCAGAATACCTGCCTGATTCGTTACACCGCAAATTCTACGATGGATAGGAGGGTGTTTGTTCGTGCATGCTTATTTGCGATGCGCTTATTAAACTTCTTAACTTTCGGGTTAAGAAGTTTTTTTGTTGCGGAGAGGTTTATTTCAAATTAAAGACAAGGGGAAGAAGGAATGAAATTAAATAAAGGATTCATTTGGCTGATAATGGTCAGCCTGTTTATTTCGATTGGCTCAACGAACATACATACGGCATTTGCGGACGAAGCGGACGGCACGCAAATTTTAAGCGGGCAGTCTTCTGCCGGCAGCCGGACAGAGCTGGAGCAGAATCCGGTTGTGGAGCAGGCTCGCCAGCAGCTGCAAAGCAGTTTGGCTTACATGGTGAAGACGGTCGCCAACCCTGTATTTGGAACCGGCAGCGGAGAATGGACGATTTTATCGCTGGCAAGGGCGGGGTACGAGGTACCCGCTAATTATTACGATAGTTATTACGCCAATGTGGAGCAAGCCGTTACGCAGCTGATGGCGACTTACAACGGGAAGCTTCATTCCACAAAAAGCACAGAGCATTCCCGCGCTATATTGGGACTTACGTCAATCGGCAAAGATGTGGCCGATGTAGCAGGGTTCAATTTGCTGACCGCGCTTGCTGATTTTGATTATGTGCTTAAACAAGGGCTAAACGGCCCGGTATTTGCCCTGATTGCTTTGGACTCGCACAACTACGATATCCCGCAAGCGGATGGGGTTAATCAAACGACCCGCGACAAATTAATAGACAAAATATTGGAGTACAACCGCACAACTGCCAACGCGGCAGGCTGGACGTTATTCGGAAGCAAGCCGGACGTTGATATGACGGCTATGACGATTCAAAGCTTGGCGCCATACTATACAACCCGTACGGATGTAAAAGAAGCCGTTGACCGTGCTTTGGTCTGGTTATCGGACAATCAAAGCGCAGCCGGCGATTATTTAAGCAACTGCGAAAGTACGGCGCAGGTTGTATTAGCGCTTGCTTCGCTTGGCATTGATCCCGGAACGGATCCGCGATTTATGAAAAACGGCAAATCAGCAGTAGATGGAATGCTCATTTATGCCGTTCCTGCCGGCGGTTTCAAACATACCGCAACCGGCGGTGTAAATGGCATGGCGACGGACCAAGGCACTTATGCGCTGGTCGCATATGACCGTTTCTTGAACGGCGGCACGAATTTGTACGACATGACGGATGTTGAGCTTGAAGGGGAGCCACTCCGGAGCAGCCAGAACAGCCGGGCAATGACGGCCCGGTTGTTATCGAACCGGCTGCCAACGAGAATTACAGCTTTACGGTAAACGCATCGGACTCCAATCAAACGTATCAGATCACCATTCCGGAAGAGAGCACGGGTGCGGTTCGCGTAACGCTGCCGGAACTGTCGGCACTGCCGCAATTGGAAGCCCATAAAGGCGGCGTTACCGCTGTTATTGCCCAAGGAACGCAGCTGACAAGCGGCAGCGGATTGGATTTGCAGCTAATAACATCGCTAGATGCGGCCGATGCCAGCTTGAAAACAACGCTTCAATCGCTGCTAGGCAGCAGCAAACAGCTGGATAGCGTTGCAGCAGCATTTGCGATGGGCGGCAATGACCGCGCCGAATTCGACCGGTACGTCACGTTAACGCTGGCAGGCATGGCCGGCAAGCAAGCGGCTTATTTGGAACAAGGCATTCCGCATCTTATTCAGAAATATGCGAATGACTCCGAAGGGGAGGCTGCCGGCAAGCCGGAATACGCCTATGACAACGGCACTGACCTTATTATCAAAACCAAGCATTTTACGGACTATGCCGCATTCACGGCAAGCGATAAAGAAGATAACCAAGAAGGCGGAGGTTCCGCAACACCGCCAGACTCCAAAGCGTATGTCACTTTTTCCGTCGATAAAAAGACAATTAAGCTCGGATACACGGTCTCGCCAGTTAAAGTCGAGCTTCAGCCAGGCGATACGGTATGGACTGTTTTCCAAAGAGTGCTGGATGGCCGGGAATCCATTACGACTATTCCTGGTCTGAACAATATAACAGCGTATATGTGGAATCCATTGATGGTGACGGCGAGTTTGACCATGGCACCGGCAGCGGCTGGATGTATAACGTAAACGGCGATTATCCGGGGTTTGGCGCGTCTTTGTATGAGCTGGAGGACGGCGATACGGTGCAATGGCGGTATACGACTAATTTGGGTACAGATTTAGGAGCAGACAACAGCCAGTGGGGAACGGAAGATCCCGATGGCGGAGGCACCGGAGCGGATCAAGGAACCGGCGGTCAAGACGGTACGAAACCTCCGGTGAAGCTGGAGCAGTTGTATAAAGACGGCGGCTCTATTTCGGATTGGGCGTACTCTGCGATTGGCAAAGCGGCGCAGCTTGGTTTTGTTCAAGGCAGCAATGGCGAGTTTCGCCCGAAAGCTTCGGTTACGCGCGCCGAATTTACGAAGTTGCTCGTTGAAGCATCAGGATTGAAGCAGACAACGGCTGGCGACAGTGCGTTTAAAGATGTGGCGGCAAACAGCTGGTATGCCCCTTATGTCAATGCGGCTTATGTGAACGGCATTGTGGAGGGCGATGGAGGATACTTCCGTCCTTATGCACTGATGACGAGGGAACAAATGGCCGCAACAATTGTGAGAGCGCTTGGCCTGACGCTGGCCGAAGCAGCAACGGGCCTGAGCGATTTGAATCTGGTTTCGGAATGGGCCCGGAAAGATGTTCAAACCGCAGCGGCGGCCGGCATCATGTCCGGCTATGGCGATCGTTTCGCGCCAAAAGATCCGGTGACGAGAGAGATGGCGGCGGTTGTCGCGATGCGGTCGTATGAGTACCTTCTGACCCATCAAAATGCGGCAGATCCTGCAAAGCCGCAAGTGGAGGCGCAAATTGCCCAAACCGCAGCATTTTTACAGCACAGCGTAACGAATCCGGTTGTAGCCAGCGTTGGCGGCGAGTGGACCGTGCTGGGATTAAGCCGTTCCGGCATTCCGGTACCGGCCGGCTATTATGCCAAGTATGAGGCCAATTTAGTCAATACAGTGAAGGAAAAGGGCGGCAAGCTGCACAATGTCAAATACACGGAATATGACAGAGTCATTTTGGCTTTAACGGCTTTGGGCGGCAACATTCATAACGTTGCAGGTTACGACCTGTCGGCGCCGCTTGCCGACTTTGAGACTGTAATCAAGCAAGGGATTAACGGCCCGATTTTTGCGCTATTGGCACTGGATAGCGGTCATTATGATATTCCTGTTGTTAATGGCGTCAAGACCCAAACGACAAGAGAACTTCTGATGGACTTTATGTTAAACCGCGAAATTGCCGGGGGCGGCTGGTCACTGGATGGTGCGGCAACCGTACCTGATCCGGATGTGACGGCAATGGCCGTCCAATCGCTTACGCCGTATTACAACAGTGATGTTAAGGTGAAGCAAGCGGTAGACCTGGCAATTGCCTGGTTATCTGCCGCGCAGGACGAGAACGGCGAATTTGCAAGCGGCGGTTCCATAAATTCGGAAAGCACCGCACAAGTGGTTGTAGCGTTAGCCGGACTCGGTATCGATCCGGGGAAAGATGCACGGTTCATTAAAAACGGGCATTCCGCGATCAGCGTCCTGCTTAGTTATGCAGCCGGCAGCGGAGGTTTCTATCACATCAAGCCGGGCCAAAGCGGCAATGGCGGCGCGGAGCCGGGCATGGTAGACCTGATGGCGACCGATCAGGCCATGTACGCGCTTGTCGCTTATGACCGTTATTTGAACGGGCTTAACCGTCTCTATGATATGACGGATGTGGTCGTGCAAACGGCAGCTCCTAAAGCTGCATAAGGAGACTTGCCATGATTAATCGTTCGGAATTTAAAATAGGGCTGGTCTGCCTTGCAGTTGCCGCTGTTTTGGCAGCCGCCTTTTTCTGGGGCGGCAGCGGGGACAAAGCGGCAGCGGCAAGCCGGTATCAACGGCTGCGGCGGACACGGAGCAGCAGGGGAATTCCGCTGCTCCCGGCGCTGTTCAGGGCAATGCCGCCGCGTCTGCGGAGCCGGGCGGTATCGGTACAGCGGCGGATCTGCCAGCCGCGTCTCCGTATTCGCCGCCAGCGGAAAGCTTGCCGGGCTTGCAACAAGGGGAAGCCAACGCGGTTGCCAGCGGCGGCGGTACTGCTGCAGAGCAGTCCGGACAGTCCGCTCAGCCCACACAGTCCGGGAAAGCTGGCCCGTCTGGTGCAGCTGCCGCTTCTCCTAGCGCTGCTTCCGAAGAAAGCCCGCCCTCCGCACTGCCAGCCTTGAAGCCCGGCAGCAAGCCGGCAGCTTCCACGCCGGATAAAGCCGCTGCCCAGCCTGGAACGGGCAGCCGATCTGCAAAGCCCGGCTCCGGCGGCGCTTCAACCGCCAAACCGGACAAGGACGAGGGCAAGTATCAGTACTTGACCGATCCGGTGCCGGAGGGCAAACCAAAGCCGGTAGAGCCGCAAGATACGAAGATTAACCATAAAAAGGCGTTGACGGCTACGCTTTCCGTATCGGCGGCAACCATATTGAACCATATGGACCAGCTCAATAAAGATAAGCTAGAGGTGCTGCCGAAGGACGGCGTCATTTATAAAGCGCAAAAGGTGACCTTTTACGAAGGGGAATCGGTATTTGACGTGCTGCTGCGGGAAATGAAAAACAACAAAATCCATATGGAGTTCGAGATGACTCCTATTTACAACAGCAACTATGTGGAAGGGATCAACAACATCTATGAATTTGACTGCGGCGAGCTGAGCGGATGGATGTACAAAGTAAACGGATGGTTCCCGAATTACGGCAGCAGCCGGTATAAGCTGAAGGACGGGGACGTCGTGGAGTGGGTGTATACTTGCGACCTTGGCCGGGATGTAGGCGATAACAGCATGGCAGGCGGTCAGCAGTGAGAAGAGACAGCTTCTCATCGTTCCATCCGGCCGTTAACTTCGTTTATTTTGCCGCCGTCTTGGCGTTTGCCATGCTGTTTATGCATCCCGTGCTTCAAATCATCTCGTTTTGCAGTGCGGCTAGTTATTCCATCCTGTTAAACAGGAGGCGGGCAGTCCGCTTCCTGCTGCTCTACATGCTGCCGTTATGGTTTGCGACAGCCTTGATGAATCCGGCATTTAACCATGCCGGCGTAACGATATTGTTTTATTTGCACAGCGGCAATCCGGTGACGCTGGAATCCATATTGTACGGCGCGGCGGCAGGGTTTATGTTTGTAACCGTGCTGATCTGGTTTTCATGCTATAACGCTGTTATGACATCGGATAAATTCGTTTATTTGTTTGGCCGGCTTATGCCTGCCTTATCTTTAATGTTATCAATGGCGCTCCGGTTTGTGCCGCGGTACCGCAGCCAGCTTGCTGTCATTTCGAAAGCACAGCGCGGAATCGGCAGAGACATGACACAAGGCCATCTGCTGCAGCGGGCACGTAACGGACTGACCATGGTCTCGATTTTGACCACCTGGGCGCTTGAAAATGCGATCGAAACGGCCGATTCGATGAAATCCCGCGGGTACGGGTTGCCGGGCAGAAGCAGCTTCTCACTGTTCCGGTTTGATTCCCGGGATAAAATCACCGGTTTGTTCATGGCCGTTCTGCTGCTTGTTATGGCGGCAGGCGCGGCGGCTGGACGGACACGAATCCGGTTTTTCCCGTCGGTGAAAACGCCGGAAACGGATGGAGTCAGCATCATCCTGTACGCGGCTTATGCGGTGTTTTGCCTGCTGCCCGTATGTATTCAACTCGCGGAGGAACGGAAATGGAAATCTATTCAATCCAAAATGTAACCTTTACTTATCCCGGCCAAAAGAATGCGGTTCTATCCGGCATAAATCTTTCCATTCCGCAGGGACAATTTGCCGTCATTTGCGGCAGATCGGGAAGCGGCAAAAGCACATTGCTGCGCCAGCTCAAATCCGTGCTTGCTCCGCATGGCAAACGGGAAGGCCGCATCCTTTATGCCGGGAAGCCGATCGAAGATATCGGCTTCCGCACGCAAGCGGCGGAAATCGGCTTTGTGCAGCAAAATCCGGACAATGGCATCGTCACTGACAAAGTTTGGCATGAGCTTGCGTTCGGGCTCGAGAGCCTGGGGTGGGGCACACCGCAAATTCGCCTCCGGGTAGCGGAAATGGCTCATTTTTTTGGCATTCAGACCTGGTTTCTCCACAATGTCAGCGAGCTGTCAGGCGGTCAAAAGCAGCTGCTGAATCTGGCGTCCGTTATGGCGATGCAGCCGCGGGTCCTTATATTAGATGAGCCTACCTCTCAGCTTGATCCAATCGCGGCAGCTGATTTTCTGGCAACATTGGGGAAAATCAACCGGGAGCTTGGGACTACCATCTTGATGACGGAGCACCGGCTGGAGGAGGCGATTCCGCTTGCCGACCGGCTGATCGTCATGGATGAAGGGCGTATCATCGCCAGCGATACGCCCCGCGAAGCGGGCGGCAAGCTGCTCCGCATGAATCATCCGATGTTTGCGGCTATGCCTTCCCCGATGCGGATATATGCCGGCGCTGGCGAAGGGGAAGGCTTTGCTCTTCCGCTTACAGTCAAGGAAGGGCGGGCATGGCTGAACCGGACCGCAGCGGGCGGGCAGCCGGAGCAATCGGATGTCCGGCAGAGCAGTCTATCCGGCAGCGCGTATGCCGGCGCTGCCCTTAACGCCGGTGAAGCAGCCGGGAACGGGACAGCGGGCCGCCCAAAGGAAAGCGGGAGGGAAACGGTTGTATCGTTTAAAGATGTCTGGTTCCGCTATGACAAACATGGCGCAGATATTATTAAAGGCTTGTCGTTCCAGGCAGGCAAAGGAGAGCTGTACTGCATCGTTGGAGGCAACGGCACGGGCAAATCGACTATGCTTTCATTGATAGGCAGCCTGCTTCACCCGTACAGGGGGAAAATCACGGCCGGGGGAACGAACCTGCTGAAGTCAGGCAAGGGAACGCGCTCGCCTCTGCCCATCATCAGCCTGCTGCCGCAAAACCCGCAAACGTTATTTGTGAAAAAAACAGTCAGGCAGGATTTGCTCGAAATGTTGTCTCAATCGAAGTTGTCCAAGGAAGAGCGGGCGGCGAAGGTTGCGGACATGGTCCGTTTTACCGAGCTGGAGCAGCTGCTGGACAGCCACCCGTACGATTTAAGCGGCGGAGAGCAGCAGCGGGCGGCGCTGGCGAAAGTTATGCTGACGGAACCGGCTATTTTACTGCTGGATGAACCGACGAAGGGGCTGGACGCGTTTTTTAAAGCGAAGCTGGCAGCGCTGCTCCGCAGGCTGAAACATAAAGGCGTTACGATCATTATGGTGTCGCATGACATTGAATTTTGCGCGGAATACGGGGATGTATGCTCCTTGTTTTTTGACGGAAGCATCATCGCGACGGATACCGCAAAGCCATTTTTTGCCGGCAACAGCTTTTATACGACGGCCGCCAACCGGATGAGCCGGCACAAGTGGCCAGGCGGAATAACGGTAGAGGATGTGATCCGGTTATGCATAGGCAGCAAACAGCACGAGCCGGTATAAACCGCCGGACGCTTGTAGCGGCGCTATTAATTCTAATTGTAATTCCGGCCACGATTTTGCTCGGCATATTTGTGCTGAACGACCGTAAATATTATTTTATAAGCCTGCTCATTATTTTGTACACGATACTGCCGTTTGCGCTTGTATTCGAACGACGAAAGCCGCAGGCGCGCGAGCTGATTGTGATAGCCGTGCTGGCAGCTATTGCCGTGGCGGGCCGGGCGGCCTTTTTCATGCTGCCGCAGTTTAAGCCGGTTGTCGCTATTGTTATGATTGCCGGGGTCAGCCTGGGAGCGGAAGCCGGTTTTTTGGTCGGAGCGACGGCCGGGTTTGTATCCAACTTTTTTTTCGGGCAAGGGCCGTGGACGCCTTGGCAAATGTTTTGCTTTGGCATTATCGGTTTTGCTGCAGGCTTGCTGTTCCATAAGAGCAAGCTGCCGCGCAGCAGGCTTGTGCTTGCTTTGTTTGGGGGCTGGCTGCCTTTTTTATTTATGGCGGCATCATTAATATCGGCTCAGTGATGATGTTTACGCCCCGTTTTTCCCGTGAAGCTTTATGGGCGGCGTATGCTTCAGGCTTCTGGTTTGATATGGTGCACGCGATTTCCACTGTTCTATTTCTGCTCGTGCTCGCGAGGCCGATGCTGGAGAAGCTGGAAAGAATAAAAACGAAATACGGGCTTATTGAACCGTAAACAAGGATAGCCCCGCACTGCCGGAGGCTGGGTCTCGCGTAAGAGATGCCGCCTGGCGTGCGGGGTATTTTATTTTATTTTCATAAACTTTGCAAGGGAATATTTTATCAAAAACATAAGACTTTAGTCCTTCTCAGTTTTAAATTTTTCTGGTACAATGTTTCGTGGATGTGGAAGAATCAACCAAATATTCTTAATTATCGGAAATTGCTTTCTTCAACAGCCATATTATTTCATTGGGGGAAAAACGATGTTAAAAGCCGGCAAGTTGACAAAAGCCATGATCGTGGCAGGGGCTATTGCACTGGCAGTGCCTGCGGTGGCAATGGCAAGCAGTTCTGCATCCGTTAACGTATCTGTAAACGGAAGAGCCGTACAATCATCTAGTACTTACATAACATCTGCCGGGCAAACGTATGTGGATATCGCCGCTTTTAGCAGTGTGGCAGGCGTATCGTACACGCTTAGTGCAGACAAGAAAACGGCTGTAATCAACGGCACAACGATTCAGGTTCTGCTGAACAACGGCGTGCCGGTGGCGCTTGCCCGCGATTTGGCACAAGCTGCAGGAGCATCCAAAGTGAACTGGAACAACAAAACAAAAAGCGTTGAAATTACGTATAACGCTAAGCTGGTCGTCTATGGGGATACCGTATCCCAACTCGGAGGCTGCATTGTGCAAAACCGCTTTGTCGTGGGAGACACCATCATTTTCCGCATGAAAGCTGTTAACTCTGAAACCGGACAATTAGCTGAAAATGCAAAACTTCAATTGCATCTGTCGACCGGTGAAGTGCTGGACATGACGCTTGGCGAACATCCGCCTGAAACGCCGGGAGCAGAGAAGTTTTGGACAGTCGCTTACAAAATTACGGGCGATACGCCTACCGGTACGCTGAATTATTCCGTGACGGCAGAGACGGATACGCTGAAAGGCGAGTATAAACCGTTTAACGTTATGCCTTCGTTGATTACAATTGTTGCTGCAGACCAAACAGCTGCACCGGCGAACTAAAGATGAACTTTCATCACGATTCGTAAATCATATTGCATGATAAACGGCGGCCGAGAGAACGTGCATCGAGATAGAGGATGAGCGCGCTCCGGCCGTTTTTTATTTATTTCATTCCGGTATGCCGGAATCCATGACACATGCGACCTATTAAGCTGAAACGGGGAATGAACCAATCTATGAAACTGCCAAACCTCTTGATCAAATATGCGCTTATTTTTACTTTTGTGGCGGGTGTATATGCCTTGGCCGCACCTTCGCTGTCTGCTGCGGAGAACGGGAGCAGCTTTCCCGTAATGACCGGGAAGCTTGTTTTGGAGCAGGATGCCGGTCCGGTCCGTTCAGAAGTTCACTTTCAAGCTTCCGGGCTTGCGCCTGGCAAGCCGGTTAAAGCCGTTTGGATGGATGTTGAAGGCAGCTATAAGCTGGATGGCATTTATACATTTGTGCAGCCGGAATATACACAGAAGCAGCTCATTGTTGTTCAAGGGACGACCGATGCCAACGGGAACTGGGAAGGCACCTTTCATGTGCCGGTTGATTTTGGCGGCGATCACACAGTCTACATCCGTCAAAATAACCAGTTTGTCGCGCAATCCAACTTTTTTGTAGAGACCACCTTTTCCATGTCCCCGGCATCCGGTCCGATCGGAACTGAAATTACGATCGAAGCAGAAGGAATCGGCTGGACATCGATGGAAAGCAATTGGCAGGTCAGTTATGATAATAAATTAACCGGGCTTATTTCGGCCGTATCGACTAACGGCACAGCAAAAGCTACGTTCCGTGCGGCTGGGCCGGTCGGGAAACATTCGATTACCGTATGGCACGGTTATTTGGGGATTCCCTATTTAAACCATCAGCAAGCGCCAAATTCATATTTGCCCGTTCCCACTTATTCCTTTGAAGTTACCAATGAAAAACCAGAGCTGAAAAATGTTGTGGAGCAAGCTCCCGCTTCTGCTGCAAACGGCGGCGTTGTGCTTCCGGATGCGAAGTTTAAGAAGGGCGTAACGGCAAAGTTGAACAAGGAATCCGGCATTGTAGGGGAAGATGTCGTTCTTGCCGCTGCAGGACTGCCTGCTGGCCAAGACATAAGCCTCGTTTGGAATACAATGGTGGGCAGCCGTGTTTCGGGCAAAGGATTCGAAGAAAAGCAGGTAACGCTTGGCACTGTCACAACGGATTCGGGCGGCAAGCTGAATTACAGCTTTAAAGTGCCTGATGATCTTGGGGGAATTCCGCACCGGCTAGACCTTGCAGTCGGCAATGACGTATACGGCCAAGTTTATTTGCGCATTGATCCGTCTATCGCCAGTATGACGCCGGTTTCCGGGCCGAACGGGACGGAAGTGACTTTGGAAGTGAAAGGCGTCGGCTGGACCGAGTTTGATAACGCCTATTATGTGACCTACGACAACAATTATTTAGGTTATGTATGCGGTTTTAACAGCCAGGGCACGGTCAAGTTTACGTTTAATGCTACAGGCGGAACGGGCTATCATATTATTGACCTTTACCCCGGGATATATAGAGGACAAAAAACGACTCCCGATATATACCTGGCTCCGCAATTAACGTACAAGCAGGATCATCCCGGATCCCGGATCCCCGCCATTCATTTAAGTTTTGAAGTGAAGTAAAGCGAGTGGAACGTATAGGAGGTGCGGCTTTTGCCGAACCTCCTTTTTGATTTGCGCGAAACTTGGCTGTACGAAAATATGGTTCCGGATCACTTTCCTTCGTCGTGCAAAATGCCGGTTAAATACCAGGTATCGCCTGTTTGCTCCAGCACCAGAATCAGGCTGCTCCAAGCGCCCGTTTTGGCATCTTTTATATAGTAGTCAAAATAAGAAGCGCCCGGAAACACTGTAGCAATGTTCGATTTGCCTTGATCCGGCTGAATCAGCTCATTTCTGCCGATTTGGCCGGCAGCGGCATAATCCTGATCATAGATATAATGCGAATAGTAGTCGCCGAAGGTGGCTTTCACTGTTTTCCCGTCCGGCGATGAGCCCCAAGTATACGTTTTGGCGTCGGTCAGATCGGGCAGTTTGCCGGCTTGAAACGTAACTGCTTTTTTCTTGTCGATTTGAATATGGGGATATAGCAATACGTTTTTTTTCGGGTCGATGTAAGCGCCGAGATTGCCAAAGTCCTGCCTCCGGATCGCAAACATAATATTAACTGCCGCATCAGAGGCGGAGATGCCGGGAATGGCTCCTTGTTTGCCCGTGCCGGGCGCGCCTCCGGCATTGCTGCCCTCTTCCGCCTCTGCCGGGGTATGGACCCTGTTGCTCCGGAGTCAGTGCCTCCGCCGGCATCCGCTCCCGCCGCAGCACCGGAAGATGCTGCCGGCCCGTTGTTTGGCTCCGCATGTTTATTTCCGCAGGCTGAGACAAGCCATAATGCGGACACGAGCATACTGACGGCCAGCATCTGGGCTAACACGCCTTTCATTACGTTCATAGGGTCACCTCAAATTTATGCATTTTCCTTTTTACTATGCTCCAAGCTTCGACGATTCAATCGTGACGATAAGGCAATGCCGGCAATTTCACGTTATAATGAAGGGAAGAAACAAGCTGATCTGCATCATGTCGATGGATTGGCAAAGCGTAATGGAGGATATGAAATGGAACAGAAAGACGCGCTGTCCAAGCTGGTTCCGGTCCATCTGCTGGCCGGTTTCCTTGGAAGCGGTAAAACAACGCTGCTTACGCGGATCATTGCCCGATGCCGGGAGGAAGGGCTGAAGGCCGCTGTTATTATGAATGAGCTGGGCGAAGTGAATTTGGACGGGGAGATGGTAGATGCCGGCGTGCCGATGGCCGAAATGCTGGGCGGCTGCATTTGCTGCACGATCCGGGCGGATCTGGGCATGCAAATCTATAATCTCGTGCAGGAGCATCAGCCTGATGTCATCTTGATCGAATCGACGGGAGCCGCGCATCCGCTGGAAATGATGGACGGCGTAACGGAAGCCGCGATGTATACGCCCATTGATTTGCGCACCGTGCTCACGGTCGTTGACGGTCCCGAACTGCTGCGGCGCAGCCGGGAGAGCCGCAGCCAGACGTACAAGCTGATGAAGGAACAAATCCGCTGCGCGACGAAGCTGCTGCTGAACAAAACAGACAAGCTGGGGCCGGAGGAGCTTGTAGAGGCGCAGCAGCTGCTGCATGAGCTGAATGCGCATGCGCCTGTCACGCCAGCCGTCCGTTCCATGATCGGGGACTGGAGCTGGCTTGCAGGCGAGCGCTCTGTGACCGGTGGCATAGGGAGCGGCGCAGCGCTGCAGGATGTTCCTGTACAGGAACATGTTTGCGGGCCGGATTGCCTGCATCCGCATGACGGCGGTCATCATGAAGCGGCCGGGGAGCATACGGCAGAAGAGCATAGCCATAAGCAGGGGCATGTGCATCATTCCCATGAGCATGTTATGGTGCTGACCCACTATATGAGCGGCCCGGTCGACAGCGAAGCGTTCGAGGCGCTCCTGCAGCGGCTGCCGGATAATGTATATAGAGCGAAAGGAATCTTGACGTTTACGGATACCGCCAGCCGGTTTTTATTCCAATATGCGTACCGGGAATCCGATTATTTGCGCATCACGCCGCAGGGCAATGTGGCGGATGTAGCGGTATTTATCGGCGAGCATTTTGACAAAAACAAGCTGCTGGACGAACTGGCATTGCTTGAATCCGCAACAGCCGCATCAGAATGAAGTTGCCGGACCATGTCTATTCCGTTTGATGGGTGGGTAAAATAATCCAGTGAAGGGCATGTCCTGTCCTCTTATCAAGGTGGAATGGAAAGGTGTGGCAATGAGATGAACAAAAAATGGTTGATGACAGCGGGCCTGACGGCTATGCTGCTCACTTCCGCCGCGGTCCCAGGCGCATATGCGCAAGGTTCGCATCCAGGCAACCCGGAGCAAGCCCCTGGTGAACAAAGGAACTGGCATGGCGAAGGGAATAAACAGCTGACGCAAGAGCAGCGCGAAGCACACCGGCTTGAGCGGCTCCGCGAAATGGCGCAATATTTCGGCATTCAAACCGATGGCAAAAACGCCGACCAGCTGAAGCAGGAGCTTGAAGTTGCACGCGAAAAAGATAAGGCCAAATGGGATGCGTTTGTCGCTGAACATAAAGCAAAACGGCTGGAGACGCTGCGCCGCATCGCTTCGATGCATGGTATCGAAACGGAAGGCAAAACGGCCGAGCAGCTGCGCGATGAGCTCCGCAAGCTTCATAAAGAGCAAGCGGAAAAAGGAGAAAAGCGTACACAGGCGGAAAGCGCTGTTGAGCCGACACCTGCGCCAACGCCAACGCCTGCCCCGACTCCAGCGCCAACAGTTGCGCCAATTGAGACGGAAAAGCCTGCGCCTACGGCAGCGCCAACGCCTGCGCCTACTCCAGAGCCAAAAGGCAAGGATAAAGGCGGTAAAGATAAAGGCAAGGAAAAAAAATAAACGCAATTTCATCATAAAGAGCCTCGCAGCTTGTACCGCCATGGCATTCTGTTGCTGCAACAGAATGCCATGGCGTGAAGGAGCTGAGAGGCTCTTTCCTGTTTAATTGGATAGATGGCTTCTATGATTTGTAAAAATATTGATTGAATCTATTTCAACTGGTCAAGTATACTAAAGGCAATATCAAATTTTGGCAGAAAAAGTCGAAAAATATATATTTTAATGATGAGGGACTTCTATTGAACTTTTTGAACATGAGATTGACGATTGCACAAAAGCTGGTTTTTGCGCTGGCACTATTAATGACCTGTTCCTTCATCGGGCTTACGGCTTTGCAGCTGACCAAGCAATACCATATGGCAATTCGTGAAGGGCAGCTGATTGCCGATCACGAATCATTGGCTTATATGGGTGCGCTGAAATCGAAAATCACCTTGCTGGAAACAGTGCTGGACGCGTACGGTTCTTCCAATGCCCTGTTAGGCAGCGGCAGCCGGCCGGAAAGCAAGCAGCAACTGTCGGATAGCTTGGCCGGACTGCTGGCTTCAAGCGCAAGCATCCACAATGTATTTACAATGTGGCAGCCCGGTTTGATGGATCAGCAGCCGGAGCCCTACTATATATATCTGCAAAAGGATGGGGACGGTGGAGATGCCGGACAAGAGGAGGAACGCCGCAGCAATGCAAGCGAAGGATTCAGCCTTCTGCAGCAGCAGCCATCCGGCGAACCTGTCGTGCTGGGTCCTTATGAAGTCAAGCAAGGCGGTGTCGATACGCCGTCTCTATCCGTGCTGATGCCGGTCAGGAAGGGCAGAGACGGACAGGCGGCCGGCGTCATCGGCACGGAGCTGCAGCTGCACTACCCGCAGGGGAAAAGTGCTCCTGGCAGCTATGCGGCGATCACATCCGGCAGTGCCGTCTATGCGTTAAACGGCACGAATGAACAGCTGAAGCCGGTAAGGGACAGCGGCCGTTACTTCCATTATTTCTATCCGCTTGAGATCGGATCAAACCGATGGCAGTTTGAATTGCATGTTTCCAAGTCGAGCACGCTGAACGATTTTTACGCCAGCTTGCGGACGACGGTTGTGCTGGCAATCGCAGCTTTGGCTGCTTTAACGGCGCTTATGGTTTTGCTTATTAAAAAAGTAGTTGTTCAAAATATTATGAAGGTGGTACATGTCTCTTCGGCTTTAGCTAAAGGGGGCGGCCATCATAAACTCGACATCCGGACGAAAGACGAGTTTGAAGTACTGGCCGTCCACTTTAACCGAATGGTAGATTACCGCAAAGAAGCAGAAGATCTGGTACGCCATCAGGCCACCCATGATCTGCTTACCTCCCTGCCGAACCGTTACGGCTATAACCGGTATGTTGAAAGCCAGGCCGCGAGCCCGGGAGCTGCGCGTCCCGCTGCTTTGCTTTACATTGATCTGGACCGGTTCAAATATGTTAATGACAAGATGGATTATACGATGGGCGATTTATTGCTGAAGCGGGTTGCCCGCCGTATTGTCCAGACCATGAACGACAAAGGCAAAGTGTTCCGTTTCGGAAGCGATGAATTTGTGGTGCTGATTGAAAATATCGGGCATTTGCATCAAATCAACCGGATGGCGGAAGATTTGCTGCTCGAAATTGCGCGGCCGATCAAGCTGCAGGACCGGATGTTTTATGTGACGGCCAGCATCGGAATGAGCATGCAGCCGGCTCTTACTGCGGAGATGGGCGAGAGGCTGCTGAAAGAAGCCGATGTTGCGATGTATATGGCCAAAAAACACCGCAACACCAGCCGGCTGTATTCGCCTTCCATGAATGAAATGCCTTACAAGGAAACCGCACTGGAAGCCGGCCTGCTGCCTGCGCTCGAGAACGGGCAGTTCCTGCTGTACTACCAGCCGAAGGTCAATATTCAATCGGGCAAAATATACGGAGCCGAAGCGCTTATCCGCTGGAAACATCCGGAGTTCGGCATCGTATCTCCGCTTGATTTTATTCCGCTGGCGGAGAAGACCGGGTTTATAATCCCGCTGGGCGAATGGGTGCTGCGCGCGGCTTGCAAACAGCTGAAGCAGTGGGACGGGCAGGGCCTTCACGATTTGACAGTCAGCGTTAATTTGTCGATGATCCAGTTCCAGCAGAAGCATCTTGTCCATACGATCGAACAAATCATTTCCGAGGAGGGAGTTGATCCCCGGCGTATCGAGCTGGAGCTGACGGAAAGTATTTTTATGGACAATCCGGGCGATACACTTCGCATATTGCATGCGCTAAGGCTGCTTGGGGTCCGGCTTTCGCTTGACGATTTCGGGACGGGGTATTCTTCGCTCAGTTATTTGCAAAGCATTCCAATCCAATATTTGAAGCTCGATAAAACGTTTATTCATGATATTGTGAACGATTACCGGAAGCAGATGATATTTAAATCATTAATCGTCATCGCCCATAATTTAAATATGGAAGTCGTAACCGAAGGGGTGGAAACGGCGGAGGAGTTAGCCATTATCAAAAGCCATCAATGCGACTCCGTGCAAGGCTACCTGTATAGCCCGCCTGTTCCGCCCGACCGGTTCGAGGAGCTTTACAAACAGCAAATCGCATAACAGCAAACCTTTCTCTGCCAAACCTTTCTCCCATAGAGAAAGGTTTTTATTTTGGATTTTTCCGCGCTGCTTGCTCATAATTTGAACGGAATGTGTTACAAAATACGGCTGTGCCCCGTCTTATAGATGTCAACGTTAAGCCCGGGGCAAGCGTTACGGCAATGATTATAAGGGAGGCAAAGGACATGGACAATTACGATCCGGCGCCGGATTTGTTTAAAGATATATTCCACAAGTATTATCCGTCCGTCCTTCGGAAGCTGGCAGCGCTGCTGCGCGACGAAGCAGCAGCCGAGGATTTGGCACAGGAGGTATTCCTGAAGCTGTACAAATACCCGCCGTCGCGGCCGGAAGCCGTTGGGGCATGGCTGCACCGGGTGCTTACAAGAAGCGCCTATGACTATCTGGATGGAAAAAACCGCGAGCGCCAGCTTGTGCAGAAGCAGGAGCGGCAACTGATGACGGAGCCGCAGTCTTCCCAGTCCGGCGAGCATGCTGCTATCAAGCAGGACGAAGAGCAGCAGGTACACAGCTGGCTGAGCTCGCTGCCGGAGAGGGACAGGGAGATGCTGCTGCTCCGTTATTCCGGGTACAGTTACTCCGAAATCGCGCAGGAGCTGCAGGTTCAGCAGCCCCAGGTAGGGATGCTGCTGAAACGGGCAGGCGAGCGGTTAAGGAAACAAGCTTATAAGAACGAAAGCCAATGGTCGCATGAATAAGGAGGGGAAGCATATGGCAAATCAACCGGATGATTGGACGGAGCGGGAGCAGACAGGCTTGCCGTCTGCCGAAAAGGGAACAAGTGAAGCATGGGCAAAACTGCAGCTCAAACTGAATAGCGAGGAAGCTTCTCCGGTTTGGGCGGAGTGGAGCCGCCAAGGGATTACCGCACAGGATACGGAACTGCTTGCTGCCGGAGCAGCTCAGCTGCAAGGAGAGCTTTACGAACCGCATAAAGCGGCTTTCGCAAGCGCGGAGCAGCTTAAAACGATAAGATCTGCTTCAGCAAGCCGCCGCTGGCTGAATAAATACGGCGTAAAAACCGGCGTTGCCGCGGCTGCCGTACTCATTTGCGCGGTGATCGCAATCCCGTCCACAAACGATGCACTGGCATCCATTTTGGGCAAATTCAAAATGAATCAGGTGGCGGTCGTGCAGGAAGACGACTTTAACACCGTACTCCAAAGTTTTTTCGGATCGGATGAATCCGCGGAATCTGTGAACAAATACGGTGAATTCGAGCGTACGGTCAGCGGAGAAGCTTATCCGGAATTAACGGCCGCACAAGCTTACGAGCAATACGGCATCCGTGTGCCGGAGAAGCTGGAAACGCCGTTAGGAGAGCAGACCGAGCTTCGGATCCATGGACAGCAGGCTGAAGCGCTGACGTTCCGCTTGAATGTCGATGCGGTTAACACCGTCATGAAAAAACTCGGCGCAGCGAAACTGCTGCCCGCGTCTGTAGACGGCAAGCCGATTTCACTGCGGATCGGCAGCGGCGTTTATGCCGAATACCAGTTTGCGGAAGCGGCTGACGTGAACCACTATGTGGGCGTAAGCTACATGCCGGTTCCTGTGCTTGACATGGACCCGTCCATCGATGCGAAGGACGCATATGAAGCTTTAATCCGTTTTCCGGTCATGCCGGATAATCTGAAATCCGTGCTGATGAAGAGCACCCGGATATCGGAAGGCGAGCTGCCTTTGCCGCTTGTAGTAGGCGGACATGTGACCAAGACGGAATTGAAGGGCGCCGATGTCTATTTCGAGAACAATGACAGTTGGCGCGGCTGGAGCGCCACTTGGCTGGAGCGCGGTGTCATTAAGCAAGTGTCCATGTATGATGTGAAAACCCGCGAGGACGCCGAAACGATCGTGAAGGAATTGATTGGCGTATGAGCGATGCGATCGAAACGTTTAGCTTATCGAAAAATTACGGGAACGGGCGCGGCTGCCATGACGTCACGCTCCGTATTCCCGCCGGGGAAGCCTTTGGCTTCCTTGGCCCTAACGGGGCAGGCAAAAGTACGATTGTCAAAATGCTTGTCGGCTTGACGGCGCCGACGGACGGGCGTGCTTTATTGTTCGGGAAGCCTGCGGGATCCGTGGAAGCGAGGCGCCGCATCGGCTATTTGCCGGAGTTGTTCCGCTACCCCGGATGGCTGAGCGGAGAAGAAGCGCTCCGGTTTCATGCCAAACTATGCGGTCTTCGCGGCAGGGATGCGAAACGCCGCATCGACACGCTTCTGGATGAAGTCGGTATCGGGCACAGAGGCCGCGACCGCATTAAAGGCTACTCGAAAGGGATGCAGCAGCGGCTTGGCCTTGCCTGCGCGTTATTGTCCGACCCCGACATCGTTTTCCTCGATGAACCGGCTTCCGCGCTCGATCCCGTCGGCCGCCACGAAGTGCGCGAGCTGCTGCAGCGTTTGCGCCGGGAAGGGAAAACAATATTCCTGAACTCGCATTTGCTGGAGGACGTGGAGCAGTTGTGCGATCATGTCGCGCTGCTGAATAACGGGCGCATATTGGCGGATGGCCGTGTATCGGATGTTCTCCGGGCATCTGCGTCGCGCTGGCGCTTCCGGGTGGGCGGAATGGCTCCGGAACTTCTTGACTGGCTTCGGGAGGCATTCGCCGCCCCGGTTCATACGGTACCCTGGAAGGAAGGCGAAACGCCGGCCTGGGGAGAGCTATGGCTGGAGGCGGAGCTGGAGGATGACGAACAAGTCGGGTACTTCAACCGCCTGATTATGGAGCAGGGCGTAACGCTGTACGAATCGCACAAAGTAAAATCAAGCCTCGACGAATGGTTTCTGCAGGCGGTATCGGGTTTGGAACACAGGGGGGAGAACCGGTGATTGCCGTTTGGATGCTGACATGGAAGGAACTGATCCGCAAAAGAGTCACTTTAATGACCTTGCTGATGACGGTCATATTTTGGATTGCTTATTATTTCATTGCGCAAAGCGCGGGCAGCGCGCCGGCAGGTACGGCAAGCACGCTTGCGAACATAAACGATTTGCTGCGCGGTTTTGAGAACAGCGCAGTTTTGTTGTGGATCGGCTTTTTTTTCGGCTCGTTTGCGACAGGCTTTCTGGCGATCTTCAGCTCGGTTTCCGCTGTCAGCGGTGAAGCGGAGCACGGCGTGCTGCAGTCCGTATTGGCCAGGCCGATTCCGCGTACGCGCTGGTACTTGGGAAGATGGCTCGGGTTTGTAACATACGGGCTGCTGTACACGCTTATGCTGTTTGTGTCGATTATCGCCATTGTTCATGAAGCGACAGGCCTTCGGCCGGATTGGTCCGCCATGTGCGCGGGATTTGCGTTTTTTACAACCCCGGTGCTGCTGATGGTGACGCTGACGATGCTTGTTTCCTGCTGGCTTGCGCCGTTAGGCAACGGTATTGCCATGGTGATGCTGTTTGGCATGGGCTGGCTTGGCACGATGCTGGACCGGGTCATCCAGTCGGGCATGTTCGATACGGAGGAGGCGGCTCAAACTTCCAAGACGCTGGAGACGGTCTCGGGCCTGATCCGGCTTCTCATTCCGACCGATGCGCTGCAGCAGCGGATGCTGGCGGAGCTGCTTTCCGTCAAGGAGCTTGCCGGTACGTTTGACGCTGCATCTTCTTTAGGGTATTTCTCGATCGTAAGCCCGCCTTCGAACGCGTTTATTTATTATTCGGTTTGTTATTTATTATTTTTTTTGGCTGCGGGCTTGTTCGTCATCCGCCGGAAAGATTTCTGAATTTGTCGGGAATAGAAGAACAGGTTTCGAAGCTGATCCGGCTTCGCAGCCGCTTATGGCGCTACTTACGCCGTTTGCGGAAGAGAATGCCGGATTTTTTAGCGTTCGGCGTTTTTAAGGGAGCCGCTGACAAGCAGGTAAACATGCAAATTTGGTATTGCAGGAGCAATCTTCCATTGTTACAATGAAATCGAATAATTTTACTAAAAATATGAACTAAACATGGTGATTACAATCGCAACGATTAAAGACATTGCCCGGCTTGCCGGTGTTTCGCCAGCGGCGGTTTCGCGCGTATTAAACAATGACCGGGGCATCTCCATAGCTGAAGAGACAAGGGAGCGAATATTTGCAGCGGCCGAGCAGCTTGAATATAAGCTTCCGAGGCTTAAGCGGATGAAGCGGGATACAGAGCTGTCGCGCAAGCAAGTGGGCATGCTGCTCTGCGCTACGCTTGATATGGAAGAGGGAGATCCTTATTTCCGTTCGATCCGCAAAGGGATTGAAGCGCATTGCGCAGAGCTGGGCATTTCCATCGCCGCTTCAATCCGGATGGGAAGCGGACTGGAGAAGCAGCCGCTGCATCATTTGGACGGCCTTATTGCGGTAGGTTTTATACCCGATCAAGATGTGCTGGCTGTATTTAACCGGACCGGCAGCCTGGTGCTGATTGACCGGGCGGAACCAATCGGCAGCAGCGATACGGTTAATTTGAATTTTGCCCGCGCAGTGAAGGATGTGCTGGACCATTTCACAGAGCTTGGACATAAGCGGATTGCTTATATCGGCGGGGAGAAGCGGAGGAAGCGCAAGGGCGGTTTGCACCCGGCACACGCCCGGCTTTGTACCAGGCTTATATGGAGCGGTTAGGCCGGTTTGAGCCGGAGCTGCTGCAGACCGGCGATTGGGGGCCGGATGGCGGGTACCGATTAATGCAGCGTTTGCTGCAGCAAGCTAATCCGCCAACCGCTTGTTTTGCCGGCAGCGATCCGATGGCTATTGGCGCGCTTCGCGCCTTGCATGAAGCAGGAGTGCCGGTGCCGGATGGGATGGCGCTGGCCGGCTTCGACGATATCGAGCTGGCGGCTTTTGCCCAGCCGTCTCTGACAACGGTCAAAGTATACGCGGAGCAGCTGGGACGGACTGCCGTGCAGCTGCTGGCCGAACGGCTTGAAGGACGGGAGGCCGCTATGCATGTCATGCTTGATCCCGTGCTGGTCGTCCGGGAGAGCAGCGGCGCTCCGTCGAAAAGCGCCGACGGCCGGCAATAGTCCGGTTACAGCAGTTGAAGCCTTCCCGGCCGGCTAGATCTGCGATAACTGAAGCCACACTTGGCTAACATGGTGGAGGAGGTTTGCTGTTTATGCCGATTCATGCGGACGAAGTTTCGAGATGTTTTCATCTGCAGGCAAAGGATACGAGTTATGTCATTCAAGTAATTGGGGCCGGATACCTGGCGCATGTTTATTGGGGCCGCAAAATCCGCGGCAATCCGGCGGAGCGTCTGCTTGAGCTGAAGGCGCGGGCGTCTTTCTCGCCGACGACCGATGCCAGCTGCCCGGCTATATCGCTGGATACGCTGCCGCAAGAATTCCCGGGCTACGGAAGCTCGGATTTCCGCTCTCCCGCATTCGAGGTATCTTTGCCGGATGGAACAAGCGTAGCGGAGCTGTTGTATGATTCCTACCGGATTCTAAACGGCAAACCGGCTTTGGACGGGCTTCCCGCCGTTTATGCCGAATCGGATGACGAAGCGCAGACGCTGGAGCTGACGCTGAAAGACGCTGCCGCCGGCTTGACAGTCAAGTTGTTGTATACCGTGTTTGAGCATAATAACGCCATTACCCGTTCCGCGCGTATGGTGAACGATGGAACGGCGCCGCTTCGTCTGAACCGTGCGCTGAGCATGAGCCTTGATCTGGCGCATGACCGTTATCGCATGCTGCAGTTGTCCGGCGCTTGGGCGCGCGAGCGTTACGTGCATACACGCAAGCTGGCGCCAGGCATGCAGTCGGTGGAAAGCCGGCGCGGCTCAAGCAGCCATATGCAAAATCCGTTTATTGCGCTGCTCGGCGAGACGGCAACGGAAGATGCCGGCGACGTCTATGGCGTCAGCCTGGTGTACAGCGGCAGCTTTATTGCCGGCGTCGAGGTGGATCAATTCCATGCTTCGCGCCTGTTTATCGGCATCAATCCATTTGACTTCAGCTGGCTGCTGGAACCGGGTGAACAGTTCCAAACGCCGGAGGCGGTGCTTGTCTATTCGACGGACGGGCTTGGCGGCATGTCGCGTACCTATCATGACCTGTATCGCACACGCCTTGCAAGAGGCGTGTACCGCGACCGTGAGCGCCCGGTTCTGATCAATAACTGGGAAGCGACGTATTTTGGCTTTAATGCCGATAAAATCGAGCAAATCGCCGCGGCGGGCCAAGCGCTAGGCATCGAGCTGTTTGTATTGGACGATGGGTGGTTCGGCGAGCGGAACGATGATACCACTTCGCTTGGCGACTGGTACGTAGACCGTCATAAGCTTCCGGACGGGCTGGAAGATCTCGCCGCCCGCGTCAACAAGCTTGGGATGAAATTTGGCCTTTGGTTCGAGCCGGAGATGGTGTCGCCGGACAGCGAATTGTACCGCACCCACCCGGACTGGTGCCTGCATGTGCCGGACCGCCGCCGGACGGCTGCCCGCCAGCAGCTGGTGCTGGATCTGTCGCGGCCCGATGTGCAGGCATATATCATTGATGCTGTAAGCTCGATACTGCAAAATGCGCCGATTTCGTATGTGAAATGGGATATGAACCGCAATATGACGGAAATCGGTTCCGCCCTGCTGCCGGCCGAGCGCCAGCGGGAGACGGCCCATCGCTATATGCTTGGCTTATATCATGTGCTGGAGCATATGACTTCCGCTTTCCCGGAGGTGCTGTTTGAAAGCTGCTCGGGCGGCGGCGGCCGGTTTGACCCCGGCATGTTGTATTACATGCCGCAGACATGGACGAGCGACAATACGGATGCGATTTCACGCCTGCAAATCCAATACGGCACAAGTTTAGTTTACCCGGCCAGCAGTATGGGCGCCCACGTATCGGCCGTTCCGAACCACCAGGTGAACCGGATAACGCCGCTGGAGACGCGCGGCAACGTCGCGTTGTCCGGCAACTTCGGCTACGAGCTCGATTTGACGGCATTTACGGAAGAAGAGAAAGAGACGGTCAGAGGCCAGATCGCATTGTACAAGGAGATTCGCCGTCTCGTGCAATTCGGCGATTTTTACCGTCTGCTTAGCCCGTTTGAGGGCAATAGTACAGCATGGATGTTTGTAGCGAAAGACCGGAGCGAGGCGTTTGTGATGTATGCCGCCGTGCTTCAGGAGCCTAATCCGCCGCTTGACCGGTTCCGCTTGAAAGGGCTTGACCCGGCTAGAGATTACAAGCTGGAGCAGAACGGCCTCATTTACGGAGGGGATGAGCTCATGTACGCAGGGCTTCCGGTTCCGGGTTTTTACGGAGATTTCCAAAGTTCCGTGTACCGTTTCCGGGCAGTGGAATGAGTTTGGCGCTGTGAACGCTCCGGAAGGCGGAACCTTCACGGCGCAAACGGCATTAACGAAACCAAAAACGGCTTTGGCTGCCGGAACTGCATGTCCTGTCTCGTAGACAGGAATCAGTCCTCTAACAGCCAAAGCCGTTTTTTTTCGGTTGGATCGCATTTATACGCGCCTTTCGAGGAAATCGCCGGCCGGCGGCGAAATAGTTATTTCATAAATCCGTGCAACATCCAAGGAGGAATAACGATGAGCGATATGCTGGTGCCGTTGTACAAGCTGCCGGAATACAAGGCGCTGCCGGATACGCTGCAAGAACAATCCATAGAAATTAGAAGGGCGATCGCTCCGGAGAAACATAAGGTTCTCCGATGGGTGCGCCAGCATTTTAATGAAGGATGGGCGGATGAATGCGAAACCGCTTTTGCCCGGGTGCCGGTCAGTATTTATTTGGCGATCGAAAAAGGCGAACTGATCGGCTTTGGCTGCTATGACGCCACATGCCGCGGTTTTTTTGGCCCTACCGGCGTCAGTGAGCAGGCGCGCGGCAAGGGAGCGGGCAAAGCGTTGCTTCTCGCATGCCTCAGCGCGATGCGCAATGACGGGTATGGCTACGCGATCATCGGAGGTGCCGGCCCGGTTGATTTCTATAAGAAAGCCGCCGGTGCGATCGAAATTCCGGATTCCGTGCCGGGCATATACAAAGGGATGCTGTAGCTTATGCCTGTTCGGGCGCTGCGCTTTCCGCCGCCGCCGCGGCTTCGGCCGCTTCAGCAGCTTCGGCCGCTGCCGAAGCTTCAGCCGCTGCCGCCGCCGAGCGGCGTTTCTTGCGGAGCCGTGCGCGGATAAACAGGAAGAGTACTACAAGCGGCACGCCGATCGCCAGCAGATAGACGGATACATGTTCTACCATATCCTCTGCCGCACGGCCGTATAAGTAAAATAATGTTCCCACGAGATAAAATTTTGCCGCGCGGCCGACAGCCGCATACAGCATCAGCCGCCAGAGCGGAAATTTCAGCGCGCCGGATAAAATCGTAAACACTTTAAAAGGAATCGGCGTAAACGATCCGATCAGAATGGCGGCTTCCCCGTTTTTTTGGAACATGCGGGTCGCAGAATCGACCCAGCTTTTTTTCAGCCATTTATACAATACTTTGTTGCCGAGCACCGACCCAATCGTATAGCCGATCGGGGTGCCGATCAGGCAGCCGATATAACCAACCGTAGCGAGCACAAGCGCGTTAGACGGATTGACCAGACTGAGAGGGATTTGCAGGAACAAAGCGGGGATCGGAAATATAATAGCGTCTATCATCGCATGAAAAAACAGCCCCCAAGGGCCAAACTTCATGAGAAAATCGAGAAAGTCTTGAAACATTTGTGCAGGCCACACCTTCCTTGGTCAAAAGACCTATTTCTATTATACGTGAAGTTTCCGGATCCTGATTCATAAATTGTGAACAGTTGTACACATTTGAAAACGGAAAAAAACCCGCCTCGTACAGCGAAAGGCGGGTTATCTCTCGGTTAGGCCGTGCATGAATGAAACGGTCACCATGTGCGGAGATCGTTATTTTTCAAGTCGATAACGGACTGATCGCCAAGAAAATATTGCCCGGCCCCTTTTTGCACACCGGTCCCGGACAAATAGACACGGTCGCCGATAATGCTGTCCGCGGCGTGCAGATGGGATAGTTTCACCTGGTCCATAATGATGCTGTTTTCGATTTTGCAATGGTTAATAACGGAGCCGGAGCCGATGCATGCGTAAGGACCGATGACGCTTTGATAGATTTTGGCTGAAGGATGAATATATACAGGAGGAATGATCCGCACATCGGTACGGCCCAGCCATTCTGCGCTGGTTACCGGTGCCGGAGCGGCATTCATTTGATAACGGTTGGCTTCCAGCCAGCCGTTGAACGTGCCGACGTCAAAAAATGGATCTGTTAAAATATGGTACGTCAAGCGGCCGCCTTGATTCATCATCGCTTGCAGCGCATCGGTAATTTCGTATTCGCCTCTTGCCGAAGGCACCAGCTGGTCAATCGCATCCCAGATTGCGTCTTGGAACAAATACGCGCCTACAATGGCCAGATTGGACGCCGGCTGCTTCGGTTTCTCCTCCAGCTGAACAATTTGGTCACCTTCGATCGTTGCGATGCCGTATTGGCTCGGATCAGCTACAGGCGCAAGCAGAATGGTGGCTGCGGCAGCTTCCGTTTGAAAGACGTTTACAAACGGCAGCAAATCCCCTTGGATCAGATTGTCTCCCAGCATAAGCAAAAAAGGCTCCTCTTGAATGAAGCTGTAGCCGCTTTTGACGGCATCGGCAATGCCAAGAGCGGACGTCTGCCTAATATAAGTGACTGTGACGCCCCATTGTTCTCCGCGGCCAATGACGGCACGGATTGTATCAAACGTGGCTTCATTCACGACAATTCCGATATGCTCCACGCCCAGGCCGGCCATTTTTTTTATAATTAACACCAGGATAGGTTCGCCATTGATGGGGACCAGGCATTTTGGCCTTGTATACGTAAACGGCTGAAGCCGGGTCCCTTTGCCTGCACATAAGATTAAGCCTTTCATAATAACCTCCAATAAAATACAACTGCTGCCGAAAATTTGCCGGGCAAGGCTTATGCTTTTTGCGCAATAACCTCGTTAAAATATTGAATGTATTGGTCCGCAGTTGAATTTTGATTGAAATTGTGGACTACATATTCGCGTAACTGCGCCGGGGCATGCCGCAAGTGGACATTTGCCACTTTCCGCTCCATCTCTTTGAGCGAATGGCAGACGAAATCCGGCAGCCCGTTCAACACTTCGGCAGCAGCGCCCCGGTTTAAGGCCAGAACAGGAGTGCCGCACGCTAAGGCCTCAATCATTACGAGCCCGAACGGCTCGCGCCATTGGATGGGAAACAGCAGACAGCGGGCGTTGCTCAGCAAATCTTGGCGCTGCTGGGCGCCAACCGGGCCGACATACGTGATTTTGTTTTTTCGCAGCCGGGGTTTAATTCGGGTATTAAAGTAACCGGCATTGTGAATGGGACCTGCAATAATAAGCTGGCTGTTCGTTTTTTCCGCAATATCGATGGCTTCGCTGACGCCTTTTTCGGGTACAATCCGGCCCATAAACAGCAAATAATTTTGTTTCTGCGTACGGAAATCATAGTGCTCCGGAACAAGGCCGTTGTGGATGTAGATCCCGTTTCCGCCGCCAATGGACATGAGCGCGTCGCGGCTCACATATACCGGATGGCTGGCGCTTGTTTGGCGCGGAATATGGCGGGTGCTGATGACGGGGATATCCAGCTCCAAGGACGAGACTGCGGATTCAAACGTATGATCGTGAATAATATCGACATCCGGCGGGAGCGTATGCTCGACAAACCGGCGGATCTCCGCATCTCCGAATCCGTCAAACGGATAGCTGAATAGCGTTCCGCTGCTTCTGCTGCCGCCCCGCCCGTATAAAAAAACGTCATGGCCTCTTTTCGCGTATTGCTCGCTAAGCTCGTAAACGACGCGTTCGGTTCCCCCGTCCTTTGGAGGGGGCAATATCGTTGTATTTGGGGCGACGACCACAATTCTCACCGCTCGTTTTCCTCCCGCCCGAACATTTGATTAAACTGCGCATTGCTGTACTCAAAAGGGTTAGCAGGCTGATCCGGCAGCGACCGGAAGTTCAGCCGGATATCCAGTGCGATTTTTTCTTTATTGGTATAGCGGTCGTAACTCCACTCGACATGCTTTAAATAGCCATGCAGGTCTTGTTTCTTTACATTGGCGGCGTACCGGTCCCGCAAGCGGAGGAATGCTTCGTGCTGTTTGCCGGGAAGCAACTTTAAATAATAATCCATTTGGTTGTTTTCGTTGCCGAAGTTGACCAGCCGCAGCGGGTTTGCCGCCAGCTGAACGCTTTGATCGTCCGCGTGCGTAATTCGCCTCGACGGTTCGTGGAAATTCCAGAAAGCAAGCTGATAGCCGGGATGCTTCAATATGGCTGCGTTAAAAAACACATTGGCAAAGTTAAGCCATTTTTGGTCAAAAAAATCGCTGGCGTACGGATCGCGGATATCGCGGTTTAACTTGTCGGACCACCAGTCCAGAAAATGTTTGGATTCATCGGTTCGCTTCAAAGCGATAAAACCGGCGAAAAAAGTGCCGTCGTTCAGCAGCATTAATTCACGCTCGTAGTCATCCGTGGCGTGTACGTCTACGAGATGGGGAATGAGTACGATCGGGCGGGACTCCAGCAGCTCCATCACTTCGGGAAGCGGTCCGAAAAACTGCGTATAGCAGTCTGCGAAGACAAGAATGTCCGCTTGTTCATCCGTATGAATCAAATGCTGAAGCAGCTGGGCTTTGATCGTATTGAGGCTCATCGTTGATGTCATTTTAAAGATGAAGCGGTTGAAGTCAGGGATAGGCAATTGTTTGGCAAGAAGGACGGTGTCAATCCAGGGAGAATGCGTAAGCATATCCGGGATTTCTTCTTCAATAAGCGCAAGCACGATTTTGGCGTGCGGATAGTGCTGCTTAGCCGAGCGCGCCATCTCCAATACATAAGGAACGGTTGCGAATGTGGCTGTGGAGCAAATAATCATTGGAATCCCCCTTTAGCCGCCAGTTTTACCGTTCGGGACCGCCGGGCGCGGCCGTTTATTTGGATGTTTAGCGCCAAGCGGAGGGACAGATTGAGGTTCAGCCGGATAAGGATTTGCGGATGCGCTTGCCGGACCCGTTGCTGCTGCGGAATAAACAGCGTTGGTTTCGTCAAAAAGTTGTTTACAGGCTTATGCGGCGCATGGGAGCGGCTTTTTTTGACGGGCCGCTTCACTTTCCTAAGGCGCTGTTTCGATATCCTCTTTTTCGATCGTCTAGCTTTCCGCTTCGCTCTCCGGACCGGTCTCCGTTTACGCGGTGCCGTACGGAGCGCCGCTTCGTCATCGTCATGCTCTTCATGCGGATAATTTGCAAAAAAAGCATTGCTTAATAAAAACGGATTCGGATATTTTTGTTCCAAATATAAATTGTTGCGGTAGACAAGCCTCGATTCTCGAAGGATCATCTCTCCGCTTGTGAAGAAACGGTAGCTCCATGGGATCAGCCCCGTGTTGCGCCGTCCGACCCGGTCAAGCTTGGCCGCATAACTTTGGATGAGCTCGGACAGTACCGGATGTTCTCCCCGGAAGGACTCGTCTTCAATCTGTTTTTCTAATTCGCTTATGCTATGGTGATGCAAAATGTACAACGGTTCGCCGTTGGACAAATATTGCCCGCTGTCCGAGCGGGTAATCTTTCTTTCGCCGAAATTCCAGCCGGCCACATTGTAGCCCGGATGTCTAATGATTTCGGTATGGTCAAAAAAAGACGGGACGAGGTTCAGCCATTTCTGCTCTGCGAATAATGTATCGTTATCGCCGAAATAAGCATGCCTCTCCAGTCTTTTCAGCCACCATTTAATGAAGCTTAACCCTTCTTCATTTCGGGAGACGCCAACAAAACCGGCATTAAACACGCCGTACTTGAAGTCGTCATATTCCGAGCCTCTGTATATATGCTGCGGCGTGAGGATTACGGAGCTTTGCTTAAAACGATGGTCAAGATCATAAAGCGGTGCAAGAACCTCCATGTCGCTGTCTAAAAACAGCACCTGGTCCTCGTCTTTATATTTGTTCATAACGTAATCAAGCAGAGGCGCCTTTGCAAAGCAGCAGGCTTCCCAAGTGTCGTATTTAAAGATGAGCTGATCGAAATTTCCGCTCCAGGTATCTTTAGCCAGCACCACTTCATCAAAACAAGGGAATTCAGGTATATCCGGATCAAGCGCCCGCTCAACAAGGCTGACAACAAACTTGGCTTCCGGATGATGCAGCTTCACCGACTGTGCCAGAACTTTAGCCCGAGCCAGATGGCTGTTCGTTACCGCCGTTCCGATTAACAAATGGCTTCTCTCCTTTCTTCATCATTCCGAATCATCATATGCAAAAGACTATAAAACTTGTAGGCAAAGCGAGGAAGGGTGAAAGCACATTTATGCTGGCCGGGCGCGGCATTCGGGGAAAAAGGGGGAATGCTGATAACAATATGAATCTGCTGGAATATGCTGATAGAGAAGTTTTACTAGTTTTATAGAAAGCGAAGTGAGTTTAAGATGGCAAGCAGCGGTGAGTTTCAGGTCATTACTTCAGGAGATTTGTTCCCTACGGCATCCGTACCTTTTGCAACCTCCAACATTGTCGGGGCCAATATTACATTCTCCAACCTTGCACCAACCAACATTGTATTGGCGCCAGGGAGATATTTGGTGAATTATTCCGTGTCGGCATGGAATATGAAGCCATTTAACGGCGTTTCCCAATGTAAAATGATGTTGTTTCTGAACGGGCTGTTTCTTTCGGAAAGCTTTGCAGGCGGCCCGGAAGTTAATGGGGCTTCTCATGCTTCGGGCAACTGCATCTTCAGCGTAACCGTGCCGAACAGCATTCTTCAGCTTCGTGTCGACCAGCTTGGCGGGATCGTCGGGCCTTTCTCGGACATCTCCTTAAGCGTCTCGGAAATTACGCCGTAACCTCAGTACGGCAGAACCCCCTCAATAAAAAAAAAGCGCCCCTTGCAAAAGCCGGGTCCAGCCGTTTACGGGCTGGAGGGCTGGCAGGGGCGTTTTTTTGTGTATAATTCGGATTGAAACTTTTTAATCGTCCAAGCCATTGCCAGTCCGCATAAATGTCCAAGTCCCTTCATACACATGTACAAGTTGGAAAAACAATGTACAAGAGGGGATGATTATTCATGCGTCGCTTTACATGGACAGCGGTAATTCTGCTATGTTTCTCACTCTTATTGTCCGCATGCGGAACGAAGGACGCCGAGTCCGTGGTTAAGGAACTGGACAAGGTTGTCAACAACATGCAAAGCTACCAAGCGAGCGGTACGATGACGCTTCACACCGGCACGCAGCCGCTCACCTACAATGTGGAGGTTTCGTATTTGAAACCGACGAACTACCGCATTAAAATTACGAATGCCGAGAAAGACATCTCGCAGATCGTGCTTCGTAACGATGAAGGCGTATTTGTGTTGACACCGCGTCTGAACAAAGTGTTCCGTTTCCAAAGCGACTGGCCGCAAAACCAAGGGCAAGTATACTTGTACCAAACGCTGGCGCAAAGCATTCTGGTTGACAACTCCCGCCAGTTTACGGTGGATGAGAAAAAGGATGCCTATGTGTTTGACGTGATGGCCAACTATAACACCGGTTCCTTCGCCCGTCAAAAAATTTGGCTGAACAAATCGGACTTCCATCCTGTTCATGTAGAAGTCAGCGATACCAATGCCGCGGTGATGGTTGAAGTGAACTTCGATAAATTTGATTTTGGCGTCAATTTTGACAAAAGCGCATTTGATACGGAAGCCAATATGAAATCCTCGGCTTCGCCGGATTCCGGATCGGATCAGCCAACTACGGTGGCGCCGGCCGGCAGCGACAATGCGCAAGGCGATCCTTCGGCAGCGGCGAACGGGGATGCTTCGAAAGACAACGGCAAAGATACGAAAGCGGATAATGGCAAGTCTGACGGCAAGGATTCGGACGGTCAATCCGCAGCTGGCGAAACATCGGCAGATGCCGGCAATGCGGCAGCGAATGTGCTGCAGCCGTTTGAACCGTCTTATACACCGGCAGGCGTTGAGCAAAATGAAGGCATGCTCGATATTGTGTATGGCGACAATCCGGGTGTCATGACCCGCTATACAGGATCCTATCATTACACGCTGATTCAAACGGAACCTGCGGACGTAGCTGTATCGGCTGTCACGGGTATCCCGGTTGACCTTGGATTTACGCTGGGCGAACTGAGCGGAACAGAGCAGCAGACGTTAACCTGGACGTATGAAGGCAACTTGTTCCGTCTGACAAGCGAAGATTTGCCGGAGACGGAAATGATCAAAATCGCTCAATCCGTTCAAGGCGAATTGGGTAAATAACAAAAAAACAGGACAATGCCCATAAGCTTCCAGCTTTTGAAAGCGGCCATTTCATTGACAGCCCATGCTGCAACGTATAACATTAATCTATTCATGTTTGCAGATCGGGATTGAACCGGCTTCCGCAATAAGGAGAAGGTGAAGCAAGTGGAACGGCATTATCGCCCAACAAGAGCTGAAATATCGCTGGATGCGCTCAGACATAATCTGAGCGCATTTCGCGCCGCGTTGCCCGAAGGAATGTTTATTCTTGCTTCGGTGAAAGCAAATGCGTATGGTCATGGATCCGTGGAAATTGCCAAGGAAGCAGAAGCGTTTGGCATTGATTATTTTGGGGTCGCTTTTTTGGACGAAGCGCTGCAATTAAGGAATGCCGGCGTCCGCAAGCCGATCCTTGTCCTTGGTTTTGTGCCGGCCGAAGGGCTGCTGCTCGCGCGCGAGCATAACATTACGATTGCGTTGTACCGGAATGATATATTGGACGCAATAGCGGCGCTTCCGCCGGACGCCGAAGGCAAAAGGCTGAAGGCGCATATCAAAATCGATTCCGGCATGGGCCGGCTTGGCTTGCTTGGCGTCGAGGAAGCTTCCGTATTTATCGAGCGGGCTATGCAGGTGCCCGGTCTTGAAGTGGAAGGCTTGTTCACTCACTACGCGCGGGCGGACGAAGCCGACAAAAGCTATACCGAGCTGCAATACCGCCGGTTTAGCGAAGTAGCGGATTATGTGAAACGGCATCAGCTGCCGATTCCGCTTATTCATGCCGCAAACAGCGCGGCGGGAATGGAAACGCCGGAGTTTGCATATAGCATGGTTCGCCTTGGCATCGCCATGTACGGCTTATACCCGTCAGCTGAGGTTGGCCGGGAGACGATCCAGCTTGAGCCGGTCATGTCGCTGAAGACAGAGGTTGTCCATGTCAAGGATGCGCCGGAAGGCTGGGGGATCAGCTATGGCACCCGTTATTTTACGCAAGGCACGGAACGGATCGGCACCCTTCCTGTGGGGTATGCGGACGGCTACAGCCGTATGCTTACCGGTAAAGCGCAGGTGCTGATCCGCGGCGTAAAGGCGCCGGTTCTCGGCGCGATTTGCATGGATCAGTGTATGGTCGCGCTCGATAAAGCCGGCGGAGATGATCCGGTGCGTAACGGGGAAGAGGTCGTGCTGATCGGGCGGCAGGGCGATTCCGTTATTACGGCGGATGATATTGCAGACCAACTGGGCACGATTAATTACGAGGTGACCTGCATGATCAGCGCGCGCGTGCCGCGCGTATACCGCAAGAATGGCCAGATTGTTGCTGTCGACAATCCGATTGTTCGACAGCAATAGCTGCTGCCTATTTTTAACAGCGGCTTTTTTTGCGAGGCATAGAGGATTTCCCCGATTTACAACGAAATGATGAGTACAGGCTATTTCCGCTTTCGACAGGACCTGCTTTCAGGAAGCGGATGGCGATACAGCATAATTGATATACGCTCCACATAGATATGTTGGAGTATAGAGGCAGCTTAATTAAGTCATAATGATACCATGAGGTTGGAAAAGTTTTGGAGGTGCTTGTTCGGTGGCCAATATACAGAATACCAAGCGAATTATGATTAGCTTACCGGATCAATTGCTGGAAGAGGTAGACGGAATTGTCGCAAAAGAGAATTCCAACCGCAGCGAATTTATTCGTCAAGCTATGAAATTATACTTGGTTGAACGCAAAAAACGTCAAATCCGTGAATCGATGCAAAGAGGGTATCTGGAAATGGCCAAGATTAATTTGAACATGGCTTCGGAAGCATTTCAAGCGGAGGAAGAGGCCGATCATACACTCGGCCGTCTTGTAAGCGGGGTGTAGATCTTGATCGTTAAACGCGGCGATGTTTTTTTTGCTGATTTGTCCCCGGTTGTTGGATCGGAGCAAGGAGGCGTCAGACCTGTATTGGTCATCCAGAACGACATCGGCAACCGTTTCAGCCCGACCGTTATTGTAGCGGCAATCACCGCACAAATTCAGAAAGCCAAACTTCCGACCCACGTGGAGATGGATGCGGCGACACATGGCTTCGACAGAGATTCTGTTGTTCTGTTAGAACAAATTCGTACGATTGATAAGCAGCGCTTAACCGATAAAATTACGCATCTCGACGATGAGTCGATGCGTAAAGTGGATGACGCCTTGCAAATCAGCGTTGGATTAATTGATTTTTAATTATGGCGCTTCCTGTTTCGGATTGCGCATACGCAAAGAATGCTTTAGCCCCCGGCAAGGGAGCCAAAGCATTCTTTTTTTATACAGATCAGATAAACGGAACGATATGCTGATCCTGCCTTGAGCCGGTCGGCTCAGCTGCCAAGCGCGTGTTCCCCTGTTTCTCCGGTCCGGATGCGGATAACTTCAGATATCTCCGAAACGAAAATTTTGCCGTCCCCGATCGATCCGGTCCGTGCAGCTTCAATAATGGCTTCGACAGCCTGATCGTACAATCCGTCGCTAATAATCGTCTCGATTTTGTTTTTTACTATAAAATCGGTTTGATATTCCACGCCCCGGTATAACGTCCGGGTTCCTTTTTGCGTTCCTTGCCCCCGCACATCGCTGATGGTCATGCCGGTCACGCCAATGGCCTGCAGGGCGGCTGTAACGCTGCTCACTCTCTCCGGCCGGACGATAATCGTCAAATGTTTCATCGTTGTTATACCCCCGTTATTTCAGGCTTGATTTTGGCAATGGCCGAATGGGTCTCTTCCGGCTGAGCACGGAGCAGCCCGCTGCTTGCCGCTTCAAAAGTGTTATACGCATTTTCGCCATGAAGGCTGAGATCAAGGCCGGTCAGCTCATGCTCGGCGCTTACGCGAAGCGGAACGAACAACCCGATTACCTTCAAAATAACGAAAGTGCCGACGGCTGCCAAGCCTACTGCAACAAGCACGTCGATGATTTGAATAACGACCTGCTCCGGGTTGCCGTGAAGGAGGCCGTCGGCGCCGGCCGCATTTACTTTCGTGCTGGAGAAAATGCCCGTCGCAATCGCCCCCCAGATACCGCCGATGCCGTGGATGCCAAATACATCAAGCGAATCGTCGTACTGCAGCTTAGCTTTGACGGCATGAAGTCCCCAATAGCAGATTACGCTTGCCAGTGCTCCGATCGGAATAGACGACAGAACGGATACGAAGCCGGCTGCCGGCGTAATAGCAACGAGTCCGGCAATAACGCCCGTTACAGCGCCAACCAGCGTCGGTTTGCCGCGAAGTTTCCATTCCATTGCCATCCATACGACACCGCCGGCTGCGGCGGCAACCTGTGTTGTGACGACTGCTAAGCTGGCCAGACTGCCTGATGCTAATGCGCTGCCGGCATTAAAACCAAACCAGCCGAACCAGAGGCACATCCCGCCGATCATAAAGAAGATCAGATTATGCGGAGGTGTCGTTTGATGCGGATATGTACGGCGCTTGCCGACAACGAGGGCGGCGACGAGTGCACTCACGCCGGAAAGAATGTGGACGACGGTACCGCCGGCAAAGTCCAGTCCGCCCAGTTTGGACAGCCAGCCGCCGCCCCACGCCCAATAAGCCATAGGCGCATAGACGAGAGACACCCATAAGACGGTGAAGGGGATCCAGGCTGAGAAGCGAATCCGTTCAGCAACGCCTCCGGAAATGAGCGCCGTCGTAATCGAAGCAAACATGCCCTGGTACACGGCGAACAGCAGGTGTGGGATCGTTAAGCCGTCTTTGGCTTCTACCCCGACATGATGGAACCCTGCGAAGTCGAACCCGCCAAACACGCCGCCAACGCCGGGGCCAAACGCAAAGCTGTAGCCCCACAGCACCCAGACTAAGGTAACGATCACAAATGCGCTTAAGCTGTGCATGACGGTGGACAAGATGTTCCGCTGGCTGACCATGCCGCCGTAGAACAAAGCAAGTCCGGGCATGAACATAAACATGACGAGCACGGTAGAGACCAGCAGCCAGGTCGTGTCGCCGGTATCTACCGCTGCCACGGCGGTATCGCCGTCGGCTAGCGCAGAGAAGGGGAGCACCGTTAAGCCCAAAGCAAGAAGAGATGCAACCGATAAATAACGTTTTACAGCTGATAATTTCGTTCGCATGCGTTCACTCTCCTGTTTAATTGTTAGATTTCTTGACATAATTATGGCTTATATTAGAAATCCAACAAATGCTTCCATCCCACTATTCGAGATTTCTCCTATTTTCGCTCGTGAAAATGACTCAGATCATTCCCGAATAACGGAAAAATGTACAATAACTTTCTCATTTTCTCGTTATTCGGGAAAATTGCATTTTGATCCCCAAAAATACGCCCTATCATATGTCATATAATCTAACACTAAAACAAAGTGAGGGAACGATAATGACACACCTGATTACGCTTGCCAATCACCCGCTGGAGCCGCTGTCCAAAGAAGAGATAACCGCAGCTGTACATATTTTGAAAGAGCAAAAGAAACTAACCGGAGCGGATCGTTTCGTATCTGTATCATTGAAAGAGCCTAAAAAAGAAACGGTCGTCGGGTTTGACGGGACGCAGCCATTTGAACGGGAAGCGTTCATCATTATTTTGAACAACAAAGAGAATGCAACTTATGAAGCCGTTGTTTCCTTGAATAAACAGCAGGTTGTCTCATGGGAGCATATTCCGGGCGTTCAGCCGACCATTATGCTTGATGAGCAGTCGGAATGTGAAACGGCTGTCCGCCAAAGCCCGCTGTTTATTGAAGCGCTGGAGCGTCTCGGCATCGAAACGCCGGAGCTTGTTATGGTCGATTTATGGTCGCCGGGCAACTGGGGGACGGAAGAAGATCAGGAACGGCGGCTGGCTCGTCCGCTCTGCTTTTTGCGCAGCGATGAAAAAGATAACGGCTACGCGCGTCCGCTGCCTCTCGTTCCGATTGTTGATTTGAACTCGATGGAAGTGCTGCGTGTGGAAGAATATGAATATACCAAGCTTCCAACCAAATCGTTTAACTATACGCCGGATCGTGTCGGTGAACTGCGCACCGGCATTAAACCAGTGGAGATTACACAGCCGGAAGGGCCGAGCTTTACGGTAAATGGACATGAAGTGGAATGGCAGAACTGGAAGTTCCGCATCGGCTTCAATTCCCGCGAAGGATTGACGCTGCATACCATTTCCTATTTGGATGAGGGCCGCGAACGCCCGATTATGTACCGCGCCGCTTTGTCCGAGATGGTTGTGCCGTATGGCGACCCGGGTCCGATTCAAAACCGGAAAAATGCGTTTGACAGCGGCGAATACGGAATTGGCCAGCTGGCTAACAGCCTGGAGCTTGGCTGTGATTGCGTAGGTTATATCCGTTATTTTGACGGCGTTATGACCGACAGCAAAGGCGACTTGTTTGTCATTAAAAATGCGATCTGCATGCATGAAGAAGATTTTGGCATTTTATGGAAGCATACAGACTGGCGCACCAACGAAGTGGAGGTAAGGCGTTCCCGCAGACTTGTTATCTCCTCTATTTCGACGGTAGCCAACTATGAGTATGGGTTTTTCTGGTATTTGTACCAAGATGGCAATATTCAATTTGAAGTAAAGTTGACCGGAATCTTGTCGACGGCAGGGCTTCATCCAGGCGAAACGCCAAAATACGGAAACCTGGTAGGGCCGGATTTGTATGCGCCTAATCATCAGCATTTCTTTAACGTCCGCATGGACATGCAAATCGACGGCAACGACAATTCCGTCTATGAAGTGAACGTTGTATCCGAGGAGACGGGCGAAGACAATCCGAGGGAAAACGCGTTTTACGCCAAATCGACGCTGCTGGAAAGCGAGCTTCAGGCGAGACGCGACATTAAGCTGGAGACGGCGCGGTATTGGAAATTTGTGAACGATAATGTCAAAAACGAACTAGGCCAATCGGTTGGCTATAAAATCGTTACCGGCGAAAACTGTTTCCCGTTTGCTTCGGACAATTCGAGCCTCCTGAAACGCGCCGGATTCATTAAACATCATCTGTGGGTCACGCCGTATAACGAAGATGAACTGTACGCATCCGGCAAATATCCGAATCAGCATAAGGGCGGCGATGGCTTGTCCGCATGGGCCGAACAGGACCGGAATATTAAAAATACCGATGTGGTCGTTTGGTATACGATGGGCCATACACATGTACCGCGTCCGGAAGATTGGCCGGTCATGCCGGCAGCGTATATCGGCTTCATGCTGAAGCCGGTCAGCTTCTTTAACCAAAGCCCGGCCATCAATTTGCCTCCGCAGCCGAAAAAGAACAGCTGCAGCAGCAGCGTAAAACCGGCTGACAGCTGCCATTAATCGCCCAGCTTGAAGCGAAGGAGTTGTTCGCCATGTCATTATTCAAAGTTCGCCATATGGGCATGGAAACGAAATATTCAGTTTTGTCGCTGCTGTCATTGTCAGGAGTTGTGGCGCTGCATCTCCTTCACTGGCTGGCAGCGCCGGCCCTAATGGAGAGCATGACGGGAATGGAAATGCATGCTCATCATCAGCATGGCGGAGCGGAGCCGGGGAGCTCCCTGCTGCAAAGCACATTAATGATGCTGCTGTTTATCGTGAATGTAATCAGCGTTTATTTTGCAGTAAGGCAGCTTGTTGCCGCTTATCGGCAGAAAGGCGGATACAGCCTGCATAAGCTTGCATGCTCCGGAAGCTCCGTGCTGGTGCTTGCGATGACCGTTTATTTGATGTTTAAGATGTAACCTTCGGGGCTGATGTCTTTTGGCATCAGCTTTTCTTATCACTTTGCAGGAAAGAGGTGCCGTCGTGACGGAAGTGAAAGACCGGATCAATTTGAACGAGATCAACTGCGATAAGGAACTGACGATGGCAGTCGTCGGCGGGAAGTGGAAGCTGATGCTGCTCTGGAGCTTGGGCAACGAAGGAACATTACGGTTCAGCGACCTGAAGCGGATTATTCCGCAAGTGTCCCACAAGACGCTGACAAGCCAGTTAAGGCAGCTGGAGGAGGATCAGATCGTGGAACGGACTGTTTATCCTGTTGTCCCCCTAAAGTGGAATATTCCCTTTCGGAGCATGGAAGAAGCTTAATGCCGCTGCTGTCTGAAATGTTTGAATGGGGGCGGAACTACCGCAGAAATGTGCTGCTGCACAAATAAACAGGGCTTTTTCCAAATAAAGTATTGCCAATTGCCGGCGATGTGTACAAAATAGAGAAAAGAACAAATGTAAAGAAATCTAACATGCGAGTTGAACTATTGTGCACGGGGGTGCAGCTCATGTCCGTCATCTCGAAAGCAATTGTTATACTGGATTATTTAGTCCCGCAAGGCAGTGAGAAGGAAATCAGCGTCACGGAGCTAAGCAGAGAGCTGGATATGCCCGTCCAAAGTGTTCACCGGATATTAAATTCGTTATCCGAGCATGGCTTTGTTTCGCAAAATAATAAAACGAAAAAATATAAGCTTGGATTATCTATTATGAAATACGGTTTTCTGATGTGGGACAGCTTAATGCTGCGATCCATCGCCCGGCCGTTTATGGAGGAACTGCTTCGCCAGACGAAGGAAACCATTTATTTGTCCGCCCGTGAAAATACCGAAGGCGTCTATATTGATTGTATCGAATCGCCGCAAATTTTAAGAATTTCCGAGCCGATTGGACTTCGGCTTCCGCTGTATATCGGTGCCTCCAACCGGGCGATACTCGCTCATATGCCGCGCAGCGCCAGGGATACGATTCTGGAGCAGGCCGACTGGTCCAGCATTCCTTCCCTAAAGCCGTTGTCGCGCGAGGTTATCGAAGCTGATCTGGAGCAAACGCAGAAGCTTGGTTATGCCATATCTAACGGCGAAGCTACGGACGGCACGACAGGGATTGGAGCTCCGATCTTTTCATTTGAGAATACTGTAATCGGCTCTTTGAACTGTTCCGGCCCATCCATTCGGTTTACACCGGAAAAAATTGAGAAGTACAGCTATTTCGTCAAAAAATACGCCGAACAGATTTCCAAAGAGTTGGGTTACCGGAGCCTGTACCGCGTACGGGATTAACCGCGACATCTGCCTGCATCGCCTCGCTGAAAATTGAGCCCGGACCTTGCGAATGACCTGAACCGTACAAAGCCGGCTGGCGCTTAGTTCTAAGCGCCAGCCGGCTTTTTGCTCCCCTGCGGCGCCCCGGGTTGAAGCGTTGCTTGCCGCTTGACGTTTTGGGGGAGTCCATTATTCCAGGTTGGCATGCCGGGAGTACATCATTCCAGCGTACAGGTTTTTACTTTCCATGATGGCTAACACCACTGAATCCAGCACAAGCAGCAGGCTTTGCTCGAATAGACTGCCCATCGGCTGGATGGAAACCGATGAGGCGGTTTCGGCATGCTTGGCTACTGCCGGGATTTCAACGGTGACGCTGGCGGAGCGGCTGATGGTTGAGTCCCGCTTAATGGTGATGGCAGCTACACTCGCGCCGGTGCTCTGCGCTTTCGCAGCCATTGCGGCCAGATTTTTCGTTTCTCCGGAGCCGGAGCCGATGAGCAGCAGATCATTAGACCCGATTCCGGGTGTAATCGTTTCTCCTACTACATAAGCGGGAATGCCGGCATGCATAAGCCGCATTGCAAAAGCTTTCATCATCAAGCCGGAGCGGCCGGCGCCTGCGACAAACACGGCATTCGCCTCCAGAATTAAACGGGTAAGCTGGCTGGTTTGCTGCGGCTGGACAGCTTGCAAAACCCGGCTAAGCTCGTCAACGATAGCAGATACGGCAACGGCGCTCATGGCCTTATTGCCCTTGTGCGATTAACTGGCGCATTTGTGCGGCGACTGCTTTTTTATCATCTTGGCTGGTGATCCCTCCGCCTACGATAACGAGATCGGGAGCGGCCTTGATCACCTCGGGCAACGTGCCAAGCTTGATGCCGCCGGCAATAGCCGTTTGGGCGTTCCGGACAACGCTTTTAATAACCGCAAGATCTTCGAATGAATTTTTGCCCGCGGCTTGGTGATCGTAACCGGAATGCACACAAATATAATCGACGCCCAGTGAATCGACTTCCTGTGCCCTGGCGGCGATATCCGGCACATTGATCATATCGACCATAATTTTTTTATTTAATTTGCGTGCTTGTTCCACCGCTCCGCGGATTGTGTCATTATCGGATACGGCCAGCACAGTAATTATATCCGCGCCTGCCTCGGAAGCTTTAATCACTTCATAACCGCCTGCATCCATAATTTTCAGATCGGCAAGCACCTCAAGAGAAGGGAACTCGGCTTTCAATTCTTTCACTGCGCGAAGACCTTCGTTAATGACGACCGGCGTACCGATTTCCACAATATCAATGTAATCCGCTACTTCTTTGACCACCAGCTTTGCTGCCGGAATATCGACCAGATCAAGCGCTAACTGTAATTTCATTCAACTCTCTCCTTTGTTTGGGGAATTCATATTATGGCTCTATCGTAATCCCGGATCTCACATTGCGGAAGTACGCACTTTAATGTTAGAGAGTTACCGGCAAGTTACATACAAAGGATAAAGCTGTATTTTTTTATAAAAAAGATGTAGACAACTCTATTATTGATTTGCTATTATTACGTCAATTAGATGTTTAAATTTACCAACAACACATATTGAGCGGTGCTATGCGAAGAACGCATGCCTTGGCCATTTGGCTGAAGCTGCGTTCTTTTTTTTTGCGGCTCTGCTTAGGGAAGGAGAGGCGATGAACCGAAGAAGAAATGTGCTGCTTTCGCTCCTTGCAGCCATCTTATCCGGCCTGCTTGTTTATGGCATCGGCTGGATGCAGACGAAGGAGCAGGAAAGGAAAGGCATGGTCAACGTTGTTGTGCCAAACCGTTTCATCGGGGCGGGGGAACGGCTCAAGCTGTCGGATTTAAGCTATAAGCCGGTTCCCGGCAATATGGTTACGAAGGAGATGCTGACACGCAAGGAAACGGCTGAAGGAATGGAGACGCTTATTCCGCTTGGACAAGGCGAGCCGCTGTATGACTGGAAGGTAAGCCGCTATACTTTGCAGCCCGGGCCGGCGGAGTCGACCTTTCAAATCCCTAAATCGTATATCCGTTCCATCTCTAACGGAATTCGGGCCGGCGATAAAGTTGTTCTTTATTTGTCCGGAGCTGAGCCAAGAAGACTGTTTGAGCAAACCGTTAAGGTGGCATCCGTCAAATCCTCCAGCAATGTTGAAATTGACGATAAGGAGGATCCGAACCTGCTGGCGCTTGCAGACGGGGACAAGGAGAAAATGTATGCTTCGCGGAGGGATGCAAACGGCATGATTGATTACATCAACTTGAATTTAACCGAGGAGCAGTGGCTGGAGGTGGATGCCGCTTGCAAGGATGGAACACAGCAGCTCGTCATAGCGTACAGCCCGGAGACGATGCAGGCGGACGGACTCGGGGAGGAGAATGGGCCTTGAGCGAAACGTCCCCGTTAATTATCGCCTTTGTTGGAACGACGCCGAATATCGGCACCACTTCAGCTTCCTTTGCCGCGGCTTACCGGCTGGCGGAAGCAACGGGGCAAGGCGTCGGCTATTTCTGCCTTCATTTAAAAAGCGCCAAAATCCATCGCTATATCGGTATAGACAAGCCTTCCGATTCGCTGGACCGCCTTAGACCGGAGCTGCGTTCGCAAAGTCTGGCTCCGGACAAGCTGCTTCGCTCGATGCACCGCATCGGCAGCATGCCCAAGCTGTCCGTCTTATTTGGCAACATGGAGCGGGAGCAAGCGGAGTTTTTTACGCCGGAAGAAGCGGAACATTTAATCGCCTGCGCAGCGGAAGCGTTTCCGGTTATTGTGCTTGATGTCGGCGCGTATTGGGATAACGCGGCGACGGTAGTCGGGATGCGTATGGCTGATATGAAAGTGCTGGTAACTACGACGGTATTGTCCCATTTTCAAGAAGATGCGCAGCAATGGATTGCCGCAGTTGCGCCTACGTTTGGCATTACACCGGATCATTTTGAAGCTGTGATCATTCATTCGCCTTATTGGAACGGAGGTTATCGTGTGAAAGAGATTTGCAAAGAAATTGGGACTGCGAAGCTGGGGGAATTTCAAACTTCAGCCGGAATGTTTTCGGCGCTGGACAAGGGCGATTATGAGCAGTGGCTGAGCAGCGACCCGGCGGGCAAAAAAGCGATGCTGGAGCCGGCGGCAGCGATTGTGAACCGGTACGGCCTTGCTCAAACACGAAAACGCGCCATTACGGCCCAGCCGTGGTTCCGCAAGCTGCTGGAGCATCGGGGAGGGGTAGGGTCTTGAAGCCCTCGGAGCATAAATTTTCTCCAGCCGGTTATTCGGCGCAGCTTCGGCAGCAAGATGGGACGGATGGCGCTGGATCTGTCCGGCCGGTTGCAGGCGCCGAGGCGCGGGACTTCAAGCAATTAGCCGAGGATATCCGGTCTTATTTAGCATCGCCGCAAGGGTTAAACGAGGAAGCGCGCCGGGAATATAACGAGACGCTGAACCGGGCGGTTCTTGGCTTCAGCCGGGAAAGAGACCGCATTTTAGCGATGATTGCAGATCGTCTCATCCGGCTGCGCATTCACCAGCTGGACGGATACAATTCGCCTTACGAGACGCTTGCCGAAGCGCTGTTTGCCGAGGTTATCGGCCTTAACGTACTTGAGCTTGTACTTCGCCATAAAGAAGGGCTGGAGGAAATTCAGGTTGTCGGTACGGCTATTTTTGAAGTGCGCGGCGGTACGGCTGTTCCTTCCGTTTACCGGTTTGAGCATGAACGCGAGGTGGAGCGGATTCAGCAAAATCTGGTGTTGTTTAACAATGACCGGATTAATCCGCGCAAACGCTGGGCGGAAGTAATGCTTCGAGACGGCTCCAGGGTGACGATGACCGGTTACGGCTATACGTCCAAGCCGACGTTGACCATTCGTTTTTATACGGTTAAATCATTTAGCCTGGATGAGCTGTGCCAGCCTGCCTACCGCACAATTAACAGCCGTATAGCCGGGCTGCTTCGGCAAGTGCTTGCCGCACGGCTGAATATCGTCATTATCGGCCCGACAAACTCCGGCAAAACCAATTTAATGAAAGCATTGATTGCGGAACTGCCGGAACAAGAGCGCATTATTACGATCGAAGGCAGGCATGAAATGATGCTCAGCCGCGATTTTCCTTCCAGAAACATAATCGAATATGAAGCGGATGAGGATGATCAGCTGCATAAAGCGTCTCAGGCGTTTAAGCTTGCGCTTCGCCAGTCGCCGCAGCGGATCGTTCATGCGGAGATTCGCGATGAAGATGCCAATATTTATGTGCGGGCTTGTACCCGGGGGCATTCGGGAAGTATGACGACCGTTCACGCCAACACGCTGGAGGATGTGCCGGAAGCGATAACCGATATGTGCATGCTGGACGGCAGAGGCATTAATCCGGACCGGCTCGTGAAACGCATTGCCCAATATGTAACGCAAGTGGGCATTGAAATGCGCAATATCGGGGACGGGAGGCGGGTCATCTCCCGAATCGGCAAGCTGGCTTGGGAAGGCGGAGAGACGGTTGTCCGCAATTGGGCGGTATACGATGAGACGGCGGATGACTGGCAGTACCCGGACCCGGACGTTCCGGAACTGACCGCTCGGCTGCGGCAGCGAAGCAGGATGGTGATGGAATGAGGCTGGACGTATCCATTTATGCTGCAACTGCGCTGCTGTTTTTATTGCTTGGTTATGTATGGTACCAGCTGCTGCATGGGGTTATGAATACGCACAGCAGGCAAAGCAGGCTGACCTACCGGGCAGACCGTTCTTTAAGCAAAAAGCTGGACCGCCGGCTTCAGCGGGCCGGCCGGGCTTATAATCATTTGTCGGAGCTGCTGGAGACATTGCAGATGAATGCGCAGCCGGTGCGCTTAGTGGCCTTGTCTTTAATGCTGATGATCGCAGGAATTGCGGTCGGCGGGCTGTTTTTTCAAAGCGCCAAAGGCGTTATATTAATGGGCGGCGTTTTTGCGCTGCTGCCGTATATGACGCTTCGCGCCATTTTAATACAACGCCGGCTTCAGACGCAAAATGATTTTTTGCCCTCTGTAGAGCTGTTTTATCAATGTTATTTGATTACGGGCGGCAAGCAGCTGCGTCTTGCTTTGCAGCGGACCATTGACGAAAGGCGGCTGATCGGCCCAATGCAGCCTGTATTTGAACAGCTGTACCGGAATTTATCCGTCCGGGATGACGATGAGAAAAGCTTGCGTTTATTCGCCTCCGCCATCGGCAGCGTTTGGGCTGATTATTTTGTAAATTTGCTGCGGGTTGCCTTGACCGAAGGCGTGCCGATTACCGAGGGGCTCAAGGAGCTCATTACCGACATGCGCAAAGCGCGGCGGGCTAATGAACAGGAGAGGAGCAAGCTGCTGGAAATCCGGATCGCCAATTTTACGCCGGTTTTTTTTCTCGCCTTATTTATCGGCATCAACATTCATTATGACGGTTCCAACGCTTATTACTATTACGTCGTTGACCCGCAAGGGCGGAACATGCTGCTGAATGCGGGATTGCTTATTTTTATATCGTTTCTGATGGGCTTGTGGCTGTCCCGCAAAAAGATGTAAAAGCCTCGCTGCTTCTCGGAAGGAGGTTGTGCACATTCATTTATCGGTTGGCTCATTGGTCGATGCGGCCGCTTTAACCGGCCAATTCGGATTTTGTTTTGCTGCTTTGTTTTTACTGCTCCGTCTGCTCCCTGGCAAAAGGCCAAGGTGGCTCCATATTCCGCTTAAGCGGATGAGAAGCCGTGAATTACCGGACAAATGGCTGAAGCTGGCGCATCTTAACCGGAAGCAGCACGCGTTTTTAGAGCGCCAGGCTTTGCTGTCCGGCTGCGGGGTAACCGCCGATCCGGCTTGGTACATGCTGGGCAGGAGGCTTATGCTGCTCCTGCTGCCGGCGTTATTGCTGCTGGCGCTTTGGGCAAATTCGCAAGGGCTGCTGGCCGCTGGAGCCAGCGCCTATTGCTGCGGCGCGTTTCTTCTATTAATAGCGGCTGCATCTTTCGATATGTCTTGGCTTCGCGCTGTCCGAAAGCTTCGCGCCCATCAAATCACGAAAGAAATTTATATCATCAGCAGCCAGCTGCTTTATTTGGCGGATTCCTCGCTCCATATTCATGCCAAGCTTATGCGCTGCGTTCCTTTTTCAAGGCTGCTCCGGAGCGACCTGGAGCGGCTGCTCGCGGAGTGGTATCACGACCCGGAAGAAGCACTGCGCTCCTTTAAGCGAAAAGTTGGCACGGATGAAGGAATGAGCTTTACGGAAACGATTGACGCCATACGCCAGCATGAAAGCCGCGAATATTACGAGCTGCTTCGCGAACGGATCCAGGATTATAAGGAGAAGCTGGAGCTGGAGAAGGAGAGCCGTAAGGAATCAAGCTCTTATGTGCTTTTTGTACTGGCAGGAATTCCGATTCTATATACGTTTGATGTGTTTATTTATCCTTGGGTACAGGAAGGGCAAAGGCTGTTTGACGCGCTTGGCTGAACAGCGGGCAGACGGCTGCAAGCAGCTTAATAAGCCGCCACATGCCAGCGCCTGCTGTAAGCGGCTTTAATAAGCTGAGGCTTATGCTGCCAGCACCTGCTGCGCGCAGAAAACATCCGCATGCGAGCGCGGAACATCCCGCCGGCGGAACATCCGGCTATGAAGGAGGTGAAAATATGCGCAATATTTTAATAACGGTCATGATGATTGTGGTTGTGGTCCTTTTGTTCAACAGCGTCATTGCTGCAGACTCAACCGGAACGCAGGCACGCATTAAAGAGCAGGGAAGCAACGCCAACACCCGGATCGGCGAGCTGTTGGAGGATGACGACAAATAATCCATGCGATTTATCGAAAGGGCGGAGGTGAACCTATGCGCGGCTTGCTTGTGACAGTATTGCTGCTTATTACTGTTATTGCGATTTATAACAGCGTAGCGGAAGGCGATCATGGCATGAAGCAGCAGGTGAAAGGAACCGGAGAAGCTGTCGGAAGCTATATACGCCGCATGAACCCATGAAGAGCATTCTAGTGTTTGTTTTGTTTTCGGGAATCGTTTGCTGGATGATGTTTTCGCCTGTTTACAGGCACGTTCTTATTGTCCGGCAAGCCGTGCTTCAGCAGGAGGTAGATTATTTGCTAGAGGTGGGAGCGAGCGGCGCTTATGGATATATTGATAATGGGATGCTGACGGCTTCCAAAGACAGGCTGCGCCAATTCGGCTTGAAGCCGGAAGACATTGTGTTCCGTGTATCATCAACGAGCGGCGCTGATGCATCAGACGCAGCCGATCCGCTCCCGAGAGGGACGGGACTGCGTCTGGAAGCGGAATACCCTTACGAAGATTTGCTGCGGATTGACCAGCTGATCGGGTTTGATAAACCTCAGAAAGGCGCGAAGCTTCATGCTTTCGGCATCCGAATGAGCGAGTATGTACGTTAAGATGCGAGGGTGTGCTTAATGGCTAAGCTGTTGATCCTAATTGTAATGTCCGGGCTTTGGATAACGCTGATCGCATTGCAAACTGATGAGGAACAGGCGCTTCAGCTGCTGAATCAAAGCAAATCTGCGGTTAACCGGGCTACCCATGCAGGCGCTCAGCAAATTGATCTTGAAGCGCTGGGAGACGGATATGCCCGTATTGATCCGGAAGCGGCTTATGCATATGCAAAGGCTTATTTGCAAAGCAATTTAATGCTGGACGAGACGGGGGAACCGCTTCCGGGATCTCCGTTCAAGGAAGCTGTTCAGGTGCTTTTGTTTGACGTTATTAATGAAGACAATGCGTTTCCTTATTTCTATACTAATGAAACGTACCATTATGAGACTGTGCTTAAACATCCGGGCGTTGTCATGATTGCCAAGGTGACATATCCGCGGGCGTTTCATGTACTGGACCCCATTTCATGGGAAATAAAAGGAGTAGCCGAGCTGGTTTTGGCGATTTAAGCTGTTCGCAAATGGATGATCTGAAGCCGTACTATTCCTCTCCTTCCATACATAAGAATGGTATACGGATACTCGATTTATCGGTATCCAATCTGACGAGCGCCGCTTGGAATGGACACCGCTATCATTTTTTAGTAGGATAAGATTAATAGAATAGCGGCTGACAGACAGGAGTGAATAGACATGCTGAAGCTAGGGTCTAAGATCGTCATTGTGGCAGACCAATATGAACAAAATCTTCCCGTAGGGGAATATGGCTATATAATTGCTTATGACCGCAATCAGGATAACGTATTTGATTATGTTGTGCGTATTCCGGGAGCGAATCGGAATTTTCTTGTTCCGGAGGATGATATCGAACTTGAGCATCTGCTTATTCAGCAGGAGGTCGACCGGATTGAACGTGAAGCGCTTATTGATTACGCGCTGGCAACTTATAATGAAGAACTGTTTAACCGGATTATGAACGGGGAGACGGAAGAAGAGCCGGAAGCTGAAAGCAGCAGCAAAGAAGGGCAAAGCCGGGAAGATTTTATCCGCCAAATTAACTTGAAAGCTTGGATATAAGCGATATGGCAAGGGCGCCCGCGGTAACGGGCCGCCCTTTTTATTTTATCCACAGCTGGCCTGCCAGGCACTGCTGTGGATGAGGGAGCGAAGATTAATGGTTGTTGCCTGAGCCGTTGCTTTTTTTGTCCGATGTTTTGCTTTGCGTATTTTTACGGCCATGTCCCTGCTGTTTGGACAAGATGTTCAGCCTCCTTTCATTCGTGCTCATGTATAGAATTGAAGCTGCGGCCAGCCTGTTCGTATTGTTTGCATCCCGGCAATCTGTATACGAAGGAAAACGCTGGCGGATGCGCTTGGTGTTGAGCATGAAAAAAAGGTACAATAAAGCAATGAGATCATTACCGTTCTCCACGATACCGGAGCGGAATATAAGGAGGAAGTTCTAAATGAAAATTACATATCACGGCCATTCCAGCATTCATATTCAAATCGGCGACAAGGCGCTTGTCATTGACCCGTTCCTTCGCGGCAATCCGCAGGCGGTTGCGAAACCCGAAGATATTCAAGCGGACTACGTGCTGCTTACACATGCGCACATGGACCATATTTTGGATGCCGAGCCGATTGCCAAGCAGAACAATGCCCCGATTGTAGCGGCGGTTGAGCTTGCGGGCCATTTTGAGAAAAAAGGGCTGCAGACGGTTCAGATCAATACAGGCGGTACGGTCGACCTTGGTTTTGCACAAGTGAAAATGGTACAGGCTTTTCACAGCTCCGGCATTACGCTTGAGGACGGCAGCGTCATTTATGGCGGGCAGCCCGGCGGCTACCTGGTAAAAGCGGAAGGGCTGACGATTTTGCATACCGGCGATACGGCGCTTTACGGGGATATGAAAATGATCGGCGACCGCAACGACATCGACGTTGTATTCCTGCCAATCGGCGACAAATTTACAATGGGTCCGGAAGATGCGCTGCAGGCTGCGGAGTGGTATCAAGCGAAGCTGGTCGTGCCGGTTCATTACGATACGTTTGACGTTATCCGCCAGGATGCGGAAAGCTTTGTAAACAAACTGAAAGAGCGCGGCATGCGCGGACAAGTACTGGCGATTGGCGAACAATTGTCTTTGTCATAAGCATAGCTTCTACGCTATAATAGGAAGAATGATTTTTGGCATGATGAAGGAGGTTTATGCAAATGAGCATTTCGATGCAGGACGTAGAGCATGTTGCGAAGCTCGCTCGGCTTGAACTGACGGAAGAAGAGAAAGAGACGTTCAACGGACAACTAAATGCGATTTTAAAATATGCGGAGAAGCTGAATGAGCTTCAAACCGATAATATTGAACCAACCAGCCATGTGCTGCCGGTCATCAACGTGATGCGCGAGGACGAGGTTCGTCCGTCATTGCCGATCGACAAGGTGCTTCTGAATGCGCCGGATGATGAAGATGGCCAGATTAAAGTGCCTGCGGTACTCGAATAACGGATTGGAACGAAGGAAGGGAGGGGCTTCTGTTGGCATTGTTTGATATGCGCCTTCAGGAAGTACATAACAAGCTGAACAGCAAAGAGCTGTCGGTACAAGAATTGGTGGATGCTTCATACCGCCGTATCGCGGAAACGGAGCCTTCCATTAAGGCGTTTTTGACTTTAAATGAAGACGGTGCGCGCGCACAAGCAGAAGAGCTGGACAAGCAGCTTCAGGACGGCGCGGAGCGCGGCCTGCTGTTTGGCCTGCCGGCCGGCATCAAAGACAACATTGTAACGGAAGGCTTGCTTACAACGTGTGCAAGCCAGTTTCTGAGCAACTATAACCCGATTTATAACGCGACGGCTGTCCGCAAGCTGAACGCGGCCCAGTCGGTCACGATCGGCAAGCTCAACATGGACGAGTTCGCCATGGGCGGCTCGAACGAAAACTCCAGCTTTTACCCAACCCGCAACCCGTGGAACACGGAGCATGTACCGGGCGGCTCCAGCGGCGGCTCCGCTGCATCCGTTGCAGCGGGACAAGTGTATTTCTCGCTAGGCTCGGATACCGGCGGCTCGATTCGCCAGCCGGCCGCTTATTGCGGCATTGTTGGCTTGAAACCGACCTACGGCCTTGTATCCCGTTTTGGCCTGGTTGCGTTTGCGTCCTCGCTGGACCAGATCGGACCACTCACCAAAAACGTCGAGGATTCCGCTTATGTGCTGCAAGCGATTGCCGGCTACGACAACATGGATTCCACTTCTGCGAACGTGGACATCCCGGATTACACAAGCGCATTGACCGGCGACGTCAAAGGGCTGCGCATCGGCGTGCCGAAGGAATATTTGGGGCAAGGCATCGACCCGCGCGTCAAAGAATCCGTCATGGCTGCGCTTCAAGTATACGAAAGCCTTGGCGCAACTTGGGAGGAAGTATCGCTGCCGCATACCGACTATGCGATTGCAACTTACTACTTGCTTGCTTCCTCGGAAGCATCGTCCAACCTTGCGCGCTTTGACGGCGTACGTTACGGCGTTCGCGCTGAAAATCCGGACAACCTGATTGACCTGTACCGCAAATCGCGCAGTCAAGGCTTTGGCCCGGAAGTAAAACGCCGGATCATGCTTGGCACTTATGCGCTTAGCTCGGGTTATTACGATGCTTATTACTTGAAAGCGCAAAAAGTCCGCACGCTCATCAAGCAGGACTTTGACCAGGCGTTCCAGCAATATGACGTGCTGATCGGGCCAACGGCTCCGACGCCGGCATTCCGTATCGGCGAGCAAGTGGGCGATCCGCTTACGATGTACTTGAACGATATTTGTACGATTCCGGTCAGCCTTGCAGGCGTTCCGGCGATCAGCGTCCCTTGCGGCTTTGCGGACGGCTTGCCGATCGGTCTTCAAATTATCGGCAAAGCGTTCGACGAACGGACCGTGCTGCGCGCGGCGCATGCTTTCGAGCAGCATACCGATTACCATAAGCAGCGCCCGCAGCTGTAGAAGGCCTATGGCGTAGTCCCCTACAAAGCGAAGCGAACGAAAGGAACGATAGCAATGTCTGAAGCGACCAAATACGAAACCGTAGTTGGCCTCGAAGTGCACGTGGAGCTGCATACCAAAAGCAAAATCTTTTGCGGCTGCTCGACGTCCTTCGGCGCGCCGGCTAATACGCATACATGCCCGATCTGCCTTGGGCATCCCGGCGTCCTGCCGGTATTAAACAAGCAAGCCGTAGAATTTGCCATGAAAGCGGCTATGGCTTTGAACTGTGAAATTGCGGATGTTACGAAGTTCGACCGCAAAAACTATTTTTACCCCGATTCGCCAAAAGCATATCAAATCTCGCAATACGACAAGCCGATCGGCGAGAACGGCTATATCGACATCGAAGTGAACGGCCAGACGAAGCGGATTGGCATTACGCGCCTTCACCTCGAAGAAGATGCGGGTAAGCTGACGCACGTAGACGGCGGATACGCATCGCTTGTTGACTTTAACCGTGTCGGGACGCCGCTTGTCGAGATCGTGTCCGAGCCGGACATCCGTACGCCGGAGGAAGCGAAGGCATACCTTGAGAAGCTGAAAGCGATCATGCTCTATTGCGACGTTTCCGATGTCAAAATGGAAGAAGGCAGCTTGCGCTGCGACGCCAACATCAGCCTGCGCCCTTGGGGCCAGGAGAAGTTCGGCATCCGCGCCGAGCTGAAAAACATGAACTCCTTCCGCGGCGTACAGCGCGGCTTGGAGTACGAGCAGTTCCGCCAGGCGCAAATTTTGGACGAAGGCGGAGAAGTCGTGCAGGAGACGCGCCGCTGGGACGAAGCCCAAGGCAAAACGTTCTCGATGCGCGGCAAAGAAGAAGCGCATGATTACCGCTACTTCCCGGACCCTGACCTTGTTCAGCTGCATATTGATGCAGAATGGAAAGAACGCGTGCGCGCATCAATTCCGGAGCTTCCGGACGCCCGCAAAGCGCGTTATACTTCCGAATACGGGCTGCCGTCCTACGATGCCGAAGTCATCACTTCGTCCATCAAGCTGGCGGACCTGTTCGAGGAAAGCTTGAACTACACGAAGGACGCCAAAGCCGTCTCCAACTGGATCATGGGCGACCTGCTCGGCTATCTGAACACAAACGGTCTGGAGCTGGCGGAAGTGAAGCTGACCGGCCAAGGCCTCGGCGAAATGATTGGCTTGCTTGAGAAAGGCACAATCAGCAGCAAAATTGCGAAGACGGTATTCAAAGCGATGCTGGAATCCGGCAAACGCCCGCAGCAAATCGTCGAAGAGCAAGGCCTCGTGCAAATCAGCGATGAAGGCGCAATTCTTGCCATCGTCGACAAAATCGTCGAAGCGAACCCGCAATCGGTGGAAGATTACCGTGCCGGCAAAGAAAAGGCGATTGGATTCCTCGTTGGCCAAATCATGAAAGAAACACGCGGCAAAGCCAATCCGGCTATCGTTAATAAGCTGCTCATGGATAAGCTGAACGGCTGAACGCCGTAGCGGCAGCATCCCTGCTTATCGCCTTGTCATCCATAACGCATGCAGCTATACTAAACGCTTAGTTTACTACAGCTGCGTATGAAGCCGGCCTGGACAGCCGGCGAAAGGATCTGAAGCCTCCCACCCGGGAGGCTTTTGATGTATATGGCCGGTCAGAACAGTTCTGAGCGGCTTTTTTTACAGGCCGGCTAACTGAAATTGGACAAGCCCGCGCTATTTTTTTATTTTCGTTAATGCAAATAAAGGGCGATTGCGATCATCGCCTGCATATGATGTAACAATGATCATTTGGATGAAGGGGCGGATGAGCGGTAACAATGGACGTTATGACTGCTACGCCATGGCAAATCAGTGACTGGCATATTTTATTGCGCCTCTTGCTTGCCGTCGTATTGGGCGGATTAATCGGATTTGAACGGGAGCAGTCCAATCATGCAGCCGGCCTGCGCACCAATATTTTGGTTTGCCTCGGCTCCTGTTTGCTGATGCTGCTTTCTATGTACGGATTCTCGGAGTTTGTGAACGAGACGAATGTTCGTGTAGATCCTGCCCGACTGGCGTCTGCCGTTGTGACAGGAGTCGGTTTTTTAGGTGCTGGCACCATTTTATTTACAGGGAAGTCAATTACCGGTTTGACCACAGCCGCTTCGCTGTGGGTCGTTGCGGCAATCGGTTTATCGACCGGCGCAGGTTTTTATTTCGCCTCTATTTCTGTGACGCTGATCATGCTGCTTGTGTTGTACACCTTTAATAAGCTGGAGCGCAAGTATATCGCTTCCCGTACGGAGAAGCTGCTGAAGGTTCAATTAACGGACCGGCCGTTTATTTTAAAAACAATTCATGCCATGCTAAGCGACCGGCAAATTATTGTAAAAAAGCTTATTATTGAAGATGATTCGGAGCGGGACAGCCCCGCCCAGATGATGCTGCAATTTTATATACGCAGCCCGAAGCCGGATGGGGATTGGGTTGTATTAGACGAAATCAAGCAGCTGGAAGGCGTTAGCCGCGTTAGCCTAGAGTAACAGGGCCGGAAATCGTGGACAAAACAATATAACATGAGCGGCTCCTAAAAGTCGTATAGTAGAAGTGAGGCGCTTTCATTGACAAATTCTTTTGAAAACACGTACAATAGTAAATGAGAACTAAATTAGAACAATTCTTAAATAATATTTGGAAAGGCGTGAGGGGAATGGGAGCCAACGTTAACGAAGCATTGGAGCAATTGAAAATGAGTGGCGTCCGAATGACCCCGCAACGTCACGCCATCTTAAGCTATTTGATGGACTCGATGACACATCCGACAGCAGATGAAATATATAAAGCACTGTCGCCTAATTTTCCGAGTATGAGCGTGGCAACTATTTATAATAACCTGAGGTTATTTGTAGATGCGGGACTAGTTAGAGAATTGACGTTTGGAGATGATTCCAGCCGGTTTGATGCTGATTTAACGAATCACTATCACGCGATCTGCAAAAAATGCGGGTCCATTGTTGATTTTGATTATCCGCCGCTTGTTGAAGTGGAGTATGCGGCGTCAGCCGAAACCGGTTTTGTTGTACAAGGGCATCGCATGGAAATATACGGTTTGTGCAAATCCTGCAGCGGTGTACACCAGCATTAAGGATATGGCGGTAACCTGAAGTAAACGCGCAGGAAAGCGATCAAGTCATCATCGCTAGTCTGCGCGTTTTTCATTATGGGCGTTGCGCAAGCAGAATTTGATCGAACAAGTAAACATACGGGAGAGTGAAGGATTGGAGACGATGTACACCCGGATGCCGCCACGCCGAAGGCGCAGACGAACCGGGAGGTATTTTGCTTTTTTCTTTATGGTCGGCATGCTGCTTGCTGTTTGCTGGTTTGGATATTTGAAGTTTATTCCGAATGGGCAGCTAATTTTTCCTCAATATGGTTTTCAGCATCCCATTATGGTTCAAGGGGAAACCGCTTCGGAAGGCGCGCTGCTGGAGAATGAGGAGATTCTGCTCCCGATTGATGTGCTGAATACCGTGCTGGGGCCGGACAAGCCTATCTACTATGAAGAAGCTACCGGTTCCATCGTGATGACGACAGCGAGCAAGGTGCTTCATTTGCGGACAGAGTCGCTGACTGCAACGATTAATCAGAAGCCGTACAAGCTGACGGTTGCCGCTGAGAAAAAAGACGGAATAGTTTATGTGCCGATTACTCCTGTGCAAGAGCTATATGGCGTCAAAGCCGAATATGCCGAGCATACAGGGGTTGTAACGCTGCTGCTTGCGGGGCAAAGCGTTCAGCTTGCCGAAGCGGGCAAAACCAAAGGATCGGCTATCCGGACCGGTCCGAGTATCCGCAAGCCGATGGTGGAGAAGGTTCCGCAAGGCGAAACAGTCCGGATATGGGGTGAAAAACAAGGCTGGCTTTACGTACAAGGCCCCGACGGGCATCCCGGATATATGGCCAAGCCGGACGCGGTATTGACCCGGATCGAGCAGGTTGCCGCTCCTCAGAAAGATAAACCGTTTGTTGCTTGGAAAACAGCCGGCAAACCGATTAATTTGACTTGGGAAGCCGTTTACGACGTAAAACCTGACCCGAACAAAATCGGCAAGCTGGAAGGCGTGAATGTTGTCAGCCCAACCTGGTTTGAGCTTCAGGACGGCAAAGGAACGATCAAAGGCAAAGCTGATCCGGCGTATGTGCGCTGGGCGCACAGTCAAGGGATGCAGGTGTGGGCTTTGTTCAGCAACGGCTTTGAACCGGCCAGGACCACTGCAGCGCTGGCGAATGCCGATACCCGATTTTCAATGATCCAGCAGCTCATTGCGTTCGCTCAGCTGTATGATTTACAAGGGATCAACATTGATTTTGAGAACGTCGCTACTGCGGATAAAGCCAATCTGGTTCAGTTTGTAAAAGAGCTAACCCCGCTGCTTCATGAGCAAGGCCTTGTCGTTTCTATTGATGTTACGCCGAAATCAACCAGCGAAATGTGGTCGCTGTTCCTTGACCGGAAGGCGCTCGGCAAAGCGGTGGATTATATGATGGTGATGGCCTACGATGAACATTGGGCATCCAGTCCAACTTCAGGATCAGTTGCATCGCTGAGCTGGACGGAGCAATCATTAGCGCGGATTATTCAAGAAGATGAAGTGCCGCCGGACAAACTGATTTTAAGCATGCCGCTATATACCCGGATTTGGACAGAAGTCAAAGATGCTAAAGGCGGTATTAAAGTTTCATCCAAGCCGGCAGGCATGGATAAAGTGAAAAACATTATCGCCGACAAAAAGCTTAAGCCCGTTTTTAATGAAGAAACCGGCCAAAACTATGTGGAATACACGGAAAACGGTTCGTTAAACCGGATTTGGATTGAAGATGATACTTCCATCAAGGCACGCATAGCGATCGCCCATAAATACGGAATCGCCGGAGTAGCCACTTGGCAGAGAAACTTCCAGACGCAGTCGATTTGGAATACCATTAATCAAGCCCTTCATAATCCGTAAGGATACATCATTTTGCATGCAGCATTTGTACTCCTTCTATATAGCGATCGGGGGATTTGAAATGAAGGCGGTATGCGGAGCATTGACGGACTGCCGGCGCTGCTCGGTTCACAATAAACCGATGAACAGAAAAAAAGAGGCCGTTCTTTCCGGAACGGCCTCTTTTTTATAATCTTATGTAGTTACTTGGTTGTCGTATGGGTATGCCCGTGGGTTGCCTGTGCAGGGTCAAGCGTCAATATCGTTTTGCAGAACATGCAACGGTCGGTTTGGCCAAGCATTTTGGTTGGCTTGCCGCATTCCGGGCATTCCAGCATCGTGGCGCTTGTGGACATCATTCCGGCCCAGAAGTAGACGGCTACGCTGATAAGCAGGGATATCATGCCGATAACCATAAAGATGGCGGCCATAATTTTGCCTGCCTGCCCCCAAAAAACAATGCCTGCTGTTCCTAGAATCATAACGCCCATTCCAATGAGAGTAAACACTAAACCCCACAAACGAAATTCGTTAATCTTCGCCGATTTAAAAAAGAATTTGTTCACTTCGTCCCAGTCCTTTCCATATGTATGGCAGTAATTGGTTGAGGCGGTATTTCTCCTGTACAAGCAGGAAATTCATATGCTATTGTCGAAAACATATCCCACAGATCATTATTATAGCTTAATGCTTGGACTGAAAGCTATATGGAGGCACCATGGAACAAACAAGGGATTATTTGATCAGCAGATTTAAGGCTTACCCGGTTTGTATCGGTCTTGTTTTTTGGGAGCATCCGAAGTCTCAGAGTACCACCGCTATAAACGGTTTTGATTCAATTTTGCTTGTTATAAAGGAAGACAACGATTCAGCTTTAGCTACTGAGCTAGTCATGATAAATGGGAAGCGCATTTTGATCCGATCGGTTGTCTGGGCAAGCATACAGCATCAGCTACTTACAGGAGAAAATCGCGATTTTATTCAATGGCTAGTTCAGGGGGAGATATGGTTGGACGCGGAAGGTTTTATTCATAACGCACAAAAGCAATTAACAATAAATGCAGACTGTTTGAAGGAGCGGAGGCTCCTTTCTCGGTTTTCCGGCTTTTTATCGGAATATTTGCTGGCCAAACATCATTTGGGGGAACATCACATTTTAGATGCGCACGCACATGTGGTTCATGCCTTGCATCATTGGGCGCATCTTATACTGATTGAAGAGGGATTAACAGCGGACGATGCGTTATGGGTTCAATTGCGCAGGGTGCATCCCGGCATCTACAAGTTGTATGAAGAGCTCACCGCAAGTCCGGAGTCGTTGCAGCTTAGAGTGGAACTGGTTATGCTGGCCTGCGAATTTTCGGTGATGAATAAAATGAAATCATGTTGTGCACTGCTGCTCGATATATTGGCAAGCAAAAA